>NZ_CP065053.1:619367-1238734 GCF_015689335.1 Massilia antarctica | reverse complement strand
GCCGGCCTCGTTCGCCCTGAGGAAATAGCTTTCGTAATGGCCTGCGCGGCTGCCCGGCACGAAGCGGCAGCGGTTGGCGTCGGACAGGGTCATCACGCGTGCGGCTCCGGCGCCAGCCGCAGCGGACGAAATACCTGCGCCATGCGTTGCCGGAACACCAGCGGGGAATAGCCGGTCCAGCCGCGAAAGGCGCGGCACAGCGACGATTGCTCCTCGAAGCCGACCGCCGCTCCCAGCTGCGCCAGCGCGACGTCGCCGCGCAGCACGCCGATCACCGCATGCTGCGCGCGTGCCGCGCCCAGCAACTGGCGAAAGCTGGCGCCCTCGCGCTGCAAGGCCCGCTGCAAGGCGCGCGGCGCCAGGCCCAGGGCGGCGGCGGTGCGCGCTTCGTCGGCTTCCACCAGCGGCACTCTGGAGGCGAACAGGGCGCCCACCGCGCGCGTGAACACCGCCCCGTCGCGCGCGCTGGTGCGGGCGCAGTGGCCGAGCCAGGTGCCGAGCGCGGCATTCAATCCGGCGTCGGCAAAGCGCGGGGTGGCGTCGAGCAGTTCGGCGGCAATGGTCACGCCATAGCAGCAGGCGTCAAAGCGCAGCGGGCAGGCGAAGGCGTCCTCGTACTCTGCTAGCTGCGCGATGCGGCCGTGGCGCAGCGACACGTGCGCCACGTCGGCCTGCCCGCCCAGCAGATAGCGGCCGAACGAAACCCAGCCGGCCAGGATGCCCTCGATCACGGCCGGCGCCACCGCTTGCGCCGGCTGCCACACCACGTGTACGCGTTCGCCCCGGCGCAGCACGCGCGCGCGTCCCAGGGTGCTGGTGATCGATTCGAGTTCGGTCAGGTGGCCGATGGCGTCGCGCAAGGTCGGCGCGCAGGCCGCGGCGATGCCCAGCATGCCGAAGCCGGCCGCGCCCACCCGCGTGCCGAAGCGCAAGCCCAGCGCCGGGTCGTCCAGCGTGCGCGCGCCGCCCGTCATCAGACCGGCAAAGGCGCTGCCGCACAGGCGCGGTCCAAGGGGCGCCGCGCCCAAGTCGCGTGGCAAGCCCTGCTCGGCCAGGAACGCGCCCAGCGCATCGGCGTACAAGGTCGACACGCTGGGCGCGGCGCGGATCAGCATCGGTTCAGATCGCCCATGGGAACAGCACCTTGGCCAGGTTGCCGAAGATCGTCTTGAGGAACAGAATCTTGACCGCCAGCTCCTCGTACCACGGCGTGGCGATGGTGCTGAACGACCAGGAGAAGTTCCACAAGGTGGTCGGCTTCCACCACTCGAACTGCAATTCCGAGGTCCAGGCATCGCCCTTGAGCAAGTCCGGCACGCTCGGCTGGGCCTGGCCTTGCGCCTGGAACACGCCGCGCAGGGTGGTCATGTCGTCCAACAAGTCGGGGCCGGCATCGTTGTAGACGTGCTTGATGCCGATGAACTGCACCGTCGCGCCCTGGAAGCGGTAGGTCAGCACCCGTCCCGGTGCCGCGCCCGGCGCGGGCGCCAGGATCTGCAAGCTGCCGCTGACGCTGCCGGCCGACACCCGGTCGAACACCAGTTCTCCGCTGAGCTTGGCGAGGTGCTGGGGATTGGCGCGCCAGGCATCGATATCGTCGATCACGACCTTGAAATACACGCTGACCGAGCGGTATTCGCCCTGATGATAGGCGTAACCGTGCATTTCCTCGGAAAACGCGATGCCGCGCGCCCAGCCCAGGATGGGCAGCAGTGCGAGACCGGTCAACAGCAACAGTTTGTGCAGGAAGTTGGTCATGCTCAGCCTCATTGGGAAAAGCGTTCGGCGGCGCGCTCGGCCAGCGCGGCGATGGTGAGCAGGGGATTGGCGCCGAGCGAGGAGGGCGCGATGGCGCCGTCGATCACACGCAAGCCCGGATACACGGCCTGCGCCGCGCCGCGCGGATTGAATACCCGGCCGTCGGCGTCGACCACGCCATCCTCGACCCGGTCCGCCATCGGGCAGCCGCCCAGCGGGTGCACGGTGGTCATGGCGCCGCCGAACAGCGGGCTGCTGCGCGGACTGTCGGCATAGCGCCCGCCGAACGCTTGCGCGTGCAGCGCCATTTCGGCGCGCATGCGCTGCCCGAACGGTTCTTTTGCAATGCCGGGCCACAGCACGCGCGCGTTGCCGCTGGCGTCGAGCTCGACCTTGCCGGAAGCGCTGTCGTGGCCGATGCCCAGGTACACCATGCTGTGATTGAGGGCGCCGTCGGTGCCGCGTTTGGCGATGTCGCGCGCGATGCGCTGCAGGGCCGGAACATCGCCGCCGCCCGGTGCGGACAGCGGCATGGCCAGGCGCAGGGCGTCGACCAGGGCGCTGGGGATGGCCGCATCCTGGATCAGGTAGCGCTGCGCCACCGGGGTGCCGGCGGCGCGATAGTCGGCCATGGCGCTGATGGTCGGGCCCACGCGCTTGAGGCCGAACGGCGCGGGCGCGGCGCCGAAGCCCATGATATTGGTCTGCACGCGCGTGTTGTAGGCCAGCCCCAGCAAGTCACCATTGGTGGAAAAGCGGGTGCCGAGCGCGGGCGACAGGGCCAGTCCGCGCGCCTGCGAGCGCAGCAGGATCTGGGTGCTGCCGAGCGAGCCGGCGGCCACGATCACGCTGGCGGCGACCACCGAGCCGGCCACGGCGGGGCCGCTTTCCGGCCGCGCCAGGTAATGCACCCTCCAGCGGTTGTCGGGCAGGCGCTCGATCCAGTCGACTTCGATGCGCGCGAAAATCTGGGCGCCGCCGCTGCGCGCCAGCGGCAGATAGTTAACGTCGAGACTGTTCTTGGCGCCGATCCGGCACCCGGTCACGCAATCGCCGCAATGGGTGCAAGCCGCCTGCCACACTCCCTGGGCGTTCGGCTGGCCCTGGTAGCGGCGCAGGTTGACCGCGACCGGCAGCGCGCGCGCCTGCACCGGCGCGCCCTGGCGTTTGCGCGCGGCCGTGGTGGACAGGTGGAACCAGCTCTTGCGCAGGGCATCCGTCTCGGTAACGGTATCAGCGCCCAGCATGGTGCGCACCCGCGCTTCGTAGCCATCCATGGCGCCGCTGGCGTACGCGTCCTGGATTGCCTGCGGCCAAGGTCCGAAGATATCGCGGTCGGGCGCCAGCACGACATTGGCATTGATCAGTGAAGTGCCGCCGACGCCATTGCCGCTGAGAACGTCGATGCTGCCGCCGGCCCGGTAATCGAACAGGCCGAGCGGGGCGGAAGGCGTGCGAAATTGGGCGAGGGTATCAACCAGGCCGGTGGCGAAGGCGTCCGGCGACCATTCCTTGCCGCGTTCGAGCACGGCCAGGGAACGGCCCGGCGCCAGGCGCGCCGCCATGACCGCGCCGCCGTAGCCCGAGCCAATCACCAGCACATCGTAGACGCTCGCCAACTGGCCCGGCGCGCGGCTGAGCGGGGTGCGGGGAGGGGCCGCCGCGGCCCGGGCTGGGGGTGGCGCGAGGCTGGCGCCCGCGACCAGGCTCCCCAATGCTGCCATAAAATGACGCCGCTTGATGCTGTCCGACATGGTGGCTCCTCCGTGGGATGGAGCAGCCAATGTAAAGGAGCATATGTACAGCGTCTTGTCCGAATGCGACAGGCAATGGTGGAGTTACGCCAAAACGGCCATCGGTAAGCGATCCGTTATCGCCGCCCCCTCGGCGGCTGATGCGCGGCTTATGCGGCGCCGATGAGGCGTTCCACCACCGGTTCGAGCGCGGCCGGACGGCAGCCGAACGCGGCCAGGCGGCCTTGCGCTTGCGGCGCCAGGTCGAGGTCGTACGGCAGGCGGCCCGCCACCACCCACAGCTTGCTTGAGGGCATGGCTGCCAGCAGGCGGCGCTGGCCTTCGACCAGCATCGCGTTGTAGGTCTGCACCACGATCTGCGGCGCGCCGGCGGCGAAGGCGATCGCTTCGGCCACTTCGGCGTCGAGCGCGTCGGCCGACATCGCATACTCGCGCACATCGTACCCGGCCTTTTGCAGCGCCGGCAGCATCGAGCTGCGCGCTTCATTATTGCGCCCGTTGGCCACTTCATCGACCTCGCTGCGCGAACGCACCTCGACCGTGATCAGGCTCACCGGCAGCGCCGGGTCGAGCGGGCGGAACTCGCCCTGCACCCGCAGCGCCGCCTTCTGCACTTTTTTTGACAGTGCGATGGACTCTGGTGTCATCAAGCCGCTCGGAGTGGCCGCGCGCTCGCGCCAGCCGCTCACCGCGCGCGCCTGCTTGAGGCGCTGCACCCGTGCCAAGGCATCGTCGATGCGCTGAGCGCCGATCGTGCCCTGCGCCACGGCGGCCGATACCGCCGCCAGCGCCGCGCGCTGCTGGTCTTCGCGGTGCGAGATCAGCACGATGTCGACGCCGGCCTGCAAGGTCGCCACCGCGCCCGCCGCCACGCCTACGCCATCGGCAATCGCGCCCATTTCCAGGCAGTCGGAAATGATCACGCCTTCATAGCCCATTTCTTCGCGCAGCAAGCCGGTCAGCACGGCTTTCGACAAAGTGGCCGGCACCGATGGATCCGGTTCGATGGCCGGAAAGGCCACGTGCGCCGTCATGATCGCGTCCACGCCGCCTTCGATGGCGGCCCGGAACGGCACCAGCTCGACCGCGCGCAGGCGCTCCAGGTCGTGCGGCACCAGCGCCATCGCGTAATGCGAGTCGACGGCGGTGTCGCCGTGGCCGGGGAAATGCTTGGCGGTGACGATCACGCCGGCGTCTTGCTGGCCGCGCAGGGCCGCCATGCCGTAGCGCACCACCGTGTCGGCATCTTCGCCGTAGGCGCGCACGCCGATGATCGGGTTCAGGCGGTTATTGTTCACGTCAAGAACCGGGGCCAGCATCATGTTGATGCCGATCTGGCGCATTTCGTCGCCATTGATGAAATTGACCTGCCGGCATTCTTCCACCGACCCGGCCGCCTGGAAGGCCATGGCCGCGGGAATGGGTGTGACGCCCTGTTCGATGCGCATCACCATGCCGCCTTCCTGGTCGAGCGCGATCAGCAGGGGCTCGTCGCTGACCTCGGCGTTAATTTCCTGCAGCTTCTGGCACAGCACGGACACTTGCGCCGGCGTGTGGACATTGCGCCGGAACAGGATCACCCCGCCGATGCGGCGCTCGCGAATCAGGCCGATAATATGGTCGTTCGGTTCCAGGGCGTCGAAGCCCACCATGAACAACTGTCCGATGTTGTGCTGCATATCCGTTTGCATCTTGTGGTTCCTCGCTATCCGTAAAAACGTTATTCCGTATCCTGCCATGGGCGCAGGCCCAGCAGTTGTTCGCCCAGCGCGCTCAATTCGGCGCGCTGGTATCTGGTCTGTTCCCATTTTCGCGGATCGCCGTGCAGGCTGTATCCGGCCGGCGCTTTCCGCTCGCGCCAGGAGCGGATGCGCCAATGTTTCAATGCCTCGTCGTGCTCCTGGGCCGGCATCATCGAGATATATTGCGCCATCCTGACCTTATTCGCCGACACGTTCTGGCGAATGCCGTGGCACAGACGGCTGTTAAAAATGAGCAGATCGCCCTTTTTCAACAGCACCGGCACGTGCGGCAAGGCCGCGACATCGGGCCGGTACCAGTCCCAATCGGCCGGCTGGGTGCGGCGCCAGGCCTCGAAATCCCGGAACAGCGACGGGATGCAGACAAAACCGCCGACGTCGATATCGGTCTGGTCGCTGATCGACAGCACGCCCTGCACATTCTGCGGCGTGCTTTCGGGGTCGTAATCCCAGTGCATGAAGCTCTTGAATTCGAATCCCAGTTCGGGCGGCAGGTTCAGATTGATCCGGTCGATCGATACCCACAGCTTGTGCGTGCCCCAGATATCGGCAAAGGCGTCATACACCCGCCGCGCCTGGCGCGCATCCCACAGATACTGGTGGTTGTATAACTCTATCATCCCCGCATTGAAGCTCAGCTCTGTTTTTCGCAGGCGTGATTTTTCGGGCGGATACCAGCTGCCGGGATTGTCCGGGTCGAGTTCCTCGAATTCCCAGATCAAGCGCTCCAGCCGGTCGAGCGCGGCGCCATCGACTGCGCTGGGAATGACGATGTAGCCATTCTTTATCCAGAAATCCCAGTCCTGTTCCGACAGCACGCGCAGCGGCGCGCCATTGGAACGGTCGTTCAGGCGCGCCGCCGCCTGGGCCACGGTCGACTGGTTGCGCGTGTCGACGCTGTGCTTGCCGATTGCCTCGATATGGTCGTTCATTGCGATTCTCCAGATGGCAGCAGCTCCATGAAATGCAGGCGGTCGAAAAACAGCTCGGCCGCGTAATCGAATACCGCGCGCGAGCGGAAGTCCTTGTTCAGGTACATGCCCATGGCGGTGCTGTTTTCCCACACTGTCAGCACGATGCGCGGGCTGCCTTTGCCGCGCGCCAGTGCCTTGACGTGGTCCAGCATGACGTTGAACAGCCCGCGCCCGCGATAGCGCTCCTCGATCGCCAGGCTGGCCACGAACAGGTCGTTTTCGCGCGCGTGGGCGGCGATAAAGGCGTCATAGGCGGCATCCATGGCATGCATCTCGGCGCGGTAATACGAGACCGTCTTGATTTGTCCGAATTCGGCGATGGTGGCGGCCGTGTAAAAACCGTTGAACTGGCCCGAGGCGTCGAACAGGCCGACCGAATGGGCGATGAATGGATCGATATTCTGGCGCCGCTGCAAAGCCACCAGCGGAAGGCGCAGGCGATTGCCGTACGAGCAGTATTCGAGATAACTGGTCGCGAACAGCAGCGCCGCCATGCGCTCGCGCTGGGCGTCGCCGATCAGCGGGCCGGGCACGAAGACGGGCGTCTCAAGGTTCATTGGCATGGGCGCTGTGGATACGTGGTGCGGCGGCGTGGATGCTGGCGTACCTGCGTTCCTGCCGCGTATCGGGGCCGCGCGTCTTGCGCCAGAAATTCCCGCGCCGGATGCGATCGGCGTTCAGCGCCATCAGATAGGCGCCGAACAAATCGTTGACCCGATCCAGCTGCGGGTCCTGCGACAGGAAGGAGTAGTAATGGCAGCCCTCGGGCCGGGCACGCAACTGCGCGGCGTAGGCCATGCGCGGCAGTTCCGTGGTGCTCAGGACCGCGGCTACCTTGGCCAGTTCGCGGATATCGGGCAGGGTCCAGTCGCGCTGTACGAGGGCGGCGATGCAGCGCTCGTAACTGTGCTGTTCGGTGCTCGTGAGCGGCACCGGAGCGCCCGTGAGCACGTCGACGCGCAGGCGCATGCCGTGCAGGCCGCTGACGATGGTTTCGGGCGCATCGTCATGCAGCACGCCGTGGCGCGCGGCCAGGTCGTGGCAGGCCGTCAGCGAGCGCCCGATCGTGTCGTGCCAGGCGCCGTAGGTCGCGCTGTGCAAGGCCGCGGTCCAGGCGGCGCTATCGGGGGACTTGTCGGGCACCTCGTGGCCCATGGCGGCCAGGTTCGCATCGATCCGCGCGATCAGCTGCGCGATTGCCGGATTGGCCTTGCGCGCCACCAGCACGCCATTTTCGTCGTTGAACAGATTCATCCAGCAGACAAAACTGGCGTCGATGCGGCCGCTGTCGCGGTTCACCGAAAAGCTGACGTAATCGGGTACTTCCGGCTTGCACAAAAAGAGCGTGGCGGCGCGATAGGGCAGGGTGTCCGCGTCGAGATAGATGCCGCCGCAGCGGTGCAGGATCAGCAGCCGGAAGTAATCGGCCAGATTGACGAAATAGCGCTTGTGGTGCAATTGCGCCAGCAGCGGCGCGTTCGCGGCGTCATGCCCGCGCGCCAGTGCGTGGAGCGAATGCACCGTCAACAGGCGCGCCCCGGCCAGATACGTGCCGATGACATGGCGCGCGGCCGGCGCGGGATGAAAGCATGGGTCGCCGCGCAATTGTTCGTCGTCCCAGACCCACAGCATCAGGCGGTAGGGGCCTGTGTCGAGCGGGCCGATATCGTCGAGGGCGCAATCGAACTGGCGGATCGATTCGCGCGCCATGGGCGGCAGCGCGCCGCCGAGCCAGATCCGGTGCATGATCATTTCATCGGCACTGAGCGCCTGGGTGGGGACGGCGAGCAGCGACGAGATCCGGCGCGCATCGAAGCCGCTGGCGTGGCGGCGCACGAAGTGGCGTAATTCGCGCACATGGCCGTAGTAGGCCGATGCCGCTGCCTGCAGGCGGGCCTGGGCATCGGCGCCGCCCTGCGCATCTTGCCGGCAGAATGCTTCCCACTGTTTGTATGCAAGGAATTCGGCCTTCAGATCCTTGATCAGCGCTTCGTATTCCAGATCGATATGCATGCTGCCCCCGTCAGGTGTCCGATTGCTTATTCGGCCTGGGGCGAATGCGCCAGGGCCGGTTCCTGCTCGTCGTGCTGTCTCGCAAAGCGCATCAGACAAGCGCCGAGCAGCAGTCCCAATGGCACGTTGAACAGCGCATACGACGCGAGCGAATAATTGAAATGGGCGCAGACCAGGTTATAGATCTCGACGCCGGCGGCGATATACACGCAATAGAGCAGGCTCATTGCGGAAGAGGTCAGGTTCATCGACACGCCGGTGGCGGTCAAGGACAGGCGGATCAGGGCGCCGTTAAACAGGCCGAAGCCGGCCGAGAAAATGAACATGCAGACGATGAACAGATGCCCGTGCTGATGCACCAGTCCCGCGCCCAGCATGCCGATGACGGCCAGTCCGGCGCCCTGGCGAATCAGGCGGGTGAGCGAAAAGCCGTCACCGAGTTTTTGAATCGCCATGGTGCTGAGGATGAATCCGGAGAAAATCACCAGCTGGTACAGGATATAGGTGCCGTACGACTTGCCCATGTGTTCCATGATGATGACGGGCGACAGGCCGATCCAGGCTGTCAGCGGCGTGATAGCCATGGCCGCGATCAGGATCCCCGACATGAATTTTTTATTGCGCACGATGGTCAGGTAGCTGGCGCGGATCGATACAAGGTCGGATCGGGGTTTGATGGTTTCGGCGCGCGGCATGAATGTGAACAGGCCGAGCCAGGCGATGGTGCCGAGCACAAAGCCGATCCCGAAGATCGCTTCCCACGGCGCGACCTTGATGACGGCGCTGCCGACCACGGGGCCGATCAGCGGGGCGAACACGGTGGTATTGGACAGCATGGCGGTCAGCTTGACGGCATCGGCATCGTCGAACAGCTCGTGGATGGCGGCGTAGCCGATGAAGATGAAGCACGAGCCCATGCCCTGGAAGAAGCGGGCGGTCAGGAACTGGGCGATGGTGGTGGAAAACGGCACGAACAAGGTCGCCACCAGATACATCGCCACGCCGGCCAGCATGACCTTGCGTTTGCCGATCCGGTCGGCGATGGGGCCGAGGAAGATCTGCAGCATGCTGCCGCCGAGAATGAACAGGCTCAATGACAGGCCGATCATGCGGTTCGACGCGGCGAACGCGCGCACGACCTGCGGCATGGCCGGCATGATCATGTCGTTCGACAAGTAGACAGTCAGCTCATAGAGGATGAAAAACAGGGAAAAGTAGAGCAGATGTTTGCGTTTTTCGAACATGTTTTCCGCCTGAAAAAACCTTTTGAAAGTCCTACGGCCCACCTCCCGAACTCTTACAACCGGGGTCTGACCTCTGATTAGCAACAAACCTGTCTTGACCCAGCGGTTCGAGCTGCCGGCTTGCTAAAAGCCGCCACTTTCGGCGGCGTCTACCCCGTTTTGTTTCCTAACCGAGGTCTGACCCCGATTGGGAAACTATTTGGTTTTGCAATTGTTTCGAATCAGAGGTCTGACCCCGGTTGGGAAATGTGGTCTTAGATTGGAATGTATAGTAACTCGATTGGTCGTAGATTGGTATTAATAAATTGTAGAATTTTGTCAGCGCCGGCGCGCTCCCTAGGACGATGGGCGAAAAAAATGCCTGCGTCCCGGAGGAGGCAGGCATGTTTGGCGGGAATCCGGCTCGGCGCCGCCTGGACTCAGGCAGCACCGCGCTTCGGCTTATTCCACGTTCATTTCTTTCAGCAGGTTGTCGGCTTTGTCGACATGCTTCATGTTCCACAGGATGTAGCGCACGTCGACCTGGATGTCGCGCGTGTTGGCTTTGTTGAAGTCCCAGTCGGAAATGATCGAGTCCAGGGTGCCGTCGAATGCCAGGCCGATGAGCTCGCCCTTGCTGTTCAACGCGGCTGAACCGGAGTTGCCGCCAGTGATGTCCAAGGTCGCCAGGTAGTCCACCGGCACGGTCTTGAGCTTGGGATCGACATACTTGCCGAAGTCCTTGGCCTTGATCGCCGCCAGTTGCGCCGCCGGCGCGTTGAACTCGCCTTCGCCGGTGGCTTTCGCCACCACGCCCTTGACTGTCGTGAACGCGGTCCAGGAACCGGTGCCGTCGGCACCATGATCGCGGCCGGCAATCTTGCCGAAGGTGACGCGCAGGGTGCCGTTGGCGTCAGGATAGACCGCCTGGCCCTTGCTGGTCATGTAGGCGATCTTGGCCTTCATGTAGTTGGCGTAGGCTTGCTGGATCTTGCCGGCCAGCTCTTCGTCCTCGGCCTCGCTCTTCAGGCCGGCATCGTACATGGCCACGGCAGCCTGGATGAAGCTGTCGCTGCTGGCCTTGAAGTCGGCCGGCGTCTTGCCGATCCATTCGCCGCTGGCGGCGGCGCTGCCGAGCTTGGAGCCGCCAACCATCTTGTCGAGCACGGCCTTGAGCTGGG
Source organism: Massilia antarctica (assembly GCF_015689335.1). Lineage (GTDB taxonomy): Bacteria > Pseudomonadota > Gammaproteobacteria > Burkholderiales > Burkholderiaceae_D > Telluria_A > Telluria_A antarctica. The sequence goes on along the minus strand of NZ_CP065053.1, from coordinate 1,228,071 downwards.
CTTCGCTCATGCCGTCGGCGACGCCCATCGCAGCGTCGAAGTTGGCGTTGCGCTCGGCTTTCGGCTGGGCCGCATATTTCTTCAGGTTGTTCAGCACCAGCGCCTTGTCGACTTTTTCATCGTAGGTGCGGTCGAGCGCGGTCACGGCGGCCTTGATCGCCGGCAGGTCGCGTTCCTGGTAGCCCGATTTGCGCTCGGCGTTCGGCTTGACGTTTTCATTGGCCAGGCGGTACAGGCGGCGTGCCGTGGTCAAGAGGCGCGGCGCCGACATGGTCAGGTAGTAGTCGCGCTTGAATTCGGCGTCGCGCTGGGCAATCAGTTTTTCGACCTGCTCGATGTCGGCCGCGTATTCCTTCTGGCGCGCCGGGCTGGCGTTGACCCAGGCCTTCATGTCGGCGTGTTCGCGCGTCTTGCGCGCCAGGATGTCGCTGCCTTCGTAGCTGGTCAGCAAGCCCTTGCGGTTCTTGTAGTAATTGTTGATGCTGGCGACACGGCCTGCGTACTTGAGCTTGGTATCTTCGTTGTTCTTGGTTTCACTTGCGATGATGGCCAGCGCTTCGGCCGACGATTTCACGAACGCCGGATAGTTCCAGTCGAAGGTGAACGCCACTTCCGATGGCAGGCGGTGACGGTTGGTGCTGCCCGGATAGCCCAGCGCCATGATGAAGTCCCCTTCTTTCACGCCTTCCCTGGCGATCTTGAGGTAGCTTTTCGGTGCGTACGGGACGTTGTCCTTGGCGTAGTCGGCAGCCTTGCCATCCTTGCTCACGTAGGCGCGATAGAAGCCGTAGTCGCCGGTGTGGCGCGGCCACATCCAGTTGTCGGTGTCGCCACCGAACTTGCCCACGCCGGAAGGCGGCGCGTGCACCAGGCGCACGTCGCGGATTTCCAGTTGCTTGATCAGGTAAAACTCCAGGCCGCCGTAGTAGCTGGCCACGGTGCAGCGGTGGCCGGCGTCTTTTTCGCACTCGGCCACCATGGTCTTCATGTTCTTTTCGATGGCGTCGACGCGCGCCTTGCCGGCCAGTTTGGCCACGGCGGGGGTGATGATCTTGTCGCTGACGTTGGCGACATCCTTGGTGACGTAGATGCGGCTGCCCGGCGAGGCTGGCAGTTCTTCGCCCAGGGTCCTGGCCAGGAAGCCGTTGGCCAGCAGGTCGCGCTCCGGTGTCGAGTTGCGCGCCACGCTGTCGTAGACGCAGTGGTGGTTGGTCGCTACCAGGCCCTGCGGCGAGACGAAGGAGGCGGAGCAGCCGCCCAGGCTGACGATCGCATTCATCGGGAATTCGGTGAGCTTGGTCAGGCTGGCCGGATCGAGCTTGAGGCCGGCGGCCTTGAGTTGCTTGGCTACTTGTGGCAGCTGCTGCGGCATCCACATGCCTTCGTCGGCGTGCGCGACGGTGCTGAGGATGGCTAGCGTTAGGAGGGTCTTTTTCATTCGCGTTTCGTCTCGTTTTGGTCAATCGGAACAGTCGTGGCTCGCTGAGCGCCCTAGAGTATCCGTATCGCCAAAATAATAGTCAATCACATTTTGATTGTCCAGCGGGCGCGCGCGCCGCGCCATGCGCTGCCTGCGGCTCCTTCCTTACAGCTGGTTGCCCACCAGCGAGACCAGTTCGCCCGCCGCTTTTTCGGTCCACGGACGCTGCTGCCATGCCTGCAGGGTAATCCGGCGCGCATGGGCCCAGTCCTTGTCGAAGATGGCGACCTGCTCGGCGGCGAAGGCGCGGTCGATGACGTTCAGGTTGGCTTCGTCGTTGAGGCTGAAGGAGCGGTTGTCGAAGTTGGTCGAGCCGACCGAGACCATCAGCGAGTCGACCACCAGTGCCTTGACGTGGAACATGGTCGGCTGGTATTCGGCGATCTCGATGCCCGCTTCCAGCAAGGCGCCCCAGCGTTCGCGCGAGGCGATGCGCACCAGGTCCGAATCGATGTCCTCGCCCGGCGTGATGATTTTCACCTTGACCCCGCGTTTGGCGGCCGCCACCAGGGCGTGGATGGTCAGCTCGTCCGGCACGAAGTAGGAACTCGACAGGTGGATGGTGTCCTGCGCCGCGGTGATGGCCATCAGGTACATCAGCAGCATGCTTTCGCTGCCGCCGCTGGGCGAGCTGCTGAACATCTGGGCCGCGTGGCCGCCTTGCGCCTTGAGCGGGGGGAAATAATGCGGGCCGTCGAGGACGGCGCCGGTGGCCTTGGTCCAGTTGTCGGCGAACACGGCCTGCATCTGGCCGACCACCGGGCCGACCACGCGGAAGTGGGTGTCGCGCCAGTGCTCCTTGTCCTGGCCGGCGCCGCGCCACTGGTCGGCGATGCCGACGCCGCCGGTAAAGCCGATGTTGCCGTCCACTACCATCACCTTGCGGTGGGTGCGGTTGTTCAGGCGTGTGAATTTCCACCACACCGGCTTGTGGTAGCGCTGCAGCTGGACTCCGGCCTGCTTCATGGCATTCATGGCCGTGTCATCCATTTTCATGCTGCCGATAAAATCGAGCATCACATGCACCTTGACCCCGGCGCGGGCGCGTTCGATCAGCGCTTGCGTGAATTCCTGGCCGATCGATTCGGACCAGTAGATATAGGTTTCGAGGGTGATCGTGTGTTTCGCTTCGCGGATGGCCTTGAGCATGGAGGGGAAGATCTGCTCGCCGTTGAGCAAGACGTCGACCTGGTTCCCTTCGAGAATTGGCGGACCCAGCAGCACGCCCATGGAGCGCCGGAACTGCGGGTCGTCGGTGTTGTACATGCGGTGCAGCTGGCGCTCGATCTTTTTCTCGCTGGGCATGAAGTTGAAAACCAAAAACACTCCCAGCAAGGTAAGGATGCAGCTGATCAGTGCAACATGGAGCGGTTTCTTGGTCATCGATATTCCAGGCAAAAAAAAACCAACGCACGTGTGCGTTGGTCATGGGGAGCGCTGCATTCAGCGTACTTTGCCGCGGCGCAGCAGGTTGACGATGGCCAGCAGGATGACGGCGCCCAGGAAGGAAACGAGCAAGGACGACATGCTGAAGTCATCCATATTGATGGTGCCCGTGCCGAACAGCGGAGAGAGCAGCCAGCCGCCCAGGAAGGCGCCGACGATACCGACGATGACGTTGAGAATCATGCCTTGTTGGGCATCCGTTTTCATGACCATGCTTGCCAGCCAACCCAAGATACCACCGACGATGATCCAGATGATGAATAACATAATGATTCCTCCAGTTAGTTAAGTGATTTACCCCGGCCCCATGCAATCGCCGGGCCATGGAAAAAGAATAATTCGCCGAGATTGCACGGTCGGTGCGGCAACGAACGTAATGGACGAATCAACATCTTTCTGATGATTCCTTGCCGCCACCCCCGGCCGCGCTCCGCGTCTCGCGGGGATCCGGCTTGCTGCCCCGGCCGCGTGCCAACGCGGCTGCCGGTAGGGCGAACCGCGCCCTCTCCTTACCCACTGTGCCGCAGCCACGGCTCCCATCCTTGATATAAACCAGCGGCTGTCGCCCACCGCATCGCAGCATTTTTCCGTGCCATTTGGAAACACTGTTTTTGAGTGCGTCAACGTACGGAAGCATTGTTCAGCCGGCCTTATCGTTTCGTCACTGGCATTGATTTCCAGGTTTGCATGCGAGCCCCGCACATCAAAAATTCGAAAGGAAATTGAAATGAGCAATTACGACACCACGACCCAAAAAGATTCCCGCATGGTCACCGGCCTGTTCCGTGATCGCGACAGTGCAGAGCGGGCTTACACCTCCCTCGCCGACCGCGGCTACAGCAAGGATGACGTCACCTTGATGATGTCGGACGATACCCGCAAAACCTATTTCAACGATACCGATACTGAACTCGGCAGCAAAGCGGCCGAAGGCGCCGGCGTTGGCGCCGGCATCGGCGGCACCATCGGCGCCGTACTGGCTGGCATCGCCGCCGTCGGCACCACCCTGGTCCTGCCTGGCATTGGCCTGGTCGTCGCCGGTCCTATCGCAGCGGCCCTGGCCGGTGCCGGCGCCGGCGGCATTGCCGGCGGCCTGGTCGGCGCGCTGATCGGCGCCGGCATCCCTGAGGAACGTGTGGTGCACTATGAAGAAGGCATCAAGAATGGCGGCATCCTGATGGGTGTGAATCCACGCAACGATGAAGATGCCACCCACATCGAGCGCAGCTGGACTGAAAACAAAGGCGAGCACATCATCGGTACCGGCGTTGGCGCTGGCGCTGGCGCGCTGACCGGGGCCGGTATCGGCGCCGCGGCCGGCCCGATCGGCATGGCCGCCGGTGCGGCGATCGGCGGTATCGCCGGTGGCCTGGCGGGCAAGGGCGCAGCCGAAGTGATCAACCCGAAAGCTGGCGACGAGCTGCACGAGCACCACTTTGCCAAGGGCATGGGCGCCGGTAGCGGCGCGGCGATGGGCGCGGCCGCCGGTGCGGTCGGTGGTCCGGTCGGCATGGCGGCGGGCGCGGCGATCGGCGCCATGGCGGGCGGCATGGCCGGTAAAGCGGCTGGCCAGCTGGTCAATCCGGAAGAAGAGTCGGCTTACTGGCGCAGTTCCTACCAGACCGCCCCGTACTATTCGCCAGGCTACACCTATGACGACTACGGTCCTGCCTACGAACTCGGCTACAACAGCCGCGGCCGTTATGCCGGTACCAGCTTCGATTCGGTGGAGAACAACCTGGCCGATGAATGGGAGACCATGAAAGGCAAGTCGCGCCTGAACTGGCAGCAAGCCAAGTCGGCCACCCGCGCGGCATGGGATAAAGTCGAGCGCGCCATGCCGGGCGACTTCGACCGCGATGGCCGCTAAGCCGGGCTGACTAGGGTGTGTCTGACTGATCGGTGCGAAGTGGCCCTATTTCGATAACGTTTTAGCGTCGTTCCCGCCTGCGCGGGAACGACGGGAGAATTGCGCCTTTCTCTTCGATTCAGTCAGACACGCCCTAATCCAGGCGGCACGTAAAAAAGCCTCGCTTCCGGTCAAGGAAGCGAGGCTTTTTTACGTCTGGAGCAAGGCTGCTTAGTTCTTGACCGCTTCGACCTGGATCATCAATTTGACTTCCGGTGCGAATGGCGGCACGGCGTAGCTGATGCCGAAATCGGTGCGCTTGAATTCAGCCGAGGCGTCGGCGCCGCACACTTCCTTCTTGTGCATCGGGTGGATGATGCACTTGAACTTGTTGATCGTCAGGGTCACCGGCTTGCTGATGCCGTGCAGGGTCAGGGTGCCGTCGACCGAGATCGGGACGTCGCCCTTGAAGGTGATCGACTTCGAGGTGTAGGTCGCGTCCTTGAACTTGGCGACGTCGAACATGTCTTCGCCCTTGGCGTGCTTGTTCAGTTTTTCGTTACCGAAATCGAGGGAATCGGCATCGATCTTGATGTCGATGGAACCGGTTTTCGCGGCGCGGTCGAGCACCACGCTGCCTTCGGTCTTGGTGAACTTGCCGCGCAGGATGGAAATGCCCATGTGGTCGGCTTCGAAGCTCGGGAAGGTATGGGTCGGGTCGATCTTGTAGGTATCGGCGGCGAAGGCGGCGGTGGCGGTCGCGGTGGCGAGCATGGCAACGATCAGGTGCTTGATTTTCATGGGTGTCCCTTGTCTAAGATGTGAAATGTCGGATGCGTGCGGGTGAAGGTACTGCGTTTACTGCGCCGCGCTGACGCGGAATTTGATGAGGACTTCATCGGCCACCATGCTCGTGTCTTTCCACTCGCCGTCGCCGATGTTGTAGGTAAGGCGCTTGATGGGCAGGGTGCCGTCGAAGGTGTGCTTGCCGGCCTCGGTTTTCACCGTCAGGGGAAAGCTGACATCGCTCGTCTTGCCCTTGATCGACAGCTTGCCGGTCACCGTCATCTTGCCCGGGCCGGCCGCCTTGATTCCCGAAGAGACAAACGTCGCTTTAGGAAACTGTGCGGAATTGAACCAGTCTTTCTTGGCTACTTCCTTGTTCATCAGCGGATCGCCCAGGTCCAGGCTGGCCGTGTCGATCTCGACGCTGGCCTTGGCGGCGTCCGGTTTGGCCGGATCGTAATCGATGTTGGCGGTAAATTTGGTGAACTTCGCGTCGACCGGCACGTTCATTTGCTTGAACGACGCCGACACCGTGCTTTTGGCCGGGTCGGTCTTGAGCGGCACGGCGTTGGCGACCAGCGCCACGGCGAGCAGGGAGGCAAGCAAAGTGCCATTGGTAAGATTCATACAATCTCCTTGGGATGAATGGGGTCGCTTACGGCAGCATGCGCTTGAGCACGCCGTCGCGGTCGATGAACTGGTGTTTCAGGGCGGCCGCCAGGTGCAGGGCGACGGCGCCGGCCAATGTCATGTTGAGCCAGAAATGGACTTCTTTGAGCACCGGTTTCAGGCCCGGGTCGGCCGCCATGATGACGGGCAGCTTGAACAGGCCGAAGTAGACCACCGGAATCCCGGCCGACAGGGTGTACAGGTAGCCCGACACCGGTACCGCGAACATCAGCAGGTACAGCATGCCGTGCAAGCCGTGGGCGGCGCTTTTTTGCCAGGCGGGCATGGCGGCCGGCTGGGCGGGCGCGGCGTGGGTCAGGCGCCACAGCAGGCGCAGGGCGGCCAGCGCCAGCACGGTCACGCCGGCCCATTTATGCCAGGAATAGTATTTGAGCTTGGTGGGGGTGAGGCCCGGCATGTCGGTCATCACCAGGCCCATGATGAAGGCGCCCACGATCAGCACGGCAATGAGCCAGTGGAAAATAATCGCCGTCGAGGTGTAGCGTTCCTGCATGGACCTGCTCCTGGAAATAGTACGTATTAGGACTAATATACCAAATAAACAGCATCACCGCTTGCGAAGGGCAGATTACCATAGTGCGCGCTCTGTGCAGCGGCTTGAATATTGTAAAATTGCGTGAGGCCCAGTTCCGCATCCATGCTGGGAATCGTCGTTGCACCGTTGAGCTTGGGGCGTCATGACTACGATTTTTTCGCGCTGGTTCGGACTCGCGCCGCTGCTGCTGGCGCTGCCGGCGTCCGCGCAGCTATCGTCGTTCGCGGCCGGCACCATGGCCGACATGTCGATCGAGGACCTGGCCAATATCGAGGTCACGTCGGTATCGAAAAAGCCCGAGCGCCTGGCCGCCGCCGCCGCCTCGGTGTTCGTGATCACGGCCGAGGACATCCGCCGTTCCGGCGCGGCCACCGTGCCCGAGGTGCTGCGCCTGGCGCCCAATTTGCAGGTGGCGCAGTCGAGCGGCTACGGCTACGCCATCAGCGCGCGCGGCTTTAACGGCAGCCGCAATACCGTTCCCAATAAACTGCTGGTGCTGATCGACGGGCGCTCGGTGTATTCGCCCTTCTTTTCCGGGGTGAGCTGGGATGCCCAGCAAGTCATGCTCGAAGACATAGAGCGGATCGAAGTGATCAGCGGCCCCGGCGGCACCTTGTGGGGCGTGAATGCCGTCAACGGTGTCATCAACATCACCACGCGCGCCGCCAGCGCGACCCAGGGCAGCCTGGTGGCGCTGCGCGCCGGCCAGCGTGGCAACGCCGTGGCGCTGCGCCAGGGCGGGGGCGGCGACTGGCGCCTGCAAGCCACCTATGTCGGCGAGCGCCGCACGGAACTGGCCAGCGGCGCGCCGGTCAACGACGCGCGCCACCAGTGGCAGGCCGGCATGCGGCGCGATTGGGGTGGCGGCGCCGATCAGTTCAGCGTGGTCGGCAACGCCTATCGCGGTGCGCTCGACCAGCCGGAGCCGGGGGCGATTTCCACCGGCACCAAACTTAAGCTCGGCACGGTGCGCTCGTCCGGCGCCAGCCTGACGGGACACTGGACCCACGCCCTGGCCGGCGGCGGCAGCTTGATGCTGCAGGGCTACATCGACCACAGCCAGCGCGAGGTGCCGCCGACCTATGCCGAACGGATCCAGGTGGCCGACCTGCAATTCCAGCACAGCCTGCCGGCGAGCGGCATTGGCCAGCTGGTGTGGGGCGCCAATGTGCGCCACACCTGGGATGCGGTGACCAACAGCGACACGATCGCCTTCCTGCCCGCCAAGGTCGAGCAGGACTGGGCCAGCCTGTTCGCGCAGGACGAGCTGGCCGTGCGCGAGGACCTGCGCCTGATCCTCGGGGCGCGGGTCGAGCGCAACGATTACACGGGCGCCGAGTTCCTGCCCAGCATGCGCCTGGCCTGGCAGCTCACGCCCTACCATGCGCTGTGGGGCGGCGCCTCGCGCACGGTGCGCGCGCCGTCACGGCTCGATGCCGATACCTACATTCCCGGCCACGCCCCGTTTTTGCTGCGCGGCGGGCCGCGGGTGCGCTCTGAAGTGGCGAAGGTGTTCGAACTCGGCTACCGCGGCCAGCCGCTGCCGCAACTGTCGTACTCGGCTACCGTGTTCCACAACCGCTACGACCACTTGCGCACCCAGGAAGTCGATGCGGGGGGCACCTTTTTGACCTTCGACAGCAAGATGGAAGGCAAGTCGAGCGGCATCGAGATGTGGGGCAGCTATCAAGCCACGCCCTACTGGCGCCTGAGCGCGGGCTGGATGGCGCTGCACCAGCGCTTCTGGCTCAAGCCGGGCAGCAACGATGCGGCCGGACCGCGCACCAGCGGACGCGATCCGTCGCACACGGCGCAGCTGCGTTCCACCTTCACCGTGGCCGACGACAAGGAACTGGAGCTGGCCGTGCGCAAGGTGGCGCGGCTCGAGAGCGACAAGGTGCCCGCGTACCGGGCGCTGGACGCGCGCTTCGGCTGGCGCCTGCGCCGCAATGTCGAGCTGTCGCTGTCGGGGAATAATCTCAACGGCGCGCATGCCGAGTACGGGCCGCTGGCCACGCGCAGCGAGGTGCCGCGCGAGATTGCGCTCAAGCTGGTGTGGATGAATTGATGAAGAAAATTGTCACGATGCCGGCCGACACGGTGCGGATAGTGCGTACCGTTGACTTAATGTCCGTCGTTCCCGCGCAGCCTCCAGTTTCTAAGAAACTCCTCCAATTCCGTGGAACGAGGCAAGTCCAAAGGCAATTACCGTTAGCTTAAGCTTCGTCATTCCCGCGCAGGCGGGAATCCAATTCTGTCGAGTCGCCTGTAGCGGTACGAAATTGGATTCCCGCCTGCGCGGGAATGACGGTTTCGAAGTTTGTGGTCAGAAAAACGCTGAACCTAACGCCATCGAGTCCGGAGGCCAGTTCCTGGAGAGGCGGGAACGACGGGAGCTTCATGAAACGATGCCCCCTGCTTGTGGGCCGGTTTGCGCCGCGCCTTGCCGGTTTATTTGTTGCGGTTGGCGATTTCGTTGCCCAGGAAGCCGCCACCGATCACACCAGCCACCGTGGCAATCTTCTTGCCCTTGCCGCCGCCAATCTGGTTACCGAGCAAACCGCCGATGACGGCGCCGGTGCCGATGCCCACATAGTTGGGCTGGCTTGCTTGCTGCTGCACCGGCTCGCTGCGATAGGCTGGCTGGGCGCGGTAGTTGTCGGACTGGTGTTGCGCAAGCCGGGTGTGCTGTGGGGCATGGTGCTGCGTATGCACGACTTTTTTCACGACCGGCTTCTCGTACTCCGGTTCAGGCGCCGGCAACGGCTGTGCGGCTTGCGGCGAATACTTGGCTACCATCAGCTGCGCGTCGGCCAGTTGCTGGGCCGTCGGGGCCGGCTGCGCGGCCAGCGCCTGGGGCGCCACCAGTGCTTGCGGCGCTGTCGCTACCGCGCTGGTGTCGGCCTTGGAGCTGGGAATCAGACCCGTGATTGCCGCCGTGCCCGCCACGCTGAGCGCAATGACCGACAGCGCCGCTGCCGCCATCAATGGGTGGATACGCGAGGTTTTGTTGATCTGTTCCATGGTAGTGCTCCTGTTCGTTTGATCTTGAGTAAAAGATTAACGCAGGGCCCCCCCGGCAGCTAGAGCGAAAGCCGTATCAGTCGTAAGTGAATGTAAAACGGGCCCACGGGCCCGTTTTGACGTTTCCAGTCAGCCCACCTTGCAGGCCGGCTTAAATGGCCTTGGCCAGCTTGGCCGCGATCCCCACGTAATTGGACGGCGTCATCGCCAGCAGCAAGTCTTTCGCGTCCTGCGGAATCGCCAGGGTCAGCACGAACTCGCGCAAGGCATCTTTCGAAATCCCCTTGCCGCGCGTCAGTTCCTTGAGTTGCTCGTACGGGTTTTCGATGCCATAGCGGCGCATCACGGTTTGCACCGGCTCGGCCAGTACTTCCCAGTTCGCATCCAGATCTTGCGCCAGGCGCGCCGCGTTCACTTCCAGCTTGTTCAGGCCGCGCAGGCAGCTGTCGTACGCCAGCAGGGCATACCCGAAACCGACGCCGATATTCCGCAGCACGGTCGAGTCGGTCAGGTCGCGCTGCATGCGCGATACCGGCAGCTTTTCCGCCATGTGTTTCAGGACGGCATTGGCCAGCCCCAGGTTGCCCTCGGAATTTTCGAAGTCGATCGGATTGACCTTGTGCGGCATGGTCGACGAACCGATCTCGCCCGCCTTGGTCGTCTGCTTGAAGTAACCGAGCGAAATATAGGCCCAGATATCGCGGTTCAGGTCCAGCAAGATGGTGTTGGTGCGCGCGATCGCATCGAACAGCTCGGCCATGTAATCGTGCGGCTCGATCTGGATCGTGTATGGATTGAAGGTCAGCCCGAGGCGCTGTTCGATGACATTTTTCGAGAACGTTTCCCAGTCGAAATCGGGATAGGCCGACAGGTGGGCGTTGTAGTTGCCGACCGCGCCATTCATCTTGCCCAGGATTTCAACGTCGGCGATGCGTTTGATCGCGCGTTTCAGGCGCGCAACCACGTTCGCCATCTCCTTGCCCAGGGTGGTCGGGCTGGCGGTCTGGCCGTGCGTGCGCGAGAGCATCGGCAGCTCGGCGTTGGCATGCGCGATCTCGGTCAGCTTGGTAACCAGGCCTTGCAGCGCCGGCAGCATCACGCCATCGCGCGCGGCCTTGAGCATCATCCCGTGCGACGTATTGTTGATGTCTTCCGAGGTGCATGCAAAGTGGATGAATTCGGTCGCCGCGACCAGTTCCGGCACATCCTTGACCTGTTCCTTGAGCCAGTACTCGACCGCCTTGACGTCATGGTTGGTGACCGCTTCGATTTCCTTGATGCGCGCCGCATCGCTTTCCGTGAAACCGCTGGCCATCTTGTCGAGCAGGGCGTTTGCCTCGGCCGAGAACGGCTTGATCTCGGCGAAGCCGGCTTGCGACAGCGCCTGCAGCCAGGAAATTTCCACCTTGACCCGGTGGTGCATGAAGCCGGCTTCGGACAGGATCGGACGCAGTTTGTCGGTCTTGGCGGCGTAGCGGCCATCGAGCGGGGACAGGGCCGACAAGGTGGAGTAGGGAGCGGTAGAGGTCATGGGAGAGGGCGCTTATGGAGGAATGGATGAGCTGTGTGCATTGCTGCAAAGACCGATATTTTACCACCGGCGGCCTTGTCAAGCCTGTGTTGCAAGCGCGTCCGGGCGGCGTTCCGGGGCCCATCGCGCGCCGGGGGCGATGCTATACTGTCGATCAATCGTCCACACTAAGCATCTATGAAACTCATCGGTTCCACCGCCAGTCCGTTTGTCCGCAAGGTTCGTGTCGTCATGGCCGAGAAAAAGCTCGACTATGATCTCGAACTCGAGAACGTCTGGACGGCCGAAACCAGGATTCATCTGTCCAATCCGCTGGGCAAGGTGCCCTGCCTGATCATGGAAGACGGCAGCCCGATGTACGATTCGCGCGTCATCGTCGAGTACATCGACACCCTCACCCCGGTGTGCAAGCTGCTGCCGCCGAACGGGCGCGACCGCTCCGACATCAAGGTCTGGGAAGCGCTGGCCGACGGCGTGCTCGACGCGGCCGTGCTGGTGCGCCTGGAAAAAACCCTGCGCCCGCAAGAGCAGCAGAGCCCGGCCTGGATCGAGCGCCAGATGGGCAAGGTGCATGCGGGCCTGGCCGTCATGTCGGCCAACCTGGGCGAGTCGCCTTTCTGCAAGGGCAACCATTACACCCTGGCCGACGTCGCCGTCGGCTGCGCGCTCGGCTGGATCGCCTTCCGCTTCCCCGAGATCGACTGGCGCACCGACTACCCCAACCTGGCCAAGCTGTTCGACAAGCTGTCGGAGCGCCAGTCGTTCAAAGACACGGTGCCGTTCTAAACGCGCACTGCGGGGCCATGGGTACTTCTCCACCGGACGACCTTGCGGGCAGCGCCGCGCAAAAGCGTTTGCAGATGGCCGACATCGCGCGCCTTGCCGGCGTGTCGAAAGCGACCGTGTCGCGCGCGCTGAACCGCAGCCCGCTGGTCAACGAGGAAACCCGCACCCGCATCCTGGAGCTGGCCAGTTCCCTCAAGTACACCATCAATATCGGCGCGCAAAACCTGCGGCTCAAGCAAAACCGCACGATCGGCGTGGTGGTTCCCTACGATTCGGCGACGCGCCAGCATTTGTCCGATCCGTTTTTCCTGAGCATGCTCGGCAGCCTGGCCGATGCGCTGACCGAGCGCGGTTTCGACATGCTGCTCTCGCGCGTGGACGCCGAGCAGCTCGACGCGGCCGCCATGCCTTTCGATACCGGGAGGGTGATCGGCCTGATCCTGATCGGCCAGTGGCGCCATCACGACCAGCTCAACCAGCTGGCGGCGCGCCACGTGCCGATCGTCGTGTGGGGCGCGCAGCTGCCGCAGCAGCTCTACACCACCGTCGGCGGCGACAACGTCAGCGGCGGCATGCTGGCCACCGAACACCTGATCGCGGCGGGGCGCAGGCGCATCGCGTTTTTTGGCGATATCAACCTGCCTGAAGTCGCGCAGCGCTACAGCGGCTATTGCAACGCGCTGGCCAGGCATGGCTTGCCGCTCGACCCGCAACTGCGGGTGTCGGTGTCGTTCCTGCCCGAGGGCGGCGACCAGGCGGTGCGCGAGATCGAGCGCCGCGCCGTGCCCTACGATGCAGCGTTTGCCTGCAGCGACTTGCTGGCGATGACCGCGATTAACACCCTGCGCGCGCTCGGCAAGCAGGTGCCCGATGATGTCGCCGTGGTCGGTTACGACGACATCGAACTGTCCACCTACTTCCATCCACCGCTGACCACGATCCGCCAGCCGATCCGCGCCGCCGGACAGGCCTTGGTGGGGGCGCTGCTGGCGATCATCGACAACCAGCCGGCCGGCTCCCTGCAATTGCCGACCGAGCTGATCGTGCGCGCCACGTCCACCTGATCTTCTGTTCGCATCTTCCTTCCAGCGCCTGTCCGGCTAACATGTAATCGATTGCATTAATCTACGATGTTGTGGGAAAAATGCCTCATTTCGTTGTGCTAAACAGTAATGCAATCGATTGCATTAAAAAAATGCCTGAGTCATAATCCGTTCGCACACACCAATAAGCGCCGGTCTACGGCGCATCCCCTACCGGAGGAGACTATGAAATTCCAGACCACACGCATGGCCGCGGCCGTGTCCATCGCGGTGCTTCACATCGGCGCCGCCGCCCAGCAAACCCCGTCCACCGAGGTGCCCGCCACCGATGGCTTGAACATGGAGCGCGTCGTCGTCACCGGCACCAGCGGCGGCTCGTCGAAAATGAAGTCGAGCGTCTCGGTCAGCACCCTGGAGCTCGACGCCGTCCTCAAGACCGCGCCCACCAGCGCGGCCGACGTGCTGCGCGCTATCCCCGGCGTGCGCTCGGAGTCGTCCGGGGGCGAAGGCAATGCCAACATCTCGGTGCGCGGCGTGCCGGTGTCGGCCGGCGGCGCGCGCTACGTGCAGATCCAGGAAGACGGCCTGCCGGTGCTGCAATCGGGCGACTTCAATTTCATCACGCCCGACAGCTACGTCAAGATCGACGGCGGCCTCGATCACCTGGAAGTGGTGCGCGGCGGTTCCGCATCGACCCTGGCCAGCAATGCGCCGGGCGGCATCATCAACTTCATCAGCAAGACCGGGGTGGAGAAGGGCGGCAGTGTCGGCCTGACCAAGGGCCTCGATTACGATACCACCCGGGTCGACTTCGACTACGGCGCGCCCTTGTTGGACAAGACGCGCTTCTTCGTGGGCGGCTTTTACCGCTACGGCGAAGGCATCCGCAAGACCGGCATGAACACCGAGAAGGGCGGCCAGATCCGCGCCAATGTCACCCATGAACTGGATAATGGTTTCATCCGGCTGTCGTTCAAGCACGTCAACGACAAGACGCCGACCGGCATGCCGGTGCCGGTCCAGGTGAACAACAAGGTCCTCTCCGAGATCCCCGGCATCGATCCGCGCGAGGTGAGCTTCTATTCGCCGCACTGGGTGCGCGACGTCACCTTAGCCAAGGACAACGGCAAGGTAGCCAGCGACGTGAACGATGGCCTGGCGGTCAAGAGCACCGCCATCGGGCTGGAAGCGCGCTTCACCCTGGGCGACGCCTGGACCCTGAGCGAAAACCTGCGCTGGTCGGATAACACGGGCCGCTTTATCGGCGTCTTCGCGGGCAACAACGGCAACATCGGCGAGTACACCTTCGCCACCGGGCCGAACGCCGGCAAGGCCTACAGCGGCCGCGCCTTTTCCGCGGTGGTATTCAATACCTCGATCGACGACGCCGGCGCCGTGTTCAACGATACCCGCCTGTCGAAGACCTTTACCCTGGACCAGGGCACCAAGCTGACCGCCACGGGCGGCCTGTACCTGTCGGTGCAAAACCTCGGGCTGACCTGGAACTTCAACGAGTACCTGATGCAGGCCAGCGGCGACCAGCCGGCGCTGCTGCGCACCGCCAGCGCCACACCGGGCCTGGTCGGACCGGCGTTCGGCGCCTGCTGTTCGCGCGCGGTCGACATGCAATACAAGCTGACCTCTCCTTACGTGAACCTGGGTGTCGAGCGCGGCGCCTTGAATGTCGACGCCAGCCTGCGGCGCGACATGCAAAGCGCCAGCGGCAGCGCCAACATCGCCACCGGCGCCACCTACTACGATCCGGCGACGGCGCAGCGGGTCGACTATGACGTTTCGCGCACCTCGTATTCGGTGGGCGGCAACTACAAGCTGGGCACCGGCCTGGCGGTGTTCGCGCGCGCCAGCGACGGCGTCGCCTTCAATGCCGACCGCATCCTGTTCGGCGCTCCGCTGGACGGCAGCGCGCCGGTCAGCATCAACACGGTCAAGCAGCTCGAAGGCGGCGTCAAATGGCGCAAGGGCGGCATCAGCACCTTTGCCACCGTGTTCCAGGCAAAGACGCGCGAATCGAATTACGAGGCGACCACCCAGCGCAGCACCGCCAACAGCTACGACGCCAAGGGTGTCGAGCTGGAAGCGGCCTACAACGGCGGCGCGCTGCGCGTGGCCGGCGGCCTGACCTGGACCCATGCCAGAATCACCGCCACCGCGCCCGGCGCCGAGGCCGTCATCGGCAATACGCCGCGGCGCCAGGCCAAGGTGGTGTACCAGCTCACGCCGAGCTACGTCATTGGCGACGCCAGCTTCGGCGTGAGTGTGATCGGCACCGGCAAGTCATGGGCCGACGACGCGCACACGATCATCATGCCGGCCTACGCGGTGGTGCATGGCTTCTTCAATTACCAGTTGGGCGAGCGTACCCAGCTCGCGCTGAGCGCGAACAACCTGTTCAACAAGATCGGCTACACCGAAGTCGAAGGCGACGGCCATGCCGCCCGTTCGATCAGCGGCCGTGCCATCAAGGCCACCATCAAGTACGCTTTTTAGTCCCGCTGCCGCCGGCGCATTCCCAGCGCGCCGGCCGCGGCCTCCTCTCTTTCTTGGCCACCATGACCACTCTCTCACCGCGCCAGCGCATGCTCGATCCGCTGCCGCTTCATCTGCGCGAGCAGGCGGCGCAGCGCTACACCCGGCACGAACCTGTGCTGCTGGACCGCCTGCGCCGGCTGTACGGCCATCGCCCCGATTTTCACGCGTGGTACGCGGACCTGATGGGCGCCGTCGGCGCGCTGCACGGCGCGCGTTCGCCCGAACTGCTGGCGCAGGACAGCAGGCGCGCCGCCGATCCCGCCTGGTTCACCAGCGAGCACATGCTCGGCTACAGCGCCTACGTGCAGCAGTTCGGCGGCAGCCTGCGCGGCGTGATCGGGCGCATCGCCCACCTGCGCGAGATGGGCGTCACTTACCTGCACCTGCTGCCTTTCCTGCGCCCGCGCGCCGGCGACAGCGACGGCGGCTTCGCCGTGGCCAGCTTCGACGAGGTCGATCCGGCCCTCGGCAGCGCGGCCGACCTGCTGGAGCTGACGGCGGCGCTGCGCGGCGCCGGCATCAGCCTGTGCTGCGACCTGGTGCTCAATCACGTGGCCGACGATCACGCCTGGGCGCTTGGCGCCAGGGATGGCGATCCGGCGCTGCGCGACTACTTCCATGTCTTCCCCGACCGCAAACAGCCGGACCGCTATGAACAGACGGTAGGCCAGATTTTCCCCGAGGCGGCGCCCGGCAACTTCACCTGGGTCGATCCGATGCAGGCCTGGGTCTGGACCACCTTCTATCCCTTCCAGTGGGATCTGAACTACGCCAATCCGCACGTGCTGGCGGCGATGGTCCGCAGCCTGCTGGGCCTTGCCAACCGCGGCGTGGAGGTGTTCCGGCTCGATTCGACCGCCTTCCTGTGGAAGCGCGAGGGCAGCGACTGCATGAACCAGCCGGAGGCGCACGAACTGCTGCAGGTGCTGCGCGCGATCGTGGAGATCGCCGCGCCCGGGGTGCTGCTCAAGGCCGAAGCCATCGTCCCCACACGCGAACTGCCGGCCTACTTCGGCGACGCCGGCGGCACCGCGCGCGAATGTCACCTGGCCTACCACAGCACCCTGATGGCGGCCGGCTGGGCTGCGCTGGCCGAGCAGGACGCCGGCCTGCTGCGCGCGGTCGCCGCCGCCACGCCGGCACTGCCGCCGGCCGCCAGCTGGCTGACCTATGTGCGCTGCCACGACGACATCGGCTGGAACGTGCTGCGCGCGGAGGCCGGGTCGCCGCGGCGGCTGGCCGGCATCGCCGATTTTTACGGGGGCGGCGACAGCGCCAGCTTCGCGGCCGGCGTGGCCTTCCAGACCGGCGCCGGGCGCGCCGTGCATGGCACCAATGGCAGCGCCGCCGCGCTGGCGGGCCTGGAGACGGCCCGCGACCCGGAGCAGGAGGCGTGCGCGCTGCGCCGCCTGATGCTGCTGCATGGCCTGGCGCTGGCCTTCGGCGGCATGCCGATGCTGTACATGGGCGATGAACTGGGCATGGAAAACGATCACACGTATCTCGACGACCCCGGGCGCGCGCGCGACACGCGCTGGGTGCAGCGCGCACCGTTCGACCAGCTGCGTTACGTGCAGCGCCACGATCCATCGACGCCGGCCGGGCGTGTGTTCGGTGCCTTGCGCGCGCTGCTTAAGCGGCGGCGCGGCTTGCCGGTACTGGCCGCCGATGCGCCGCGCGCGCTGCTCGAGACACCCTACCCGGCCTTGCTGGCCCTGGCGCGCGGCGAGCGTTTTTTGAGCCTGTCGAATTTTTCGGCGCAGCCGCTCTCGTTTCGCCTGTCCGATATCGGCGCGGGGCAGTGGCCGGGCGCGGGCGACGTCATCGCGCTGGCGCCGTGGGACATGCTGTGGCTGGAACGCTGAGCGTAGTATGATTTTTAACGATGGATCAAGTTCAATGAGGGCGGCAGACATGCAGATGGCGACAGGATCGATCGTGGTGTTCGGGGAGGCGCTGGTGGACGATTTCCTTACCGGGCAGGTGGTGGGCGGCGCGCCCTTCAACGTGGCGCGCAACCTGGCGGCGTTCGGCAGCGCGCCCCTGATGATCACGCGCACCGGCGACGACCAGGCCGGCGCGCTGCTGTGCGCGCAATTCGAGCATTTCGGCCTGGCGCAGCAGGGTTTGCAGCGCGACCCCACCGAGCCGACCGGACGCGTGCTGGTCGAACGTGGCGAGAACGGTCATCGCTTCACCATCCTGCCCGACCAGGCCTACGACCGCATCGACAGCGCCGCCGCGTTGGCCGCGGCCGCAGCATGCACCCCATCGACCGTTTATTTCGGCACCCTGGCGCAGCGCCACCCGACCTCGCGCGCGACGCTGCGCGCGCTGCTGCGCTCCTGCGACGCGGTGCGTTACCTGGACCTGAATGTGCGCGAAGGCCAGGTCAGCGAGCGCTGCGTGTTCGAGTCGCTGCACGAGGCCGACATCGTCAAGGTCAACGAAGAGGAACTGCAAGACCTGTTCGGCTGGTACACCCACACGCGCCAGGACACCGGCGACATGGGCGGCAGCGGCGTGCGCGGCGCCTGCGCGGCCCTGATCCGCATCTTCGCGCTCGAGGCCCTGATCGTCACGCTCGGGCCGCGCGGCTCGGTGTACTTCGGGGCTGACGGCGCCACCGTGGTCCATGCCGATACCGTCAAGCCGGCGCGCATGGTCGACACGGTCGGCGCCGGCGACGCCTTTTCCGCGATCTTCCTGCTGGGGCGCGAGCGCGGCTGGCCGCTCGAGCTCACCCTGGCGCGCGCCAACGAATTTGCCGGCGCCGTCTGCGCCATTGCCGGCGCGGTGCCGGCCGAACGCGCCTTTTACGCGCCCTATGTCGCGCGCTGGCTCGCCGACTGACCCCACGAAAGAGCACCATGTCGATCACCAAACCCACGTTGTCGTTCTGGCAGATCGTGAACATGAATGTCGGATTCTTCGGCATCCAGTTCAGCTTCGGCCTGCAGCAAAGCAGCATGAGCCCGATCTACAACTACCTCGGCGCCGACGAGGCCAGCCTGCCCTACCTGTGGCTGGCCGGTCCGGTGACGGGGCTGATCGTCCAACCCATCGTGGGCGCCATGAGCGACCGCACCGTCACGCGCTGGGGGCGGCGCACGCCGTACTTCCTGCTCGGCGCGATCCTGTGCAGCATCGGCCTGCTGTGCATGCCGTTCAGTTCCACCCTGTGGATGGCCGCCAGCCTGCTGTGGATCCTCGACGCGGCCAACAACGTGACGATGGAACCGTACCGCGCTTTTGTGAGCGACAAGCTTGATCCCGGCCAGCATTCGCTGGGCTTCATGACCCAGAGCGCGTTCACGGGACTGGGGCAGACACTGGCCTATCTCACGCCGTCGCTGCTGGTGCTGGCGGGGATGAACAAGGATGCCGTCAACGCCAGCCAGATCCCGCACATCGTCATCGCCGCGTTCCTGATCGGCGCGGTGTTTTCGATCGCGTCGGTGCTGTGGACGGTCAAGACCACCGGTGAACACCCCTTGAGCGTGCGCGAGGTGGCGGCGCTGCGCGGCCGGCCGCGCGGCTTCATGCACACCCTGCGCGAGATCGGCAGCGCGATGCGCGAGATGCCGCCGACGATGAAGCAGCTGGCGCTGGTCAAGCTGTTCCAGTGGTACGCCATGTTCTGCTACTGGCAATACATCACCTTGTCGCTGGCCACCACCCTCTACGGCACCACCGACCCGGCCTCGCAGGGCTTTCGCGACGCCGGACTACTCAAGGGCAAGGTCGGCGCGTTCTATAACTTCGTTGCCTTTATCGGCGCCTTCGCGCTGGTGCCGTTCACGCGCCGCTACGGACCGAAGGTCACGCATTGCGTGTGCCTGGCGCTGGCCGGCATCGGCATGCTGGCGATTCCCCAGATCCGGTCGCCGGCGCTGCTGTTGATACCGATGGTGGGCATCGGCCTGGCCTGGGCCAGCATCATGGGCAACCCGTACATCATGCTGGCCGGGAGCATTCCGCCCGAGCGCACCGGCGTCTACATGGGCATCTTTAACATGTTCATCGTGATCCCGATGATCATCCAGATTGTCACCTTGCCGCTGTACTACCGCAGCTGGCTTGGCGGCAATCCCGAGAACGTTATAATGCTCGCCGGCGCCCTCATGCTGTGCGCGGCGGCAGCGGTGCTGCGCGTGAAGCTCGGTCAGGCGGGGCGCGCCGCTGCGCCGTCCGCGCTCGCCGGCGCCAAGCCATAGGCGTTCGCGGCGCCGCAACGCGCAAGGAATGCAGAAGATGACAACCGTAGTGTATGGCGAGGCCCTGGTCGACGATTTTTCGAGCGGGCAGGTGGTCGGCGGCGCGCCGTTCAACGTGGCGCGCCACCTGGCGGCCTTCATGTCGCCGCAGCTGGCCATTACCCGCATCGGCGACGACAGGAACGGCGCCCTCGTGCGCGCCGAATTCGAGCGCTTCGCCATGTCCGACGCCGGCCTGCAGCTCGACCGGATGGAGGAAACCGGGCGCGTCGCGGTCCGGCGCCATGCGCGCGGCCGCCGTCTGGTGATCCTGCCGGGCCAGGCCTACGATTACATCAATCCCGAACAGGCGCTGGCCGCGATGGAGGCGGTGGAGGCCGCGGCCATCTATTTCGGCACCCTGGCGCAGCGCTGCCCGCGCTCGCGCGACACCCTGTACGCGCTGCTCGACACTTGCAACGCCCGCCGCTACCTCGACCTGAACCTGCGCGAAGGCCAGTTCGACGAGCGCTGCGTGTTCCACTCGCTGCACGCGGCCGATATCGCCAAGGTCAATGAAGAGGAACTGCAATCGCTGTTCGCGTGGTATGCCGATATCCACCCATCCTCGGCGCCGCTGGAAGGCGAGGAGGTTCGCGCCGCGTGCGCGGTGCTGGTGCAGTTGTTCGGGCTGGAGGCGCTGATCGTGACCCTGGGCCACCGCGGTTCGGTGTATTTTGGCGCCGACGGCACGGTGCTGGTCCATCGCGACAATCCGCTGCCGCCCTTCGTGATCGATACGGTGGGGGCGGGCGATGCGTTCTCGGCGATGTTCTTGCTGGGCCGCCAGCGCGGCTGGGAACTGGACACGACCCTGGCGCGCGCCAACGAGTTCGCCGGCGCGGTATGCACAATCCCCGGTGCGATACCGGGCAATCTCGCTTTTTACGACAAGTGGGTGGCGCGCTGGCGCATCGGGTGAGGAAGCTCTTACCGCTAGGCTGAACACCATCGCCCCCACGTAAAACCGTCGCCCCGCGTAAAACCGTCGCCCCCGCGCAGGCGGGGGCCCAATTTCGTTGCGCAGCCATCGACTGAGCAGAAAACTTGGGCCCCCGCCTGCGCGGGGGGCGACGGTGGGCGGTGGGCGGTGGCCGGTGTCGCGGTTAACGCGATACCTGGTTTAAGCGTGCTCGCCCATCTGGCTTTGCAGGTAGTTCTGGATGCCGACCTTGACGATCAGGTCCAGCTGCGTTTCGAGCCAGTCGATGTGTTCCTCGGTGTCTTCGAGGATCATCAGGAACAGGTCGCGCGTGACGTAGTCGCCGGCCACTTCGGAAGCGGCGATGCCTTCCTTGACCGTGGCATGCGCGGCTTGCTCAAGTTTCAGGTCGCATTCGATCATTTCCTGGGTCGATTCGCCGATCAGCAGCTTGTGCAGCGCTTGCAGGTTCGGCAAGCCGTCGAGCATCAGGATGCGGTCGATCAGCTTGTCGGCATGCTTCATCTCGCCGATCGATTCTTCGTATTCTTTCTTGGCCAGCTTTTCCAGACCCCAGTGGCGGTACATGCGCGCATGCAGGAAGTACTGGTTGATCGCGGAGAGCTCGTTGGTCAGCTGTGCATTGAGCAGCCGGATGATGTTCTTGTCGCCCTTCATGGGAGGCTTTCTTTAATGATGGAGAGTATGTCCATCATAGCAAAAAAACCAGTGCCCATGACGAAAGACGGCCGCCTGGACCGTCCCTTTGTTGCCCTTGAACCGATCAGCTGGCGAGCTGGAAGGTCAGCGGCACGATCACGTAGACGGCGACCGCATGGCCATCTTCCACGTGCGGCTTGAACACGGCGCGCAGGGCGGCCTGGCGGCCCGCTTCATCGAGGCGCGAAGAGCCCGATGAGCTCTGCACCCTGACCTGGTCGGGCATGCCTTTTTCGTTGACCAGGATGAGCAGCACGACCTTGCCCTGTTCGCCCATGCGCTTGGACATGGTCGGGTACACCGGCTGCGGCGGCTGGATGTATTCGACACCGGAGGTGATCGTCTTCGGCCCGGCCGAGGGCGGGGCCGGCGGCGCCGCCACGGCCACCGGCGCGGCCGGCGCCTCGATGACGGCGGGGGCCGAAGGCGGCGAGGCGGTAATGGTATTTGGCACGGGCGCCTGCACGATGGCCGTCGGCGGCACGACCACCGGCGGCGGCGGGCGCAGCCGGGCGATCGCCACGGTTTTCGGTGCGGCGGGCGCGGCCGGCTTGGGCGGCGGAGGCGGCGGGGCGACAAAAGTCACCATCACCGCCTGCGGGATCGCTACCTCGACCATGCGGTGCAGCAGGCCGCTCGAAATCAGGTAGAACAGCACGGCGTGGATGGCGATCACGGCGGCGAAGGGGCCGAACTTGGCGCGCAGCTTCGCCACCACGGCGGTGGGGTCGCCCATGCCGGCGTCGGTGGAAAAGGTCATTGCGCTCATGGGAACACTCAGGCGGTTTGCGCCGAGCGGAACGACAGCTCGGTGGCGTTGATGTTGCTGTCGAGGTGTTCGTTCAGCACTTGTTTGGCGCAGCTGGCGCATTTGCCGCAGCAGGTGGCCACGCCCAGGTCGCGGCGCAGCTCGGCCATCGACGACAGGCCCAGATCGACCGCCTGACGAATTTCGCGGTCGGAAATATTATTGCAAACACAGACGATCATCGAAGCACCTTCCTTTGACTTGGCTTTGCGTTGGCTCGGCGGACAATCTTGCCGCTTTCACTATAATGAGAATCATTATCATTAAGATTTGTATTCTGTAGCAACTTCAAATCGTTTGCAAGTGGTTTTCTCAAAAAAGGGCCAACTCTAAATAGAAATAAGTCGCATTTACGTTTATGATGCTAGTATCCAACACGATGTAGCGCGAATTCCACTTATCTTAGTGAAGTGACAATATGACTCTTGCCCCGACCCTGATCACGCTCGATGCCCTGTTCCCCGGCCAGAGCGGT
The DNA here is from genome assembly GCF_015689335.1 of Massilia antarctica. Classification (GTDB taxonomy): domain Bacteria; phylum Pseudomonadota; class Gammaproteobacteria; order Burkholderiales; family Burkholderiaceae_D; genus Telluria_A; species Telluria_A antarctica. Next base: position 1,205,170 of record NZ_CP065053.1, on the reverse strand, counting down.
ACCGTGATCCACCTGGCGCCCTGTGCGGCGGACGCGGGCGGCGTCGACGTCGCGCGCCGCCTGATGGAGCTGGGCTTCGTGCCGGGCGAGCGCATCCGCATGCTCAAGCGCTTGCCGGGCGGCGATCCGGTGGCGGTCAAGGTGGGCGATTCCACCTTCGCGCTGCGCCGCTTCGAGGCGTCGCTGATCTCGGTCAAACCGGAATAACGGAAACAACGGAAACAACAATGGGTGCTGTAGAACCACAAGTCCAGGCAGTGACGCGCACGCCGCTCATTGCGCTGTTGGGCAATCCGAATTGCGGCAAGACTGCCCTGTTCAACCGCCTCACGGGCGCGCGCCAGAAGGTTGCCAATTACGCCGGGGTGACCATCGAGCGCAAGGAGGGCAGTTTCACCTCGCCCGCCGGGCGTGCCTTCAGGGTACTGGATTTGCCGGGCGCCTACAGCCTGTCGGCCACCACCCCCGACGAAGCCATCACACGCGACGTGGTCGGCGGACTGCGCGCGGGCGAGCAGGCGCCTGACGCCGTCGTCTGCGTGGTCAACGCCACCAACTTGCGCCTGAACCTGCGCCTGGTCCTCGAAATCCGCCGCCTCGGCCTGCCCATGGTGCTGGCGCTGAACATGGTCGACGTGGCCCACAAGCGCGGCATCAAGATCGACAGCGCCAAGCTGGCGCAGGAACTGGGCATGACCGTGGTCGACACCGTGGCCGTGCAGAGCGGCGGCGAACTGTCGCTGCTCAAGGCGCTCGACCTGATGCCGCACGCCGCCGCCGTGAAGGCCGCGCCGCTGTCGGCCATCGATGCCGTGCCGGTCGAAGAAACCCAGCGCGAAGTGCGCCGCATTTTAGATGCCTGCGTCAGCTACGCCAACGATACCGGCAACCTGTCCGAAAAAATCGATGACGTGGTGCTCCATCCGGTATTCGGCCCGATCCTGCTGGCGGCGCTGATGTTCCTGGTGTTCCAGGCCGTGTTCAGCTGGGCCGCGGTGCCGATGGAAATGATCAGCGGCGCCGTCGAGGCGGTCGGCGCCTGGGTCGGCGGCATGATGAGCGCGGGCATGCTGCGCAGCCTGCTGGTCGAGGGCATCCTGGGCGGCGTCGGCAGCGTGCTGGTGTTCCTGCCGCAGATCCTGATCCTGTTCTTTTTCATTTTGGTGCTGGAAGACTGCGGCTACCTGCCGCGCGCCGCCTTCCTGCTCGACCGGGTCATGGGCGGGGTCGGTCTGTCGGGACGCGCCTTCATTCCGCTGCTGTCGAGCTTTGCCTGCGCCATTCCGGGTGTGATGGCCGCGCGCACCATCCAGAATCCGCGCGACCGCCTGGTGACGATCATGATCGCGCCCTTGATGACGTGTTCCGCGCGCCTGCCGGTGTATGCGCTGATCATCGCCGCCTTCATTCCCAACCGCGACGTCGGCGGTGGCCTGGTCAACCTGCAGGGACTGGTGCTGTTCATCCTGTACTTCGCCGGTATCATCAGCGCCATGGGGGTGGCCTGGGTGATCAAGCGCTTCATGGGCGCCAACAGCCACCAGCCGCTGATGCTGGAACTGCCAAGCTACCACTGGCCGCACCTGCGCAACCTGGCGCTGGGCCTGTGGGAACGCGCCAAGATCTTCCTGGTCCGCGTCGGTACCGTGATCCTGGCGCTGATGGTGCTGCTGTGGTTCTTGTCGAGCTTCCCCGGCGCGCCGGAAGGCGCCACCCAACCGCCTATCTATTACAGCATCGCCGGCATGCTGGGCCGCGCGCTGGCCGTGGTGTTCGGGCCGATCGGCTTCGGCTGGCAAATCTGCATCGCGCTGGTGCCCGGCATGGCCGCGCGCGAAGTGGCCGTGGGCGCGCTGGGCACCGTGTATGCGCTGTCGCAGACCGGCGACGAACTGGCCACCACGCTCGCGCCCATCATTTCGCATTCGTGGTCGCTGCCGACCGCGCTGTCGCTGCTGGCCTGGTATGTGTTCGCGCCCCAGTGCATCGCCACCCTGTCGGTGGTGCGGCGCGAAACGGGCAGCGTGCGCTACGCCTTCATCATGGCCGGCTATATGTTCGCGCTGGCCTACACCGCTTCGTTCATCACTTACCGCGTCGCCATCGCGATGGGAGCCTGACATGCTGGAAAACCTGATCGTGGCCTTGATCGTCGCCGCGGCCGCATGGTACGCGGCCTCGAAATACCTGCCGGCCACCTTGCGGGCCAAATTGTTCGGCAAGAAGAAAGCCGCCGCCGGATGCGGCAGCGGTTGCAGCAGTTGCGGCACTTGCGAGGATGCGCCGGCGCCGCGCATTGATGCGGGCGCGCCGCCATCACGGCGCGTGATTCAACTTCACCTGAAGTAAACCGGCTCCAGTGCTTCCGCGGCCGGCGCGACCCGCCGCCGGCTCGCCGCGGCTGGACGTTTAGTTCGGCGCACTCAAATCGATCGGCGTCACATAGCCGTATTTTCCCGGCACCACATCGTAGGTATGCCGGTACGACGGGTAACCCTTTACCTTGATCGTCAATTCATACCGGCCTTCGTTCAAGCCGACAAACGAAAAAAACGATTTAAAACTGTAATCCTGGCCTGCCATGTTCGCTTCCAGGGTGCGGTCCCTTGCGTCCGCGCTGGGCGCGATCTCGCGCCGGTCGGTGCCGTTGGTGAGCACGATCGACTCGATCTCGATGTCGCGCCGGCCCGCGCGGAAGCTGCCGGCCGGATTGTCGGCCGGGGTGACGTCGGCGCCGATGTAGCCGGACAGGATGCCCTGTGGCGTGAGCTGGAAGGCAAGGTCGGGAATGCCGCCGGGGCCGATGGTCACCTGGGTGCTGGCCGGCGTGGTCTTGAATGCGCGCGCTACCAGGCCCACGTTGTAGGTCCCGGGCGGGAAAGGGCCCAGTTCGCGCCCGCTGTCGCGCGCGCCGAGCGGCCAGACGATGCGTTCGTGCGCCGCATCGAGCGGTGTCAGTATCAGCACCGGCGTCGAGGCCGAAATCTCTTCCGGGCGCGCGTAAGTGAACGTCACGCGCAGATTGCCCTTGCCCGCCGCATGCGCATCGCTGCCGCGCTGGTCGGCCTCCTTGAGCAGCGCCGCGTACTGGGCGAATACCTGGGGCGACGACAGGATGCTGACATGGTCTTCGTCATAGCCGAACACGCGCCGCGCTTCCGATTGCGCGTCCGCCCGCAACTGGCTGGCCAGGGTGATGACGCCGTCATTGCTGGCAGGGCGCAGCAGGCTGTAATGCCCGCCGTGGCCGAAGAACAGGTAATAATCGAGTTCGCGCGGAAGCGGTTTTTGAAACAGCGTCTGCACGAAGCGCCCGCCGGCGCGCACATCGTGCCACGACGGGATGACGGCCGGCGAGTACGCGACGCCCTGGTCGGCGAGGGCGTCGCCACCCCACGGCGCCGACAGGGTGATGAACAATTTCGCGGCCGGGAACTGGTCGCCATAGTCGGCCAGGAAGGAGCGCACCACCAGGCTGCCCATGCTGTGCGCGGTCAGGTAAAGCCGCTCGAAATGGTAGCGCCGCTGCAGATTGCCGAGTTTCCAGTACAGCAGGTAGGACATGGAATCGAGCGAGGAGCCGGATGGGTAATAGAAGATCCATGGCTGGTAGCGGCTGCGGTCCAGATGCTGGAGGAAGTAGGCCCAGTCCTGGGGCGAGCCGGCCGCGCCGTGCACGAACAGGACCGGCGTCTTGCGCGGATCGTATTCTTCCAAAAAGTAGATATTGCCGCCCACTTCCTTGAAAAAATCGACCGGCGCCCAGTAGCCGCGGCGCCCGGCGTCGGCCGAAAACAAGGGGTCGTCCAAGGTGGCGATGGCGCCGACCTGGGTACTGTGCGGTTTGCCCGATGGCCGGGCGCCTACCGCCGTGCCTACCGCCGTGCCTACTGCCGTGCCGACCACGGTTCCAATTGGAATAGCGCTTTGCGCCTTGTCGGACATGACCAGATCAAGATTGACCAGCGAGCCGGTGCCGCTGGCCCGCACCGGCGCCATGCCGTATTCGGCGACCGGTTCGCCGGGGTCCAGGGTCAGGTTGCCGTTGGCGTCGCCGAACGCGAACAGGGCGTACTCGCCCTTTTGCACAATCAGTTCGTAGCCGCCGGCTTCGTGCAGCACGGCGTAGTGCGCGATCTCGATCTTGCCATTGCGCCGCGTGTAGGCGGCGACCACCACCGGCTTATCCCATGCAAGGGCGCTGGAGACGTCGCCCGCCAGCACCGTGGACGAATAAAAGGTCTTGGCTTCTTCCTTGATCCTGGCCAGCGAACATGCGCTCAGGGAGAAACAGAGAAGTGCCAACACCAGCCCGTATCGATTTCGCACGCGACGTCCATTCAAAAACTATGCAAGCCGAATGAACTTGCCTTTACACCATTATAGGTTGCCAGGAAAGGTCTTGCATCGGCCGCCTCATTGCGCCGCCGGCACCACTGGCAGTTCGACCGCGCTTTCCATGCCCGGCGCGTGGAACACCTTGTGCGTGGCCTTGCGGTAGTCGCCCGGCCTGGCGAAGAAAATATTCGGCACGAAGGTTTGCGGATTGCGGTCGTACAGCGGGAACCAGCTCGACTGCACCTGCACCATGATCCGGTGCCCCTTGAGGAACACGTGGTCGGCGTTGGGCAGGGCGAAGCGGTAGCGCTCCACCTTGTTCGGCGTGATCGCCATCGGCTTGTCCAGGCCCGCGCGGTAGCGGCCGCGGAAGATATCCATCGCGATGCCCAGCTGGTAGCCGCCCAGTTCCGGCTGCGACGCCACTTCGTCGGGATAGACGTCGATCAGCTTGACGACCCAGTCGGCGTCGCTGCCGCTGGTGGCGGCGAACAGGTTGACCATCGGCTGGCCGGAAATCTGCAGCGGCGCATCGAGCTTGTCCGACACGTAGGCGAGCACGTCGGGACGGTCCGAGAACGCGCGCTGGTCGCTGGCCAGCCATGGCTTCCACACCGCGCCATCGTGCATGCGCACCGGACGCGCAACGAAGGGCACCGGCTTGGCCGGATCGGATACATAGTCGTCGGCCTGGGCCGCGCCAAGGCTGGCAGCGGCGGCCGGCTTGTCGAAGTCCAGGCGCGCGCCGGCTTTCAGGTAGACCGGTTTCATCACCTCGGTGAGCGGCCACTTGTCCAGGCGCTGCCATTTGTTGGTGCCGGTGCGGTAGGACAGCACCGGCGCCGTGTCGGCCTTGGGTGCGTCGTCGCGCAGGTACTGATTCAGGAAGGGCAGCATCACCTCGCGCCGGAATTCGGCCGCGGTGTCGCCCGTGAAGCGGATCGCGCCAAGGCTGGAGCCGTCGGCATTGACGCCGCTGTGGCGCCACGGGCCGACCACCAGGTGGTTCATGCTGTTGCCGGTGTCGAGCTTTTCGGCGGCGGCATACGCGGCGTAGGGGCCGTAGATATCTTCCTGGTCCCAGCGCCCCACCACGTGCATGGTGGGCACCTTGAGCGGGCGCGCGCCGAGGATGCGGTCGAGCGCCTGGTGCTGCCAGTAGCTGTCGTAGGCTGGATGCTCGAAGAGCTTCCTGGTGAAGGTGAGCTGGTCGACGCCGAAGCGTTTGGCGTAGTCGGACGCGGAACCGGCGCGCAGCGCGAATTCGTAGTCGTCGTACACGCCGGTGGCCAGGCCCGGCCCGTTGCCGCGCGTGGCCGTCTGGCCGGCGATGTAGGACAGGTTGGTGACGCGGAAGGCGCCGTTGTGGAACCAGTCGTCGCCGCGCCAGCCATCGACCATGGCGCTCATCGGCACCGCAGCCTTGAGCGCCGGATGCGGATCGGTCAGCGCCATGAGTACCGTGAAGCCTTCGTACGACGAGCCGACCATGCCGACCTTGCCGTTACTTTCCGGGATATTCTTGACCAGCCAGTCGATCGTGTCCCAGGCGTCGGTCGCATGGTCGACCGCGCTGTCGTTGAGCGGGCCGCGCAGGGGGCGCGTCATGACGTAGTCGCCTTCCGATCCATACTTGCCGCGCACATCCTGGTACACGCGGATGTAGCCGTTGGCGACATAGGCGTCGTCGCCCTCGGCGAGCATGGACGCCATGTGCGGGCTGACATTGCGCTCGGTGCGTTTGGCCGCGTTGTACGGCGTGCGCGAAAGGACCATCGGCGCGCGCGCGGCACCCTTGGGAATCACGATCACGGTGTGCAGCTTGATCCCGTCGCGCATCGGAATCATCACGATGCGCTTGACGTAATCGGCGCCGTTATCGGGCTGGACGAATTCGGTGGCGCCGATATCGGGCGTCATCGGGGCGGTCTGGGCGGCGGCCAGCGCCGGCACGGACAGGAGCAACAGGGATAGGGCGGACAGGCGGATAGTGCGGTGGCGCGGCATTCATGTCTCCAGGGTAGTCTGATCGTCAATGCGATCTTTATTGCAATATTGCTTGATAGTACCCAATGAAACAAGTGTATGCAATTCGCATGGAGCGACATGTGCAGGGAATGGAAAATTCACCGTGATTGTGACAAACCGCGCTTTTTTAGCGGGAAAATCCGTGTATCCTCGTCGTCCCGCGCTGGCCTTACCCTTGCCGCTGGCGCAGCCGATCGGCGTCGTCCAAGCCGGGCAAACGGTTCAGGACGGGTTGCCGGTCAAGGCAGCGGATGAAACGACTCGGCCTGGGCAATCGGCCAGTACAGCCCGAAAACCGGCGGCAGGCGTTCGAGCTGGTCCGGGTCGAGCAGTTCGCCCTCGGTCAGGTAAGGCAGCAGCGTCGAGACCTGCTTGACCTGGTTGGGCGAGACGCGCCGCACCAGGTGGTGCGGGTTGAGCTGGTTGGGGTGGGTCAGCCCGGCGGCGGCGATCAGCTGCGCCAGCGCCTTCATCGTATTCTGGTGGAAGTTGGCCACGCGCGCGGTCTTGTCGGGCACATCGAGCGCCTTCTGGCGCTGCTCGTCCTGGGTCGCCACGCCGGTCGGGCAGCGGTCGGTGTGGCAGCTTTGCGACTGCACGCAGCCGAGCGCGAACATGAAGCCGCGCGCCGAATTGCACCAGTCCGCGCCCAGCGCGATGGTGCGCGCGATGTCGAAGGCGGTGATGATCTTGCCCGAGGCGCCGATCTTGATCTTCTCGCGCAGGCGCGCGCCGACCAGGGTGTTATGCACCAGCAGCAGCGCTTCCTGCAGCGGCGTGCCGACATGGTCCGAGAATTCGACGGGTGCGGCGCCGGTGCCGCCCTCGCCGCCGTCGACCACGATAAAGTCGGGCAGGATGCCGGTCGCCAGCATGGCCTTGACGATGCCGAAGAACTCCCACGGGTGGCCGATGGCCAGCTTGAAGCCGGTCGGCTTGCCGCCCGAGAGCGTGCGCAGGCGCTCGATAAAGTGCAGCATCTCGATGGGCGTCGAAAAGGCCGAATGGCTGGCCGGCGACAGGCAATCCACGCCCACGGTGACGCCGCGCGCGGCGGCGATTTCGATTGACACCTTGGCGCCCGGCAGAATGCCGCCCTGGCCCGGCTTGGCGCCCTGCGACATTTTAAGTTCGATCATCTTCACCTGCGGCTGTGTGGCGTTGGCGACGAAGTTCGCTTCCGAAAAGCTGCCGTCCGGGTTGCGGCAGCCGAAGTAGCCGGAGCCGATCTCCCATACCAGGTCGCCGCCGTTCTGGCGGTGGTAGCGGCTGATGCTGCCCTCGCCGGTGTCGTGCATGAAGCCCCCCAGCCGCGCGCCGCCATTGAGCGCCAGGATCGCGTTGGCCGACAGCGAACCGAAACTCATCGCCGAGATATTGAAGACGCTGGCGCTGTAGGGCTGGGCGCGCGGGCACGATGGGTGGTTGCCGATCTCGATGCGGAAGTTGTAGTCGCCCATCGGCGCCGGCGCCATGGAGTGGTTGATCCATTCGTAGCCCGGCTCATAGACATCGAGCTGGGTGCCGAAGGGACGTTTGTCGGTTTCCATCTTGGCGCGCTGGTAGACGATGCTGCGCTGGTTGCGCGAGAACGGCTTGGCGTCGGTGTCGTCTTCGAGGAAGTACTGGCGGATCTCGGGGCGGATCGACTCGAAGAAAAAACGGAAGTGCGCCAGGATCGGGTAATTGCGGCGCAGCGCGCGCCGGGTCTGGGTCAGGTCGGCGATGCCGACCGCACCGAGGGCTCCGCTGAGGATCACCAGCCACCATCCGGGGCCTGTGCCGCCCAGCGCGAGCGCGCCCGACCAGGCAAAGACGATCAGCGAGATCAGGAACGGCAGGTAGCGCGGCGAGGCGAAACTCATTGGTGACTCCATGGTCAATAGGCAGCAACAATGCTAAGCTAGCGCCGATTCCATACCGGCGAAAGAACCCAATGATCATTGTCCACCATTTGAATAATTCGCGCTCCCAGCGTATTTTGTGGCTGCTGGAAGAATTGGGACTGGAATACGAGATCAAGAAGTACCAGCGCGACCCCAAGACCATGCTGGCGCCGCCCGAGCTGCGCGCGGTGCACCCGCTGGGAAAGTCGCCCGTGATTACCGATGGCGCCAACACGGTGGCCGAATCGGGCGCCATCATCGAGTATCTGCTCGAACGCTATGGCAACGGCAGGTTCGTGCCGGCCGCCGGCACGCCGGACAAGCTGCGCTACACCTACTTCATGCACTACGCCGAAGGCTCGGCCATGACGCCGCTCTTGATGAAGCTCGTGTTCGACCGCGTCGAAACGAGCCCGATGCCGTTCTTCGCCAAGCCGATCGCGCGCGGCATCGCGCAAAAGGTCAAGAGCACCTTCATCCTGCCGCAGATCGCGCAGCATCTGGCCTACCTTGAAGCCGAACTGGCCAAGTCAAGCTGGTTCGCCGGCCAGGAGTTCAGCGGCGCCGACATCCAGATCAGCTTCGTGCTGGAGGCGGGGGCCGCGCGCGGCGGGCTGGGCGACAAGTATCCCCGGCTGCTGGACTTTTTGAACCGCATCCACGCGCGTCCGGCCTACCAGCGCGCGCTCGAGCGCGGCGGCCTGTACGAACTGCTGAAATAAGGCCGTGGGCAAGCTGCTTGCGATCGACGGACTCAATATCGTGCGGCGCGTGTACGAGGCCAGTCCGGAACCCGATTCGGCCGAGAAGGCCGATATCGCGCTGCGCCACGCCCTGTCGTCGTTCCGCAAGCTGCTCGCCACGCACGCGCCGTCCCACGTGCTGGCGGCGTTCGACTTTGGCGGCCTCACCTGGCGCCACGCGCTGTATCCGCGCTACCGCGAGCAGCGCGCGCCGATGCCATCCTTCCTGCGCGACGCGCTTCCCGGGTTTCATGCGAAGCTGGCGGGCGAGGGACTGCACGTGCTCATGCTGCCCGGGGTCGAAGCGGACGACGTGATCGGCACCGGGGTGCTGCGCTGGCTGGCCGAAGGGCGCGGCGACGCCATCGTGGCCAGCACCGACAAGGACTTGCACGGCCTGATTGCGCAAGGGGCGCTGGTGTGGGACCATTTCAAGGGCGAGTGGCACGACGATGCCTGGGTGCGCAAGAAATTCGGCGTCGCGCCCGAGCTGCTGGTCGACCTGCTGGCGCTGATGGGCGACGTGACCGACGGCGTGCCGGGCGTGTCCAAGGTCGGCATGAAGACCGCGGCCAAGCTGCTCAACGCCTACGGTAACCTGGACGCGGTGATGGCCGGCGCCGGCATCCTCAAGACCCCGGTCGGCGAACGCCTGCGCGCCGAACGCGATGTCTTGTATCTGTCGCGCCAGCTGGTGCAGCTCAAGACCGACGTGCGCCTGGGCGTGACCTGGAACATGCTGGCATTCGATACGTTCTGACGAAAAGGAAAAGACGCGATGTTAAGAGCAGTGATCGTCGATGGAAATGCGATTTCGCGGGGCTTGTTGAACAGCGTGTTGACCGAAGGTGGCTACAACGTGGTCGGCGACACGCACACGGGCCTGAAAGGCTATCTGATGGTGCAGAAGCACCATCCGCAGATCGTCTGCGTGGCGCTCGAACAGGTCGAGGATGGCGGCGAGATCGTCGAACAGATCCGCGCGCACTTTCCGAAGACCTTGATCTTCATGGTCTCCGGCACGCTCGACGCGCCCACCGTGCAGGCGGCCGTGGCGCGCGGGGTGCACGGGTTTATCGTCAAGCCGTTCAAGGCCGATGCGGTGCTCAACACCATCAGGAACACGGTGATCGCCGTGATCAGAAAACAGAAAGCCACCTAGCCTGAATTTTGCATAAAAAAGGGCAAGAATGCCGTAAGTGATTGATAGAATGGGAGTTATCTAGAAACCTACCCTGTCAACAAAAACGCCACCTTGCCCGACATGAATTCTACCCCAGAGCAGCTCCGTTTTGCATCCATTCCCGCGCACAGCGTCCGCGCCGATTTCGCCGGTGGGGGTTTGTCGTCCGATCTCGGTCCAGTTTTGCTGCGCGGAGTCGACCTCCAGATTGGCTTGACCAAGCGCCTCGCTGCGGCCTTGCCTGACCGCCGTCATCAGAGTTACGTCAGCCATTCGTATCACGATCTTCTGACACAGCGCATCTACCAGATCGGCTGCGGTTACGAAGACGGCAATGACGCGAACAGCCTGCGCCACGACCCGATGTTCAAACTTGGCGCGGCCCGTTTGCCGTTCGACGACGAGGCCGCGCTGGCGTCCGGGGCGACGATCTCGCGCTTCGAACATGCGGCCAGTCGCCAGGACATCTACCGCGTCAGCGAAGCGCTCGTGGAACAGTTCATCGCCAGCTTTTCCAGCCCGCCAAAGAGCTTGATTCTCGACCTGGATCACTCCGAGGATGCGTGCTACGGCCAGCAGCCGCTGGCGTTCTACAACCACCACTATGGTTCGACCTGCTACTTGCCGCTGATGATTTTCGACGGCCAGTCGGGCGGCTTGATCGCGGCGGTGCTGCGGCCCGGAAGGCGACCATTTGGCGAAGAGAACGCGATGATCATGCGGCGCGTTCTGACGCGGATTCGTCAGCACTTCCCCGCTACTCATATTCTCGTACGTGGCGACGGACATTTTAGCGGGCCTGAATTAATGAGCCTGATCGACAGCATGTCGAACGTGGACTTCATTTTTGGTTTCGCCTGCAACCCCAAGCTCCTTGCGATGGCCGAGCCGACCAGACTTCGCGCCATTGACCGGTGGGTGGCTGCACAATCGCAGGACGTGGTGCCCAATGCGGTGCGTCTGTTCGACGAATTTGCTTACCAGGCGCGTTCTTGGCCGAGAGCCTGGCGCGTGTTGCTCAAGGCCGAGGTCATGGCCCTTGGCGAGAACACGCGCTTCATCGTCACCTCGCTGCCAGGACTCGATGCCGGCATGTTGTACGAGGATATCTATTGCGCGCGCGGTCAGGCCGAAAACTATATCAAGCATCTCAAGGATGACCTCGCCGCCGACCGTACCTCCTGCACCAGCTTTCTCGCCAATTGCATGCGCCTGTTGCTGCACGCGGCGGCCTACATCCTGCACCAGCAACTGCGCACCGAAGGGCTGCGGCATACCGCGCTGTCGCAGGCGCAGCCATCAACGGTCATTTCCAAACTGTTCAAAATCGCCGTGCAGGTCAGGCAGTGCAAGAACAAGATCGTTCTACATTTACCAAGTGCCTGTCCAGTCAGAGATCTGCTGCAGACGTTGACCGAAAGACTGTATTTGGCAACGCCCGCCAAGTCCTTGAACTCGTCCTGAGTAAGACACGTCCGGTCTGCCGAGAATTGACCACTCCGTCGCCAACATCAACCTCATACCGCTGCATTTGATATGCCGATTGATCGGGTAGGCGGGCTATTGCCCGCGACATCGTGATCGTCACCGAGAAGCTCATGGATCGCCGAACCGGCACTGCGGCAGCAGTTTATGAAACATTCAGGCTAGGACGCACTGACTGGCGCAGTTCCACCACTGGGCGGCAGGGCGACGTCGCCGCCGCCGTAACCGGTATGTCGAAAGGCGAACGCCAGGTCAGCGCAACTGGCGTATGCGCATGACCGGCCGGTACGCGCCGTAACCGTACAAGAGCGCCGCCACGGCGCCGAAGGCGAGCGCCAGTAACAGGTCGTCTCCCGGCAAGGTACGCAGCGCGTGCCAGTCGACCATGAACCAGGCCGACAAGCCCAGGCACGCGCCGACCACGGCCAGCTGCAACAGCATGGCCTTTAACTTGTCGCGCTTCGAATACCGGTCCGGCGGGAATGCCGTCACCTTGCCGTTGACGGCGGCCTGGCGAAAATACTTCCAGCCGCCGGCATCGGCCGCGCGTTCCCAGCCCGCTTGCGTGAACGCTTCCCAGTATTGCTCCGGTTCGTCCACGTTGTCGCCGCAATCGAGCCGGTACACCACATCGGCCGGCGCGCCCTTGTTGAACTTCCAGAACGAGAGCACATTCACACTAGCCAGATGCAAGCCTTGCTGCGCCATCCGGCGCAGCCACAGCTCCTGCTCCTGCTCGCGGGCCGCCCGGAACCACTTGAAGAGCCGGACCTGCGCGCCCACTCAGGCGGCCGTGGAGGTATCGATCATGCCGCCGCCCAGGCACACGTCGCCGTCGTACAGCACGGCCGACTGCCCCGGCGTGACCGCCCACTGGGGATCGCTGAAACCCAGGGCGAAATTGCCCATGCCGTCGGGCGTGAGCACGCACGGCACGTCGGCCTGGCGGTAGCGCGTCTTGGCCGACATGGCGCCCGCTGCGGGCGGCGTACCGGCCACCCAGCTGGCCTGGTCGGCGCGCAGGGCGCTCGACAACAGCCACGGATGGTCATGCCCCTGCACGATGTACAGGGTGTTGTTCTCGATATCCTTGCGCGCCACGTACCAGGCGTCGCTTGATCCATCGTCGTTCTTGTACCTCTTCATGCCGCCCACGCCGATGCCCTTGCGCTGGCCCAGGGTGTAGAACGACAGCCCCACATGCTCGCCCACCACGGTGCCGTCGTCGGTTTTCATCGGCCCCGGCTTGTACGACAGATAGCGGTTGAGGAAATCGCGGAACGGGCGCTCGCCGATGAAGCAGATGCCGGTCGAATCCTTCTTGGCGGCGTTGGGCAGCGCCAGCTTTTCGGCGATCTTGCGCACTTCGGTCTTGGGGATTTCGCCGAGCGGGAACAGGGTGCGCGACAACTGGGCCTGGTTCAGGCGGTGCAGGAAGTAGCTCTGGTCCTTGGTATGGTCGAACGCCTTGAGCAGCTCGAAGCTGGCGCCGTTCTGGCGCACGCGCGCATAGTGCCCGGTGGCGATCAGGTCCGCGCCCAGGTGCATCGCATGGTCGAGGAAAGCCTTGAACTTGATCTCGGCATTGCACAGCACATCCGGATTCGGGGTGCGCCCGGCCTGGTATTCGCGCAGGAAGTCGGCGAACACGCGGTCCTTGTATTCGGCCGCGAAATTGACCGCTTCGATGTCCACGCCCACCACGTCGGCCACGCTGGCCGCGTCGATCCAGTCCTGGCGCGTGGAGCAGTATTCGGAATCGTCGTCGTCTTCCCAGTTTTTCATGAACAGGCCGACCACGTCGTAGCCCTGTTCCTTGAGCATCCACGCCGCGACCGAGGAGTCGACGCCGCCCGACATGCCGATCACGACTTTCTGCTTTTTCCCTGCGTTCGTCATTGCATTACATCCGTCTTAGGTTAATCCACCCTCGAACACCGAGGCGTGGGTGTGCAGCATTTCCAGGGGCATGCGCCGGCCGCCCAGGTAGTCGTCCACGCACTGCAGCATCAACGGGCTGCGGTGGCGCTCCTGGCAGGCCGCCATTTCGTCGCGCGTCATCCACAAGGTGCGGATGATGCCGTCGTCGAGCGGCAGGTCATGCTCGGCGCCGGCCTCGCCGCAAAAGGTGAAGCGCAGGTAGGTCACGTCGGTGCCGCGCCGCGTGGAGGTGTAGCGCGACATGTACACGCCCACCAGCGCCTGCGGCGTGAAGTCGTACGCCGTCTCTTCCAGCACCTCGCGCACCACCGCCTGGGCCAGCGTTTCGAGCGGGTCGAGGTGGCCCGCCGGCTGGTTCAGGCGGACACCTTCGCTGGTCTCTTCTTCAATCAGGAGGAACTTGCCATCACGCTCGATGATGGCGGCAACGGTAACGGAGGGTTTCCAGATATGCGGCATGCGTGTCCTTCAAAATGAGCCGCCATTTTACCTTCATGCAGCATCGCTTGCCGGTCCGGCATCGAACACAAGCCCAAATCGGGAAACAAGGTATTGATCTGATACAAGAAAACGGTGGATTTCGCGCAGTGCGCAGTGCAACCGGTTTGGAGGTGGAAGAGTTCGTCTAGAAAAAACGGATGGTCGTGCCATTTTGAGGTTTCCGTGTACTATCGTGGACAGTTTATTAATTCTATGGAGGCGTCATGAGAATAGGCATACCGGCCGAAACGCGGTCGGGTGAAACCCGTGTTGCTGCAACACCCGAGACGGTCAAGAAGCTCGCCGCCAAGCACCAGATCGTGGTCCAGGCGGGGGCCGGCCTGATGGCTTCCGTCACCGATGAAGCGTACGCCGCGGCCGGCGCCACGATCGGGACGGCGCAAGATGCTTTCGGCTGCGACGTGGTGCTCAAGGTACGCGCGCCGAACGCCGACGAACGCGCGTTCATGAAAGCCGATGCCGTCTTGATCGGCATGCTCAATCCTTTCGATACCGACAATATCGCCGCCATGGCCGGCGCCCGCCTGCGCGCGTTTGCGCTCGAAGCGGTACCGCGCATCACGCGCGCCCAGTCGATGGACGTGCTGTCCTCGCAGGCCAACATCGCCGGCTACAAGGCGGTGATGATGGCGGCGAACACCTACCAGCGCTTCATGCCGATGCTGATGACCGCGGCCGGCACCGTGAAAGCGGCGCGCGTGCTGATCATGGGCGTGGGCGTGGCCGGGCTGCAGGCGATTGCCACCGCCAAGCGCCTGGGCGCCGTGATCGAAGCGTCCGATGTGCGCCCGCCGGTCAAGGAGCAGGTCGAGTCGCTCGGCGCCAAGTTCATCGACGTGCCCTACCTGACCGAGGAAGAAAAGGAAATCGCCAAGGGTTCGGGCGGCTATGCGCGCTCGATGCCGGCCGACTGGATGCGGCGCCAGGGCGAACTCGTACACGAACGCGCCAAGCTGGCCGACATCATCATCACCACCGCGCTCATTCCGGGGCGCGCCGCGCCGGTGCTCATTTCCGAAGAGACGGTCAAGGCCATGAAGCCCGGTTCCGTGATCGTCGACCTGGCCGTGTCGCAGGGCGGCAACTGCCCGCTGTCGGAACTGAACAAGACCGTCACCAAATACGGTGTGCATATCATCGGCGAGCCTGACCTGGCGACCCTGGTGGCGGCCGATGCCTCGGCCCTGTATGCGCGCAATGTGCTCGATTTCCTCAAGCTGGTCATCGACAAGGACGAGCAGCTGGTGATCGACCGCGAAGACGAGATCCTCAAGGCCACCCTGGTGTGCGCCGACGGCGCGGTGCTGCGCAAATAGCGGCTGGAGCACAGCACGCGCCACAACCATAAAGCAAGTCAGAGGGGGCGGGCCGCGGCTCGCCGTCACATCAACGTAAAGAGGGAGGCAACATGGAAGTCAGTCACACCATCATTAATCTCATCATCTTCGTGCTGGCCATTTACGTCGGCTACCACGTCGTCTGGACCGTCACACCCGCACTGCATACGCCGCTGATGGCGGTCACCAACGCGATTTCGGCGATCATCATCGTCGGCGCCATGCTGGCTGCCGGCCTGACCACGGGGATCGTCGGACAGGTGGCGGGCACCCTGGCGGTGGCGCTGGCGGCGGTCAATGTGTTCGGCGGCTTCCTGGTCACCCAGCGCATGCTCGAAATGTTCCGCAAGAAGGAACCGAAGGCAGCGCCGGCAGCCAAGGCGGGGGATCACGCATGAGCTATATCAGCATGAACCTGGTGACGATGTTCTACCTGATCGCGTCGGTGTGCTTCATCCAGGCGCTCAAGGGCTTGTCCTCGCCGGCCACCGCGCGTACCGGCAACGCCTTCGGCATGAGCGGCATGGCCATTGCCACCGTCACGACCGTGGCGCTGATCTTCAAGCTGCAGGCGCAGGCCGCCACCACGGGAGGCCTGGGCTTCGGCCTGGTGCTGCTCGGCGTGGTGGTCGGTGGCGGCATCGGAGCGTTTGCCGCCAAGAAGGTCGAGATGACCAAGATGCCGGAACTGGTCGCGGCGATGCACTCGCTGATTGGTCTCGCGGCAGTGTGCATCGCGGTGGCCGTGGTGGCCGAACCGTGGGTGTTCCAGATCACCACGGCCGGCGTGGCGCTGCCGTTCGGGAACCGCCTGGAACTGTTCATCGGTACCTTCGTGGGCGCGGTGACCTTCTCCGGTTCCGTGATCGCCTTCGGCAAGCTGTCGGGCAAATACAAGTTCCGCCTGTTCCAGGGCGCGCCGGTCAGCTTCCCCGGCCAGCACATGCTCAACCTGGGCATCGCCATCGCGCTGGTCGCGCTCGGGCTGGTGTTCTGCTTCGCGCCGGGCATCGAACCGGCGTGGACGCCGTTCATCATCATGGCGCTGCTGGCGTTTATCCTGGGCGTGTTGATCATCATTCCGATCGGCGGCGCCGACATGCCGGTGGTGGTGTCGATGTTGAACAGCTATTCCGGCTGGGCGGCGGCGGGCATCGGTTTTTCGCTGAATAACTCGATGCTGATCATCGCCGGCTCCCTGGTCGGTTCGTCCGGCGCGATCCTGTCGTACATCATGTGCAAGGCGATGAACCGCTCGTTCTTCAACGTGATCCTGGGCGGCTTCGGCGGCGATCCGGCGGCCGCCGCTGCCGGCGGCGCGCAGGAACAGCGTCCGGTCAAGTCGGGTTCCGCCGAGGATGCCGCTTTCATCATGAGCAATGCCGAAACCGTGATCATCGTGCCGGGCTACGGCCTGGCGGTGGCGCGCGCCCAGCATTCGCTCAAGGAGCTGGTCGAGAAGCTGACCCACAAGGGCGTGATCGTCAAGTATGCGATCCATCCGGTGGCCGGCCGCATGCCGGGGCACATGAACGTGCTGCTGGCCGAAGCCGAGGTGCCCTACGACCAGGTGTTCGAAATGGAGGACATCAACGGCGAATTCGGGCAGACCGACGTGGTGCTGGTGCTGGGTGCGAACGATGTGGTCAATCCGGCGGCCAAGGATCCCAAGTCGCCGATCGCCGGCATGCCGATCCTGGAGGCGTACAAGGCAAAGAGCATCATCGTCAACAAGCGCTCGATGGCGTCCGGGTATGCCGGCCTGGATAACGATCTGTTCTACCAGGCCAATACCATGATGGTGTTTGGCGACGCCAAGAAGGTGATCGAGGCGATGGTCAAGGCGGTCGACTGATCATCGGCTGTCTCAAGTAAAAAAACGCGCCACCCGATGAGGCTGGCGCGTTTTTTTTCGTCCCGGGCTATTCCACGACGTCTTGCCGGGCACCTGTCGTTTTCAAAAGGCGACTGCACAGATTTTCAGGAGCTAATTGCACAGCGCTGATGACCTGCCGCGGGCTTCCTGGCTGCTGCCGAAGCACGTCGCGCGCTGCTATCTATTTGATGTGCGTCAAAGTAGGCCGACCTACACGTGGGGGTATTGGGGTTTCGCCAGGAGGGTTAATGTTCACTACGCTGACGGTTGACGTCGTCTTAAGCTCGTATGGAACGCGTACGTCACGCCCCCTGAAGTCCTTCGTATTGCGCGTGATAATAGTCAGCTTCTTGACATCGGCTGTTGCCTGAATGATAGCATCCGGTAATCCTATTTTCGGGCCTAGACGGCGGCGCTCGGACATGATGGCTGCTGCGGCCTGCATGATTTCGGGGTCAATCTCGATGATCTCGAATCCGAAGTCCGCCATGAATTCGTCGAAACGCGGCACGTCAGTCACATCGGCTCCACCATACAATTCCATCCAGGTAATCACGCTGATGGCTGGATTGTCCCAGTGCGCTAATTCAGTCAGCGCTTCCGCGTAGCCTTTGCTCCAGTCGATCAGGATATTGGTGTCAAAAAGAACTAGGCCCGCCATTCAGACCTCAGTTCCCGCTGGTATTCCAGTCCGTCCGCTGGGATGTCTGGGCGGTGCGACCAGATACCAGCAACCTTCTTGAGCGCAGCCATACGGCGCGCTCGGCGTGCTTCGATCGTATCTTCCACGACCGTTTCGGTCGTCGCAGTAGTATCAAGAACGTGATGATCGCCGAGTGAGTGTTTCAGGGTTGCCATAGCACACCGCCCTTCTGTGAGTATGAATGTAAGTGTAGCGCATCACTTACTCTTTGTCTCTCCAGCCTTGGCGCTGTGTATGAAAACGATCGCTTACGTACAGGGTCGGTTTCGGATGTACGAAAGATAGACACATGTGTTCTCGGACATGCCGTACGATTAGTAATCCCATTTCGTACGGATTTTTAACACATGTCTCGCACCTTCATTTAGGCAAGGGTCAGCACGGTTGATCAAAACACGGACAACCAGATTCACGAGATCGAGTCGGCTGGCTTTGCCGTTAACAAACGCCTGATTGTGTGCGAGAGCATCAGTGGAAGCGTCGCTGCTGCTGAGCGCCCGCGGTTCGCTCGATTGCTTGATTGCTGGAGCCTGGCGATGTACTGATCGTTACCAAGCAAGACAGGTTGTGCCGCAATGCCGTGGATGTGCGTTTCACGGTAGCGCAACTGGCGGCGGATTCTGTTCGTGTGCATTGCTTAGCGCTCGGCGCTGTGGATCTGACAAGCGCTGCGGGCAAGATGACCATGAGTGTTCTTGGCGCGGTCGCTCAATTCGAACGCGACCTACTGATCGAGCGCACCCAGGCCGGTATCTCGCGCGCACGCGCTGAAGGAACGATCTTGGGTCGTCCGGCAGCGCTGACGAAATTGCAGCAAGTCGACGTAATGGAGCGCCTCGCGGCGGGGGAGTTTGAGTACTTTCCTTATGAAAATGACAATTCCACTTGTCGCATCACAAACACAAGCGGCGCTGAATTTGTCCTATGTTGATAGAGCGCCCTTTAACTCACTGCCCAAGTTGCGTATATTTCTTTTAGGACAGGTTTTTCACGTCGCGCCCCGCCATGCGCATCTGGTTCCTACAACGAATGCTGAAAGGTCACCGACCATGTTTAAGAATCTGACGATCAAGGTACGGCTCATTTTCGTCATCGCGGTGCTCAGCGTGATTTCGCTGCTCATTGGCCTGCTCGGCTTGCGCAACCTGAGCGTGACCAACGAAGCGCTCAAAACGGTGTACGAGGACCGCCTGGTGGCGGTGGGCATGCTGGCCGAAGTGCTGACCGAGATCCAGCAAAACCAGACCGGCCTGTCGAAGGCGGTCAGCGCCGACCCGGCTGGCCTGGGCGCCGTGGCCGACGAAGTCGAACAGCGCGTGAAGACCGTCACGGCGGTGTGGGGCCAATATATGCTGACCTACCTGACCCCCGACGAAAAGATCATCGCGGCCAAGTTTGAAGCGAGCCGGGAAGCGTTCGTGGCGCAGGGGATCAAGCCCACCCTGGCCGCGTTTCGCGCCAAGGACGTGCCGGCCGCGGTCGCCTTGGTGAACGGTGCGCTGTCCAAGACCTTCCAGCCGGTGCGCGACAACATGAATGCGCTGATCAAGTACCAGCTTGGCGTCGGCAAATCCGAGTATGAGCAAGCCACCGCGCGTTTCGAGACGGCGCGCGCGCTTGCCATCGGCCTGATTGTCTTTAGCGCGGCCCTTGGCCTCTTGATCGGCGCGGCGCTCATTCGCGGCATCTCGCGCTCAATCGCCGAGGCGCTGCGCTTTGCCAACAGCATCGCCGGCGGCAATCTGACCGACACCGTCAAGATCGAATCGAACGACGAAATCGGCCAGTTGCTCACGGCGCTGCAAAAGATGAACGACAGCCTGGTCGACGTGGTGCGTCAGGTGCGCCAGGGCACCGATACGATTTCCGTCGCCTCGTCCGAGATCGCGGCCGGCAACCTGGACCTGTCGAGCCGCACCGAGCAACAAGCCAGCTCGCTGGAGGAAACCGCATCGTCGATGGAAGAACTCACATCCACCGTCAAGCAGAGCGCCGACAACGCGCGCGAGGCCAGCACCCTGGCCGCGACGGCGTCGGACGTGGCCACCAAGGGCGGTAACGTGATCGGCAATGTGGTCGATACGATGGGCCGCATCAACGAGGCCAGCAAGAAGATCGTCGACATCATTGGCGTGATCGACGGGATCGCGTTCCAGACCAATATCCTGGCCTTGAATGCGGCGGTGGAAGCGGCGCGCGCGGGCGAGCAGGGACGCGGGTTTGCGGTAGTGGCGAGCGAGGTGCGCAACCTGGCGCAGCGCTCGGCCCAGGCGGCAAAGGAAATCAAGAGCCTGATCGGCAGCTCGGTCGAGCAGGTCGAGGCGGGCGGCAAACTGGTCAACGAGGCGGGCAGCACGATGGACGATATCGTCCAGAGCATCCGCCGGGTGACCGATATCATGGGCGACATCGCGGCGGCCAGCCAGGAGCAGACCCTTGGGATCGAGCAGATCAACCAGGCGGTCGCGCAGATGGACCAGGTGACGCAGCAAAACGCGGCGCTGGTGGAAGAGGCGGCGGCGGCGTCCGAAGCGATGCAGGACCAGGCGCGCCAGCTGGCCGCCGTGGTCAGCGTATTCAAGCTCAATGCCGGCGTGGCGGTGTCGGCGCCGCGCCAGCCGGCGGCACGCGGCACGCCCAAGCCGGCGCTGCGCGCACCGGTGAAAAAGCAGCTGGCCGGCACCGCGCCGGCCGAGGATTGGGAAGAGTTTTAAACGCCGGTATCAGCGCCGTCCGAACATCATCCATTCACCCAGCAGATTTTTCGCCGGGTTGAATGTGTCGAGCAAGCCAAGCGACAATCCGAGCAGCGCCTGCCCCGGTCCCTTGTGCGCGAACGCGCGCGCCATCGTGTCGGTCAGCTCCACCACCAGCTTGCGGTCGGTCTGGCGCTCGCCCGCGAACGCGCTTAGTGCCGCCGGCCCGGCCTCGCGCGCAAGCAGCCGCGCCAGCACGGCGGCGTCGCGCAAGCCCAGGTTCAAGCCCTGTCCCGCCACCGGGTGCAAGGTCTGGGCCGCATTTCCGATCGCCACCGTGCGCTTTGTCGCAGCCGGTTCGGCATTGAGCCCGAGCCGATAGGCACTGCGCGCGCCGGTCGCGGTAAATCGTCCCAGGCGCTGCCCGAAGGCCTCGCCCAGCTGCGCCAGGAAGGCCGCATCATCGAGCGCCAGCAGCGCCTGCGCGCGCTCCGGCCGCACGCACCACACCAGCGCATACTGATGGCCATCGGCGCCGTCCTGCGGCAGCAAGGCCAGCGGCCCGTCGCCGGTAAAGCGCTCGTACGCGCGGTGTGCAAGCGGCGCGCTGGCGCTGATCCGCGCAATCACCGCCGTCTGCCGGTAGTCGTGCGTGCGCGACCTGGCATCCTGTTCGCCGAACACGCCGCCTTCGGCCTGCACCACCACCGCGGCGTCCAGCGCGCGGCCATCGTCGAGGGTCAGCCCGACCCCGTCGGCACGCTCCGTGTGGCCGCTCACGCGCGCCGGCCGTAGCGCCACCACGCCGGCGCGTTCGCATGCCGCCGACAGGGCCGACACCAGGTCGCCGTAGCGCGCCACGTAACCGAGCGCCTCCACGCCATGCTCGGCGCGGTCGATCAGGCTGCGCCCGAAATGGCCGCGGCGCGACACGTGGACCTGATGGATGGCCGTGGCGGGAAGAGGCCAGGCGCCGATTTCTTCCAGCAGCAGGCGGCTGCCGTACGACAGCGCGATCGAGCGCGGGTCGCCCAGCGCCGCGCCCAGCGCCCTGGCGTCGATCAGGCCAATGCGCTTGTCATCCATGCCGCGCCGCGCCAGCAGGGCGGCCAGCGCCATGCCCACCGGGCCGGCGCCGCAGATCGCCACGTCGAATGTGTGTGTGTTATCCATCAGGTTCGCATCAGTTGTTCGATATCGTCCGCCAGCTTGGGGGCGCAAGCGCTCAGGATGGTATGTCCGCCCGGGGTGACCAGCACGTCATCCTCGATGCGGATGCCGATGTGCCAGAACTGTTCCGGCACGCCGTCGGCCGGCCGCACATAAATGCCCGGTTCCACCGTCAGCACCATGCCGGGCTGCAGCGGGCGCGATGGCTTGTCTTCCACCGCGAGGTCGCGGTAAGCGCCGGCATCGTGCACGTCCAGGCCCAGCCAGTGGCCGGTGCCGTGCATGTAGAACTGCTGCTGCGCGCGCTCGGCGATGACGTCGTCGACGCCGCCGAACTTGCCCTTGTCCAGCAGGCCCAGGTCGAGCATGCCCTGTGCCAGCACGCGCGTGGCGGCATCGTGGATGTCGCTGTACTTGCGGCCGGGCCGCACCACCGCCAGCGCCGCGTTCTGCGCTGCCAGCACCAGCTCGTACAGCACACGCTGCGGGCCGCTGAAGCGGCCGTTGACGGGGTAGGTGCGGGTGATGTCGGCGGCGTAGCTATCCAGTTCACAGCCGGCGTCGATCAGCACCAGGTCGCCGTCGCGCGTTTGCGCGTTGTTGGCGTTGTAGTGCAGCACGCAGGCGTTCGCGCCCGACGCCACGATCGGCGTGTAGGCCGGATACTGGGCGCCGCTGCGGCGAAACTCGTGCAGCACTTCGGCCTCGATCTCGTATTCGTACATGCCGGGTTTCGAGGCGCGCATGGCGCGTTCGTGCGCCTTGCCCGAGATGGTGGCGGCGCGCAGCATGACGGCTTGTTCGTGGTCGTCCTTGAACAGGCGCATTTCATCGAGGATCGCCAGCAGGTCGTGCGCCACGGCCGGCGCGGTGACGCCGGTGCGCGCCTGGCGCCGCACCGCCAGCAGCCAGTTCTTCATTTGCATGTCGAGCGCGGCGCTGTGCCCGAGCGCGTAATACGCCGCCGGGGCGTTGGCCAGCAGCCTGGCCATTTCGGTATCGAGTTCCTCGATCGGGAACGCGGCATCGACGCCGAAGGCGAGGCGCGCACCCTCGGGACCGTGGCGAAAGCCATCCCAGATTTCGCGCTCGACGTTCTTCTGGCGGCAGAACAGGATCGCCTGCGCCGCCGTGCTGCCGTGGCCGGCCACCAGTACCAGCACGCTGTCCGGTTCCGTGAAGCCGGTCAGGTAGTAAAAATAGCTGTCGTGGCGGTAGGGATAGTCGCTGTCGCTGTTGCGCTGCACTTCCGGCGCGGTCGGCAGGATCGCCACCGCGCCCGGCTGCATCGCCGCGCACAGGCGCGCGCGCCGCGCCGCGAAGGCGCCGGTCATGGCGTCGTTCATGGTGCCCCTTTGCGCGCGCCAGGCGGCGCGTTCAGTTCGTCGAGCTGCGCCACCGTGCCGACGTTGACCCAGTCGCCTTCATAGATTTCGCCGCCCACCTGGCCCAGGTCCGCGTACTGGCGGATCAGGGTGCCCAGGCGCGCATGCGTGCCCGGGGCGATCGCCTTGAACATCTCCGGCCGGTACACGCCGATGTTCGAGAAATTCCACATCGTCGCGGCATGGTTGGCCACCTGGTACATGGTCAGGCCGAAGTCGCCCTTGGGATTGTGGAAGGGATTCGGCGTGAGGTAAATCCAGCAGGCGTCGCGCTTTTCAGGCGGGTAGGGATTGCCCCACATGTCTTCGTCCACCAGCACGTCGGTGACCTGGGAAAAATCGAAGTAGGGGCAGTAGATGTCGGCCGACAGCACCAGGAACGGTTCGTCGCCCAGCAGGGGCAGCGCTTTGGCGATGCCGCCGGCCGTCTCCAGCGCCACCGTTTCGGGCGAGTAGGCAATGCGCGCGCCGTACTTGCCGCCGTCGCCCAGTTCGCGCTCGATCATCTCGCCCATGTACGCGTGGTTGATGACGATCTCGGTGATCCCGGCGCGCACCAGGTTCAGGATGTGCCAGACGATCAGCGGGCGGCCGCGCACTTTCAGCAGCGGCTTGGGACAATGGTCGGTCAGTGGCCGCATGCGTTCGCCGCGGCCGGCGGCCAGGATCATGGCTTTCATGAGTGGCCCCGCATCAGAAGGTGTAGCCCACTTGCGGCACCTTGTCCTCGAAGGCGTCGAGCAGGCGCGCCAGCGGTTTGAGGACGATGTAGCGGTTGCAGGTCTTGCGCACGTAGTCGATCACGGTCGGCAGATCGCCCAGGTAGGCGCTCTTGCCGTCGCGGTAGTTCAGGCGGCAGAAGATGCCGAGGATTTTCAGGTGGCGCTGCAAGGCCATGAATTCGAAGTCCTGGTAAAACGCGTCGATGTCCGGATTGACCGGCAGCCCGACCGCCTTGGCGCGCTGCCAGTAGCGCACCACCCAGTCGAGCACGATTTCTTCATCCCACTGCACATAGGCGTCGCGCAGCAGCGAGGCCAGGTCATAGGTGACCGGGCCGAACACGGCATCCTGGAAGTCCAGCACGCCGGGATTGCCCTGGTCCATGAACATCAGGTTGCGCGAATGGAAATCGCGGTGCATGAAAACCTGTTGCTGGGCCAGGTTGTTGGCGATGATCGCCTCGAACACCTTGGTCAGGGTGGCACTTTGTGCCGGCGTCATGGTCACGCCAAGGTGCTTGCCGACGAACCATTCCGGGAACAGGTTCAGCTCGCGCTCGATGAAGGCGCGGTCGTAGTCGGGCAGCACGCCCGGTTCGCTGGCAAGCTGGAACTTGATCAGCGCGTCCACCGAATCCGAGTACATGAAGGGCGCATTGTCGACGTCGAGGCGCTGCAGGTAAGTGGTGCTGCCCAGGTCGGACAGCAGCAGGAAGCCATTGGCCACATCCTGCGCCACGATGGCCGGCACCGACACGCCGGCCGCCAGCAGCAAGCCTTGCACGTGGATGAAGGCCGGCACGTTTTCGCGCTCGGGCGGGGCATCCATGGCGATCAGGGTGTCGCCCAGTTTGGCGCGCAGTGCGGGCGCGACGTTGAGCCGGAAGTAGCGGCGGAAGCTGGCGTCGGCCGAGGCCGGACGGCGCGATTCGACCTGCACCAAGCCCAGGGTATCGAGCCAGGTGGTGAGCTGCGTCAGGCGGGTGTCCGACGATGTTGCGGGGGCGGTGGGGAGGGTTGAAGACATGATGCAGCCTGAGAATCCGATTGAAGATGAAGATTCCCATATAATAAGGGATTAAACTCAAAAAATCGCCTGCCATGGTGTTTGCACACGTCATTTCATGAGCTGGAAAAAACCGGCAGCTCTCCCCTCGCAGCGTTGGGCCTATGCCCTGACGGCGCTCGTCACCGCCACCGCGGTGCCCTTGCACGCCCAAACCGTCCAGAACGTCCAAAAGCGCGAACGTACCGAAGATCCGAACCTGCCCGTGACCGTACGCGCAGAGGAAATTTCCGGCCGCCCCGAACGCGAACTCATTCTTGAGCGCAGTGTCGAACTGAGCCGGGGACAAACCCGGATGAAAGCCGACCGCGCCTGTTTCAAGAACGTCGAGAATGAAGTCACCGCCAACGGCAATGTCTGGATGGAACGCTTCGGCGATACCTACAAGGGCGATGAGCTGCAGCTGAACTTGTCTTCGGGCAAGGGCTGGGTGCTGCGTCCCGAGTACCGCATGGGACTCAACAACGCGCAGGGCGCGGCCAGGCGGGTCGATTTCATCAGCGAAGACGAAGCCATCGTCAGCGACGGTACCTACACCACCTGCGAAGGCCTCACGCCCGACTGGTACCTCAAGTCGAACACCCTGCGCCTGGACGCCGGGCGCGACGTCGGCGTGGCCGGCAAGACCGTGATCTATTTCAAGGGTGTGCCGATCATCGGCACGCCGGCGCTATCGTTCTCGCTGTCGGGCGCGCGCCGCTCGGGCTGGCTGCCGCCGACCGTGGGCCTGCGCTCCAAGGGCCGCGCCGAGGTCTTGCAGCCTTACTACGTGAACATCGCGCCCAACCGCGACCTGACCCTGTATCCGCGCTGGATGCTCGACCGCGGCATCCAGTTCGGCGCCACCGCGCGCTATCTGGGCGAAAACGACTATGGCGGCTATGCCGGCCAGACCCATGCCGAAGTTTTGCCCAACGATAAGATCACCAAGACCGACCGCTGGCGCATCAATTCCCTGCACAACCAGGGCATCGCGCGCGGCCTGTCCCTGGGCTGGAACCTGAACGGGGCCTCGGATGACAATTATCCGAGCGACTTCTCGCAATCGATTTCCAGCAGCGCCGAACGCCAGCTGGTGCGCGAAGTGCGCACCGACTATCGCGCCGAGCACTGGAATATGTCGCTGCGGGCGCAAAGCTACCAGATTTTGCAGGATCCGAATTTCTTCATTGCGCGTCCGTATGCGCGCCTGCCGGAACTGTTGTTTCATTCCGGCCGCTACGACGTCAACGGCTTCGACTGGGCGGTCGACACCGAAATGACCCGTTTTTCCCATCCGGACCTGCCGACCGGCAACCGTGCGGTCGTGATGCCGCAGATCAGTTATCCGATCGTGCGTCCCGGTTACCACATCACGCCCAAGCTCAGCCTGCACGCCAGCGCGTACGAGCTTGGCCGTGGTGTCGACAGCGTCGCCAACGCCCCGACCTCGCTCACGCGCGTGCTGCCCACCTTTTCGCTCGACAGCGGCCTGGTGTTCGAGCGCGATGCCAAGCTGGTCGGACGCCAGATGACGCAGACGCTCGAACCGCGCCTGTTCTACGTGTACACGCCGTACAAGGACCAGAGCAAGTTTCCGAATTTCGATACCTTCGAAGCCAGCTTCAACATGGCCCAGATCTTCAGCGAAAACCGCTTTATCGGCAACGACCGGGTGTCGGACGCGAACCAAATGACGGCGGCCCTGGTCTCACGCTTTCTGGAGTCGAACGGCGCCGAGCGCCTGCGCCTGGTGTTCGGGCAGCGTTATTATCTGAACGAGCAGAGGGTGCAGCTGCAGGCCAACGCGCCGCGCACCGAAAGCCGCTCCGACGTGCTGCTGCAGGCGTCCGGACGGATTTCCGAGAAATGGAACTTCGACAGCGCGGTGCAATACAATGCCAGCGCCAGCAGCGTGGTCGCGTCCAACTACGGGGTGCAGTGGCAGCCGGGCGAGAAAAAAGTCATCAACGCGGAATATCGCTTCCTGCGCGACAGCGTCAAGAATGCGATGATATCGTCCCAGTGGCCGCTCTCGAAGCGCTGGTATGGCGTGGGCCGGATGAATTACTCGGTCCTGAGCCACAAGGTGGTCGAAAGCCTGGTCGGGCTGGAATACCAGGCCGATTGCTGGGTGTTCCGCATGGGCGGTCAGCGTTTTGTGACGACCACGCGCAATACCTCGACCCAGGCGTTCGTCCAGCTTGAGCTGAACGGCCTGTCCAAGCTTGGTTTCGGCAATCCGCTCGACTCGTTTTACAAGAGCGTTCCAGGTTATACGAGGCTCAATCCGGGCCCGGGCCGTTAAGCGGGACGTCGGATTTTTTATTCACCGAATTTCACCTGAATATGAGTGCTTCCCAGATTATGCGTAATATCCGTATGCACCAACTCAAGATCGCAGCGACCTTGCTGTGCGCCCTGTGCACAGGACAGGCCGTCGCGCAGGGCGCTCCCGCCAAGCCAGGCGCCCCGGTCAAGCCGGCGCCAGCGCCGGCGGCCAAGCCGTCGAGCGGCTTCCTGCCGCCGGCCTCGGCCTCCGCCAATGTCATCGATTCGATCGCCGTGGTGGTCAACGATGAAGTCATCACCCGCAATGAAATCGCCGCGCGCGTGCGCGCCGTCGAAGGCGCGATG
Source organism: Massilia antarctica (assembly GCF_015689335.1). Lineage (GTDB taxonomy): Bacteria > Pseudomonadota > Gammaproteobacteria > Burkholderiales > Burkholderiaceae_D > Telluria_A > Telluria_A antarctica. The sequence goes on along the minus strand of NZ_CP065053.1, from coordinate 1,177,494 downwards.
AAGTCGCAGAACGCGCCCGTGCCCGAAGCGGCCGACCTGCAGCGCCAGGTCATCGAGCGCATGATCGTCGAACGCGCCCAGATGCAGCTGGCCAAGGAAATGGGCGTGCGTGTCGACGACACCATGCTCGACCGCGCCATCGGCCGCATCGCCGAGCAGCAAAAGATGTCGGTGCAGGACATGCGCAACCAGATGGAAAAGAGCGGCACCACCTTCGCCGCTTTCCGCGAAGAGATCCGCAGCGAAATCATGATGCAGCGCCTGCGCGAGCATGAAGTCGACAACAAGATCCAGATTTCCGACGCCGAAGTGGACACCTACCTGGCCGCCGAAAAAGCCGCCGCCGCCGACAAGGTCGAAATGAACCTGTCGCAGATCATGGTGCGCATCCCCGAAAACGCCTCGCCCGAGCAGATCGCCGCACGCCGCGCGCGCGCCGACGAGGTGATGCGCCAGCTGCGTACCGGCGCGGACTTCGCCAAGATCGCCGCCACCTATTCCGATTCGAGCGACGCGCTCAAAGGCGGCGAAATCGGCTGGCGCGCCGCCGAACGCCTGCCGCCGCTGTTCTCCGACGCCCTGTCCAAGCTCAAGCCGGGCCAGGTCACGCCGGTCCTGAAAAGCACCACCGGTTTCCACATCCTCAAGATGGTCGACAAGCGCAACCTGGCCGACGCCAGTGCGCCGGCGGCGGTGCAGCAGACCCACGCGCGCCACATCCTGCTCAAGGTCAGCCCGACCATGACGGCGGCCGACGCCAAGCGCAAGCTGACCGAATTGAAGGAACGCCTCGACAACAAGGCCGCCAAGTTCGAGGAACTGGCGCGCCTGTTCTCCAACGACGGTTCGGCCAGCAAGGGCGGCGACCTCGGTTGGCTGTACCCGGGCGACGTCGTACCCGAATTCGAGACCGCCATGAGCACGCTCAAGCCGGGCGAGTTGAGCGGCGTGGTCGAAACGCCGTATGGTTTCCACCTGATCGAAGTCCTGGAACGCAAGAGCGACGACCAGAACAAGGAACGGGTGCGCACGGCCGCGCGCCAGGTAATCCGCGACCGCAAGCTCGAAGAAGCCACCGAAGACTGGGCGCGCCAGGTGCGCGACCGCGCCTACGTCGAGTTCCGCGACGAAAACAAGTAAGCCGATGCACCAGGCAAGCACACGGCCGGCGATCGCCATCACCACGGGCGAACCGGCCGGGATCGGGCCGGAAATCTCGATCCGCGCCGCCTGGGCCATGCGCGCGCAGGTCAACTGCGTGCTGCTCGGCGACGCCGCCTTCCTGGCGCTCACCGCCAGCCTGATCGACCCCGCTATCAAACTGGCCGCGCTGTCGGTGCAGGCGCTGCGCAATGGCGGCCTGCCGCACTTCGGGCCTTCGCGCATCGCCGTGATCGACGTGCCGCTCGGCGCCCATGTGGTGCCGGGTGTGCTCGATCCGGCCAACGGGCGCGCGGTGCTGGCCACGCTCGACCTGGCGGTCGAAGGCGCGCGCGCCGGCTGGTTCGACGCCATCGTCACCGCGCCCCTGCAAAAGAGCACCATCAACGATGCCGGCGTGGCCTTTTCGGGCCACACCGAATACCTGGCCGACATGACCGGCACCGCGCAGGTGGTGATGATGCTGGCCGGCGCGACCGAAGCCGACAAGCTGCCGCTGCGGGTGGCGCTGGCCACCACCCATTTGCCGCTCAAGGATGTCTCGGCGGCGATCACGCGCGAGGGTCTGGGGCGGGTGATCGGCATCATTCATCACGACCTGAAAACCAAATTCGGCATTGCCGAGCCGCGCATCCTGGTCACCGGCCTCAATCCGCACGCGGGCGAGAACGGCTACCTGGGGCGCGAAGAAATCGACACCATCACGCCGGCACTGGAGCAGGCGCGCGCGCTCGGCATCGACGCGCGCGGGCCGTATCCGGCCGATACCCTGTTCCAGCCCAAATACCTGATGGAAGCCGACTGCGTGCTGGCCATGTACCACGACCAGGGCCTGCCGGTGCTCAAATACGCCACCTTCGGACGCGGCGTGAACATCACGCTCGGCCTGCCGCTGATCCGCACCTCGGTCGACCACGGCACCGCGCTCGACCTGGCTGCGGCGGGCCTGGGCCGCGCCGACTGCGGCAGCATGGAACAAGCCATCCGCACCGCCCTGCACATGGTGGACGCCGCTGCTACCCATGGTGCATCGCGCCTTTAAACAGATTTTGAGAAGAAGAATATGAAACACGTCGCCCGCAAGCGCTTCGGCCAGAATTTTTTGACCGACAAACTCGTCCTCGATAACATCATCGACGCCATCGGACCCGAGAAGGGCCAGGCGATGGTCGAAATCGGGCCGGGCCTGGCCGCCATGACGGCGCTGCTGCTCAAGCGCCTGGACCATATGCACGTGGTGGAACTGGACCGCGACCTGGTCGCGCGCCTGGAAAACAACTTCCCGCGCGAGAAGCTGACCATCCACTCGGGCGACGCGCTCAAGTTCGACTACGGCCAGATTCCGGTGCCGCAAGCGCAGAAGCTCAGGGTGGTCGGCAACCTGCCATACAATATTTCGAGCCCGCTCTTGTTTCACCTGGCCGAATTCGCGCACCTGATCGAAGACCAGCATTTCATGCTGCAGAAGGAAGTGGTCGAGCGCATGGTGGCGGCGCCCGGCAGCAAGGTGTACGGACGCCTGTCCGTGATGCTGCAGTGGCGCTACGACATGTCGCTCATGTTCATCGTGCCGCCGACCGCCTTCGATCCGCCGCCGCAGGTGGAATCGGCGATCGTGCGCATGGTGCCGACCGCGCGCAAGCTGGCCTGCGACGGGCCAACGCTTGAAGCGGTGGTGATGAAGGCATTTTCGCAGCGCCGGAAGGTGATCCGCAACTGCGTGGCCGGGATGTTTACCGAGGCGCAGTTGATCGAGGCGGGCATCGATCCGTCGACCCGTCCGGAGACGGTCAGCCTGGAGCAGTATGTGGCGCTGTCCAATTTGCTCAAGCAACCGGCCTGACTGGCCGACCTGACGGGAGCATTGTCATGATCATGCTGAAAGTGCCGTACGCCGAAAAAGACGAGGCCAAGGCCCTGGGCGCGCGCTGGAACAAGGATAGCAAGCTGTGGTACGTGCCCGACGGCGTGGATGCGGCGCCGTTCCAGCGCTGGGTGCTCAAGGGCGCGGCGCCAGGCCCCGCCAAGGCCTCCGGCGCTCCGGCGGGCAGGGTCGATTCGTATGTGGGCAAGCAGGTCGTGGGAGCGCGCTATGTGGCGCTGGAACACGGGTGCAATCCGTTTGAGGCGTGTGCGGAGTGCGGGCCGAAGCTGGCGGCGTCTGGATGGGCGGCTGCCCGCGCCGAGGTGCTGCGGATTGTGGGCGGGCTGACGACCTGACCCCCGTCATTTCTGCCATTTGGCGGAAATGACTTCCTGTCACTCAGTTAAGCGGCTTTGCGACCACCAACCTCAAAACCGTCATTCCCGCCTCTCCAGGAACTAGTCTTTGCCGCTAATTTGAGCAGCTTTGCGACTCCAAACCTCGAAACCGTCGCTCCCGCGCAGGCGGAAACGCATGCGTTTCCCCCATAGCACCGTCGATATACGAATGTGCTATGGATTCCCGCCTGCGCGGGAAGTCATTTCTGCCAATGGCAGGAATGACGGAGCTTAGGTTAGCGCCATTTGGAAGCGCCCTTGCACTTTGCACAGTTCCCAGAGATTTGAGGAGTTTCATAGAAACTGGGACCTGCGCGGGAAGTCATTTCTGCCAATGGCAGGAATGACGGAGCTTAGGTTAGCGCCATTTGGAAGCGCCCTCGCACTTTGCACAGTTCCAAGAGATTTGAGGAGTTTCATAGAAACTGGGACCTGCGCGGGAATGACGGTTTGTAGTTTACTGGGAAAAGGTTTTAGTTTCGTGGTCCTTACGTCCCGATCCGCCCGCCATCGTTCTTGGTAATCACGATGGTCGCCGAGCGTGGGCGCTTGCCCGCGCCGTAGCCCGCGTTGCTCGGCCACTGGCTGGTGTATTTCGACGGATCGCCCAGATTGGCCTGCGCCGTGGTCTCGCCCGGGTGCTGGATGTTGATGAACATCGACTTGCCATCCGGCGTTTCGCACAGGCCGGTGATTTCGCAACCCGACGGGCCGACCAGGAAGCGCTTGAGCGTGTCCGCGGTCGGCTTCTTGCCCACGTAGGTATCGACCGCCAGGGTGCCGCCATTGGCCTTCGGATGGTTCAAGGTTACCTTGGCGCCGTCGCCGACCGTGCCCGGAATTGCGGCGAGCATCATGCAGTTGGTGACGTCGGTGTACGCGCCATCGTCGGTCTGGATCCAGCAGATGCCGGTGTACGGGCTGAATGCCAGGCCGTCCGGGCTCGAAAAATCCTGGTCCGCGGTCAGGCTCGACAGGTTCACGAAGCCGCCGCTGGCACCGGCTTCGGCGCCGAACAGGTACACGTCCCAGGTAAAGCTGGTGGCCGCGGTGGCGCCGGCACCTTCCTTCATGCGCAGCAGATGGCCGTTCGGGTTGCCGCTCTGGGCGCTGCTGCCCTTCATGTCGGTGTAAGCGCGCGGATTGGGGCCGTCCGGCGCCAGTTGCGACGAGGTCGGGTCGACGGCGCGGTTCGAGTTGTTGGTCAGCGAGTAGTAGATTTCGCCGTTGGCCGGATTGACCGAGCACCATTCCGGACGGTCCATCTTGGTCGCGCCTACCGCATCGGCGGCCAGGCGGGCGTTGACCAGCACGTCGGCCTGGTCGGCGAACTTGTACACGCTGTTGCCGGCGATGGCGGCGTTCGAGATGTTCAGTTCGATCCACTGGCCGCTGCCGTCCGGGTTCATCCTGGCCACGTACAGCTTGCCGCTGTCGAGGTATTTGTCGCCCATGGCGACGCGGTCGGGCGCACTGGCGTCGGCGGCGGCCCACACGGCGCTCGAGACGAATTTGTAAATGTACTCGTTGCGCGAATCGTCGCCCATGTACACGGCCAGCGGCTGGCCGGCGACCGGGTTGCCGAAGGCGGCGCTTTCGTGGGCGTAGCGGCCCAGGGCCGTGCGCTTTTTGGCCGATTTCGACTTGTCGTACGGGGCCATTTCGACGATGTAGCCCATGCCGTTGATGTCGTTGCGGTAGTCGTCGCTGCCATCGAGCGACGCGCCTTTCCTGCTGATGTCCCAGCGCGCGTATTTGTCGTCGCTGCCGGCGCTTTCCCAGCCGTGGCGCGAGGCCGCGCCTTGGGCGCGGCCATAGCGCTTGAGCGAGGTCACGCTCTTGTCGTTGCCGCGCGCGGCATCGTCGGCGGCGCCGCGCGTGAAGTAGCCGGCCCAGTTTTCTTCGCCCGTCAGGAACGAACCCCACGGCGACTTGCCGGTACCGCAGTTGTTCAGGGTGCCGCGCGTCTTGGTCGCGGTCGGCGAGTATTTGGTCACCAGCAGCGCATTGCCGCGCGCGGGACCGGACAGCTCGATGTCGGACAGCGGCGTCAGGCGGCGGTTGAAGGACGATTCGCGCACATAGGCCCAGGCCGTGCCGGTCTTTTTGACTTCGACCACGCTCACGCCGTGGATGGCGATTTCCTTGTCCACTTCCGCGGCGGGGCGCGGCAGGGTGGTGGCGCCGCCATTGGCGTGCAGGAAGAAGGACGACAGTTTCGCGTCGGTGGTCGCTTCGTGGTTCACGGCCAGCAGGCCGCGCTCCGAACTGCTGGTGCTGGCGCTGCCGGTGGCCGACAGGCCATAGAACTCCATGCCGTCGTGGTGGTCGCCGGCGCGGGTGTCGAAGTTATCGTCGGTGCCATCGTTCTTGTAGGCGGGGGTGGTGCCGTTGAGCGGGTCGCCCAGCGCATAGATCACCGACGCGGTGTAGCCGGCCGGGACCGTGACCATGTCGGCCAGACTTTTCGGAACGGCGGCAAACGCCAGCAGCTTTTCCGCCGGGACCGGCGGCGGGGTTGGCGTCGGGGTCACCGGGCCGGGGCTGTCATCGCTGCTGCAGGCCGATAAACCGACTGCGCCGAAGATCGCCGTGGCGGCCGATGCCATGCCGCCGCGCAGCAGGCTGCGGCGGCTCAGGCGGGCATTGAGCACCGTGTTGAAGTGTTCGTTCGGCGAATCGTTGCAGTCGATATCATCCGGATCGATGGCGCGAACCGGATCGTTTGGCTTGTTCATGAAGGTCCTATGGCTGGGGGTTGATTGAGCAAGCCGGATTCTAGCCAGCCCAGATGACCGTGCCGTGACGGCAAGATGACAGGATGATGACAAACGGCAGCCTGTCGATCCGGGGACATGGCCGCGCAAGGCGATCCATGCAGAAATATGGTTTCCAAAGCGCCAACATTGACCGTGTTCATGCCATGATGGGAGTTGGCTTGCCGAATGATTTGCCCTCTCTCTGAAGGAATGTGATCCGATGAATTTTCCCCGCACACTGTGTTTCCTGCTCGCGAGCTTGGCGATGGGCTTGCCGGGCGCGAGCGTCCTGGCGGCACCGCCCGTCAAGGCCGATGCCAAGGCCGATAGCGCCGCCAGCAAGGCCGTGCTGGCATTCATGCGCGCCGAAATGCAGGAACGGCGCATTCCGGGCTTGCAGATTGCCGTGATCCGCCATCAAAAAGTGGTGTTCTCGCGCGCGCTTGGCGTGGCCAACATCCAGCACGGGGTACCGGTCGACGATCGCACCGTGTTTTCGATCAATTCCGGGACCAAGTCATTTACGGGCGTGGCCATCATGCAGCTGCTTGAACAGGGCAAGCTCGCGCTCGACGCGCCGGTATCGCGCTATCTGGACGGCTTGCCGGCCGCCTGGCAGGGCGTCACCATCGCCCAGTTACTCAATCACACATCCGGACTGCCCGACGTCCTCGATGCGGAAGGCGACCTGCTGCCGGGCGGCATGGACGGTGCCTGGAAGAGCGCGCAAACCTTGCCGGTTCAGTTCGCGCCGGGCCAGCGCTTCAGCTATAACCAGACCAACTACGTGTTGCTTGGGAAAATCATCGACCGCCTGAGCGGCGAGCCCTTCCTGGCGTTCATCCGGCACCGGCAGTTCGACGTGGTCGGCATGCCCGACAGCAGCTTCGGCGACAGCGCCGACGTCATCAGGAACAAGGCCAATTCCTACCGCTTCGGGCGCGACGGCCAGCTGCGCAACGTGGTCGAAGAGTTTCCGGCGGCGATGCGCACGGGCGCCGGTATCAATACCAGCGCGACCGAACTGGGCAAGTGGATCGTGGCCCTGCAGCAGGGACGCCTGCTCCAGCCGGCGAGCATGGCGGCGATGTGGACCCCGTCCTCGTTCGCCGATGGACGGCCGGCCCCGTGGGCCATGGGCTGGCCGGCGATCCGCCGCGGCGCACAGGCGCACCGGGCGCTGGCGGGGATCGGGGGCGGGCGTTCGGCCTTCTATATTTATCCGGACGACGACCTGGCGGTGATTATCCTGACCAACCTGGCTGGCGCCCAGCCGGAGCAGTTGATCGACACCGTGGCCGGCCTGTATGCGCCGGCGCTGCGCGCCACCGGCGGCGGCGGGCTTGCCCTGTATCGCTTGCGCGAACAAACCGGGCGCGGCGGTTTCGATGACATCGACGGGCAACTGCGCCAGGTGATTCGGCAATATGCGGTGCCCAACCCGTCCGAGGCCAGCCTGAACGGCTGGGGCTACCGCTTGCTGTCGCGTAAGCAGGTCAAGCCGGCCATTGCGGTGCTCGGCCTGGCTGCGCGTCTGTATCCGGACAGCGCCAACGCCCATGACAGCCTGGCCGAAGCGTACCAAGCCGCTGAAGACCCGGCGCTGGCGATCCGCCATTACCGTCGTTCGCTGGAACTGGACCCGGACAACCGCAACGCGCTAGCGCACCTGAGCGCGCTGGAAAAGAAATAAAGCGCCAGCAGGGCGAAAAGCGGGACAAAAAAAAGCCCGCTGTGAAGCGGGCTTGAAATCCAATTCTTTTTGAGGAGAGTTGGAGGAGACAGGTGCAATTATGCTGCGCTACAGCATATCAAGCCAATTTATCTTTGGAATATCAGTTATAGCTTTTGCAAATATCACCGTCCATCCTCTCGCCGCGCTTACTTTTGGCGGCAGGTCACGTCGATGTTGGTGATGTCGGCATCGCCCATTTCGCCAATGCCACGCTCGACCGTGCAGACATGCGTGCCGCCGTCCGGCTGCTGAAATACCGATACGCCGTAGCTGGTAAGGTAGGGGATGATCCCGGTGAATTTGTACGAGGTGGCATCCTTGGGCATGGTCAATTTGTCGCTGCTGCCGTTAATCAAGACCAGACCGGTGCCGGTGTACGGACGGACCACGCCGTCGGTGCCGATGACCTTGACCGCGCCGCCGAGCGCATAGCCGGGGTCCTTGCAGGTAATCGTGACGCTGATGGCGGCCTGGCGTCCGGCGCTGTCCTTGCCGTTGTCCGGCGTGCAAGACTGGTGCAGCGAACTGGTCTCGACCTTGACATCGTAGGGCACGCCGTATTCGATCGTGTTGGGGAAGCGGAAACTGGTGGCCTTGGCATCGACCGGCAGGTTTTGCATGCCGACGTTGCTCAGTACCAGGCCGGAATACTTCAAATTGACAATCTTGCCTTCGACAGGGAAGGTCGCTTTGCCGCCGCAAGCGGACAGGCCCATGACGAGGGCCAGCAGCAGCGAATGGCGCAGGACGGATAACTTCATAGAATTCTCCAGAGGAAAGGCGCCACCCGCGCAGGGGTGGCTGCCGGGATCAGTTGCAGGTGATGAGGATATTGTCGACGTCGGCTTTGCCCATCGTGCCGATGGCGTTGTCAATCCGGCAAGTCAAGCCGGGCGGCTGTTGCAGCACGCTCAGGCCGTAGGCCACTGTTTCGCCGACCTGGCCGAGCTTGGTTTTACCGTCAGTGTCCAGGGTGGTCAGGGTGAACGCGGTGGCGTTGGCGGGAATACTCAGGCGATAGCTGCCGTTGATGATCACCAGCGGGCCGCTCGTCAAGCCGACGATCTTGCCTTTGACATCGTGCGGGATCAGGGTGCAGCGCACGCTAATGTTGCCGACGCCGTAGGCGCTCGATTTTCCCTTGCCGTTGATCATTTCGCAATTGGCGTTCGATGGCGGCGAGATGATCTTGATGTCGAAGTCGGTATTTGCGTTGATGAGGTCGGGAAACGCGAAGCTGTTGGCGTTGGGTTCAATCTTGAGATCCGGGCCACCCCTGTTTTGCAGCACCAGGCCGGTCACGGTCACATTCTCGACGGTGCCGCCCAGCTGCATGGTGCCCTTGTCGCTGCCGCCGCAAGCGGCCAGACTCAAGGCGCACGACAGTGCCACGGCGGAACGCAGGTACAGATTTTTCATACTTTCTCCAAAAACGAATGCGGTAAGGGGGGAGGCTGGGCCGCCGATGGACAGCCTGATGTGGACGTCATTTTAGTGCATTTGTTAACGCGGCGGCTCATTGCCTTGTATCGGCGTGGAAGGCGTCGCCTTGGCGCGCCCGTGGCGCCTTGGCGCGGAGGGGCGCCACGATTGATTTTCGGCGCTGCCCTCGTTATGCTGGAACCTGACCCACTACCGAGCCAGCCCATGAGCACTACGCCGCGCCGCACTTGGCCCAAAGCCATCCTGTTCGACCTGGACGATACCCTGTGGCCGATCGCCCCGGTCATCCTGCAGGCCGAGCAAGCCCTGCACCTCTGGCTGCACAGCAATGCACCGAGAGTGGCCGAGCGCTTCACCATCGACGCCCTGCGCCAGGCGCGCCTGGCCCTGCTGGCCCAGCAGCCCGATTTCCATCTCGACCTGGGCGCCCTGCGCCGCGCCGGCCTGTTGTCGGCGTTCGAGGCGGCCGGCGAAGACGCCGCCAAGGTCGAGCAGGCCATGGTCCACTTCTATGCGGCGCGCAATGCCGTCATCCCCTACGATGACGTGGTGCCCGGCCTGCTGCGCCTGAAAGGCCGCTCCGTGCTCGGCTCAGTTTCCAACGGCAATGCCGACCTGCAGGCGATCGGCCTCTCGCACCACTTCAAGGTATCGGTGGCGGCCAGCCAGTTCGGCCGCGCCAAGCCGGACCCGGCCATTTTCCTGGCCGCCTGCGAGGAACTCGGGGTCGACCCGGCCGATGCCGTCTACGTGGGCGACGATGTGCTGCTCGACGTGCAGGGCGCCCAGCGCGCCGGACTGCGCGCGGTCTGGCTCAACCGCACCGGCAGCGCGCGCCACCTCGAACACGGGGTGCTGCCGGACGCCATCTGCGGCGATTTCGACGAGCTGCTCGACTGGCTCGCGCGCGAGCACGATTGAGGCGGGCGGCGAGCAACCGGCTAAACCGCACAGCGCGCCTGCGAACGTGCATAATAGGCAGACCAATACTTGTGCATATCCTACTCGCACCACATATAGAATCATGCAACTCGATACCCGTGCGCAAACGCTGCTCAAAGCCCTGGTCGAACGGTATATCGCCGACGGCCAGCCGGTCGGGTCGCGCGCGCTGTCGAAAATTTCCGGACTCGACCTGTCGCCCGCGACCATCCGCAACATCATGGCCGACCTCGAAGAGCTGGGGTATGTGGCCAGTCCGCACACCTCGGCCGGACGCATTCCGACCCCGCGCGGCTACCGCATCTTTGTCGATACCTTGCTAACCGTGCAACACCTGGACGAGCACGCCGTCGATGGGCGGCTGCGCCTGCCGGCCCAGCAACCGCAAAAGATGATCGCCAATGCGGCGCAGATGCTGTCCTCGCTGTCGCAGTTCGCCGGCGTGGTGCTCAGCCCGCGGCGCGAATCGGTGTTCCAGCAGATCGAATTCTTGCGCCTGTCGGAAAAGCGCATTTTGCTGGTGATCGTCGATCCGCGCGGCGATGTGCAAAACCGCCTGCTGCTGACGGAAGCCGACTACACGCCGGCCCAGCTGGTGCGCTCGGCCAATTACATCAACCAGAATTACGGCGGCCTGTCGTTCGACGACGTGCGCCTCCGCCTGAGCAGCGAATTGCGCCAGCTGCGCGACGATATGGGTAGCCTGATGCAGGCAGCGGTCGAGGCCGGCAGCGAGGCGATGACCGACCAGTCGGACGACATGGTCATTTCCGGCGAGCGCAACCTGCTCAGCGTGTCGGACTTGTCCTCGAACATGACGTCGCTGCGCCAGATGTTCGACATGTTCGAGCAAAAGACCGGGCTGATGCAGCTGCTGGACGTGTCCAGCAAGGCGACCGGGGTGCAGATCTTCATCGGCGGGGAATCGAACCTGGTGCCGATGGATGAGATGAGCGTGGTCACCGCGCCGTACGAGGTCAACGGCAAGATCGTCGGCACCCTGGGCGTGATCGGGCCGACCCGCATGGCCTATGAAAGGGTGATTCCGATTGTGGATATTACGGCCAAGCTGCTGTCGAACGCGCTCAGCCATTCCTAGGCGGCAGGCGCGCCGCAGGGATCAGGTTTTGTGCGGGCAGGCTGGCTTGACGCAGTTGCCGTAAATCGCCAGCGCGTGCTCGGCAATCTTGAAGCCGCGCTCGACCGCCACCTTGTGCTGGCGCGATTCGATTTCTTCGTCGTAGAACTCTTCCACACGGCCGCAGTCGAGGCACACCAGGTGATCGTGGTGGGAACCGGCGTTGAGCTCGAAGATCGCCTTGCCGGTTTCAAAATGGTTGCGGTTGAGCAGGCCGGCTTGCTCGAACTGGGTCAGTACGCGGTACACGGTAGCCAGGCCGACATCCATATTATCGGTCAGCAAGATCTTGTAAACATCTTCCGCTGTCAGGTGGCGCACCTCGCTGTTCTGGAAAATCTCGAGGATTTTCAGGCGGGGCAGGGTGGCTTTCAGGCCGCTGGCCTTGAGGTCGCTAGGATTGTTACTCATGTTTGTTACTCGTATATTGGCGTAGTGCTTTATCATATAGCGTTTTAGACGGAGGTGCCTAGGCTTCCGTACAACGATTTGAGGTCCTCTATGCCTGTCGATACTGCCGTTTTGCACCGTTTTAGCTTGCGCGCCCCGCTCGTGGCGACCCTGGCCGGCGCCGTCCTGAGCCTGTCCGGCTGCACCATGTTCGGCGGCGCCAAGGATCCCGTGGTTCCGGTCAGCGCCTCGCCCGACGCCGGCGCCCAGACCGTCCAGGCGAGCAAGCTGCAGAAATTCCTGTGGATCTTCTCGCCGTATCGTCCGGACATTCAACAAGGCAACTTCATCTCCCAGGAAATGCTGACCCAGCTGAAGGTGGGCCAGACCCGCGAGCAGGTCAAGTTCCTGCTCGGCACGCCGCTGCTGACCGATGTCTTCCACGCCGACCGCTGGGATTTTCCCTTCTATCTGGCGCGCGGCGATGGCGAGCTGACCAGCAGCCGGGTCACGGTCTACTTCAAGGATAACAAGGTCGAGAAATTCGACGGCGGCAACCTGCCGACCGAGAAGGAATACATCGCGCGCATCGCCGGTCCATCCAAGGTGGCCGCCAAGGAAGCGCCGCGGCGCGAAGAAGCCGGTTCGGCATCGATCAAGATCAACAAATAATCCATTTCATACACAGCGGTAGCGCACGATGACTCACATGAAAATTGCAGTAGCCGGCGCTGACGGGCGCATGGGGCGGATGCTGGTCGATGCGGTCGATGCCGCGCCGGACGCCGTGCTGGCCGGCGCGCTCGGCCTGGCCGGAACGCCCGCGATCGGCCAGCTGCTTGGCCAGAGCGGCGTGAAGATCGAAGCGGAGCTCGCCGCCGGCCTGGCCGGGGCCGATTACCTGATCGACTTTACCCGCCCCGAAGGCACGCTCAGGCACCTGGAATACTGCGCGGCCCACGGCATCAAGCTGATCATCGGCACCACCGGTTTCGACGACGCCGGCAAGGCCGCGATTGCCGCCGCCGCCGAAAAAACCGCGATCATGTTCGCGCCCAACATGAGCGTGGGCGTGAACGTCACCCTCAAGCTGCTGGAACTGGCCGCCAAAAGCCTCTCCGAAGGCTACGACATCGAAATCATCGAAGCGCACCACCGCCACAAGGTCGATGCGCCGTCCGGCACAGCCCTGAAAATGGGTGAAGTCATCGCCGACGCGCTCGGGCGCGACTTGAAGGAATGCGCCGTGTACGGGCGCGAAGGCGTCACCGGCGAGCGCGATCCGTCGACCATCGGCTTTGCCACCATCCGCGGCGGCGACATCATCGGCGACCATACCGTGCTGTTTGCCGGCACCGGCGAGCGCATCGAGATCAGCCACAAGTCCAGCAGCCGGGCCAGCTACGCCAACGGCGCGCTGCGCGCCTGCCGCTTCCTGGCCGACAAGGCGACCGGCTTGTACGATATGCAGGACGTGCTGTCACTAAAGGACTAGGCGGCGCCATGCCACCGGTGAATCATTTCAGCGTCGCGCGCTACTGGGAACAGGGCGATCCGATCAGCCATGCGGTGGCCTACGTGCTGATGATGATGTCGCTGGTGAGCTGGTTCTTCATCCTGTTCAAGGCTTTCAGCACCTGGCGCGTGCGCCGCGCGGCGCCGGCGCTGGACGCCTTCTGGAGCGCGCCCACCCTGCACGACGGCATCGCCTTGCTCACCCTGGCCGACCGCGAGGGCGTCTATGCGCCGCTGCCCGCGCAAGGGCTGGCGCACCTTGGCGGCGCCAACACCCTGGCCGGCGCAATGAGCAAGGATGAGCAAATCATCCGCGTGCTGCGCCAGGAAATCACGCGCGCGACCCACCGCATCGAAAGTGGATTGACCGTGCTGGCCTCGATCGGCGCCACTGCCCCGTTCGTGGGCCTGCTGGGCACGGTGTGGGGGATTTATCATGCGCTGTCGACTGTGTCCGCGGCGGGCATCGTGCAGATCGACAAGATCGCCGGGCCGGTCGGGGAAGCGCTGATCATGACCGGCTTCGGGCTGGTGGTGGCCATTCCCGCCGTACTGGCGTATAACGGATTGAACCGCCTGAACCGGCTGACTCTCGCCGAGCTCGACGGCTTTGCCCACGATTTGCATTCCTACTTCGGCAGGTAAGGGAGGGCGGCATGGCATTCGGCAGCTTCAATCCATCGCGCCAGCAGTCGATGATGAGCGATATTAACGTGACCCCGATGGTCGACGTGATGCTGGTGCTGCTCGTCATTTTCATCATCACGGCGCCCATGTTTACGCATGCGGTCAAGCTCGACTTGCCGCGCGCGCAGGCCGCGGCCGTGCAGCAGCAGCCGGCCACGGTGACGATTGCCATCGATGCCGCCGGTGCGCTGCACTGGAGTGGCGAGCAGGTCGATCCTGCCGGACTCGACGCGCGCCTGACCCAGGCCGCGCGCCAGGCGCCGCAGCCCGAATTGCAGCTGCGCGCAGACAAAAACACCCGTTACGAAGTCGTGGCCCAAGTCATGGCGGCGGCCCAGTCCCATGGATTGAGCAAGCTCGGCTTCGTGACCGATCCAAAAAAGGAGAAATAACATGGCCAGCGCTGAACTCAATGGTGCCTCGATCCTCGGCTGGGAGACCTTTCATTCCGAAAGTTGCACGGCGTTCGGGTTTCCCGATTTTTACGCCCACACGATGGATGCCTGGGTCGATTGCCTGAGCTACCTGCGCGACGAAGACGGCATGACCCGGTTCCGGCTCAAGCCCAACGAAGTGCTGGAAATTGTCGTCAAGGATGCGGCCGCCATGCGCGAGCGTGTGCCCGACCTGCTCGACGAGATGACCTTCTGCATCGCCGGCATCAACGAGCGCTACGAGGATTACGGCGAAAAGCCGGCGCTGGCGCTGGTGTTGCGCTGAGCGGCAGCCCGGCGCGGGCAGCCGCTGCCCGCGCCGGCTGGCGCTTAACGCACCTTCTTGAGGTCGAAATGGGGGTTGTAGATCAAGCCCAGCACGTTGCCGAACGGATCCTTCAGCTCGACCACCTTGATCGACTCGCCCACATCCTGGATGGCCGAGTGAATGCTCGCGCCCAGGCCCGTGATGCGATCCGCTTCGGCCTCGATGTCGTCCACGCCCCAGTAGGCGACGCAGCCGGCAAGGCCAGGTTCGCCGGGTGTCAGGCCCAGCTCGAAGCCGCCGATCTCGTAGCCGACGTAAAAGGGTTGGTCGAAGTAGGGCGCCGTGCCGAACACCGCGGTGTACCAGGCCTTGGCCGCATCCATATCCTGGACCGGGTAGCAGACAGTGCGCATTCCGTTAATCATGTTCGTCTCCTTGAGTGCAAAGCAGCATCCTGCCATGGCGTGCGCTGCGTGTATTGTAAAAATGTAAGGCGGTCAGGGCAGTGCGGCGAACGACTCCGGCGTGCTGCCCGATAATTGGCGAAATTCGTGGATCAGGTGCGGCTGGTCGTAATAGCCGAGATCGAGCGCCAGGCTAGCCCAGTCGAGCTGGTTTGCATCGTGTGCGGCGGCGCGGATGCGCTCGCTCGCCTGGCGAAAGCGGCACACGCGCGCGAACTGCTTGGCGCCCAGGCCGACCCTGGTGCGGAACTGGCCGGAGAGGTGCTGGCGCGATACGCCCAGTTGCGCGGCCAAGGTCTCGATGCGCATGGTGCCGCCCGATTGTTCGATGGCGCCCACGGCGGCGTCGACCAGGCCGGGTGCCATGGTGGCGCCTGCGCTATGCAGGCGCTGCAGCAGCAGACGTTCGACGGTGGCGACGGCATCGCTGTCGGAAAGCGGGCGCGACCATAAGGCATCGGCGAACTGGCGCGTTACGGCGCCGCCCCACAGGTCTTCCAGCAGCGGATGCTGGTCGGCCAGTTCGTGCAGCGGCACGGGAAAAAAGTGCGCGGCGGCGCCCGGCTTGAAGCGGGCGGCGATGGTGCGCACGGGCTGGTGCACGGGAACGTGGACGACCGTGCTCATCATGCCGGACACCCGGCTCAGCGCGGCCATATCCTGCCACAGGATATCCATGCAGTTATCGGGCAGCACCCGGTGCGTGACGGGTGAGGCGCCGGGCAGCACCTGGCACGTCCACAGGCAGGCCAGATAGGGCGCCAGCGCGGGGTGGGGCGGGTGTTCCTGGTAGAGAACCATCAGGATTGTTGGGCAGTGGGCAGTGGGCAGGAGGCTATTTTACCGTGCTTGCACGGCCTTCGCGCGCGCCATCAGGGCCAGAAAGTCTTGATGAAGATAGAGCCGAGCATGCTGAAGAAAAGAGCAAACGCCCAACGATGTTGGCCAAGTTCGTTCTTGATCGAATCCTGGGTGGCGCCGAGCCGATCAATTTTTGCATCCAGCTCGACTTTAAATCCATCAATTTTCGCGTTCAGATCAGCCTTGAGCCCATCAATCTTCGATTCCAGCCCGACTTTGAACCCATCAATTTTCCCGTCAAGTTCGGTGCTGCTTTGGTCAATTTTTCCATCGAGTAGCTCGATTTTGGTATTGAATTCGGCTCTGAAGGTCTCGACTTTGGTACTGAGCTCGGTCTTGGCCACATCGATCCGCGACGTCAAACGATCTTCAGTGTGGCGGAGATCACGCTGCAAGTCGTTTTTTGTTTGCAGCAGGTCGGATTCCGAGACGACCTCCCTCACTACCCCGGTCAGTGCCTTGGCATGCACATCCGCCTGATTCCTGGGTGCGCCTGCCGCTTCCAGTTGCTGGGCGTAGTCTATCGCATCGAATTCGATTGTCATGATGGCGGTCTCTGGCACGGTTACCTGGTTCGGCAAGAAATACAGTATTTCAAATGCGTGTCGTTGGTCCTGAATACCGCATCGGAATCGAGCGAATGGCGTGTACATTCGCGCGTGCGGCCAGTATTTCAAAAGAACATTATTCCGATAAAGAGGGTGAGCAAGATCCCGAGCATCGTTCCCACATAGATGTACCAGAGGTTGAGCGACAGGGCAGACCTGACGCCGTCGCTGACCGTGCTGCGCTTGCCTTCTCCATGTTGCATCCTTGAGTCAAGAAACGACTTGAGCGCATCTACTTTTGCACTGAGCTCGGTTCGGATGTGATCAGTTTTTGCATTCTGCAATTCGATTTCGGCGCTCAGCGTGCTCCTGGCGGCCGCCACCTGCGATATCAAACGCAATTCGGATTGATAACTTTCGTTTTGCAAGTTGTATTGGAGGCTCAATAGTTGAGGTTCTTGCGCGACCTTGTCGATCACAGCAGCCAATGCTTGCGCATGCAACTCTGCCTGCTGTCTGGGCATACCTGCCGATTCCAGCTTCCGTACATACTCCGCTATGTCGAATTTGCCTATCATGAAAATTAGATGCCCATGTCGTCAGATAGTTCGGCAAAGTTCAAGATGGTCAGATGTTCTGTTTGCCATGCTTCCCGCGAACTCCTCTCAGGGAAAGAAAATTTTGATCGCCATGGCAATGTTCAGGGAGATAATCAGGCCCGACAGCCAGCGGTTGACTAACAGATCGTGGTCGATCGCCTTGAAGCGCGCCTCGAATTCACTTCTCAGTGAGTCGATTTTTGCGTCGACACGATCAATTTTTGAGTCGATTTTTGCGTCGACACCATCAATTTTTGAGTCGACTTTTGCGTCGACACCATCAATTTTTGCCATCAGTTCGGTTTTGACAAGATTGATGTGCAAAATCAGCCGCTTTTCGCTCTCCTCGATCTCGTGCCGCAGGCTGCCTTCCAGCCGCAACAAATCCTCCCGGCACACGAACTCACTCACCACCTCGGTCAGTGCTTTTGCATGCACCTCTGCCTGGCTCCTGGGCACGCCGGCGTCTTCCAGCCGCTTTGTGTTAGCTAACGCGTCGAATTTGCTTGTCATGTTATTTGGACAGCAACGCCACCCCATAGTTCAACGAAATTTGGCGCCCAAGCCCCGGCCGCGCCCGGATGCGGGATGTGCCAGTATAATGACCGGTTCATATTCACTTTTGGCCGGGCCACGCTTGGCTGCACATATCATGCAAGATAAATATAGTCCCGCCGACGTTGAACAAGCCGCCCAAGCCCACTGGAAGGCGATCGATGCCTACAAGGCCGTCGAGAACGACCCGCGTTTCCCGAAAGGTAAGTACTACGCTTGCTCCATGCTGCCTTACCCATCGGGCAAGCTGCACATGGGCCACGTGCGCAACTATACGATCAATGATGTGATGTACCGCTACCTGCGGATGAGCGGCTACAACGTGCTCATGCCGATGGGCTGGGACGCCTTCGGCATGCCGGCCGAGAACGCCGCGATGCAAAACAACGTGCCGCCGGCGCAATGGACCTACTCCAACATCGCCCACATGCGCGAGCAGATGGAGTCGATGGGCCTGGCGATCGACTGGTCGCGCGAAATGACCGCGTGCAAGCCCGAGTACTACAAGTGGAACCAGTGGATGTTCCTCAAGATGCTCGAAAAAGGCATCATCTACAAAAAGACCGGCACCGTGAACTGGGATCCGGTCGACCAGACCGTGCTGGCCAACGAGCAGGTGGTCGACGGCAAGGGCTGGCGTTCCGGCGCGCCGATCGAAAAGCGCGAAATCCCGATGTACTACGCCCGCATCACCGACTACGCGGACGAACTGCTCGACTATGTCGACAACAAGCTGCCGGGCTGGCCCGAGCGCGTGCGCGTCATGCAGGCCAACTGGATCGGCAAATCGGTCGGCGTGCGCTTCGCCTTCCCGCACACCATCGCCAACGCCGCCGGTGAGCTGATCGACGACGGCAAGATGTACGTCTTCACCACCCGCGCCGACACCATCATGGGTGTGACCTTCTGCGCCGTGGCGCCGGAACACGCGCTGGCGCAGCACGCCGCGCAGAGCAACCCGGAACTGGCGGCCTTCATCGCCGAGTGCAAACTCGGAAGCGTGATCGAAGCCGACATGGCGACGATGGAAAAGAAGGGCATGCCGACCGGCCTGTTCGTCACCCATCCGATCACCAACGAACAAGTTGAAGTCTGGGTCGGCAACTACGTCCTGATCACCTACGGCGACGGCGCCGTCATGGGCGTGCCCGCGCACGACGAACGCGATTTCGCGTTCGCCAAAAAATACAATCTGCCGATCAAGCAGGTGGTCGCGGTCGAAGGCAAGGAATACTCGCTTGAGGCCTGGCAGGAATGGTACGGCGACAAGGAACACGGCGTCTCGGTCAACTCCGGCAAATACGACGGCCTCGATCACATCTCGGCCGTCAACGCCGTTGCCGGCGACCTGGCCACGGCCGGCCTGGGCGACAAGAAGATCACCTTCCGCCTGCGCGACTGGGGTATTTCGCGCCAGCGCTACTGGGGCACGCCGATCCCGATGATCCACTGCGCCGATTGCGGCGTGGTGCCGGTACCGGAAAAGGACCTGCCGGTGGTGCTGCCCGAGGACTGCGTCCCGGACGGCAGCGGCAACCCGCTGGGCAAGCATGAAGCTTTCCTCAAGTGCGACTGCCCGCAGTGCGGCAAGCCCGCGCGCCGCGAGACCGACACGATGGATACCTTCGTCGACTCGTCGTGGTACTACATGCGCTACACCTCGCCGGGCAGCAAGGACGCCATGGTCGATGCGCGCAACGATTACTGGATGCCGATGGACCAGTACATCGGCGGTATCGAACACGCTGTCATGCACCTGCTGTACGCGCGCTTCTGGACCAAGATCATGCGCGAACTCGGCCTGGTCAAGTTCGACGAACCGTTCGTTAACCTGCTCACGCAGGGCATGGTGCTGAACGAAACCTACTACCGCGACGATGAAGCGGGCCGCAAATCCTGGTTCAACCCGGCCGACGTCGACCTGACCCTGGATGACAAGGGCCGTCCGCAAGGCGCCACGCTCAAGAGCGACGGCCAGCCGGTGGTCATCGGCGGCACCGAGAAGATGTCGAAGTCGAAGAACAACGGCATCGACCCGCAAGCCCAGATCGGCCAGTACGGCGCCGACACCGCGCGCCTGTTCACCATGTTCGCCTCGCCGCCGGAGCAGACGCTCGAATGGTCCGACAGCGGCGTCGAAGGCGCCAGCCGCTTCCTGCGCCGCGTGTGGGCGTATGCGTACGCGCAGTCGCCGCGCATCGCCTCGGCCCTGGCCGTGACCGACAAGGTCGAAGGCAGCGAAGCGCATAAAACGCTGCGCCGCGAACTGCACAAGATTTTGCAGCAGGCAGACTACGACCTCAAACGCATCCAGTACAACACCGTGGTGTCGGCCTGCATGAAGATGCTCAACACGATGGAATCGGCCAAGCTCGAAGATGGTCCGGCCACCGATGCGGTGATCGCCGAAGGCTTGTCGATCTTCCTGCGCGTGCTTAACCCGGTCGCGCCCCACATCACCCACGTGCTGTGGGAAGAACTGGGCTACGCCAAGGCGCACGGCGACATCCTCAACGTGCAGTGGCCGCAGGTCGACCCGGCCGCGCTGGAACAGGCCGAGATCGAGATGATGATCCAGGTGAACGGCAAGCTGCGCGGCTCGATCAAGGTGGCCAAGGATGCCGACAAGGCCTCCATCGAAGCGATGGCGCTGGCCTGCGAAGCGGTGCAGAAGTACATCGAAACGCCGCCGAAAAAGGTGATCGTGGTGCCGGGCAAGTTGATCAGCATCGTGGTGTAAGCGATGACGATCCTTCGCTCCGCCACCGTGCTGCGCGCCGCTTGCGCGCTGGTGCTGCTCGCCAGCCTGAGCGCGTGCGGCTTCCAGCTGCGCGGCTCGAACGGCCAGTTCAATATGCCGTTCCATAGCATCTACCTGGGGTTCCCCGAAACGTCGGCGCTCGGCACGGAACTGAAACGCAATCTGCGCGGCGGCGACGCCGTGCAGGTGCTCACCGACTCTTCCAAGGCCGAGACCCTGTTCGACGTGCTGGCGGAAACGCGCGGCAAGCAGATTCTCTCGCTCAACGCCCAGGGCCGCGTGCGCGAATACCTGCTGACCTACACCCTGGTGTTCCGCCTGCGCGACGCCAAGGGCACCGAGCTGCTGCCGGCCACCGAAATCTCGCTCAAGCGCTCGATCACCTTCAACGAGAGCCAGGTGCTGGGCAAGGAATCGGAAGAAGTGCTGCTGTACCGCGACATGCAGACCGACCTGGTACAACAGGTGCTGCGCCGCCTGGTGGCGGTCAAGCCGACATGAGCATGAGCGATGCAACTGCGGGTTGACGCCCTCGAAGGGCACCTGGCCAAGACGATCGCGCCGCTGTACGTGATCTCCAGCGACGAGCATCTGCTGGCGCTGGAGGCGGCCGACAAGATCCGTCGCGCCGCGCGCGCCAACGGCTATTCGGAGCGCGACGTGCTGACGGTGGAGCGCACCTTCAAATGGGGCGAGCTGCTGGCCGCGAACCAGGCCTTGTCGCTGTTCGGCGACAAGAAGCTGATCGAACTTCGCATCCCGACCGGCAAACCGGGCAAGGATGGCGGGGCCGCGCTGCAAAGCTACGCCAAGGACCTCAGTCCCGACAACCTGACCCTGATCACCCTGCCCAAGCTGGACTGGCAGACCGCCAAGGCGGCCTGGGTCGGCGCCTTGCAGCAGGCCGCCGTATACATCGAGATCCCGGCGGTCGAACGCGCGCAGCTGCCCGGCTGGATCGGAACGCGCCTGGCCGCGCACGGCCTCTCCGCCGACCGCCAGTCGCTCGACTTCATTGCCGACCGGGTCGAAGGCAACCTGCTGGCGGCGCACCAGGAAATCCAGAAGCTCGCGCTGCTGCACGATCCGGGCAAGCTGACGTTCGAGCAGGTGCACGACGCGGTGCTCAACGTGGCGCGCTACGACGTGTTCAAACTGTCCGAGGCGATGCTGGCGGGCGATTGCGCGCGCCTGGTGCGCATGCTCGAAGGCTTGAAGGGCGAGGGCGAGGCGCTGCCGCTGGTTTTGTGGGCGGTCGCCGAAGAAATCCGTACGCTGTTAAAATTGAAATCCGGGATGGCGCAGGGAAGGCCGCTCGGCGTGCTGCTCAAGGAACACCGCATCTGGGGTCCGCGCGAACGCATGATGGAACCGGCGCTGCGCCGCATTTCGCTCCCGACCCTGGAAGGCGCGATGCGCGACGCCGCGCAGGTCGACAAAATGATCAAGGGCCTGCGCGCCAAGGGCTTCGCGGGCGACGCCTGGGATGCGATGCTGCAGCTGGCCTTGAAAGTAACGCGCGGATAGACCGCAGCGGCACGCTACCATGGTGCCTGCGCGATCGATGCGCTTCACCTACGTAGACGAGATAATGAACATTACCGAATACATGCAACAGGTCGGCCAGCGCGCCCGCGCCGCCGCGCGCGCGATGGCAAGATCCGACAGCGCCACGCGCAACCGCGCGCTGCTGCTGATCGCCGACGCCATCGTGCGCGACAGCGCGCTGCTGCGCGCCGCCAACCAGCTCGACCTCGATGCCGCCGCCGCTGCCGGCCTGGTGCCGGCCATGCTGGACCGGCTGCAGCTGTCGGACAAGGCCATCGACACCATGGTCGAAGGCTTGCGCCAGATCGTTTCGCTGGCCGACCCGATCGGTGAAATCTCGAACATGAAATTCCGCCCGAGCGGCATCCAGGTGGGCCAGATGCGCGTGCCGCTGGGCGTGATCGGCATCATCTACGAAGCGCGCCCGAACGTCACGGTCGACGCGGCGGGCTTGTGCATCAAGAGCGGCAACGCCACCATTTTGCGCGGCGGCTCGGAAGCCATCAACTGCAACCGCGCGCTGGCGAAAATCGTGGCCGAAGGCCTGGCTGGCGCCGGCTTGCCGAACGACGGCGTGCAGATGGTCGACACCACCGACCGCGCCGCCGTCGGCGCGCTGATCACCATGCCGGAGTATGTCGACGTGATCGTGCCGCGCGGCGGCAAGGGCCTGATCGCGCGTCTGATCGCCGAGGCCACGGTCCCGATGATCAAGCACCTGGACGGCATCTGCCACGTCTACATCGACACCAAGGCCGATCTGGAAAAAGCGGTGGCGATCGCATTCAACGCCAAGTGTCACCGCTACGGCACCTGCAACACCATGGAAACCTTGCTGGTCGCGCGCGCCATCGCGCCGGCCGTGCTGCCACGCCTGGCGGCGCTGTATGCAACCAAGGAAGTCGAACTGCGCGCCGATCCGGAAGCGCTGGCGCTGCTGGCCGGCTACCCGCATCTGGTGGCGGCCGTGGAAGAAGACTGGAGCACCGAGTACCTGGCGCCGGTACTGTCGATCAAGCTGGTGGACGGCGTGGACGCGGCGATCGACCATATCAACACCTACTCGTCCAAGCACACGGAAGCGATCATCACCGAAGACTACAGCGACGCGCTGCGCTTCTTGCGCGAAGTCGATTCCGCATCGGTGATGGTGAACGCGTCGACCCGGTTCGCGGACGGTTTCGAGTATGGCCTGGGCGCCGAAATCGGCATCTCCAACGACAAGCTGCATGCGCGCGGCCCGGTCGGATTGGAAGGATTAACATCTCTGAAGTACGTGGTATTCGGCCACGGCGAAGTCAGGAATTGAGCTATCGGAGGAACATATGCTAACCCGGCTGAAAGTTAATGGATTTAAGAGTTTAGAGGATATTGAAGTTCGCTTCGGCCCTTTCACATGCATTGCCGGTGTAAACGGCGTGGGAAAATCCAATTTATTCGACGCCATCCTGTTTCTGAAGGATTTGGCGGACACCTCCATTATTGATGCCGCTACCAGGATCCGAAACAGCGGGCGCCAGCGTGTCAACCTGTCGTCGTTGTTTACCCGGACTGCAGTTGGGCAAGCTCAATTAATGGAGTTTGAAGTCGATTTTTTGGTGAACGATACCGTCACAGATGATTTTGGCCGTAATGCCAAACCAAAGGTGACGTTCCTGCAGTATAAGTTGGGTTTGCGATATGTCGCCGCATCCGGTTCTAAACCCGAGGGAATTGAACTCGCACATGAGTCGCTGGATTTTGTGCAAAAAGGCGAAGCAAAACGGCGTCTCGGCTTTCCGGTATCTCAGGAATTCCTTGACTCCGTTTATGTCGGCACTAGCCGGATCGATTTTATTTATATGGATAAAGACGACCCAACTGTTGCGAAAATACGCCAAGATGGTACCGGAGGAGGGCAGCCGATCAGTATTCCGATTGACAAGGCTGAACGTACGCTGCTGAGCAATATAAATACAATTGACCGTCCGACTGCATTGGCGGCGAGGCGTGAAATGCAGTCCTGGATCAATTTGCAGCTTGAGTCGAGCTCGTTGCGCAAACCAGACGATTTTTTGGCGTCGAGTCAGGTCTCGTCTACAGGCGAGCATTTGCCGGCCACATTGGATCGTTTGAAAAAATTCGATGAGGTTGCAAGCCAATTGGCTAATCTTCTGCCCGATGTGAAGAGTCTTACCGTCGATGTGGATGAACGCAGACAGTTAAAAACGCTGTACTTGGAAAGCGTCAGCGGCATACGTCATGAGGCACGTGCGCTTTCGGATGGAACCCTGCGGTTTCTTGCCCTGTCTATTATCGGGGCAGACGCTGACGCTGGCGGCGTAATTTGTCTCGAGGAACCGGAAAATGGCATTCACCCGGCGAGAATTCCCGCCATTGTCCAGCTTTTGACCGACATGGCCGTCGATACTGACTATGCCGTGGGTCCCGACAATCCATTGCGCCAGATTATCATCAATACCCACTCGCCCTTGGTAATTCAGAAACTTCAAACGGATAATATTATCGTTTCGCAAGCTTATAAGCGCGATGGCGCATCGCTTTCGTTGTTTTGTCCGATTCTCGGAACATGGCGCACGAGGACAGTTTTACATATTTCCAAGGATGAGTCTCCAGTGACGTTTGGAGCTCTGCTTGACTATCTTGGTCCGGAGGACCTTAGCGAGGCAGTGCCTGGTAAAGAAAGCGTCTTGCAAGTGTATAAGCATCAGCTTGAAATAGCGGTGAAATAGAGTTGAACACGTTCATACGCTATACATTGCTGGCGGACGGCACTTCTGATGAAATATTGCTTCCTATCATCAATTGGCTGATTGATTTTCATTGTCCGGGGGCACGTATAGTTCCATCTTTTGCCCGGGATTTTGGTAAGATTGGACGTGGCCTCAATGCCCGCGTAGCAGCCACGCTTGCTAATTTCCCATGCGATGTTCTGTTTGTTCACCGCGATGCCGAGGCTATGCCGCGTGAGGCGCGACTGGACGAAATTGCCGAGGCGATGCGCGGTGTTGACATGCCATTTGTGCCGGTGGTTCCAGTGCGGATGACGGAGGCATGGCTATTAAGCGACGAGACGGCTATTCGTTTCGCTGCTGGAAATGCGTCCGGATGCCATCCGATTGAGCTACCGACGCGAAAAAAATGGGACGCCCTTCCAGATCCTAAGGAGGTCTTGCTTAATGCGCTTACTGCGGCAAGCGGTCTCTCGGGACGTAAGCTTGGCAAATTTCAACCAGAAAAAGCGCGAGCTTTGATTACTCAGCGGACTGAATCGTTTGCGGCTCTGCGCGGACTTCCTGCATTTGATGCGTTTGAGAAAGATGTTGCCGAAACAATGAAAGGGTTTGTACCCAATGTTATGGATTAAAGCGTTTCACATCGTCTTCATCGCCTCGTGGTTTGCCGGGCTGTTTTACCTGCCGCGCATTTTCGTCAACCTGGCCCAGGAAACCGACACGGTCGCCACCACGCGCTTGCTGCTGATGGCACGCAAGCTGTTTCGCTTCACCACCATGCTGGCGGTGCCCGCGGTGCTGCTCGGACTCTGGCTGTGGCTCGGGTATGGTTTTAGAGGCGGCTGGATGCACGCCAAGCTGGCGCTGGTGCTACTGGTGATCGGGTATCACCACGCGTGCGGTTCGCTCCTGAAAAAATTCGAGAACGGCGCCAATAAGCGCAGCCATGTCTGGTTCCGCTATTTCAACGAGGTGCCGGTGCTGCTGCTGACCGCCATCGTGATCCTGGTCGTGGTCAAACCCTTCTGACGGGGGCTTCATGAGTAAAACGGTTCAGTATTTTTTCGCGCCGCAGTCGCCGTGGGCGTATCTGGGACATGAGCGCTTCGTCGCGATTGCCCAGGCCAGCGCGGCCCAGATCGACATCAAGCCGTTCGACCTGGGCAAGGTGTTCAGCGTGTCGGGCGGGCTGCCGCTGGCCAAGCGCGCGCCGCAGCGCCAGGCGTACCGGCAGCAGGAGCTGGCGCGCTGGTCGAAGCATCTGGGCTTGCCGCTGATTGCGCATCCGACCTACTTTCCGGTGCCGCCGGATGCGGCGGCGCGCCTGATCATCGCGGCGCGCACCAGCCTGGGGGGCGATGCGGCGTTGGGGCTGACCGGCGCGATCATGCGCGCGCTGTGGGCCGAGGACCGCAATATCTCGGACGCGGATACCCTGGCGCAGATTGCGAGCGCCTGCGGGCTCGATGGGAAGATGCTGGTCAAGTCCTCCGAGACGGCCGGCGTGCAGGAACAGTATGACCGCAACACCGATGAAGCCATGGCCGCCAACGTGTTCGGGGTGCCGTGGTACGTGGTTGACGGGGAGGGGTTCTGGGGACAGGACCGGCTTGATTTTGTGGAGCGGGCGCTGAGTTAGCTTTTCCGGTCCCGCTATCTTCAAAGCCGTCGTTCCCGCGCAGGCGGGAACCCAAGTATTCTCTGTAGCCGTAGACTGATCGACGAACTTGGGTTCCCGCCTGCGCGGGAAGTCGGTTCCGGCAATGTCGGAGACGACGGTGGGCGGTGCTAACGACGCAGATTTTGCAGTAACGATTAAACGATCTTTTTACAACGGACAAAGGGTTCACCACATGCCATCATTTTTCTGCCCATGCCCACGCGGCATGGAAGCGGCGCTTGCCGAAGAACTGGGCGAAATCGCCCTCACCAGCACCACCATGAAGGTGCACAACCAGGTTCCCGGCGGCGTGCACTGCTCCGGCGACCAGACCGACGCTTATCGCATCAACCTGCACTCGCGCATCGCGTCGCGCGTGCTGATGCGCATGGCGCACGCCAGCTACGCCAACGAAAACGATATCTACGACCTGGTCCTGGCCCAGCCATGGGAAGACTGGTTCAGTGTCGATCACACCATCCGGGTCGACGTCACCGCCGTCAAGTCGCCCCTGCGCAGCCTCGAATTCACCACGCTCAAGATCAAGGACGCCATCTGCGACCGCTTCCGCGACCAGTTCGACAAACGCCCCTCGGTCAACACGCGCGAACCCGACATGCGCATCGTCGGCTTCCTCGACAACCGCAACTTCACGGTCTATCTCGACACTTCCGGCGAAGCCCTGTTCAAACGCGGCTGGCGCGAGGAAACGGGCGACGCACCGCTGCGCGAGAACCTCGCCGCCGGCATGCTGCGCGTCTCCGGCTGGAAGCCGGGCACGGTGCTGTTCGACCCGATGTGCGGCTCCGGCACCATCCTGATCGAAGCGGCCCAGATGGTGCAGGGCATTCCGCCCGGCGCGCGCCGCAGTTTCGCGTTCGAGAAATTCCATAACTTCGTGGCCGCCCCGTGGCAGGACATGAAAAACGCGATCCAGCCGCTGCCCTTGCCGAGCGAGCCGACCATCTTCGGCAGCGATATCTCGGGCGACATGGTCGCCATGACGCGCCATAACCTGAAAATCGCCGGCATCATGTTCGACGTGCCGCTCAAGCAGATCGAGGCGCAGGAAGTCAAGGCCCCGACCGAGCAGCCGGGCATCCTGCTGACCAACCCGCCGTACGGCGAGCGGATCGGCGTGCGCGGCGACAGCACCATCCCGGCCGACGACATGTCGGTCGCCTTCTACTCGGCGCTGGGCACCACGCTCAAGCAGCGCTTCGCCGGCTGGACCGTGTTCCTGTTCACCGCCGACCTGACCTTGCCCAAACTCCTGCGCCTGAAGGAAGCGCGCAAGACGCCATTCTTCAACGGCGCGCTCGAATGCCGCCTGTTCAGGTTCGACATGGTGGCCGGCTACAACCGCCGCGAAGAAGCCAAGCCAAAACCGGAGTAAGCATGTTCCCCAGCCCGCCGCCCAACCTGCCGCCCGATCCCGTCACGCCGGTGCCCCCGGCGCCGGTGCCAAGGCGCCCAGTGCCCGGCATGGTGGGCCTGGCGGCGCTGCTGGCCGGGCTGTCGATGCTGGGACCATTCTCGATCGACGCCTACCTGCCGGCCTTCCCCAACATCCAGGCGTCGTTGAATGCGACACCGATCGAGGTCCAGCAAACCCTGACCGCCTACATGCTGGCCTTCGCCGGCATGGTGCTGTGGCATGGCGCGCTGGCCGACGCCTTCGGACGCCGCAACGTGGTGCTGTGCGCGCTGGTGGTATTCGCCGTCGGCACCTTCGGCTGCGCGGCCTCGCATTCGGTGCACTACCTGTGGATCTTCCGCATCATGCAGGGCATGTCGGCCGGGGCCGGGATGGTGGTGGGGCGCGCCATCATCCGCGACCTGTACGACGATGCGCCGGCGGCGCGCCTGCTCTCGCTGGTGACGATGATCTTCACCATCGCGCCGGCCATCGCGCCGATCCTGGGCGGCTGGATCGTCAAGTATTCCGACTGGCGCACCATCTTCCTGATGCTGCTGGCCTACAGCGTGATCCTGTTCATTTACTGCTACCGGCGCCTGCCCGAAACCTTGCCGCCGGAAAAGCGCCAGGCCTTCAATCCGCGCTATCTGTGGCAGAACTACAGCGCCGTTTTCAGCGCGCCCCTGTTCCACATGAAGGCCGGCGTCGTCGCCTTCAACTTCGCCGGTCTGTTTTTGTATATTTCGGCCGCGCCGGTGGCGCTGCCGCTGCACCTGGGCCTCGGACCCGATCAATTCGGATGGCTGTTCATTCCCACGGTGTCCGGCATCTTCCTGGGGGCGCTCGCGGCCAACCGCATCGCCGGCAAAATCACGTTCGCGCGCCAGATCGGCATCGGTTTCGGCTTTTTGCTCACCGCCGCCGCCGCCAATCTGTTGTATCACTGCGTCTTTACGCCTGCCTTGCCGTGGAGCGTGGCGCCGATGTTTTTCTACACCTTCGGCATGTCGCTGATCGCGCCCGGCGCCACCTTGCTCGCGCTCGACCTGTTCCCGCATATCCGCGGCACGGTGGCGTCGTGCCAATCGTTCGCGGTGACCCTGCTGGGGGCGCTGGTGGCGGGCGTGATCGCGCCCTTCCTGTCGCGCTCGATGCTGTGGCTGGCCATGGGCCAGGTCGCTTGCGCCTTGTGCGCGCTGGCCTTGTGGGTGATGTCGCGCCACTATCGCCGTCGGCGGCCGGCAGCCGTCAAACCGTGAGCCGCCACTGGCCTTGACAAGAATAGTTTTGCCTTGGGTAATGTTCCACCGGTCAACATTCGTGCATATATGCTAAGATAGCCGTTTTTAAAACCTGAGACGCTGCCCGAACCCCGCGCGCGCCAGGTGTCATTATTCATTCGTCGTGGCCGCATCGCGTTGCGCGTCACCTCCAACCATCGACCATTGGCGGCAGTTTTCGACACAATGCAGCATTCGGACAACGATATTCGCAACCGGCGCGAGCCCGGCCTGCCACCACTGTTTCCCGCAGCAGCCGGGCAAGTGGGCGTTGCGGATGCGGACGATGGATTCCGTTTAAGGTTCCAATGAACGACCATCCTGCCAGCGCGCTGTCGCCGGCCGCTTCCGAGTTGCCCGCCTGCCTGGGCGACGCCGATGTGGCGGTGCTGCCGCGCATCCTGCTGATCGACGACGAGCCACGCCTGTTGTCCGCCCTGCACGACCTGCTGCGCGACCGCGGCTTCGAACTGGTGACGGCCAGGAGCGGCGCCGAGGCGCTGGCGCAGTTGAGCGCACGCCGCTTCGACCTGGTGCTGCTGGACTTGCGCCTGCCCGACATGAGTGGCCATGAGATCATGGACTTCATCAACGACAAGGATATCGACGCCGACGTGATCGTGATGAGCGGCGACGTCGGCATCGAGGCGGCCATCGGCGCCCTCAAGCGCGGCGCCTACGATTACCTGCGCAAGCCGTACAGCCGCGAAGAGATGCTCACGACGGTCGGCAACGCGCTGCAGCAGCGCAGCCTGACCATGGCCAACGAGCGCATCGCCTCGCAGCTGGAAAACTCGGAAAAGCTGTACCGCTACCTGGTCGACAGTTCGCCCGACATCATCTACACCCTCAATCACGAGGGCCGCTTCACCTTCATCAACGACCGCGCCTTCCAGTTGCTCGGTTTCGCGCGCGAAGACCTGATCGGCCAGCACTACACGATCCTGGTGCACGACGAAGACCTGGAGCGCGCACGCTACGCCTTCAACGAGCGCCGCGTCGACGAGCGCGCCTCGCGCAATGTGGAACTGCGCCTCAAGTGCCACGCGCGCGCGGGCCAGAACCGGGCCTTCAACACGACCCTGATGACGATCTCGCTCAATTCGATGGGCATGCATGTGCCGGATCACGATGTCAAGAAGCTCGAGTTCTACGGCACCTACGGCGTGGCGCGCGATATCACCGACCGCAAGCGCGCCGAAGAAGTCATTTCCTACCAGGCTTACCACGACATCCTGACCGACCTGCCGAACCGCATGCTGTTCAAGGACCGCTTGGGATTGGCCGTGATCCAGGCCAAGCGCAAGTTGACCGAGCTGGCCGTGATGTTCATCGACCTCGATCGCTTCAAGCTGGTGAACGACACGCTCGGCCACGTCAAGGGCGACGAACTGCTGCAGCAGGTCGCGCTGCGCCTGAAGCAATGCCTGCGCGATGGCGACACCCTGGCGCGCCAGGGCGGCGACGAATTTACCATCGTGCTGCCGGAACTGGCCGGACGCGGCGAAGCGAAGGCAATCGCCGAGAAATTCCTCACCTGCCTGCACCTGCCGTTCGACCTCGATGGGCACCAGGTGCATGTGTCGGCCAGCATCGGCATCGCGATCTATCCGGGCGACGGCGAGTCGATCGACGAACTGCTGCGCCACGCCGACATCGCCATGTACCAGGTCAAGGCGCTGGGCAAGAACGGCCACAGTTTTTATCACAACTCGATGCTCGACGTGTCGCACCAGAAGATCGCGCTGGAGCAGAGCCTGCGCAAGGCGCTCGAACAGAACGAGCTGGAAATGTACTACCAGCCGCAGATCGACGTCATCACGGGCCGCATCATCGGCGCCGAAGGGCTGATGCGCTGGAACCATCCGCAGCGCGGCGTGCTGACCGCAAACGAGTTTTTGCCGTTCGCCGAAGACAATGGCCTGATGCTGCCGATTTCGGACTGGATGCTGGACGCCTTGTGCCGCGACATGCTGGTGTGGAACGAGAACGGCGGCGAGTCGATCCGCCTGTCCCTGAACTTGTCGCCGCAATACCTGGACCGCGGCGACTTTTTCGAGAAGATGCGCGGCGCGCTGCAGCGCTACGGGATTTCGCCGGCGCAGATCGAAGTCGAGATCACCGAAAATATCTGCATCCGCAATCCGCAGTATGCGATCGAGCAGCTCAATAAACTGTGCCAGCTGGGCGTGTCGGTGGCGATCGATGATTTCGGCACCGGTTATTCGTCGCTGTCCTACCTGCACCGCTTCCCTATCCATACGATCAAGATCGACCAGTCGTTTGTGAAGGAAATCCACGACGAGCAGGGACATTATCCGGTCATCCTGGCGATCATTTCGATCGCGCGCGGCCTCGGCCTGCACCTGATCGCCGAGGGCGTGGAAACCGAGGTGCAGGCGCGCTACCTGAAGTCGAACGGCTGCCTGACCATGCAGGGCTACCTGTTCCACCATCCGATTTCCCTGGACAGCTTCCTCGACGTGCTGCGCGAGCAGGAAGTGCAACTGGCCGCCTGCCAGGCCATGCCGCAGGCCAAGCGCGCCTGATTGCGCGTTCGGCCGTCGCGCTCGGGCGCGCTGGCGATCATCCGGCCGCGGCCCGCAGGGCGTGCGTGTGCATCCCGCACTGACAAAAGTGTAACGTCGTTATCGTTTCCATATTATTTTCAAGTAATATTAAGGGAACATTAACTCTCGGGAATCATCATGGCCATCCATCCTTACCGCTTTGCCAGCGGCACCGTCGCGCTTGCCGTACTGTTGGCCTTCGCGCCGCTGCATGCGAGCGCCGCGACCCATCTCGACACGACGGCGTTCTCCTTCGATTCGGCCTCGCCGGGACGCTCCGATGCGCTGGTCGCCGACGCCAATGGGGCCACCACGATCTCCCTGCTCGGCGCGCGCGACATGATCAAGTATGACGCGGCGAATCCGACCTGGAACGGGCCGTACGACCATCTGTACCAGGGGGTATTCCAGCTCAACCTGCATGCCGGCTACAAGATCACTGGCTACTCGCTCATGGGTGCGTTTTCCGGCGAGCACTACGTCGGACAATTTCCCACCGGATCGAACCTGAACATCATGCCCATGAACTGGGGCGCAGCGACCGCCACCGGCGGCGTGGCGATTCGCGCCGACCTGCCGGCCGCCGGCGGCATGGTCGCGCCCCGCTCCCATGCGGCGGTCAATCTGAACGGCACGGATGGCTTCACGCTCGATAGCGGCCCACTGGACCATGCAGGCCCGCTGAACCTGTACGTTGAAGGCTATGCCTTTGCCGAAGCCAGCGCCGCTGAATGGTACTACCTCGATTACGGGTACATGGGAAAGGATTATTCCCGCGCCCGGATGGAGCTCAGCGGCCCGCTGCTGCTGACCGTCTATACCCAGGCCGTCCCCGAGCCGCACACCTACGCCCTGACCCTGGCGGGACTGGCGCTGATCGGCGGCACCTTGCGCCGCCGCCGCCGGCTGGCGCGCAGCGGCGCCCAGGCCGATTTTTCTTTGAAAGGATGAACATGACCATGCGCCCACCGCTGTTTGCCGCCGCCGTACTGGCCACCTTGTTCGCCTGGGCACCCGCCCACGCCGCCGTGCCGGTACTGGCCGTGCCCGTACTGGCCGTGCCCGTACTGGCCGTGCCCGTGCACATCGACGCTACCGGCTTGACCTTCGATAGCGCCGCCTCCGGCCGTGCCGAGACCTTGATATCGGACATCAACGGTGTCGCCACCTTCGCCCTGCCCAACGCCGCCGATCAGCTCGCTTTTGGCAGCGTTTCTTACGGCTTCCTGCACCAGACGTACGCCGGGCTGTTCCAGTTGAACACCCGTGCGGGCTACAAGATCACCGGCTATTCGCTGTCGGGCGAATTCGGCGGTACCCGCACGGTGCAGGCGGTGCCGGACGGACTCACTGGTACGGTCGGCACGGCCGCCACCCGCGCCGCCCTGTCGATCGGCGCCCACTTGCCGGACGGTAGCGGCTTGCCGACCCGCTCCCACTCCCTGGCCGACTTGAACGGCAGCGACGGCTTTACCTTGAGCAGCGGTCCGCTCGACCATACGGGCGCGCTGGCGCTTGAGCTCGATGGCTATACCTACGGCTTCGGCACGCCGTCCACCTGGAAGGATGGGAACTGGAGCTCAACCGCGCCCTCGACAGCGGACGTGTGGCTCAAAGACAGCCTGCGCCTGACCGTGTACACCACGGCGGTGCCGGAACCGCACAGTTACGCGCTGATGCTGGCCGGCCTGGCCCTGGTGGGCGGACTGGCGCGGCGCCGCAACAAGGCGTAACAACCGCGCATGCCGCGGGCGCATCGTGCGTGCGCCCATCCGTGGGAATGGTGCAAGACACTGTATATGAATACAGTTGAGCGCCAAGCCCATGGAACTGACCGACAAGCTGGACATCCTCGCGGATGCGGCAAAGTACGACGCGTCCTGCGCCAGCAGCGGCGCGCCCAGGCGCACGTCCGAGGGCAAGGATGGCGTCGGCGCCACCAACGGCATGGGCATCCGCCACAGCTACATGCCGGACGGGCGCTGCGTTTCCCTGCTCAAGATCCTGCTGACCAATTTCTGCGTCTACGATTGCCAGTATTGCGTCAACCGCCGCACTTCCAATGTGCCCCGCACGGAGTGCGTGTGCATCCTGCACTGACGAAATTGTAACGTCGTTATCGTTTCCATATTATTTTCAAGTAATATTAAGGGAACGTTAACTCTCGGGAATCATCATGTCCACCCTTCCTTACCGCTTTGCCGGCGGCACCGTCGCGCTTGCCGCACTGTTGGCCTTCGCGCCGCTGCACGCGAGTGCCGCGACCCATCTCGACACGAGGGCATTCTCCTTCGATTCTGCCACGCCGGGACGGGCCGATACACTGATCGCCGACGGCAGTGGGGCCACCACGATCTCCCTGCTCGGCGCGCATGACATGCTCAAGTATGACGCGAGTTACGAGTACTGGGACAGGAAGGTGTATCAAGGGGTGTTCCAGCTCAACCTGCATGCCGGCTACAAGATCACTGGCTACTCGCTCATGGGCACGTTCTCAGGCGAGCGCCACGTCGGACAATTCCCCGCCGGGGCGAACCTGGACATCATGCCCGTGAACTGGGCCACTGCGCACGCCAGCGCCGACGTGGCGATTCGCGCCGACCTGCCCGCCACGGGCGGCATGATCGCGCCCCGTTCCCATGCGGAGCTCAATCTGAACGGCACGGATGGCTTCACGCTCGATAGCGGCCCGCTGGACCATGCAGGTCCACTGAACTTGTATGTCGAAGGCAATGCCTACGCCGAAGCCACGGACGCTGAATGGTGGTACGTCAATTATGGGTACTTCGGAAGGGATACTTCCCGCGCCCGAATCGAGCTCAGCGGCCCGCTGCTGCTGACCGTCTATACCCAGGCCGTCCCCGAGCCGCACACCTACGCCCTGACCCTGGCGGGACTGGCGCTGATCAGTGGCGCCTTGAGGCGGCGTCGCCGGCTGGCGCGCAACGGTGCCCGGACTGATTTTTCTTTGAAAGGATGAGCATGGCCATGCGCCCACCGCGGTTTGCCGCCGCCGTACTGGCCACCTTGTTCGCCTGGGCAGTTGCCCTCGACGGCGTACCTGTTTCTGAATGACAGCCTGCGTCTGACTGTGTCCACCACGGCGGTGCCGGAACCGCACAGTTTCGCGCGGATGCTGGGCGGCCTGGCCCTGGTGGGCGGACTGGCGCGGCGCCGCAACAAGGCGTAACCATCGTGCCGATCGGGGCGCACATCGCGTGCGCCCATCCGCGGGAATGGTGTAAGATACTGTGTATACATACAGTTAAACACCAAGCCCATGGAACTGACCGACAAGCTGGACATCCTCGCGGATGCGGCAAAGTACGACGCGTCCTGCGCCAGCAGCGGCGCACCCAGGCGCACGTCCGAGGGCAAGGATGGCATCGGTGCCACCAACGGCATGGGCATTTGCCACAGCTACACGCCGGACGGGCGCTGCGTTTCCCTGCTCAAGATCCTGCTGACCAATTTCTGCGTCTACGATTGCCAATATTGCGTCAACCGCCGCACTTCCAATGTGCCGCGCGCGCGCTTTTCGGTCGATGAAGTGGTCAAGCTGACTGTCGACTTTTACCTGCGCAACTATATCGATGGCCTGTTCCTCAGTTCCGGCATCATCCAGTCGGCCGACTACACCATGGAGCAACTGGTGGCCATCGCGCGGCAGTTGCGCGAAGTTCACCATTTTCGCGGTTACATCCACCTCAAAACCATTCCCGATGCCGATGCCGCCCTGATCGCCGCCGCAGGCAAGTACGCCGACCGCCTCAGCGTCAACATCGAACTGCCCACCGAAGGCAGCATCGAACGCCTGGCGCCCGAAAAAAGCGTGCACACCATCAAGCTGGCGATGGGTTCGATCCGCCGCAAGCTCGATGAAAAAGCCGAGGAACCGCGCGCACCCAAGTTCGCGCCGGCCGGGCAGAGCACCCAGATGATCGTCGGGGCCGATGCCAGCGACGACCATACCATCCTGGGGACCGCCGAAACCTTGTACGGCAGCTACAAGCTCAAGCGGGTCTACTATTCCGCCTTCAGCCCGATTCCGCACAGCCCCGACAGCGTGCCGCTGGCGCCGCCGCCCATGCAGCGCGAGCACCGGCTGTACCAGGCCGACTTTCTCATGCGCGGCTACGGCTTCAACGCGGCCGAACTGTTGCCGGCGGCCGGCAACCTGGCGCTCGACATCGATCCCAAGCTGGCCTGGGCGCTGGCGCACCGCGAGCATTTCCCGATGGACCTCAACATGGCCGAGGAAGCGATGATCGCGCGCGTGCCCGGCATCGGCCTGCGCAATGCCAAACGCCTGGTGGAGCTGCGCCGCCTGCGCCGCATCCGCTACGCCGACCTGACTCGCCTGCGCTGCAGCATGAAAAAGATCGCGCCCTTCATCGTCACGGCCGACTACCGCCCGGCCTCGGACACCACCGAATCCGAGGTACTGCGCCGCTCGATGGCCGAGCATTCACCACGGCAGCTGGATTTATGGGCGCAATTGCAGGCGGCGTAAGCGCGGCCGCGTCCGCCGCAGCCGGGCGTCCGGTACTGGTCCACTCGTTTGAGCAGTGGCGCCACGCTGCGCGCGACTTGCTGGCGCACAAAGTCCCGCCCCACGCGGTGCAGTGGATTTCCCACAAGGATGACGGAGATTTGTTTTCGCAGGGCGCGCAAGCGCAGGCCGCCAGCGCGGTCCAACCGAGTAGCACGTCCACCATGCGCATTTCGCGCCAGCTGATGGACATGCTGCAAAGCGCCGCCTGCTGCCGCGTGCCGAACCGCTGGGCGTTCCTGTACCTGGTGCTGTGGCGCTGGCAGCAAGGCGAAAAAGAGGTACTCTCGGCCGCCGACGAAGATGGCGCCCGCCTGCACACGATGGTCAAGGCGGTGCACCGCGAGGAGCACGACATGCACGCTTACATCCGTTTCCGCGAGCGCCGCGAAGACGCCGGTCCGCCCCGTTTCGTGGCCTGGTTCGAGCCGGCCCACGATGTGCTGCCGCAAGTGGCGCGCCACTTCGCCAGCCGCATGGGCAAGGTCACGTGGATGATCGCCACACCGGAGGCCAGCGTGCTGTGGGATGGCGCTACCCTGCACAGCACCGGCCCGCTGATGCGCGGCCCGGAAGACATCGACGATGCCGGCGAAGCCCTGTGGCTCACTTACTACCGCAGCATCTTCAACCCGGCCCGCCTCAATGCCGACCTGATGCATGGACACATCCCCAAGCGCTTCTGGAAGAACCTGCCCGAAGGCGCGGTGGTGCCCGAGATGGTGTCGCAGGCGGCGGCCGGCGCGCGCAAGGTGGGCCAGACCTACAGCGTGGGGCAGCGCGGCGGCACCGTGATTCCCATTTCCGCCGACAAGGCGCAGCCGCAGCGCGAGGCGCCCAGCACGCTCGACCAGTGCCGCCGCTGCGAACTGTGGCAAAACGCGACCCAGGCGGTCGGCGGCATCGGCCCGCTCGAAGCGCGCATCATGCTGGTGGGCGAGCAGCCGGGCGACCAGGAAGACCTGGCCGGCCTGCCCTTCGTCGGCCCGGCCGGGCAATTGCTCGACCGGGCCATGGCCAAGGCCGAGCTGGACCGGCGTACGATCTACCTCACCAATGCCGTCAAGCACTTCAAATGGGAGCCGCGCGGCAAGCGCCGCGTGCACAAGACGCCGGCCCAGCGCGAAATCGACGCCTGCAGCTACTGGCTCGGCAGCGAGCTGGAGCAGGTCCGGCCGGAGGTTGTCGTCGCCCTCGGCAGTACCGCGCTCAAGGCGGTGACGGGCAATCCGCATGCGACCCTCAAGGAGGTGCTGGGCAAACCCTTCATGCACGAGGGGCGCTGGGTGGTGGTGGTGTATCACCCGTCCTACATCCTGCGCGTGCCCGGGGAGAACATGAAGGCGCAAGCGTTCGGTGTGATGGTCGACGGTTTTCGCCGGGCGCGCGAACTGGCGTTGCCGACGGCGCCGCCATGAGGGCGCCGGGCAAGGCCGGGATGCTCAAGCGATCGGCCTGGCGCCGCAGAAAGGCGCGCCGATCCAGCGCACCAGCGCATGGCCAGCCGCATAACACAGGGTGACGGCGCATCCCAGCAGCACATAGCACAGCAGCCCCGGTTGCTGCATCAGCGCATGGCCGAACAGATCGGCGCCGATGGCGGTGAGCAGCATCATCAGGGGAAAGTGAAACAGGAAGGCCATGCTGGCGCTGTCGGCCAGATGGCGGTTGACCCTGGCAAGAAAGGAGGGCGCCGCCGCGTCTGCCGCCGGGGTGATCGGATTACGGTAGAGTACGGCGGCGACGGCGGCGAATCCCAATCCCACCAGCACGTACTTCCACAGCATCAGCACTTGGCCCCATGGCGCCGGCAGCAGGTCGGTGCGGGCGCCGGCCAGGCGCGAAAACACGATGGCCGTGGCCAGCAGGCCCCAGGCCGCCAGCGGATGGAGCAGGGGTCGCGGCCACGGGCCGCGCAGGCCGACTGCCACGCCCAGCAGCCAGATTGTCAGCCAAGGCCAGAATGTCCACGGCATCCAACTCGCCAGAGCGAGCACGAGCACAGCGCCGATCGCCATGCTCCATGGCTTGCCGCTGCGCCAGGCGCGCCGCAGCAGCACCAGCAGGCAGCAGGACCACCACAAGTAGGCGTACAGATACAGCATGCCATTGCTGCCGAAGGTCGGCACCAGCGCGGGTTGCAGCATGAACAGGTTGCCGAAAAACGCGCTCCAGCTCAGGGTCACCGTGCTGAAGGCGGGAAAGTCCGAGTACAGACCCGAGCCGTTGAAGAAATACGCGCCGATAAGGTCGAGCAGGCCACCCGCGACCAGCACGGGCAGCAGCGCCAGATGCGAGCGCCACCAGCGGCCCAGCAGGGCCAGTTCGCCCCGGGCCGGCATGGTGTTGCGCAGGAACAGGCCGGCGCAGATGCCATTGACGACGAAGAACACCGCAAAGGATTCATGGCCCAGTCCGGTGAAAAAGTAAAACACCTGATCGGCACGGGATTTCTCGCGCAAGGCCTCGTAGTCGACAAACATGAGGAAGCGAAAGTGGTACAAGAGCGTCATCAGCGCGCTGATCCACAGCGACATGTCGAGGAATGTTTCAAAGCGTCTTTTCATGACGCGCTCCTTCATAGAGGCCCCGACCGATAGTCGGCCGCCCCATTGTCCCTGCACGCGCCGGACTGTCGTTTGTGGCCGGACAAAAGCGCAGGCCTGTGCCGTAAGGTTGCGGTGACGGCGGGCGACCGCCAAAAACCGGCCTGCGCCGCGGCTGAGGCGACCCAAGATGGCGAATGGAGCGAAAACCCTTGGGCGGGGGGCGCCCGGGCGCTATAATGCGTGCGACCGTTCAGGTCGTCCAAGCGTCCGAATCGGACCAGAAATGCGGCTGTAGCTCAATGGATAGAGTATTGGCCTCCGAAGCCAAGGGTTGTGGGTTCGATCCCCGCCAGCCGCACCAAAAATTTCTTTTGATTTAATTGGTTTGCCCGGTTTTTTCTGCGGCTAATTGATGCTCACAGAAAAACTCTTCTTGTGTAAGGCTGGTGCAGGATTTTTCGGTCAACAGTTCTCTATACAGCGGCAACTTGTCGATTGCGCCTTCGGGTAGCCTGAAAGATGAATAAGCCTTGGTTCGCTTCCGCTGCAAGCATGTTGGATCGTGCCCTCACCGTAGCGCGTTGCTGTCACCACCCAAATTTGCCGTTGAAACGCTGCATCCGGCAGGGCAGGCAAGACCGTCCGAACAGGACTGCATGCCAGGCCGTGCCGGTCGTACGCGGCCGGTACTGCGCCGCCGCACTGAATTCGCCAACTGTGCGCTCAGTGAACAATAATGAAGTCACAGGGCGACACGTTGCTGATAAACTAAGGAATGAATGGGTCGCCGCGAAGCGCCATCGCCGCTGACAATGCCGGCATGTCGTCCCGGCCCGCCGTGTGCGCCGCCGGATGAGGCGCTCAAGTGCAATGCCGCAACGCGGTCGCGCTGTTCTTGGACAGAAGGACGGCTGCGCCGCCCGCAAGACAGCGTGGGCACGTGCCCACATCAGAGAGCCACGACAGGGTTACCCCCTACTACCATTGCGAGAGGACATAGTGACGCACTATCACAGCAATCACGCCACGTTTGAGCTTCCGGCCCAGCTCAAAGACAAAACAATGCACATGTTCACGCTCAGCGATACCGGGCCCAGCGAATTTAGTGTCGTCCTGTCGCACGCGGACGCGCAAGCGGAGGATACCTTGAGCAATTTCAGCGAGCGTCTGCTGGCTGAACTGGGCAAGGCATTGCCGGACTTTCATCTGGCCGGCTCGTTCGAACGCACCCTCGACGACACCCCCGCTATCGAATTGGCTTACCGCTGGCGCAACGACAGCAACCTGATGCACCAGCGCCAGGTCATCGTCTTGCTGCCCGGTGTGCAAGAGGGTAGCCAGCAAGCCCTGCTGATCGCTGCAACCTGTGTGCAGGCATTCAGCGACGAGTGGAACGCCGCCTTCGACGGCATGCTGGCCAGCGTCAAGCTGCGCCACAAGGCAACTTCAGCCGGCAGCGCCGTCACGCCAGCGCCCCTGGTGTCGACCGTGTACGCGCTATCCGAACGGCGCCGCACCTTGCATGCCTTCGCCACGCTGGACGAGGCGTGCCGCAAGATCGACGCCCGCGAAGTGGAACAGGATGCCTGGGCCTTCTTCGACGCCGCAGGCAGCCCTTTGCACGCCAATGTCGTCGTACCCAATAGCGGTACGCTGTGGCGCAAGGCGGGCAGCTACACGCTCGAACCGCGCCCCGAGCGGACCGCGCCCGGCTTGCGCGACCAGTTGCACCTGGCAGCGGTTTTCGTGGCCGGCTCGCCCGCGGTGCGGCTCTCCAGCATCGCCGACGTCCAGGCCACGCTCGGCCAACCGGTGCAGATCTAGCCATGTCGCAAGCTGCGCGCCTGGGCGATCCGATCGGCCATAGTCCCACCATGAACTGGCTGATCGCGGGGGCGGTTGCCGCCGCCACCATCGCCGTTGTCGGGGTGGCGATCGTGGGGACCGGCGGCTTGGCCGCGGTCGCCATTATCGGCGGCGCCGCGGCCGGCGGCGCCGGTATCGGCGAGGCGCTCAGTACCATGAGCTTCGCGCCCAAGGAAGTGTGCGGGAAGATCGCCGGCCCGTGCTCGATGAATGTGTTTACCAACGGCCGGCCGGCAGCACGGGCACACCTCGACATGACGGCTTGCCTGAAACATCCGCAAGCTCCCTTGCCGATCGCCACCGGCAGCGCGACGGTCTTCATCAACGGTTTGCCGGCCGCCCGGGTCGACGATACGATTGCCTGCAGCGCAGTCATCACCGATGGCTCAGCGAACGTGTTTATCGGCGGCGGCAGCGTCCAGACCGACGCCATCAGTCCCGAAAACCTGGTTCCGCCGGCACTGCACGCGGCCTTGCTGGTGGTGGGTGTGGCCTCGGCCGTGATCCTGGCCGGCCCGGTGGTCGCGGTCGCCGGCCTCGCGCTGGGCATCGGCGGGGGCATGGCGGGTGGTTGGGTTGGCGGCAAGATCTTCGGCGAAGGGAGCGATGGCCAGAAATGGTCGGCCCTGGGCGGCAGCCTGATCGGCGGCCTGCTTGGAGGAAAAGGGGGGGCCGCGCTCGCCAACAGGGGGCTGCCGCGTCCGGTCACGCCGGGTTGGGGCTTCGTCAAAGGTGGACTGCCGGGCATGCGCGCGGCCGGCGCCGCGGGCGCTGCCGATGCTGAAGCCGCGGCGCAGGCACTCGCCGAGCAGACCGCGGCGGCAAATCGTCCGCCTCCGCCAGCGCCGTCGGTGTTCGACATGCGCACCCCCGCAGCGCAGACGGCGGCCGATAACGTCGTCGCCGTCATGAAGGGCACGGTGTCACCAACCAAATCGCCTGTGGTGCAAGTTTTCACTCACGAAAATGGTACGGTGAGTGTCGGCCTGTCGGGCGACATCGCTGCGCCATCCACGGCAAGCAGGGTCGCCGCAGTCCAGGCTGCGCTGGATAAAAAATATGGTCCAGGAATCTATAAGGTGGGTACCACGACGCTGAACGAGTCGAACGGCATCGTGCGAGCCGTCGATGCCGACGGCAATGTGATCGGTAACGCACCCGGCGTTTGTGCGGAGCCAAAGGCGTCCACGGCGGCGGCGCAAAATCAAAGCCCCATCAACGGCAGCGCCACCGTATGGCGCGGCAAGGGCCCCAACCCGCATACCTATACGGGTGACAAGGCCGGTTCCTTGTCAGGCGATCAGATGAATCCATGCGCCACCTGCGGCACGCCGCACAACCAGGGGATTTATAATAATGCCGCCAACGGCGGCGGGAACGTGGAGTGAATGTAAATGAAAATGTTGAGTGAACTGGTCAGTTTGTTGTCTGCGTATGTTGACGACACGATTCCCGTGGCGGAATCGGAGATTCGACAATTTGCCGAAGATCAAAATATCGCTTTGCGTGAAGACCATCTGCAATTTTTGATGCGGTTCGGCTGTGCGCCCGATGAGCGGCCCAACATTTTTACGTGGTATGAAGGTGATTTCGATTTTGACCTGCTGAAAAGCGTCTACCTCGACGACGATCCTGACATGGCGTTGCCGCCGGGGACGACCTTCTTCGGATCGAATTTTGTCGGCGATTCGTTGTGCATCGATATCACGTCGGGAAAGATCCATGCCTATGACCAGGGTGAGCGATTTGGCCCGGTGCATGAAACGATCGATGGCTTTCTTCTCAGGTGCCTGGTATCCGTCTACGATGAGAAAGCGTTTTCCGGCAAGACCGTCATGCGGGATCTGGAGCCGGCAGAGATCAACGCATTCAGATTGAACAACGCGAGGCAAAAAATCATGGCGGCCACCTGCTATCAACTGGCATACCAGGCGACCGGCACGCCGCTCATTCTTGCCGAGTATTATTTTATCGAACAGCAACTGATCGCCTTGTACCCGCCATCGAACAGTCTGGTCACGCTCAATGGCGGTGTTCTCGATAAGCTCAAGGCCTAGCTGTTTCCCGGATAAAGCAGGATACAGCGGCCATCACCGGCTGTCTCCGGCGCTTTACTGCGCCCGCCGCGGTGGCGCACGCTGTTCGGCCGCGCGCTGCCGCCGTAATCGAGTCCATGCCGGTTTGCGCTGTCAATGCCCGTCCACTTGCCGATGGCACTGTTGAGTGAACCCGTGCGGTACAATCGACCTGCCGGCCATGCCGGCCAGCCGCCGGAGGCGGAGCCCCCCTCGTTTCGCAGTATTCACGCCGGCACTCGAAAGCATCGTGAATAGCGTCAGCATGGATCTACGTAGAATCGATAATGAAACATTTTCTGAATGCCCTTCTTTTATCTTTAACGTTCAGTACATCGGCGCACGGTGCGGAGAATGCGCACTGGAGCGCGGCCTGGACTGCGGTACCCGATTCTCCGGGCCCTGCGCTGACAGCGCAGACGATCCGTCAAGTGGTCCGGACCAGCATTGCTGGGTCGAAAGTCCGCATTCGCTTGTCCAACCTCTACGGCACCACGCCAGTGACGCTCGGTCCTGTGCACCTGGGAGCGCATGCCGGAGGCGCCCAAGTCCAGGCCGGCACTGATCATCCGCTTACGTTTGCCGGCAAGCAGACCGTGACAATCGCGACGGGTGACAGCGTGCTCAGCGATTCAGTCGACATGCAGGTACCGGCTTTACGCAACCTGGTGGTGAGCATTTACTTGCCTCAGCAAATCGGGGTATCGACCATTCATGGCGCCGGAATGCAGACTGCGTTCATGACGACAGCCGGCGATCTTACCGCTGCGCAGAGTTTTTCCGCGGAGCAGACCGACGACAGCCGCTATTTTTTAACGGACGTCGAGGTTCTTCCGGCCCTTGCGTCACGCACGTTTGTCGTGCTGGGCGATTCGATCACAGATGGCATCGGATCCGCAAACGACAGTAATGCACGCTGGACCGATGCGCTGGCGACACGCCTGCAGGGTGATCCCAGGCTCGCCTCGATCGCGGTCGTCAATGCCGGCATTGCTGGCAACCGGCTCCTGAACGATGCGGCCGAACCCTTCGTTGGTCCAAGTGCACTGTCGCGTTTCAAGCGCGATGTGCTCGATAAGCCTGGGGTGCATTGGGTTCTGGTTCACGAAGGAATCAACGACATTACCGCAGCGCAAATGCTGACCGCCGCCAAGGACCAGGTATCGGCTGCGCAGATCATCGGCGGCATGCAGACCATGACTGCGCGCGCGCGGAAAAACGGGGTGAAAGTCTGGGGGGGCACCTTGTTGCCCTTCGAAGGCACCCAGCGCTTCTACTCCGAGGCGGCAGAGGCCAAGCGCCAGGCGGTGAATGCCTGGATTCGTAGCCCTGGCGCATTTGATGCCGTTGTCGACTTCGACCTGGCCTTGCGCGACCCTGTGCACCCCGGGCGGCTACAGCCGGACTTCGACAGCGGCGATCATCTTCATCCCAATGAGGCGGGTTACAGGATGATGGCAAACGCGAGCGACCTGCGCCTTCTTGTAGCGCAACCGCAGCCCAGCGATGGGGGCCGAAAGACCATCCCGGCAGGGTCCGCTGCGGGGCGATAAGCGCCTCATGGTCCCGGACGCGGACGAGCCGCTCCCACAGCGCGGTCATTTTGAAAATTTGTCAAACAACGTCAAAGCCGCGTAGAATACGGCTGCACGCGGGTGTAGCTCAATGGTAGAGCAGAAGCTTCCCAAGCTTACGACGAGGGTTCGATTCCCTTCACCCGCTCCAGTAACATCGGGGTAGCTTGCATGGCGTACGCCGTATCAAAGCC
Organism: Massilia antarctica; assembly: GCF_015689335.1. Classification (GTDB taxonomy): domain Bacteria; phylum Pseudomonadota; class Gammaproteobacteria; order Burkholderiales; family Burkholderiaceae_D; genus Telluria_A; species Telluria_A antarctica. The sequence continues at coordinate 1,132,949 of NZ_CP065053.1, read as the reverse complement.
CAAGCCGCTGCCGGCCAGACCCCATCCACAGCTTGTATTCCCATCGGTCCGACAGCGGCAATGCCTGCGCTATCTCAAGCACCTCGTTAACCCGTGCCAAGTTGAGACTGGTTGACGATTATTCATCGTCGCATAGACCTTACAACGTGTCGACGGATAACCGCCCGACCGTGAAACGGGGGGGGCGCCCTCTCAGGCTAGAAGGGGAGCGTCCCTGTCTCGGCGGGTCCGGCATCGACATCGACCTCGACAAAATTGACGTTTTCCAGCTGCACGAGGGCAAGCAGCTCGCTCGTCTGGAACGTGGCAAAGGCGCGAAAGCCATTGTCCTCGATTGACACCAGCATGATCGGCAAGGCGGGAAAATACGGTTGCAGGCGCGCCAGCAGCGCTGGCCCACGCTCGGGCAAGGTATCGGCCGAATCGACCAGCACGATCGCCAGCACGCAGCCGCCCACGGTGATGCAGGCCGACTTCATCAGGTGCCCGGCCGACGTGCGGCAGTAGGGCAACGCCGTGATTCGTCCAGCATCCGCTGCGAGGTGTCAACAAGTGAAATTGCGGGAACTGGAGTCAATTCAGGCCTCTTAAACGCGCGCCGTTTTTCCTGTGCATTCGGTAGCTTCATCAGATCCGGTCACTCTCCTTGCGCACCACGCGCCCCACGATGATGCAGTCGCTGCCCCGGCACACCTTGCGGTGGTACTTGCGCTTGTCCGAATTATCGGACTCCAGCCACCATTCCCCCGCATCGCGCGAGAGCCGCTTGACCACCGCCTCGCCCTCGTAATTGACGGCGAACACCGCCCCATCGACCGGGCGATTGTCGGCCGTGTTGATCACGATGATGTCGCCCTCGTACAAGGTTGGCTCCATGCTTTGGCCTTTGACACGCGTGGCCACCAGGCGTTCGGGAATATAGTTGTTGCGTCCCACCCAGCCGGCGTCGAGCGGCAGGGTAGCGCCGCTATCGTGCCCGGGATCGGACTGAAAACCGCTGATGCCCGCCGACAGGCGCAAGGTCACCATCTTGATCTGCACGAAGCGCGGATCGCCGTCTTCCGCCACGATCACCGGCTGCATTTCCCTTGGCAGTCCATCGGCCCCGGCGACACGGCGCGCCATCGGCCCGGTGCCCTCGTGCAGCCACTCGAACGCCACCTTGCAGGCCGCCGCCAGCGCCGCCAGGGTAGCCGCTTCCGGACCGCGCGTGCCGCTGCGGTTGAGAATGCGGTTGATGGTCGGCTGCGGCACGCCGGAGGCGCGCGACAAGGCGCTCTGCGACTGGAAACCGGCTTCTTCCATCGCTTGTGTCAGGCGGTCTGAAATAGTCATGAACCAATTATACACGAATGAATAGATATTTTCAAAAGCGAAGCGTGCTCTTGTTGAAAATCTATCCGAGCACGTATAGACTGTGTACATGGACAAAGACATCTCCACCCTCTTACGGGAAATCAAGGACGCAAGCGGGTGGACGGAGATGCGCATGGCAACGGCACTGGGCACCACCCAGCCGACCGTCAGCCGCATCCTGAATGGCCAGGCGGACTGCAAGATCGCCACCTTTCACGCCATCTGCGCCCTGCACGCGCTGAAATGTCCACCCGCCCGCGCAAGCGGACCGCTGACCTGACCTGAGGCACCTATGAGCACGACCACTACTGCCGGCGGACTGTCCGCCGCACCGGGACAGTCACGTCCGCACCCCGCCACCGTCCCGCCATCCATGGTCCGGCGCGGCGTGCGGTCGGGCGGGGCCGCTGTCCACCCCGGGCTGCGCGCCGCGCACCGCCTGATCAACGATGTTTTGGAACGCCGGAGCCCTGGTGGCGCTGACGCTCTTCGATGCCCACCAGCGCTTGAAGGAGGTCCTATGCGCACCTTACCGTTGAAACACCGGCTTTGCTGGACCTGGCTGCTCTCCTCGTGGGGCACCGGCGCCTCGGCCGCCACCAGCTTTGCCAGCGACCTGTCGAGCATCCCGCTCGATGGCGTCGCCGTCGCCGTCGCGCTGTCCCTGGTCGGCGGCGCGGCCGGCACCTTGCAAAAAATCGCCAGTCCCGAGGTGGTGATCAAGTCGCTGCCGCTCGAAATCGCCAAGGATATCCTGATCTCCCTGGTGGCCGGCCTGGTCACGTACTCGCTGTGCGCGTGGCAGGAGATAGCGCTCCTGCTGCAGCCGGGCTGCATCACCATCGCGGCCTATGGCGGTTCGCGCGTGCTCGAACGCTACCTGTCGGCCGGCATCTCGCGCATGGAGCGCCTCGACGGCAGGCCCGATTAGCCGCCGCAGCGCCTTGCGTGACCCGCTGCCGGCGCCCGCCGCCGGCAGCGGGGCGCCGGTACGATATAATGTCGTCCCGGCTTTTTTTCCTCACCCATCCCCATGTCCGCAGATACCCCGAACCGCCCGATGTTGTACGACCCGACCGAACACCGGATCCGCAGTTTTGTCACGCGCGCCGGCCGCCTGTCGATCGCGCAGGCGCGCGCGCTGGAAGAGCTGGGACCGAAGTTCCTGGTCGAGTACACCAAGGCGCCGCTCGACTTCGAGCAAGCCTTCGGCCGCAAGGCCCCGGTGATCCTCGAAATCGGCTTCGGCATGGGCGACACCACCTCGCACATCGCCAAGGGCATGCCGGAGAAGGATTTCATCGGCGTCGAAGTGCACACACCCGGCGTGGGCAGCCTGCTCAAGCAGATCGGCGAACAGGGCCTGACCAACCTGCGCCTGATCCAGCACGATGCCGTCGAAGTGCTCAAGCAGATGATCCCCGCCGGCTCGCTGGCCGGCGTGCACGTGTTCTTTCCCGACCCCTGGCACAAGGCGCGCCACAACAAGCGCCGCCTGCTGCAGCCGCCGTTCGTCAAGCTGCTGGCCGAGCGCCTCGCGCCCGGCGGCTACCTGCACTGCGCCACCGACTGGGAAGACTACGCGGTCCAGATGCTCGACGTGCTGGGCGCCGAAGCGCTGCTGCAAAACACGGCCGAGGCTTATGCGCCGCAGCCGGCCTACCGTCCCCTGACCAAGTTCGAAAACCGCGGCATCAAGCTCGGTCACGGCGTCTGGGACCTGGTCTTTACCAAAAAATAAGCCGATCACGGCGATGCGGCCATGCAGGCTGCATCGCCACGGATTTTCTCCAAAGTGGTAGCGTTTCCAACTAGAATACGATTTTCTGGTGCGCTTCTTCACGAGGAGTCAATACGATGGGATCAACGGCACAGCGCCTGGACGTGGTCGACGCATTGCGTGGCTTTGCCATCGTCTCGATCATGCTGCTCCATAACATCGAGCACTTCGACCTGTACTACGTCGTACCCGATGCGCCGGCCTGGCTGGCCGCCCTCGACAAAGTCGTGTGGGAGTGCGCCTTCTTCCTTTTCGGCGGCAAATCCTACGCCATCTTCGCGTTGCTGTTCGGCCTGACCTTCCACCTGCAGTCGCAGGCGCGCAAGGAACGCGGCGAGGATTTTCGCGCCCGCTACGGCTGGCGCCTGCTGATCCTGTTCGGCTTCGGCATGCTCAACTCGATGTTCTTCCACGGCGATATCCTCACCATCTACGCGGTGCTCGGCCTGTGCCTGCTGCCGGTGGCGCGCATGGGCGATGGCGCCGTGCTGGCGCTGGCCGCCATCCTGATGCTGCAACCCTACGAGGCGCTGGTGCTGGCCGACGCCCTGCGCCATCCGGACGTAAAGATCGGCGACCCGGTCTCGTGGCGGTATTTCGGCCGGATCAACGATTACCTGATGGGCGACTCGATCCTGCGCGCCTGGGCCGGCAATCTGACCAACGGCAAGCTGGCGGTGATTCACTGGAGCTGGGAAACCGGCCGCGTATTCCAGATCCTGTCGCTGTTCATGCTCGGCATGCTGGCCGGACGGCGCGGCCTGTTCGCGGCGGGCCCGGACACGCTGCGCTTCTGGCGCCGTACCCTGGCCGCCGCCACCTTGCTGTTCCTGCCGCTGTACACCATCCGCACCTTGCTGCCCGACTGGGTGGCCAGCGCCGCGCTGCGCCGGCCCCTGGCCACGATCGTGGCCTCATGGTCGAACTTCGCCTTCATGCTGGTGCTGGTGGCGTGCTTCGTGCTGCTGTACCAGGGCGGTGCGGCGACGCGCGTGCTGCGCGTGCTGGCGCCACTGGGCCGAATGAGCCTGACCAGCTACTTCACGCAATCGGTGATCGGCTCGTTCATCTACTACGGCTTCGGACTGGGACTGTACAAGGTCACCGGCGCCACCCTGTGCCTGATGATCGGCGCCTTGCTGGCGGCGCTGCAGTGCGCGTTCTGCGCCTGGTGGCTCAGGCGCCACGCCCAGGGGCCGCTTGAACACCTGTGGCACCGGGCGACCTGGATAAGCGCGCGCCAGCCGGCATGAAGGCCAGCAGGTTCCCGCCCAGGACCAGCAGCAAGCCGCCAACGGCGAGGGCGCTCCACTGGTAGCCCTCAAGCACGGTGGACACGCTCAGCGCCACCACCGGGAACAGCACCGTCGAATAGGCCGCACGGTCAGGGCCGATGCGCCCCACCAGCAGCAGGTAGGCGGTGAAGCCGACCACCGAGCCGGGAATGGCCAGGTACAGCAGCGACGCGGCGTAGCGCATGTTCGGTTCCGCCGTGAAGGGCATCTTCAGCAGCCACGCGCCGCCACCGAGGATGGTGGCGCCGATCAGCATGGCCCAGGTATTGGTCAGCCAGGGCGTCAGGCCAAGCGCCTGCATGCGCGAGGACAGCAGGTTCCCGGTCGAGAAGCACACGGTGCCCAGCACCGCCAGACCCAGGCCGAACAGCATGCCGCCGTCGTTCCAGTGTCCACGCATCTGCGGCAGGAACAGCAGGGCGATGCCGCCGAGACCGAGCAGCGCGCCGCCCACCACCTGGCGCCGGATCGGGCGCCCCATGAAGACGCGGCCATTGATCGCATTCCAGATCGGCGCGGTCGAAAACACTACCGCCACCAGACCGCTCGGCACGTACTGGCTGGCGTAATATAAGCACAGGAAGTTACAGCAGAACAGGACGAAACCCTGGGCCAGCAGATAGCGCCATGCGCTGCGCGGCGGCCAGACCGGTTTGCGCGTCGCGATCAGGAACAGCATCAGCACCGCGCTGGCGATCCAGAAGCGGTAGGCGATCGATACCGGCGCCGGCACCACGCCAAGTTGAAAGGTAATGGCGATCCAGGTGGTACCCCAGATCGCGACGGTGAGAAAGTAGAGGAAGATATTCATGGCCCCATCTTGAACCGGCTTGCCTGGTGCGACTTGTCTGATCTTGCGCACTTTGGGCCGGCCGCCAGCAGCGGCGCGCATGCCATGCTAGACTTTTCAGCATGCACTCACGCCCACCGCCCATTTCCCATGCCGTCTTCAACACCATGAGCGGCACCAATGCCACGCTCGAACGCTTCGCGTGGCTGGGCGACGGCATGGCTGCGGCGATCTGGAAGCGCGAAGCGGTGGAGGAGTTCACCAGCTATGTGCAGCCGGGCCACCACACCCTGTCGTGCTACCTGGGCGGCGGCTACCGTATCGAGCGCGCCGGCGTACCGGGGCGTTACGGGGCGCCGCAGCAACTCTGCTCCATGCCCGACTGGCACGAGTCGCAATGGGTGGTGCGTGGCCAAGTGCAAATGCTGCATGTCTATTTCATGCCCGAGCATTTCACGCGGCGCGCCGTGGTGGAACTGGACCGCGAACCGCGCGAATTGACCCTGGCCGACCGCACCTACTTTGAAAACCCCCGTATCATGCAGTTGTGCGGGGCGCTGGTGGGGCAATCCTGGGAAGCGCCCGACCAGCTCCTGCGCGCCAACGAGATCACCCATGACGCCTTGAGCGAGCTGCTTCGCTCGCAGGCCATCGTGCGGCGCGACCTGCGCCTGCGCGGCGGCCTGGCGCCACTGGTGCGGCGCCGCCTGGCGGACTATATCGAGCAGCACCTGGCGCACTCAATCACCCTGGGCGAGCTGGCGCAGCTGGCGTGCATGTCGGAGTTTCATCTGGCGCGCATGTTCCGCGTCTCGTTCGGAATGCCGCCCTCAAGCTGGGTGGCGCAGAGCCGCATCGAACGCGCGCGCGGCCTGCTCAAGGCCGGCAAGCTGCCCTTGCAGCAGATTGCGGCCGCCTGCGGCTACGCGGACCTGAGCCACTTCAGCCATCGTTTCAGCAAGGCGGTGGGAGCGCCGCCCGGGCGCTACCGCCAGACGCTGGCGGGATAAGCGTTAGCTCATCTCCATGATGATGGCGACAATCTCGTCGCCATACGAGACCAGCTTCTTCTCGCCCACGCCGGTCACGCCGCGCAGTTCCTGCAAGGAGGTGGGCTTGGCCTTGGCGATTTCGCGCAGGGTGGCGTCGACAAAGATCACATAGGCCGGCACGTTGTGCGCGCGCGCGGTTTCGACCCGCCACCAGCGCAGCTTCTCGAAAATCGCCTGTTCGGATTTGGACAGGTCCATCTCCACATGCCCCTTGGACGAGGCGGACGGCGCGCGCTTCTGCTTGACCGGCTTCTGGTACTGGCGCAGCTGCACCTTCTGGCCGCCCTTGAGTACCGGACGCGCGGCGTCGGTCAGCTTGAGCGAACTGTAAACTTCATGGTCGACCGTGATCAGGCCGAGCGCGATGGCCTGGCGCAAGATGGCGCGCCACTCGGCTTCGGTGCGTTCGCTGCCGATGCCGTATACCGACAGCGAATCATGGTGCCACTGTTTGATGCGGTCCGTCTCGACCCCGCGCAGCACGTCGATCACGTGGCCGGCCGCGAAGCGCTGGTCGACCCGGTAAATCGCCGACAGCAGTTTTTGCACCGGCACCGTGCCGTCGAAGGAGACCGGCGGAATCAGGCAGGTATCGCAATTGCCGCAGGGGGTGGACTGTTCGCCGAAGTATTCGAGCAGGCGCACCCTGCGGCAGCTGAGCGTCTCGCACAGGCCCAGCATGGCGTCGAGTTTCATCGACAGCACCCGCTTGAAGGTTTCGTCGGCTTCCGACTCGTCGATCATGCGCCGCTGCAGCACCACGTCCTGCAAGCCGTAGGCCATCCAGGCGCTGGCCGGCATGCCGTCGCGGCCCGCGCGTCCGGTCTCCTGGTAGTAGCCCTCGATGCTTTTCGGCAGATCCAGGTGGCACACGAAGCGCACGTCCGGCTTGTCGATGCCCATGCCAAAGGCGATGGTGGCGACCATCACGATGCTTTCCTCGCGCAGGAAGCGGGCCTGGTTGGCGCTGCGCTTGGGGTAGTCCATGCCGGCGTGGTAGGGCAGGGCGCGGATGCCGTTTTCGTTCAGGAAGTCGGCGGTTTCCTCGACCTTCTTGCGCGACAGGCAGTACACGATGCCGGCATCGCTGCCATGCTCGGTGGTGATGAAGTCGAGCAGCTGCTTGCGCCCGTTGCCTTTTTCGACGATCTGGTAGCGGATGTTGGGGCGGTCGAACGAGGACACGAACTGGCGCGCATCATCCAGTTGCAGGCGCAGCGCGATTTCGGCGCGCGTCTGCTGGTCGGCGGTGGCGGTGAGCGCAATGCGCGGCACGTCCGGGAATTGCTCGTGCAGGATCGACAGCTTGATGTACTCGGGGCGGAAGTCATGCCCCCATTGCGACACGCAGTGCGCCTCGTCGATGGCGAACAGCGCGATCTTCGACGCCTGGAACAGGTCCAGGCAGCGCTGCGTCATCAGGCGCTCCGGCGCCACGTACACCAGGTCGATCTCGCCGGTGCGCACCAGGCGTTCGATGCGCATCGATTCTTCGTAGGTCTGGGTCGAATTCAAAAACGCGGCGCGCACGCCGACTTCGGCCAGCGCGTCGACCTGGTCCTGCATCAGCGCGATCAGGGGCGACACGACCACGCCGACGCCGTCGCGCAGCAGCGCGGGAATCTGGTAGCACAGCGACTTGCCGCCGCCGGTCGGCATGAGCACCAGCGCATCGCCGCCGCTGGCGACGTGTTCGACGATCTCTTTCTGCTGCCCGCGAAAGGCCGGGTAGCCGAAGACCGTCTGCAGCTGGTCGAGCGCGCGCGCTGAGAGGTCGGAGTCCATGCCGGGGTCCATTATTCCGCCCAAACGACCCATCCGTAGTGCGAGCTTGCCAGCACCACGATGCCGAACACGATGCGGTACCAGGCGAACACGGTGAAGTCATGGCTGCTGATGTAGCGCAGCAGCCAGCGCACGCACAGGAAGGCCGAGATGAAGGCGGCGATCGAGCCGATGCCGAACAGCGGCAGGTCGGCGGCTGACAGCAGCGCGCGTTCCTTGACCAGCGAATACGCGGTGGCCAGCAGCAGGGTCGGGATCGCGAGGAAGAACGAGAATTCGGTGGCGGCCTTGCGCGGCAGGCCGAACATCATGGCGCCGATGATGGTCGCGCCCGAGCGGCTGGTGCCGGGAATGAGCGCCATGGCCTGGGCGCAGCCGACCTTGAAGGCGTCCAGCACCGTCATGTCGTCCACCGTCTCGACCCGCACCACCGGAGGATTGAGCTTGTTGCGGCGCTCCACCCACAAGATGATGATGCCGCCGATGATGAAGGCCAGCGCCACCGGCACGGGCTTGAACAGGGCCGACTTGATCATCTTGCCCAGCGCGAGGCCGAGCACGGCGAGCGGCATGAAGGCGACGATCAGGTTGAGCATGAACTTCTGCGCCTTCGGGTCGGACGTCAATCCGCTCATCACCGAGGCGATGCGCGCGCGGTATTCCCAGCACACCGCCATGATGGCGCCGGCCTGGATGACGATCTCGAACACCTTGGCTTTTTCGTCGGTGAAGTCGAGCAGGCTGCCCGCGAGGATCAGGTGGCCGGTGGAGGAAATGGGCAGGAATTCGGTGAAACCTTCCACCAGACCCATGATGATGGCTTTAAGCGCAAGAGCGAAAGTAATGTCCATGAAGCAGTTTGTATTGTTATCGAGGAAGTGGAACCGGATGACGGCACGGTGCGGGGTCGAAGCTTACCACGAGCACGCCCCCGGCTTCTGATCGGACCGCATATGCAGCGCTGTTTTTCGTTGCGCGGATGGCTATTGTTTTCTCGTTGCAATATTTTTAACATCGTCCAGCAGCGGCAGCATGGCCAGGGTCATCAGTGCAAGGGCCAGCGGCACCGTGGCCACGTAGCCCAGGTGACTGAAACCGAAGGCGCCGGCCACGCCGCCGAGAAAAAAGCAGGTGGCCAGCATGGAGAGCACTTTCAGGCGTTTGCGGTCGCCCGTCACCGGCGCCAGGCCGGCCTGGCGCTGCGCCGGGCGGTTCAGGTAGGCCATCTTGCCCAGTTCAATGCCGATGTCGGTGACGATGCCGGTGATGTGCGTGGTACGGATTTCGGCGCGCGAGAGTTTGGTGATGAGGGCATTCTGCAGTCCCATGATAAAACAGAGGAGCATCACCGTGACCGATGCAAACAGGCCGTCGATATCGGCCAGGCGCGCGCCGAGCAGGCCAAAGCAAAGCAGCAGGACCGATTCGAGCATCAAGGGCAGCGCGTATTCGCCATGCAGCGCGCGGCGCCGGCCGTAGTTGACCATGATGGCGGTACAGGCCGCGCCGCTCATGAACGAGAGCAGCGCTCCCAGGCCGGTCAGCACCAGCGCGTGCGCGCCCAGCACCAGGTCGTCGGCCATGGCCGAGACCACGCCGGTCATGTGCGAGGTGTAGCGGTGCACCGCCAGGAAGCCGCCGGCGTTGATGGCGCCGGCCACGAACGCCAGCATGTAGCCCAGGTGCGCATTGGCGTCGCTGGAGCGGCTTGGCGCGGTGAGCCTCTTGGCGTAATTGACGGGCATGGGCGGAGCTTTCTCGGGAACCGGTCATGCATTGTAACGCGGCGCGCGCCGGCGCTGGCCGGCGCGGGCCGCCGTTTAGCGCGATCCGGCCAGGGCCACCGCGTCGGCGCCGGCCGCGATCCGCATGGGTGATGACGGGGCGGTGGCCGCGCGCCACACCGCTTCGGCCACGTCCTGCGCGAGCGTGACCGCCGACGACTCGCTCCATCCCGCGAAAACACGCTGCGCCAGTTCGGCATAGGCTTCGGGGATGGCGCCCTCCATGCGCGGCCGGGCGTTCTCGCCGAAGCGGGTTTCCGGTGCGCGCCCCGGCAGCACCAGCCGCGCGCGTACGTTAAATGGCGCCAGTTCCAGCGCAAGCGACTCGGTAAACGCGTTGACCGCGGCCTTGCTGGCCGTGTACACCGACAGCAGCGGCAGCGGTTCATAGGTCACGCTCGAGGTGACGTTGACGATCACGCCGGCCTTGCGCTGCCTGAACTGGGGCAGCACGGCCTGCGTCATCGCGATCGTGCCGAGGGTGTTGGTGTCGAAGACCTCGCGCGCGCTCGCCATCGTTGTGCCTTCGAGCGCGCCCAGCACGCCGATTCCCGCATTGTTCACCAGGACGTCGATCGGGCCTGCGGCGTCGATGGCTTGCGCGATGCTGTGCGCATCGACGACGTCGAGGGCGAGGATGCGCAGGCGGCTTGAATGTGGAAGCACGTCGGCGCGCGGCGTGCGCATGGTGGCGACGACGTTCCAGTCGCGTTCGAGGAAGTAGCGCGCGGTCTCAAGGCCGAAGCCGGACGAGCATCCGGTAATGAGGATGGTTTTCATGTGAACTCCTGTAGGTGGTTGGCAGTACAGGCACTGTAGTGGCCAGCGCCCGGACTTGCTACAATCGCCAGTCCATCTTTTATGTGCGGGAGTCCGGTTCATGGTCGATCCACTTGCGGAGGTTGTCACCTTGCTGCAGCCGCGCGCGCCGTTTTCGAAGGTCGTCAGCGGCGCCGGTCGGTGGCGCGTTCGCCGCGCCGGGTCGGGGCAGCCGTTCTACTGCGTGCTGCTCGACGGCGCCTGCCGCCTCGAGGTCGATGGCCGGGCTCCGGTCGACCTTGTGCAGGGCGACTTCGTGCTGATTGCTTCCGTGTCCGGTTTTACGATGTCGAGCATGACGCCACCGACAGTGAGTGACGCCGACACCACACCAGTCGCGCTGCTGCACGGCGAGTTCCGGCTCGGCGCGCAGGGCGAGCCGCCAGATGTCCTGCTGCTGGTGGGGCACTGCGTCTTCGGCTCGCCCGATGCGGCCTTGCTGGTGTCGCTGCTGCCGCAGCTGGTGCACGTGCGCGGCGAGCCCCGGCTGGCCACCATCGTGCAACTGGTCGCGGACGAATCGCGCGCGCAGCGGCCAGCGCGCGACGTCATCCTTGCGCGCCTGCTGGAAGTGCTGCTGATCGAATCGCTACGCTGCTCGGCGGGGACCGCGGCGTCGCCCGGCCTGTTGCGCGGCCTGGCCGACGAACGGCTTGCGCCGGCGCTGCGCCGCATCCACGAAAACATGAAGCACCCCTGGACGGTGGCGCAACTGGCAAAGGAAGCGGCCCTTTCGCGTTCGGCGTTCTTCGAGCGCTTCAGCCGCGCGCTGGGCATGGCGCCGATGGCCTACCTGCTGGCCTGGCGCATGGCCCTGGCAAAGGATTTGCTGCGGCGGCAAGAGGGTGGCGTGGCCGACGTGGCCGAACGAGTCGGCTACGCGTCGGCCAGCGCCTTCAGCGTCGCCTTCACCCGCCATGTCGGCTTGCCGCCCGCGCGCTATGCACGCGGGCAGGCAGCGCCTTAAGCGCGTTGCGTCAGCGCCGTGATGGCGTCGAGCGACGGCGGCGCGGCGCCCGCCGACTGGCAAGCCGCCGCGCCGCCGGCTACCGCGAAGCGCAGGTGATCGAGCGGCGCGCGCTGCGGTTCGCGCAGGAAGCTCCAGGCCAGCGCCGCGATGCTGGCGTCGCCCGCGCCGACGCTGTCGACGACGGCGATACGCGGCGAGGCGGCATGCCATGCCTGGTCGCCGATGTGCAGCGAAGCGCCTTGCGCGCCACGCGTGTACAGGTAGGTGGCGCCGGGGTTCCAGCCGCGCAGGGTGGCAAACGCGTTCTCAAGGTCGTTGGTGCGAAACAGCCCCGCCAGGTCTTCATCGGACACCTTGATCACATCGGCCAGCGCCGTCATGCGCTGCAAGGTTGTGTCGTAGCGCTGGTCCATCAGTGCCCTGAAATTGGGGTCATAGCTGATGTTGACGCCATCGGCCTTGAGCGAGGCTGCCAACGCCACCAGCTTGCCGGCGAGCGGTTCGCGCGCCAGGCTGATGCCGCCGAAGTGCGCCCACTTGCAGTGCGCGCGCCAGCCGTCCGGCAGGCGCGCCGCGTCGAAGTGCAGGTCGGCGCTGTCGTCGCCCACGAAAAAATAGCTGGGCGGGTCGGTTCGGTAGACGATCGCCAGCAGCGGCGAGCGCGCCTCGCGCTGCACGAAGCGCACATCCAGCCCGGCCGCCATGCTGGCGTCCCATAACTGGTCGCCAAAGACGTCCGTGCTGATGGCGCCGGCGAAGGCGCTCGGCACAGCAAGGCGCGCCATGGCGCGCGCTACGTTCCAGGTCGAGCCGCCCACCTGGCTGCTCCAGCGCTGCTGGCCGGGGTCGGCGATCATGTCGGTCAGCGCCTCGCCGGCGGCCACGAACACGGGAAAAATCGGTGCGTTCATGTCAGTCCTTCAGTACATTGAGCACTTCGTAGCAGGCGCCCATGGTGTGATAGTCGACCTTGCCGGCCGGGCTCTTCTCGTCGGTCAGCTTGGCGTTGGCCGGGCTGAGAATGCGGTACCAGGCACCATGCTGGTGGTCGACAAAGTGAGTCCAGCTGTATTCCCAGATGCGCTGGTACCAATCCCAGTACAGCGCGTCGCCGGTGCGTGCACCCAGCAGCGCGGCCGCGGCCAGGCTTTCGGCCTGCACCCAGAAGTATTTGTGGCCGTCGCAAATGCTGCCGTCCGGCGCGAAGCCGTAGAAGATACCGCCGTGCTGCGTGTCCCAGGCCTTGTCCATCGCCTGCAGGAACAGGGCGGAGGCGCGCGGCAGCAGCCAGTCCGCGTCGCCCAGCAAGTGGGCATTGTGGCGCTCCAGGATCAGCAGCAGCTTGCTCCACTCGGTCAGGTGGCCCGGCTGGAAGCCCCAGGGGCGGAAGATATTCGTGCTGTCATGGCGGTTGTAGTCATGGTCGACCGACCAGTCGACGTGATAGTGCTCCCACACGGTGTTGTCGCACAGGGCGGCCTGGCGCACGGTGATGTTGTAGGCCAGCGTTTCGGCGCGGCGCAGGTAGGCGTTCTCGCCGGTCGCTTCAAAAGCGCTGAGCAGGGCTTCGCAGGCGTGCATATTGGCGTTCTGGCCGCGGTAGGCCGACAGCTGCGACCAGTCGGCGCTCGCTTCGTCGGCGTACAGGCCATGTTTCGGCTCCCAGAAGTGGCGCTCCATCAGGGCAAAGGTTTCGTCGATATGCAGGCGCGCTTCTTCCACGCCGGCCATCAGCGCGTGCGAATACGCCAGCAGCACGAAGGCCAGGCCGTAGCAGTGGTTGGTGGCGTCCGTGACCTCGCCCTTGCCGTCGGCCCAGCGCAATTGCCAGCAATAGCCGCCGGTGGCCGGATTGCGGTGCGCCGCGCGCAGGAAGTCCAGCCCGTGCAAAAGGCGCATCTCGTCGGCCGGGTCGCCGAACTCGCGGTACGCCATCGCATGATTGAAGATGAAGCGCGTGCTGCTCACCAGGTGGCGCGTGTGCGCGTCGTAGACGGTGCCGTCGTCCTTGTAGAAATGATAGAAACCGCCGCTGGGATCGACGCAGCGCGGATCGTAAAAGCGTTTGGTGTGGCGAATGTGGTCAAGCAGGGTATCGCGCGAATGAAAATCGGGGGCCATCGTCAAGTCTCGTTATCAAAAAAAGGGCGTAAATGGCGTACGGACGCGGGCCGGAAGGCCGCGCATGCACGCTGGTTGGTCAGTCGGTGAAGGAGGCTCGCTCTATTTGTGCGGCCCGAAGTCGTCGCACACGGTGCTGGCGCGCACAATCAGTTCCACAGGGGCGACCTGTTCGACAGGTGCATCCTGCTGGTCGCGCAGCAGCAGCTCGACGCCCATCGCGCCGAGTTCTTTTTTGTCGATGCGCAGGGTGGTCAGGGGCCGGTGCCCGAGTACCGCGCTGGAGATGTCGTCGAAGCCGACGATCGATACGTCGTGCGGCACGGTCAGGCCGGCCGCCAGGCAGCAGCGCATGGCCACCAGGGCGGCGCTGTCGTTGTAGCAGAACACCGAATCCGGCGGATTGGGCAGGGCAAGCAGCGACTGCATCGCTTCGCACGCCCCGGTTTCAAGATCGACGCCTTCCGGCAGGCTCGCTTCCAGGCGCGGGTCGGCCAGCATGCCCGATTCGAACAGGGCCTGGCGGTAGCCCTTGTTCCGTTCGCGCACGCTGTAGTGGCCCAGGGAACCCGAGATCATGCCGATGCGCGTGCGTCCCAGGCCGATCAGGTGTTTGGTGGCCAGGTAGCCGCCCATGAAATTGTCCGGGTTGACCGAGCTGTAACCGCGCAGCTTCATGTCGATCAGGACCAGCGGCTTGCCGCTCGCGCGCAGGGCGCCCAGCAGCTCGGGTTCGAAAAAGCCGGCGCACACGATCGCGTCCGGCGCGTGCATGCGCAACTGCTCGGTCACGCCATCGGCCGGGCCGACCGCCATGAACGACAGCACGATGCCCTGCTTGCGGCAGGCTTCCTCGGCGCCGTGCAGCACCGGCGAATAAAACGGGCTGCTGGCGGCCGTGTTGTGCTGGCGGTGCAGCAAGAAGGTCAGGCGCCGCATGCGCTTGCGCCGCAGGTTGGCAAAATCGTAGCCCAGTTCATGGGCGGCCGACAGCACCATCTGGCGCGTGGTTTCGGTCAGGCCAGGCTCGTTCTTGAGCGCGCGCGAAATGGTCCCCGCCGAGACGCCGGCAAACTTGGCGATGTCGCGGATGGTGACGTTCGATGGGCTGGCGGCGCTCATCGGAACGGCACCAGCGGGGGGCGCGGACGCGCTGTCGGATGGATCACAAGCTTCTCCAGTGGCAGATGCCTTTTGATGCTGAGAGTCTTGCATATCGATGAGCCCATGGTCAAACGATTGGTCCGGTTTGCGAACAGTTTAGCCGGGTTTTACTAAACAGGGCAGCGCCGCCTGTTGCGCAGCTATCCAAGCGCATCGCCCCGGGCGTAGCACCCTGCCAGCGGCCGCCCGCGTGTTTAGTGATCATGGCTAAACATGGTCGAAAGCGCCACCTTTTGTTTGACCGGCCGCCAGTCCGCATGCACACTCACCTCATCCATATAAACCGGCCGGCGACCTTTCCAGGCGCCGAGCGGGTAAATACAAAGAGGAGACAGGCACGATGAGCACCCGCACGACCACCCTGATCAAACACGCCCTCGCCGCCGCCATCGCGGCCGCCCTGCCGCTGATGGCCGGCGCGGCCGAGGCGCCCATGCCGTGGATGAACCGCGCCCTCTCCGCCGGGCAGCGCGCCACCCTGGTGCTCAAGGAGATGACGCAGGAAGAAAAGCTGCAATGGGTGTACGGCTACTTCGGCTCGGACTTCGCACCCAAGAAAACCATCAAGATCGCGGCAGCCCTGCCGTCGTCGGCCGGCTACATTCCCGGCGTGGCGCGCCTTGGCCTGCCCGAGCTGTTCGAGACCGACGCCGGCCTTGGCGTGGCCTCGCAGGCCAGCGCCAATCCGCGCGAGCGCACCTCGTTGCCGTCGGGCCTTGCCACGGCGGCCACCTGGAATCCCAAACTGGCCTACCAGGGCGGCGCGATGATCGGCGCGGAGGCGCGCGCCTCGGGCTTTAACGTGATGCTGGCCGGCGGCGTGAACCTGATGCGCGACCCGCGCAACGGCCGCAATTTCGAGTACGCCGGCGAAGACCCGCTGCTGTCCGGGATCATGGTGGGGCAGGCGGTCAAGGGCATCCAGTCCAACCACCTCATTTCGACCGTCAAGCACTATGCGCTGAACAACCAGGAGACCGGCCGCAACGAACTCGATGCGCGCATCGGCGATGTGGCGGCGCGTACCAGCGACCTGCTGGCCATGCAGCTGGTGATCGAACAGGGCGACCCCGGCTCGGTGATGTGCGCGTATAACCGGGTCAACGGTCCCTACGCATGCGAGAACGCCTGGCTGCTCAACGAAGTGCTCAAGCAGGACTGGGGCTTCAAGGGCTACGTGATGTCCGACTGGGGCGCGGTGCACAGCACCGTGGCATCGGCCAATAATGGCCTGGACCAGCAGTCCGGCTCCGAATTCGACAAGTCCCCTTATTTCGCGGGCGCGCTGGAAGAAGCGGTCAAGACCGGATCGGTCGCGCAGTCGCGCTTCGACAATATGGTCTACCGCATTTTGTATGCGATGTTCGACAAGGGCGTGGTGGACCATCCGGTCAAGCCGGACGGCGTCATCGACTTTGCCGCTCATGGCCTGATCAGCCGGACGGATGCCGAAGAGAGCATGGTCCTGCTCAAGAACGACGGCCAGGTGCTCCCTTTGCGCAAGGACGTGAAAACGATTGCAGTGATCGGCGGCCATGCCGACCAGGGCGTGCTGTCCGGCGGCGGCTCGTCGCAGGTGTATCCGATCGGCGGCAGCGCCGTCAAGGGATTGCTGCCGGCCAGTTGGCCCGGACCAGTGGTGTACCACCCTTCCGCGCCGGTGAAGGAAATCGCCGCGCTGGCGCCCGGCGCCAAGGTCGTTTTCGACAGCGGCGCCGATCCTGCACGGGCGGCGCAGCTGGCCGCAAGCGCCGACGCGGTGATCGTCTTCGGCACCCATTGGATCGGCGAAGCCAACGACGCGGTGGACCTGTCGCTGCCCGACAAGCAGGATGAGCTGATTGCGGCCGTCGCCGCCGCCAATCCGCGCACCGTGGTCGTGTTGGAGACCGGCGGTCCGGTGCTGATGCCGTGGCTGGGCAAGACGGCAGCGGTGCTGCAAGCGTGGTACCCGGGCACGCGCGGCGGCGAAGCGATCGCGCGCGTGCTGTTCGGCGACGTCAATCCATCCGGGCACTTGCCGGCCACTTTCCCCGCGTCCCTCAGCCAGTTGCCGCGCCCCGTGCTCGATGGCGACCCGGCCAGGCCGCAGATGCAGTTCCGGGTCGACTATCACGAAGGCGCGGCGGTCGGCTACAAGTGGTTCGACCTCAAGAAACACAAGCCGCTGTTCCCCTTCGGGCATGGCTTGTCGTACACCCAGTTTGCCTATTCAGCCCTGGCGGGCGGATACAAGGACGGGCAGTTGCAGGTGCGCTTCAAGGTAAGCAATACCGGCAAGGTGGCCGGCAAGGACGTGGCGCAGCTGTACGTGGCAGCGCCGTCCGGGGCACGCTGGGAAGCGCCCAAGCGCCTGGCTGGCTGGGACAAGGTCGACCTGCAGCCGGGAGAGACGCGCGAGGTGACCCTCACGGTGGAGCCGCGCATGCTGGCCGTGCTCCATGGCCCGTCCAAGACCTGGCGCATCGCCAAAGGGAAGTACAAATTGTTGCTGGCGCAGGATGCCGGCGGCACTGGCGAAAGCAGCATCACGGTCGACCTCCCCGCGCGCAAGCTGGACCTGCATGGCAAAGCCGTCCCTTCAACCGAGAAAAGGTAAAACGCGATGATCAAGATGAACCAGTTGGGTGCAGCATTGGCAATGGCGGGTTTGGTGAGCGGCGCGGCGTCGGCGGCGGCACCGGTGAGCGCGGCGGGCAAGAGCGAATTCGTGACGGTGAAAAAGACGCATTTCGCGCGCAAGGGCAAATCGTATTACATCGCCGGCGCCAATTTCTGGTACGGCGGCTATCTGGGCTCGCCGTCCGGCGTGGGCGCGCGTGCGCGCCTGCTCAAGGAACTCGATACCATGAAGGCGCTCGGGATCAACAATGTGCGGGTGCTGGCCGTCTCCGAAAAAACCGAGATGACCAGCGCCGTGCGGCCCGCCACTACCAACGGTCCCGGCAAGTACGACGAGGACCTGCTGGCGGGGCTCGACTTCCTGGTCGATGAACTGGGCAAGCGCGACATGACGGTCGTGCTTTACCTGAACAATTTCTGGCAGTGGTCGGGCGGGATGACGCAGTACCTGAACTGGTTTGAAGGCAGCAAGGCGATTGATCCGAACGTGACCAAGGATTACGACGACTACATGGCCAAGACGGCGCGCTTCTACGCCAACAAGGATGCGCAGAAGGAGTATCGCGGCACCATCAGGAAGATCGTCGGGCGGGTCAACAGCATCAACGGCAAGGCCTATCGCGACGATCCGGTGATCATGTCGTGGCAACTGGCGAACGAACCACGCCCGGGCAACGGCAAGGCAAGCGACAAGGAAAAGGCGGTCTACACCGGATGGATCGCCGAAACCGCGCAGTACATCCATGAACTGGACAAGAACCACCTGGTGAGCAGCGGCAGCGAAGGCCTGGCCGGGTCGGCGCAGGATGCCAAACTGTTCATGGCCTCGCATTCGTCGAAACATATCGATTACCTCACTTACCACCTGTGGCCGAAAAACTGGGGCTGGTTCGACTCCGCCAAGCCGGTCGAGAGCTGGGATGGCGCGATCACCAAGAGCCGCGATTACCTGAATGCGCACATCGACATGGCCAAAACCATCGGCAAGCCGATCGTGCTGGAAGAGTTTGGGCTGGACCGCGACGGCGCCTCGTTCGACATCAAGGCAAGCACCAAGATCCGCGACCGCTTCTACGGCGAGATTTTCGACCTGATCCAGCGCCGCGCCGCCGGCGGCGACCCGATCGCGGGCTGGAATTTCTGGGCCTGGGGCGGCGCCGGGCGCGCCGCCAACGCCGACTACTGGTGGAAGCAGGGTAATGACTTCATGGGCGATCCGCCGCAGGAAGAGCAGGGCCTGTACTCGGTGTTCGACTCCGATGCCAGTTCGCTGGCGCTGATCAAGGACCATGCGGGCCAACTGCGCTCGCTCCAGAAGTAAACTCTTCGACAGGACGATCCATGAAAATTGTCACGACCTTGCTGATCCCGGCGGCCCTGCTGCTGGGCGCGAATGCCTCCGCGCAGAAGTTCGAGAACCTCGCGGCCACGCCGCAAATGGGCTGGAACAGCTGGAACAAATTCGCCTGCAATATCGATGAAAAACTGATCCGCGAAACGGCCGACGCCATGGTCAGGATCGGCATGAAGGACGCCGGCTACGACTACGTCAATATCGACGACTGCTGGCACGGCAAGCGTGACAGGAATGGGAATATCCAGCCCGATCCCGAGCGCTTCCCGTCCGGGATGAAGGCGCTGGCCGACTACGTGCATGCGAAAGGCCTCAAGCTGGGCATCTATTCGGACGCCGGCGCCACCACCTGCGGCGGCCGCCCGGGCAGCCGCGGACACGAGTACCAGGACGCGATCACCTACGCCGCCTGGGGCGTCGACTACGTCAAGTACGACTGGTGCGATACCAAGGGCCTGAACGCGGCGGCCGCCTACACCACCATGCGCGATGCCATCCACAGCGCCGGCCGTCCCATGTTGCTCAGCATGTGCGAGTGGGGCGACAACAAGCCGTGGGAGTGGGGCGCGGACGTCGGCCATTCGTGGCGCACCACCGGCGACATCTATCCGTGCTGGGATTGCGAGATCAATCACGGCTCGTGGTCCGCCTTCGGCGTGCTGCGCATTCTCGACAAGCAGGTCGGCTTGCGCAAGCACGCCGGTCCCGGGCACTGGAACGACATGGACATGATGGAAGTCGGCATGGGGATGAGCGAGGACGAAGACCGTGCCCACTTCTCGATCTGGGCCATGATGGCGTCGCCCCTCATTTCCGGCAACGACCTGCGTTCGATGCCGGAATCGACGCGCAAGATCCTTACCAACAAGGATGTCATCGCGATCAACCAGGATAAACTTGGCGTGCAGGCGTGGAAGTTCATGTCCGAAGGGCCGCTGGAACTTTGGGCCAAGCCGCTGGCCAATAACGACTGGGCGCTGATGATCCTCAATCGCGGGCCCGGGACCATCAGCTACAAGATGGACTGGAAAAAGCACAAGGTTGGCGATGATCTGAGCAAGCGCGAACTCGATATCGACAAGACGGCCTACCGCTGGACCGATGCCTGGAGCGGCAAGACGGGCGACACCGGCAAGGCCCTCGACCTGAACATTGCATCGCACAGCGTGGCGATGCTGCACCTGAAAGCAAAGTGACCGAGCATGAACTTGCGTATTCTTCCCATCCTGCTGGCCGGCGCGCTGGCTGCCCACGTCGCGCATGCCGCGCCCCTCGACGTGGCGGCCGGCGCGCAAACCTGCGCCCTCAATATCAAGCCGCGTACCCAGGAATATCCGTGGATGTCGATCGGGCGCTGGCAGCGCATGCATGAAGACCAGCTGGCCCTGGCCGACAAGGGCGATGTGGACCTGATGTTTATCGGCGATTCGATCACCGAAGGCTGGCCGCGCGCGATCTGGGATGCGAATTTCGGCGCCTACAAGGCGGGTAACTTCGGCATCGGCGGCGACAACACCGGCAACGTGTTGTGGCGCTTGCAGGACAAGCGCATGGCCAAACTCAGGCCCAAGGCGATCGTGCTGCTCATCGGCGTGAACAACCTGGGCCTGTGCGGCGAGAAGCCGGAGCAGATCTTTTCCGGTATCGAGGCGGTGGTCGCGGCTTTGCGCAAGCAGTACCCTGCCGCGCGCATCCTGCTCAATGCCGTGCTGCCGACCGGCGAACTGGCGGCGAGCGAACGGCGCCAGAATGTCCTCGCGCTCAACAAGATGGTTGCAACCCTGGGCGATGGCCGCAACGTGGTTTTCCGCGACTACGGCGCGTCCTTCGTGCGCCCTGACGGCAGCATCGGCACCGACATCATGGGCGATCATCTTCACCTCACGCAAAAAGGCTATGTCATCTGGGCCGACGTCATGCTGCCCGACGTGCAAGCATTGATGAAGTAGGGCGCCATGAATCGCACTGCACTGGCGCTGGCGCTGCTGCTTGTCCATGCCGGCGTCCGGGCCGAACCGGTGGTGCGCGCCGACGACCCGCGCATCGCGCGCATGGGCAGGACCGTTGCCCTTGCCGATGGCAGTCTGCGCTTCTCCTATCCCGGCGTGCAGCTGTCGCTGTCGTTCGAGGGCAAAGCCTTGTCGGTCGACGCCGTGGCCAGCGGTGAGCGCAGCTATATTGACGTCGTCGTCGACGGCGGTACGCCACGCATCGTCAAGTTGTCGGCGACCGCGCGCACCATCAAGCTGGTGGACGAGCGCCAGGCGGGTATTCACCGGGTCGACATCATGCATCGTACCGAAAGCTGGCAGGGCGTCGTTACCTTGGCCCGCTTTGTCACCGACGGTACCTTGCACACCGCGCCCGTGCTCCCGCAGCGCAAAATGCTCGTGCTTGGCGACTCGGTCACCTGCGGCGAAGCCATCGACCGGGTTGGCGGCGAAACGAAGAAGCCGTCGTGGTGGAATCCGCGCGCGTCGTACGGCATGCTGGCCGCGCAGGCGCTCGGTGCGCAGGTTCAACTGGTCTGTCATGGAGGGCGCGGGCTGCTGCGCAGCTGGAACGGCCGCACCGATGACGACAATCTTCCCGATTTCTACGAGCTTGCCATCGCCAACCAAGAGCAGCGGGTGCGCTGGAATCACGCCGCTTACTGGCCCGACCTGATTGTCGTCGCGATCGGCACCAACGATTTCAGCACCGGCATTCCGGAGCGCGATGCCTATGTCAATGCCTACGTGAGCCTGGTGCGCACCTTGCTGCGCAATCATCCGCACGCGCTGCTCGTGCTGACCGAAGGCGCGATCCTCAATGGCGAGCGCAAGGCCGCCTTGACCAGCTATATCGCGGAGACCATCCGGAGGGTCGGCAACGCGCGGGTGCATGCCGCGGCGTCGGTCTACCATCCGGGTGACGCGATCGATGCCCATCCCACCAAAGCGCAACACGCGGCGATGGCGCGCGAGCTGCTGCCCCAGCTACGCGACTTGACCGGCTGGTAAGCGCCTCGTGCGGCACCTGTGGGTGACAAAAAAAGAGCCGGCAGAGCGCGGGATTGTCCGCGCCGCACCGGCCCAAGCCACCCAGGTAGAACGGATCAGTAGTTCACGCCCACGCGCATGCCGAACATGCGCGGCTCGACGAAGTTGGCCTGCATGAAGCCGCCCATCACCGAGTCGCCGCTGGTCTTGGCGTGGCTGTTGGCGACGTTGCGCACGAACGCTTCGGCGTGCCACTTGTCGCTCGGCGCATCGAGCCGTACCGACGCGTCGCCCATCGCATACGCTTTCTGATAGCGGCCGATATGTGCGAATTCTGAATTGCGCAGGTCGAAATAAGCCTTGTCGCGCCAGTTCACTTTCACGTATGGCGTCACCCTGTAGCCGCCGGCCAGCTCGAACTCCTGCGAAAAGCTCAGGTTCAACTGGTACTTGGGCGTGTTGGGCAGGTGGTTGCCATCGATGTTGTACAGGCGCCGGCCGAGCAGTGCCTTGTCCGGACCGTTGTAGATGGCCGGGCAGGGTTCGATGCCCAGTTCCACGCGCACGTCGCCGCACTGGTACTCGTCGCTGAATTCCTTGAAGTCGTGCACCTTGGTGTTGATGAAGGCGAAGCCGCCGCCGATGCGCGCGCCGCTCCACGGCCGCCAGTCCGCTTCGATCTCCAGGCCGGGAATATCGACCTTGCCGACGTTGATGGTGCGCCAGGCGTCGTACACATCGCACTTGGGCTGGTCGGCCGGGCAGGGCAGGCCGTTGTCGGGGATGACCTGGTTGATGAAGTAGTTCCCGGTCAGTTGCATGCCCTTGTACTTCATGAAGAAGGCGGTGGCCGACAGGTTCAGGCGGTTGTCGAGGAATTTGCCCTTGTAGCCCAGTTCATAGTTGGTGACGGTCTCGGGGTCGTACGGCAGGAAGGTCACCACCCCCGGTTTGCCGTCGGCGCACAGGTGGTGGTTGCAGGAGTCGGTCTTGTCGGCGAAGCCGCCGGCCTTGTAGCCGGTCGATACCGAGCCGTAGGCCATCTGGTTGGCGTTGATCTGCTTTTGCACCCCGGCGCGCCAGGTGGTCTTCTTCCAGGTTTCCTTGTGATCGTTCGAGGTCGGCGCCGCGTAGCCCGCGTATGCGCCAAGGCCGCCGCCGGCGCCCATGTCGGTCGACAGGTCGGTGCCGTTGTGGACCCGGAAGAGCGGCGTGCCGGGGATGCCGCGCTTGTACCAGCCGCGGTAATACGCAGTGTCGCCGATCCAGTTGCGGCCATAGACTTCGCCGCCCTTGTCTTCCTTGCTGTCGGAGGACAGGCGCGCGCCCAGGGTGCCGGTCCAGGTGGGCATGAACTTCCAGTCGACTTGCGCGAAGGCGGCCTTGGCGTCGACCTGGCGGTTCGGCTGGTGATACAGCACGCTGCCCGGATCGCCGTACGGCTTCTGGATCACGTTGGTGATTTCGTAGTCGATGCGGTTGCGTTCGTGCATCCAGAACAGGCCCGCCACGTATTGGACGGCGCCGAGCGTTTGCTTGAGCTGCGCTTCGTGCACGGTCGACAGGTAGCGCGAATCCATGGTGCGGTGGAAGACATCGTTGAGCGGCCAGGTGCCCCAGTCGCCGCCGGCGAGGTTGGGGTACTTGCCGTTGATCTGGAACGCCGTGGCGTGCTGCAAGCCCTTGTCGTCGTCGGTGGTCTCCTTGCGGCGCTGGTCGGCGATCTGGAAGCTGTAGTCGACGCTGGCGCTGTCAGTCAGACTCCAGTTCAGGCCCGCGCGCACGGTGCGGATGTTCAAGTCCGTCATGCCCGGCACGTTGACGTTGATGTCCCATTTGCCGCCGGTGCAGGCGTAGCGCGTGCCGGCGCCGGACTCGCAGTCGCGGAAGTGCGATCCGCCGGCGCCGGAGTCCTGGAACTCTTCGTACGCCAGGCGCGCGCTGACATTTTTGTTGATCCTGAGTGCGGCGGCCACGCGCGCGGCCCACTGGTACTGGTTGGTGTAGTAATCCTTCTTGTCGACCTTGCGGTTGAAGCGCTGGTCGACGTCGGGGATGCCATCCGGGACCCAGCCGTAAGCAGGCGCGTTCGCTTCGCTCAGGTCGCGCATCTGGTTGGCGTAGCCGTCGCGCCGCACTTTCATGTAGGTGGCGCGCAGGGCCAGCATGTCGTTGACGACGACGTTCTGGACGATGCTGGCCTGCTTCTTGTTGTAGTTGCCAAGCTCGATGTTGGCCTTGCCGTAGTTGCCGGTGAAGTCAGGCTTGGCCGAAATGACGTTGACGCTGCCGCCGGTCGAATTGCGGCCGAACAGGGTGCCTTGCGGGCCGCGCAGCACTTCCAGTTGGTCGATGTCGAACATCAGCGCCTGCGCGCCTTGGGGGCGCGGCGAGTACAGGCCGTCGACGTGAAAGCCGACGGCCGGGTCGCCCGTTTCGGTGAAGTTGGTCGAGGTGATGCCGCGGATGGTGATCTGCACGGCAGAATCGAGGCCGGTGTTTTCGATGACGACGTTGGGGATGTCGCCGGCCAGGTCCCTGAGGCTGGTGGCGCCCTTGCGCGTGAGCTGGTCCTGGCTCAGGGCCGTGACGGCCAGCGGGGTGCGCAGCAGCGAGGTGGAGTGGCGGGTGGCGGTGACTTTGACTTCCTGGATTTGATTCGGGTCGTTATTGGCGGGGGCGGTGTTGTCGGCGGCGCTGGCGGCAGTTTGCGCGTGGCCGGGCAGGGCCGCACAGCCGAACGCGCTGGCGACCGCCAGACTCGTCAGAGTCCGTGTCGTTGGGAATAGCATCTTGTCTCCTGATGTCCATGTGGATTATGTGCGCGCGGCTTGGCGAGCCCGCTTTGCGCTTATATGCAACACAGTGGTGACCCGCCAGCTGTGGCAAGCGATGCAGCCTTGCAGGGATGGACGAATCGATTGAATTGAGTATTGCATCGGGAAAATCGGAGGGTCAAACGCTTCCCTGAAACAGGGGGAAGTTTCATGGGATTTACTAAACAGGGTGGTCAGCGTGCGGACCAGCTATGCGTGGCGAGTGGAACTGGGTGTTGGGCCGGTGCGTGTGCGGATGTGATCGAGTGCTGCGGGCTATCGTCCAGTGACTATCAAGCCGGGCGCGGTGTTTTTTTTCGTTGCGAGGGGATCGTCTGGCGTGCGCGCTCGTCAAGCGCGGTCGTATGGGCACTGGCGTTTTCCCGGATGGTGCTGCCGTGCCGGGCGATGAGGAGCGAGCTTACTTCTCGTTTGGATTTAGGCTTGGTGAGTTTTTTCAATATTGAAAGTGATTTCGTGCTCATGGTGAAATTCTCTTGTAGAACATATAGCGTGCCAGTTGCAGCCAGCTTGCCGAATTGGCGCGCAGATCGAACGATAAGTCGACGCTTTGTCCATGCATGCGCCATTGGCTGCGCCCTTGCTCTGTCGCCACCAGTTCGCTGATGTTCTTGCAGTGGCGGTAAGGCGGAGCCAGCTTTGCCAAGGTGGCTGCGGGGATGGGCGCATCGAATCCCATCGTCGCCCATACATAGTATCCCCACAGCGGATTTTTCTCCAGCCTGAATGTCGTCGCATCGCCAATGGCCGATACCTCGATGTGGGTGATCGGAATCCGCTGCTGCGAAGCAAATTGCGTGTACCCGAGCCCAGCGCGTCACTACGTCAGGCGCCGCTGTGGACAGGCAATTCAATATCAGCGGTTGCAAGCTGGTGCTGTCGCGCGCTCCAGCTCCCCCAGCCACTGCATCGCATATTCGCGGCTGCTCCCGCACATCTCTTCCGATGGCTGCAAGCCGCCGCAAAACGCCGGCCGTTCCGGCTGGCCGAAAATGCGGCACAGATTGTTCTCGCCCAGCTGCACGCACCTTACCCCTGCGGGTTTCCCGTCCGGCATGCCGGGAATCGGACTGGTGATCGAGGGGGCGGTGCAGCAGGCGCCGCAATTGTCACGGCAATTCATGCCATCTCATTTCTTTGGGTAAGGGATACGTCTCTCAAGTATACACGCCATCAAATCATAGGATGTCGTACAACTACTCCGGTTGTATAATATAACCATGACATCTACCTTCACTGCCCAGACTCTGCCGCCACCGCGCAAGAAACACCGCACCCTCGCCCAGGGCGTGGTCGAGCACATCACGGGCAGCATCCAGCAGGGCGTGCTCAAGCCCGGCGACAAGCTGCCGACCGAATCGGCCATCATGGAGCAGCATGGCGTAAGCCGCACCGTGGTGCGCGAAGCCATTTCACACCTGCAGGCGGCCGGCTGGGCGCAGACCCGGCACGGCATCGGCACCTTCGTCATCGAGCGCAGCAAAGCGGGCCTGGCGATCAATGCCGAGAGCATCGTCACCGTCATGGATGTACTGGCGATGCTCGAACTGCGCATCAGCATGGAGGCCGAAGCGGCCTGGCTGGCAGCGGCGCGCCGCAGCGAAGCCCAGGTGGCCGAACTGGCCAAGGTGCTCGGCGCCATGCAGCGCAGCGTGGCGCGCGGCAGCCCCGCCGTTGACGCCGATGTGCAATTCCACCTGCTGATCGCGCAGTCCACCGGCAACCGCTATTTCGTCGACATTCTCAGCCAGCTGGGCACCGCCATCATCCCGCGCGCCCGCGTCAACATGCCGCAGCTGGGGCATGACGATCCGGCCGTCTACCTGGAACGGGTCAACCGCGAGCACGAAGATATCTTCAACGCGATCCTGCGCAAGGACCCGGAAGCGGCGCGCGCCGCCATGCGCACCCACCTGAGCAACAGCCGCGAGCGCCTGCGCCAGGCGCAGCAGCAACTGGAGTCGAACGGCGCCTGACGGCCCGGCCGCTCCACCCGCTCCGCCCGCACGCGCGCCACCCTTCCCGGCGCGCGCGCTCTTCCTGTCTCCCTGCCGTTTCGGCTTCCCTGTTTCGCACCGTCCCCAGCGCCACCCGCGGCGCCGCCAGCCGTCTCAACGTTGTGCTTGCTTATGTCCATGACTAGTTGTACGATGACGTATCACTAGCGCCAAACAACCCGTCTATCTCTGGAGCCCTCATGAATCCGCAAGAACTCAAACAAATCCTGTCGTCCGGCCTGCTGTCGTTTCCATTGACCGACTTTGACGACCAGGGCAATTTCAACGCGCTCACCTACGCCGAGCGCCTCGAATGGCTCGCTCCGTACGGCGCCAGCGCCCTGTTCGCAGCCGGCGGCACCGGTGAGTTCTTCTCCCTGACCCCAACCGAATACTCGGACGTGATCCGCACCGCGGTCGATACCTGCCGCGGCAAAGTGCCGATCCTGGCCGGCGCCGGCGGCCCGACCCGCACCGCGATCGCCCTGGCCCAGGAAGCCGAGCGCCTCGGCGCCCACGGCATCCTGCTGCTGCCGCACTATCTGACCGAAGCGAGCCAGGATGGCCTGATCGCGCACGTTGAAGCGGTGTGCGCCTCGGTCAAGTTCGGCGTCGTCGTCTACAACCGCGGCCAGTGCCGCCTGACCGCCGACTCGCTCGAAAAGCTGGCCGCGCGCTGCCCTAACCTGATCGGCTTCAAGGACGGCATCGGCGACATCGAACTGATGGTGCAAATCTGGCGCCGCATGGGCGACCGCTTCAGCTACCTGGGCGGCCTGCCGACCGCGGAAGTCTACGCCGCCGCCTACAAGGCACTGGGCACCCCGGTGTACTCGTCGGCGGTATTTAACTTCATGCCGAAAATGGCGATGGACTTCTACCACGCGATTGCCGCCGACGACCACGCCACCACCAACCGCCTGCTGGACCAGTTCTTCCTGCCTTACCTGGAAATCCGCAACCGCAAGGCCGGCTACGCAGTGAGCATCGTCAAGGCCGGCGCGCGCCTGGTTGGCCACTCGGCCGGTCCCGTACGCGCTCCGCTGACCGACATGACGGCAGAAGAAGACGCGATGCTGCTCAAACTGATCACCGCCCAGGGCGCCCAATAATCCCGCGACAGGAACAGCATATGAACATCAATGGAGAAATGGTCATCGGTCAACGCACCGTGCGCGGCACGGCCGGCGTGGTGCGCGCGATCGACCCGTCGCGCAACGACTCGATGGGGCCGGACTTCGGCCTGGCCACCGAGGCCGACGTCGACGCCGCCTGCGACCTGGCGCAAAGCGCCTTCGACGCATACCGCAACACCACCCTGGAACAGCGCGCGGTCTTCCTGGAGACCATCGCCGAAGGCATCGTCAAACTCGGCCCGGCGCTGATCGAACGCGCCGCGCTGGAAACCGGCCTGCCGACGGCGCGCCTGGAAGGGGAACGTGGCCGCACCGTCAATCAACTGCGCCTGTTCGCCAAGGTCGCGCGTGACGGCTACTTCATCGACGCCACCATCGATTCGGCCCTGCCCGAGCGCGTGCCGCCCCGTCCCGATCTGCGCCTGCGCAAGATCCCTCTGGGACCCGTGGCCGTCTTCGGCGCCAGTAACTTCCCGCTGGCGTTCTCGGTCGGCGGGGGCGACACCGCGTCGGCGCTGGCCGCCGGCTGCCCGGTCGTGGTCAAGGCGCATGGCGCCCACCTCGGCACCTCGGAACTGGTCGGCAAGGTCATTGCCCAAGCGGTGGCCGATTGCAAGCTGCCCGAAGGCGTGTTTTCGATGCTGTTCGGCGAAGGCCGCCAGATCGGCCAGCGCCTGGTCGACCATCCGGCCATCAAGGCGGTCGGCTTCACCGGCTCGCGCCAGGGCGGCCTGGCGCTGATGCGCACCGCCGCATTGCGTGCCGAACCGATTCCCGTGTACGCCGAAATGAGCAGCATCAATCCGGTGTTCCTGCTGCCGGCCGCCTTATCAAACGACCGCGCCGCCGTGGCGCAAGGCTTCGTCGATTCGCTGACCCTGGGTGTGGGCCAGTTCTGCACCAACCCGGGCCTGGTCATGGGCCTGCAGGGCGACCACTTCGACCAGTTCGTCGAAGCGGCTGCCGGCGCGCTGCAAGCCAAGGGCGCCGGCACCATGCTTACCCCGGGCATCCACAAGGCCTACCTGGGCGGCGTGGAACAGCTCTCCGCCATCGCCGGCGTGACCCTGGTCGCCAAGGGTAAACCTGACGGCGCCGGCTGCGCGGCGCAAGCCTCGCTGTACGTGTGCGACGCGGCCACCTATCTGTCCACACCAGCGCTGGAGTCCGAAATCTTCGGGCCGTGCGCCTTGCTGGTACGCTGCCGCGATGCGCAGCAGATGCAGCAGGTCGCCGAACACCTGGAAGGCCAGCTGACCGCCACCGTGCACGCCCTGGCCGCCGACCGCGCCCACGCCGCGGCGCTGCTGCCGGTACTGGAACGCAAAGCGGGCCGCATCCTGTTCAACGGCTACCCGACCGGTGTCGAAGTGGCGCATGCGATGGTCCATGGCGGCCCGTTCCCGGCCACCTCCGACAGCCGCAGCACCTCGGTTGGCGCATCGGCCATCGACCGCTTCCTGCGGCCCGTGTGCTACCAGAATGTGCCGGCGGACTTGCTTCCGGACGCACTCGCCGACAATAATCCTCTTGGCCTGACCCGCCTTGTCGACGGAGGCATGCAGCTCCCGCGGTAAAAGCTGGTTGCGCCGCCGGAGAGCCGGGTGTGGAGACACCTGCCGGCGGCGCTGTTTCTAAAAACAACCATAAAGAAGCGAGCGATGAACCAGCAAAGCATAGACAACGTCAAAGACAAGGTCAGAGACGACGTCAGAGACAACGCCGTAAGCAACGTCATAGGCAAATACCGGTGGACGATTTGCGCCCTCCTGTTTTTCGCCACTACCATCAATTATCTGGACCGCCAGGTCCTCAGTCTCCTTGCCACCGACCTGTCGAAGCAATTCGGCTGGTCGAATACCGATTACGCCAACATCACGGCGGCCTTCCAGTTCGTGTACGCGTTCTCGATGCTGTTCGCCGGCCGCGTGATCGACAAGCTCGGTACCAAGCGCGCCTTCGTGATTGCCATTACCATCTGGTCGCTCGGCGCCATCATGCACGCGTTTGCGATTGGCATTGGCGAAGGCCTCAACGGCATCCTGGCCAGCCTTGGCATGACGGTGGTTCCGGTGTCGATCGCCGGCTTCATGATGTCGCGCGCGGTGCTGGCGCTGGGCGAAGCGGGCAACTTCCCCGCTGCCATCAAGGCCACCGCCGAATACTTCCCCAAGAAGGAACGGTCGTTTGCCACCGGTATCTTCAACTCCGGCGCCAATGTCGGTGCCATCCTGGCGCCGCTCACCGTGCCGCTGATCGCCGCCGCGTGGGGCTGGCAGATGGCGTTCATCATCATCGGCGCCATCGGCTTTTTCTGGATGGTCCTGTGGACGATGTTCTACGATACCCCGGCGAAGCAGGCGCGCATGGGCAAGGCGGAACTGGACTACATCAACAGCGATTGCGCGGTGGTTCCCGAACCGGCGGCCGGCGTGGCCAGGCCGAAGACGTCCTGGTTCAAGCTGCTCGGCTATCGCCAGACCTGGGCCTTCGCGCTCGGTAAATTCATGACCGACGGCGTGTGGTGGTTTTTCCTTTTCTGGCTGCCGAAATACCTGTCCACGACCTATGGCTTGAAAGGCACCGACATCATCGTGCCGTTGGCGGTCCTGTACAGCATGACCATGGTGGGCAGTATCGGCGGCGGCTGGTTCCCCACCTACTTCATCAACCGCGGCGACAATCCCTACGACGGGCGCATGAAAGCCATGCTGTGCATCGCCTTCATTCCGCTGGTGGTGATGCTGGCGCAACCGTTCGGCTACATCAGCTTCTGGGTACCGGTGATCCTGATCGGCATCGGCGCGTCGGCCCACCAGGCCTGGTCGGCAAACATCTTCACCACCGTCTCCGACATGTTCCCGAAACATAGCGTCGGCTCGGTGGTGGGCATCGGCGGGATGGCCGGCGGCATGGGCGGCGTGCTGCTCACCAAGCTCGGTGGCTGGCTGTTTGACTATTATGGCGGCGTGGGCCAGATCAGCACCGGCTACATGATCATGTTCTCGATCTGCGCGCTGGCTTACCTGGCCGCATGGACCATGATGAAAACCCTGGTGCCGCGCTACCGCGAAATCACCGATCTGTAAGGGCATGATGAGCAAGCAAGCCAAGGTTGAACGAGTCACGGAGGTCATCTGCGCGGTGGGCGAAAGCCCGCTGTGGAACGCGTGCGAGGGCGCCTGGTACTGGGTCGACATTCCTGCCCGGCGCATCTGGCGTCTCGATCCGGCGTCGGGCGCGGTGCGCAGCTGGGAGTGCCCCGAAATGGTGGCTTGCATCGCCCTGACCGACAGCGGCGTTCTCATCGCCGGCATGGAAACCGGCGTGTTCACCGTCGCGCTGGGCGAGGGCTACCTGGCCAAGGCCACCTTCCTGGCAGCGCCGCCCGAGCTGGCGCCGGGCATGCGCTTCAACGACGGCCGCTGCGACCGCCAGGGGCGCTTCTGGAGCGGCATCATGTGCCTCGACATGGCCGAAGCGCGCTCCGATGGCCATCTGTACCGCTACACCTGCGAAGAAGGCATCTCGGCGCCGGTGGTATCGGACCTGATCGTGCAGAACGGCCTCGGTTTTTCGCCGGACGGGCGCACCATGTACCTGTCCGACTCGCACGGCTCGCGCCAGAGAATCTGGGCCTTCGACTACGACACCGACAGCGGCATGCCGCACAGCCAGCGCGTGTTCGTCGACATGAACGTCCATCGCGGCCGTCCGGACGGCGCGGCGGTCGACGTCGACGGCTGCTACTGGACCTGCGGGAACGATGGCGGCTGCCTGCTGCGCTTCACGCCAGAGGGCACCTTGGATCGCACCATCGAGCTGCCGATGCTCAAGCCGTCGATGTGCGCTTTTGGGGGCGCCGCCATGGATACCTTGCTGGTCACCTCGATTGCGGCCGGCAAGGCCCCGGACGACCAAACAGCCGGCACGCTGGTGCTGGTGCGTCCGGGTGTGCAGGGCATGCCCGAAACGCCTTTTCGCGACTGAGGGCGCACAGGGTTCAGCGTGCAAGCACCAGGGCTTTCGCGCGCGGCCGCTGCGCCGCTGCGGCCGGATCGACGACGAAAAACTCGACCACTTGCGCCAGCCGCAATGCCTCGCCCTTCATCGTTTGCGCGGCGGTGGCGGCTTCCTCGACCAGGGTGGCGTTCTGCTGGGTTACCTGGTCGAGCTGGGCGACGGCGCGGTTGATCTGGTCGATGCCGATCGCCTGCTCCTGGGTGGCCGCCGAGATCTCGTCGATGACCTTGTTTGCCTTGACGATCGCGCCGACCACCGCATGCATGGTGTCGCCGGCGTTGCGTGCCAGTTGCGTGCCGTAGGAAACCTGTTCCAGCGATTCGTTGATCAGTTGCTTGATCTCTTTCGCCGCCGCGCCGGAGCGCTGCGCCAGGGTGCGCACTTCGCTGGCGACCACCGCAAAGCCGCGTCCATGTTCGCCGGCACGGGCGGCTTCGACCGCCGCATTCAATGCCAGGATATTGGTCTGGAACGCGATGCCGTCGACGACGCTGGTGATATCGGCGATGCGCTTGGCCGACGCCGAAATGGCGTCCATCTTGGCCACCACTTGCTCGACGGCGCTGCCACCGAGCCTGGCAGTGTCCGAGGCATCCCGCGAGAGCACCTGTGCGTTCAAGGCATTTTCCGCGTTATGGCGCACGCTGGCATTCATCTGCTCCATCGACGACGCAGTCTCTTCCAGCGCGGCAGCCTGCTGCTCCGTACGGCCCGACAATTCCATGTTGCCGTCGGCGACGTCGGTCGAGATCGCGCTGATGGCGTCCGTGCCCGAGCGCACTTCGGTCACTACCGATGCCAGGCGGTCTGTCATGCTCTGCAAGGACGCCAGCAAGCGGCCGCTTTCGTCGCGGGAGCTCACTTCCACCCTGCCGGTCAGGTCGCCCGATCCCACCGTTTCGACGGCCCGCAATGCATTCCCGAAGGGCAGCACGACCAGCCTTTTGACGATAAGGTACAGCATCGCTGTCACAATCAGGACCATCAACAAGCCCATCCCGGCAGCCTGGTTGCGCTGGCGCGTGGCAGCGGCGGTGACGTCATCGAGATACGCGTCGCCGACGATCAGCATCTGCCAGTCCTTGACGGTGCTGAACGCGGCGATGTGCACGCGCGCGTCCGCGCCCGTCGTCCCCGGCTCGGTGTAGCGCAGCACGCCGTTGGCCTGGGCCAGCATGGTCTGCACGTAGGCCTGGCCCGCACTATCGCGCGCCGCGAGCAGGTTTTCGCCTTCGTGCTGACGGTGCGCCAGCGCCGTGCCGAGGTCTTTCCCGGGCCGCGCGCTGAGCACATAAAACCCGCCGTCGTTGCCCAGTTTGATCGACTTGATGCCTTCGCCGATCAGGCGCATGGAATCGGTGAAATTGATGCCCACATACAGTACCCCGATCACTTTCTTGGCTGCGTCGACGATCGGCGTGTAGCGCGTCATGTACTGGCCGCCGAACAGGCTGGCCGAGCCGGCGTAGCTTTGCCCGTCCAGCAGCAGCTGGTAGGCTGGGTGAGCGTGATCCAGCGCGGTGCCGATGGCACGCTTGCCATCTTCCTTTTTATGCGACGTCGTAACGCGGATAAAGTCATCGCCCTGCCTGGCGAAAATCGTCGCGTAGGCGCCGGTTTGCGCCGTGAACGCATCCGGGATCGCGAAGTCAAGGTTGATGGCCTTGCCGGCCAGTGTCAACACCGGCACCTGTTTGCCGGCCACCTCCACCATGGCGGCAGGATCGACGGCGAATTGACCACGCAGGGAGTCCGCGAATACTTTGGTGTAAGCGGCGACCTGGGTACGCAGGCTTTGATCGAGCACTTCCACGGTGGTTCTGAAAAGACGGCTTTTTTCAGTCACATGCAGCACCGCTTCCTCTTCCGCGTGGCGTTGACTGGCCGCGTTGGTGAGCGCGACAAAAATGCTGAAGAGCCCGCCGACGGCGACAAACATGGCGGCAGCGACCTTGGTGCCGATTCTGGCGTTTGAGAATGCGAAAGTTTTCATGAGTGCCTTGTGGGTTTGAGCACTCATATTGCTCCAAAGAATTATTAAGGTCAATCGAATTCATCATATTTATGCGATTTCAGCATTTTCGATAAATTCATCGATTTTTACCGCAATAATTTCTCGTGGGATATAATTGCTGCGATGACAGCCGCTCACCCACACCTTGCCGCCCCTATAGACGCGATCCTGACCACGCGCCAGGCCGCCCATGAACTTGGCGTGAGCATCAGTACCGCCCAGTTATGGATGGAGAGTGGGGCGCTCGCCTCATGGAAAACGCCCGGCGGACACCGGCGTTGCCGCCTCAGCGAGGTGGCGCGCCTGCAGAGCAGCGGGCAGGGTGGGGCCACGGCGCCGCGGGCGGAAACCCTGGCGCAGGAATTCATCAAGCCGCTGACGGCGACCTACCCGATGCTGGAATCGGAACAGCTCCGGCTCAAAGCCCTGGCGGCCAGTGGCTTGATCGACAGTCCGCCCGACCCCTTGTTCGACCGGCTGACCTGGCTGGCTTCGCGCATGACAGGATGCCCGATGGCGCTCATGTCCTTGCTGACCTCCGAGCGGCAGTGGTTCAAATCGCGTGTGGGGCTGGAAGCGGCGCAAACGCCGCGAGACGCTGCCTTCTGCAGCCATGCGATCCTGTCGCCCGAGGGCATGGTGATCGAGGACGCATGGGCCGACGAGCGTTTTGCCCGCAACCCTCTGGTGTTGAGCGAACCTTACATCAGGTTTTATGCCGGCATACCTGTCACCGACAGGCAATCGAACCGGCTTGGCACGCTGTGCGTGCTCGATGCCGTACCGCGCCAACTCACCGACGACCAGCACCGCGCCCTGAAGGAATTGGCGGCGCTCGTCAGCGACGAGATTTCTCGCGCAAAGTAGACCGATCGGGATGGACGGCCCGGCCGGCTACTTCGCCTTGCGCGACGACCAGTGAAAATGCAGCACCACCCAGCCGTCGCCCTTTTTCTCCAGCAGCGCCGTCTCGGTTCCCACTGCATTGATCTTCTTGCCCCTGAACGTGCCGCGGCTCTCGGTTTCGTCCAGGATCATGGCGATGCCGCCCTCGATCGACTCCTTGTGGCGCAGCACTCGGCGCGTGGTGGCCCTGGCGAACGCAATGTCGTCCGCCAGGTGATGGTCCGCATATTCGCTGCGCGAGCGCTCCACGTGGCCCGCTTCGTAAATCACCGCATCGGGGCTCAGGAGCGCCATCGCGCGCGCCTGGTCGCCCGCTTGCAGGGCGGCGTGGAAGGCCGCCAGGGTTTCGCCTGGTGTCGCCGCACGGGTATGCAGTGACGCCAGTCCGAGGACGGCAAGCAGAACGAATGGGCGCATCGGCTTCTCTCAGTCGTTGAAAGCAAGGTCAGTGTGCATGATTTTTGCCTGGTTTGGTCACTTGCAGCACCTGCTCGCCCGGTTTTGCCGCCATCCTGCCGGCGTCCGGCGCGCGCACCGGCTCCGGCCTGGCAATGCCGCCTTCCTTCCATTCGTAGGCCAGGGTGCCGGGCGGATGCTGGTACCAGCCCGGGTCCTTGTAGTCGCCCCGCGCCAGTCCTTTGCGCACCTTCATCGTGGTGAACATGCCGCCCATGCCGATGCCGCCGAACGGGCCGCTCCCGGTCATCATCGGCAGTGTGTTGTCCGGCAGCGGCATTTCCATCTCGGCCATGCCGGCCATGCCCTTGTCACCCATGACCATATAGCCCGGTACCAGCTTGTTGATCTTGCCGAGCACCTCGCGCTGGTCGACCCCGATCAGGGTCGGCACGTCGTGGCCCATGGCGTTCATGGTGTGGTGCGATTTGTGGCAATGCAGGGACCAGTCGCCCGCTTCGCTGGCGATGAACTCGATCGCGCGCATCTGGCCGACCGCGATATCGGTGGTCACTTCCGGCCAGCGCGCCGCCGGCGGGACCCATCCGCCATCGGTCCCGGTGACCACGAATTCGTGCCCGTGCATGTGGATCGGGTGGTTGGTCATGGTCAGGTTGCCGACCCGGATGCGCACCTTGTCGTTCTGCGCGATCACCAGCGGGTCGATGCCGGGAAAGGCGCGACTGTTGAAGGTCCACAGGTTAAAGTCGAGCATCGTGTTGACCTTGGGCGTGTAGCTGCCGGGGTCGATGTCGTACGCGCCCAGCAGGAAGCAGAAGTCGCGGTCGACCCGCATGAAGTTGTGGTCCTTGGGGTGGGTGATCCAGAAACCCATCATCCCCATCGCCATCTGCGTCATTTCGTCGGCGTGCGGGTGGTACATGAAGGTGCCGGGCCGCTTGGCCACGAATTCGTAGACGAAGGTCTTGCTCGGGTCGATGCCGGGCTGGGTCAGGCCGGTCACCCCATCCATGCCGTTGGGCAGGCGCTGGCCGTGCCAGTGCACGCTGGTGTGCTCGGGCAGTTTGTTGGTAACAAAAATGCGTACCCGGTCGCCTTCCACCACTTCGATGGTCGGTCCCGGCGACTGGCCGTTGTATCCCCACAGATTGGCTTTCATGCCGGGCGCGATTTCGCGCACCACCGGTTCGGCCACCAGGTGGAATTCCTTGACGCCGTCCTTCATCCGCCACGGCAAAGTCCAGCCGTTGAGGGTGACCACCGGGTTGTACGGGCGGCCGTTGGGCGGGTTCAGGGGCGGCTGGGTCGATGCCTTGTCCATGACGACCGCTTCCGGCAGCGAGGCGGCGCCGGCGCGCGACACCAGCGCGGTGCTGACGGCAACCGCGCCCGCGCCAGTGAAGAAATTTCTACGTGAGACCATGTTCAATGTCCTTTCATTGTTGGACCGGCGCGGGGCCGGTCAGCGCGGCTTGCAGGGCGGCGTCGGCGATCCAGTAGTCGCGCTGCGCTTCGATGGCGGCGTTGACGCTGACGACCTGTTCGCGCGCGTCGGCCAGCAGTTCGAAGACGCTGATCAGCATCCCGTTGTAGCGCAGCAGCTGTTCGTCGGCGATGCGTTTTTTGAGCGGAACCACTTCGTCGCGGTAGTGGCGCGCCAGGTCGTAGGCGGTGCGGTAGGCGCCATAGCTTTCGCGCACCTGCGAGCGCGCGTCAATGGCGGCGCCGGCGGCGCGGTGCACGGCCTGCATGTACAGCGCTTCGGCCCTGGCCACTTTGGTGCCGCCCCAGTCGAACAGGGGAATCTGCAGTTCGATTTCGTAGCCGGTGGCACGCTCGCCCGCTGCGCTGGTGTTGCGCAGGTAGCTCAGGTCGAGCAGGTTGACGAAGCGGGTGGCGCGCGTGAGGCCCAGCGACGAGGCCAGTCCGGCCAGTTCCTTTTGCGCCATCAGCAGGTCGAGCCGGTTGTTCATGGCCTGGGTTTCGGCATCGATCACCTCGCGCGGGGCCGCCGGCAGGTCGGGCAGGCGGTCGGGCAGGGTGAAGGCGCCCGCGCTCGACAGGCCCAGCAGGCGCGTGAGCTTTTCGCGTTCGAAGGTGCGCGTCTGGCGCGCGCGGGCCAGCTGCGCCACCGCATCGGCGTAGAACGCCTGTTCACGCGCGTGCTGCAGTTTGCTCCAGTTGCCGGCCACCGCCATGCGGCGCGCCAGTTCGGCGCTCGCTTCGGCGGCGTTTTTCACCTGTTCCATGTACTCGGCGCTTTGCTGAGCCGCGACCGCGCCGTACCAGGCGCGCCGGGTAGTGTCGGCGGTGCGCAGCACGTCGCCGGCCGCGCGCAATTGCGCCTGTTCGTAGCGGCGCCGTTCGAGTCGCATGGTGACCGGCATGGTCAACAAGCCGATCACGGGCAGCATCAGCTTGCGCTCGATCTCGACGCCGCCGTGGCTTTTCAGGCGGCTGAAGCTGAGCACCGGATTGGCGATGCGGCCGGCCTGCACCAGGTCCGCTTCGGCGATGCCCAGTTCCGCGTAGGCGGCCTGCAGGCCGCGGTTGTTGAGCAGGGCGATGGTCACCGCATCGTCGGCCGACAAAGGCTTGGCCAGCAGCGCGGCGACCTGGCGTTCGACGCTGGCGGCGCCCGGCGCCGTGGCGGGAATGGTGGCGCCGCTACGCTGCTGCGCGAGCTGGCGCACATCGGCGTAGCCGCCGTCGGGCGAGAACGATGCGCAGCCGGCGGCACCGGCGCAGATGGCCGCCAGGGCGATGCGGCGCAGCGGGGTGGATAGTCGTCGCATCGTCATTCCTTGTGCTGGTGGCCGTGGTCCGGCTTGGCCTCGGCCGGCGGCGCGTTCTTTTTCATGGCGCTCATGTCGTGGCCCGCATGCGGATCGTCGTCCGTTGCCAGATCCGGTTTTTTCATGGCGCTCATGTCGTGACCCATGGGGCCTTGTGCCTTGCGCAGCTGGTCGTTGGTGTCCTTCCAGGATGCCGCTTGCGGCTCCTGGTAGGCGCGGTACCCGGCAAAGGCCGAGTCGTAGGCGGGTGGTGCGGCGCTCGTTTGCGCCAGCGCCGGCGCGGCGCAAGCAAGCAGCAGCCATATCGGGCGAAGGGAATTCATGACAACCTCAATCGTGTTGGTTAAAAGACCTTGGTCCGCGCACGGACCAAGGGCATTCAGGCGATCGGGCAATGAGGGGGACGTTCCAGGCCGCCCGGGATATGCGCCGTCGCGTGCATGGCGGCGTAGGCAATCGCTTCGGATGCGGGCGCTCGCCCATCGGCCAGCGCGGCAAAGGCCGGGGCGATGGCCATGCCCACGCAGCAGAATGCACAGTTACTGCACTTGGCGGGGCGGTCCGGCTTGTGGCAATGGCCTTCGTCGATGCCGGCGGCGACCTGGCTGGCGACCGGCGTCCTGGCCGCCTCGCACAGCGCCGACGATGCCGCCGCGAAGCCCTGCAAGGGTAGCGCGAGCAGCAACAGCCAGACCAGCAATGTTCTGAAGGACTTCATGGGTAAAGTCTAGCACATGGAAATTCGGGGCCGCGCCGCTGCTTAACGTGCCACTGTCGCAGGGTAGCCGGCATTGGCGAGGCTGGTGACGATCCGTTCCTGCGCCGCTGTCGTGTTCAACTCGACCGTGCGGGCCGGCATGTCGAATGCGATGACGGCATCCTGGTCGAGCTCTTTGACGGTCTTGGTAATGACGCCTGCGCAATGGCCGCAGCTCATGTCGGGGATACTCAGCTTGATCATGGCGGAACTCCTGTTGGTGAAGGTGACAGTGCCATTGTCGACGTTCCCACCGTGGGAAGGTCAAGCCGTTTTTTCGCTTGACTTTACTATAATGGGAAGCTTGATCATGGTGGTATGCGTTCTTAAAGGAGCAAGAAATGACGACCACGACAATGCGGAACCAGCAGGCTGCGTTCGAAACCTCGCTCGACGTCGGCGGCATGACGTGCGCCTCGTGCGCCGGACGGGTCGAAAAAGCGTTGCGCGCGGTGCCGGGCGTGCAGGGCGCCACCGTCAACCTGGCGACCGAAAAGGTGCTGGTCACGGGCCAGCTCGACCCCGCGCTGCTGATTGCCGCCGTCGAGCGCGCCGGTTACACGGCCAGCGCCTCTGCCGGGGCAGCGCCACCACCGGCGCCAACACGCGCTCTGTCCGAGCCGGTGGAGATCGCGATCGCCGCCGCCCTCACCATACCCTTGATCGCGCCCATGCTGCTGGCTGCGGCCGGGATCGAGTCGATGCTGCCGGCCTGGGTGCAATTTCTGCTGGCCACACCAGTGCAGTTCTGGATCGGCGCGCGCTTTTACCGTTCCGCATGGAAGGCATTGCTGGCCAGAAGCGGAAACATGGATTTGCTGGTCGCGCTCGGCACCTCGGCCGCGTATGGACTGAGCCTGTACCAGTGGCTGGGCCAGCCGCGGCATCACGGGGCGCACCTGTATTTCGAGGCGGCCGCCGTGGTAATCACCCTCGTGCGCCTCGGCAAATGGCTGGAAACGCGCGCCAAGCGCCAGACCACCGAAGCGATCCGCGCCCTGCAATCGCTGCGCCCGGAAACGGCGCGCGTGCGCCGCAACGGGGTCGAGAGCGACATGCCGATCGCCCGGCTCAAGGTCGGCGACGAGGTTGTGATCCGCCCCGGCGAGCGCATTCCCATGGATGGCGAAGTCGTCGAAGGCGCGAGTCACGCCGACGAATCGATGCTGACCGGTGAAAGCCTGCCAGTGAGCAAGGGTGTGGGGTCGCGCGTCATCGGCGGCGCGGTCAATGGCGAGGGCGTGCTGGTCGCCCGTGCCACCGCCATCGGCACCGAAACCGTGCTGGCACGCATCATCCGCGCGGTCGAAGATGCGCAGGCGGCCAAGGCGCCGATCCAGCGCCTGGTGGACAAGGTCAGCGCCGTGTTCGTGCCGGCCATCGTTGTCATCGCGCTGGTCACGTTCTTTGGC
The DNA here is from genome assembly GCF_015689335.1 of Massilia antarctica. Classification (GTDB taxonomy): domain Bacteria; phylum Pseudomonadota; class Gammaproteobacteria; order Burkholderiales; family Burkholderiaceae_D; genus Telluria_A; species Telluria_A antarctica. The sequence goes on along the minus strand of NZ_CP065053.1, from coordinate 1,092,782 downwards.
TGGTGGCTGGCCAACGGCGACTGGAGCGCGGCGCTGCTCAACGCGGTGGCGGTGCTGGTCATCGCCTGCCCCTGCGCGCTGGGGCTGGCCACGCCGACGGCGATCATGGCAGGCACCGGCGTTGCCGCCAAGTACGGCATTCTGATCAAGGATGCCGAGGCGCTCGAACTCTTGCATGGCGTCACTGTGGTGGCCTTCGACAAGACCGGCACCCTGACCGCAGGCAAGCCGCGCCTGACCGCGACCGTGGCGGCGCAGGGCGATGAGCAAGCCTTGCTGGCGCTGGCGGCCGCCGTGCAGCACGGCAGCGAGCATCCGCTGGCGCGCGCCGTGGGGGATGCGGCGCGGGCGGCGGGCATCGCGCCGGCGCCGGCTACCGGTACGCGCGCCCTGGCTGGCCTTGGTGTGAGCGCCACGGTGGATGGCCGCGAGCTGTTGCTGGGCAATGCTGCGCTGATGCGCCAGCACGGGATCGACATCGCCGCCTTGGCCGCGCAAGGGCAGGTGCACGAAGAGGCTGGCGAAACGGTTTCGTGGCTGGCCGAAGCAGGGGCAGCCCCGCGCGTGCTCGGCATGCTGGCCTTTGGCGATGCGCTCAAGCCGGAAAGCAGGGAAGCGATCGAGCGCCTGCATGCGGCCGGCATCCGCACGGTGATGCTCAGCGGCGACAATCCGGGCAGCGCGCGCCACATTGCGGGCCAGCTCGGCATCGACGAGGTGCACGCGCAGGTGCTACCCGAGGGCAAGGCAGCGATCATCGCGGCCCTGCGCGCCAAGGGCGAGCGGGTGGCGATGGTGGGCGACGGCATCAACGATGCGCCGGCCCTGGCGGCGGCCGATATCGGCGTGGCCATGGGCAGCGGCACCGACGTGGCGATGCACACGGCCGGCGTGACCTTGATGCGGGGCGATCCGCGCCTGCTGGTCGATGCCATCGATATTTCGCGCCGCACCTACGGCAAGATCCGCCAGAATCTGTTCTGGGCCTTTGTGTTCAATGTGATCGGGGTGCCGCTGGCGGCGTTCGGCATGCTCAATCCCATGATCGCGGGGGCGGCGATGGCGTTTTCCAGCGTGTCGGTGGTGAGCAATGCCCTGCTGCTCAAGCGCTGGGTGGCGGGAGGGAAAGGATGACGATGATGAATATCGGCGAGACGGCCAAGGCGTCGGGAGTGTCGGCGAAGATGATCCGGCATTACGAATCGATCGGACTGATCGGCGAGGCGCAGCGCACCGATGCCGGCTACCGGGTGTACGGGCCGCAGGATGTGCAGGTGCTGCAATTCATACACCGCAGCCGCGAGCTGGGGTTTTCGCTGGAGCAGATCAAGACCTTGCTGGCCTTGTGGCAGGACAAGCACCGGGCCAGCAAGGATGTGCGCGCGATGGCCAGACAGCATATCGCCGAGCTGGATAAAAAAATCAGCGACATGCAGTCGATGAAGCGCACCCTGGAAAAACTGTCCGGGGCCTGTCACGGCGACGACCGTCCCGACTGCCCGATTCTCGATGATTTGTCGCTCGGTTAAGGCTGTGGCGCACCAGCTGTGCCCAGCCTGGCCGCTGGTGATGCACCGTGTCGCTGTCCGAGAGCGGGGGGCTGTCTTGCCGGTCCTGGGGGCGTCAGAAGAACTTCGCTTTTAACAAGGCATTTGCAAAGATCATGATTTCGATGGCAAGGTCGTGCCAATGCGATACCGGGACCGCCTTGCTGATCTGGCGCAACTCGATCGGGACCAGCGGCACCTCAACATTCGGATCTTCCTGGTCCAGCTCATTGAACTGGCCCATGCTTTCCGAGTCCTTGATGAAGGCTTCCGTCCCCACGCCGTGCTTCAAGCCCAATATGGAAAGCGCATCGTGGCCGGCACGAATACTGTCCACCCATACTCTCAGCGTCGGCCCCAGCGTGGTTTTACCGAATTCCACCTTGGCGCCCTTGTGGCCGAACATGGGGGCGTCCTCGCCGATGCCGGAGGCGGCCGCTACGTTGGACGTGTTGAAGAAGACTTGCACTTCCTCGGGCAGTTCGGCGAGCAGGGCGCTGAAATTTACACGGCTCATCATGGGTGCGACCATTTTGGTATAGCCGTACCCGCCGCGTCCCGCCACATTCGCGGTGCGTATGTAGCTCGCGGCCAAAGCGATGATGCCTTCAAGCTTGCGCCAGGTCGACTCGTCCTTGATGAGCGGGCGCGCTTCACGCAAGCCTGCCACGAGCTTGACGGTGGCATGGTGCGCCGATACCAGCGGCGGCTCCGCGCCGTTTTGTGCGGATGCCAGTTTGACTTGCTTCGCCGCACCGGTATTGGCGCCAACGGTGATTTGCTGGGACGCCACCAGGTGCAATGCGGAGATGATGCGGTCCAAGGGAATGCCGATCGTTGTTTGCGGCGCGGCCGTGATTATCCCCGCGTCCCCGGTGGCGGACATGGATTCAAGAAGCGATCCTTTGTTGACGGCCATTGCGGCAAGCGGCCTTGCTTCGCTGGCTTTCAACTGCTCTTTCCCATCCTCGACCTCATCTTCATACTTGGACTCCAGAAGGAAGCCGAGTCGCTCCCGCTGTTCGTCCGACACTTTTCCTTCTATCTGAGAAAGCATGGTCGCCCAATGGACGATTTCCCCGAGCACTTGATTGACATCGTCGTAATCGTTGAGTGGCTTGGTGACGAATTCAAGGTCGCCGGCGTCACATTCAATATGCCAGTTGTCTCTTGTCAGGAGCGCTGTCTTGAATGGCGGCGTCTCGTCGTTCTTGTCTTTTAATCTGATGTTGGTTTGAAATTCAAACCCGACACGCCGTTGAACCGGCTGCTGTTGCGAGATGCCGACATGGCCAGCTTGCCGCGCCGGCGTCGATAATTGCGCCGGTGTCATCGCGTCCCCCAGGTTGCTCGCCATGGCTCCCATGCGGTCGGCTTCGGATTCGAGACCGGGGTTGTCGTTGACCGGCGCGCCAGCGTATTGCGCGGTGGCTTGTACCCGACCTTGCTGTTGCTGAACGACGTGCCAGGCTTCATGCGGCAAATGGCGTTCCTGACCTGGCGCCACATGAATGTCGCTGCCCTGCGCATAAGCGTGGGCATGTAATTGCGCTGGCTTGGACGAGTTGTAGTGCACTTTCACATGATCCATGCTCATGCCGGATAATGACTCAACGCCGCTTTTAAGCCGCTCGGGCAAGCCCGTACCGTTTGTGTTCGGCGCGGGCACTTCCTTCAATTGCGCAGGCGTTGATACAGACGCCTGAGGATTGGCAGGCGCCGCCATCGCCCGCATGCGCTGTACACGCGAACTGCGGTCGATCATGGCTTGCAAGCACCGTTGCGCTACCGCCTGCGGGCGCTTGTCCTCAAACGAGGCTGGGGGGGCGCCGACCAATGGAGCTGCCTGAGAGGCGGCGCTGGCCTGTTGCTTTTTTTCTTGTTCGGACGATGCCGGCATCTGGGTTTGCATGTGCGTGGAAACCTCTAATAGCTTTGAACAAAAAGGTAGCGGCTGTCTTAACGACCTTGTCAGCTTGATTCAATGACCTTGCGAATCAGGGCACGAGCGCAGGCGCCTCGGGCCGGCCGGGCTACGCTGTTGGCCGGGGAAACAATTTCTCCATCCGCCAGGCATCCATACCATCCTCATAATACTCCTCATACTCCCCGAACACCCGATAGCTATTGTTCGTAAACAGCCCGATCGACGCCACGTTATCCTTGCGAATCTCCAGATACAGCGCCGTGCATCCGCGTGCCAGTGCCGCCTGTTCCGCCGCCCGCACCAGTCCCGCCGCCACGCCGCGGCCTTTCCACGCCGCCGCCGTGGCAATGGTGTACACCCGTGCCCGCGTCGTATTCGCGCGAAACAGCAAGGTCAGGTAGCCACGTATCTCGCCCGCCGCCGCGTCGATCAGGGTCACCGAATTTCCTTGCGACAGAAGATGCCGGAAACTGCGCCGGCTGACCCGGTCGCCGCTGAAGCTCGCTTCTTCGATCGCCGCCAGCATCGCCACATCCTCCATCGACGCGTTGCGAATCATCGCCGTCTCATGCTTTCCCACCGCTACTCCCTTGGCTTCCTTGAAGCGTGCATTTTTACATTTCTTTTACGGCAGCGCCCTAACTCTTTAGAAATTTTTTACGGCCGGGCCGATACGATTTGCCGTCTCTCCGTTTCCCATCACAGCAAAGAAAGAAGCACCATGAAGATTGCCATTCTCGCAGCCCTGCTGTCGGTGTCCGCGCAGGCAGCATCGGCCGCGGACGACTTCAGTCTTAACGCGGCCCTCACCAGCGACTATCGCTATCGCGGCATCTCGCAAACCCGCCTCCAGCCGGCGTTGCAGGGCGGGGCCGACCTGGTGCACAAGCCGTCCGGCTGGTACGCGGGCGCCTGGGCCTCGACCATCACCTGGACCGGCGACGCCGGCGGCGGCGGCAAGGTCGAACTCGACCTCTATGGCGGCAAGCGCGGCGAACTGGCGCCCGGCATCGCTTACGACGCCGGCGTGCTGACCTATGTCTACCCATCCAACAAGCTCGGCCACATAGCCGGCTTCGCCAACGCCAACACCACCGAGGTCTACGGCCAGCTCGGGTACGGCGTCGCCCTGGTCAAGTATTCCCACGCGCTCAGCAACCTGTTCGGCTACGTCGACAGCCAACATAGCGGCTACCTCGACCTGGCCGCCAATCCCGCCCTTGGCAAGGGCCTCGTGCTCAACCTGCACGCCGGGCGCCAGCGCGTGGCCCACCATGGCGCCGCCAGCTACACCGACTACAAGATCGGCATCACCAAGGAGTTCGGCGTGGCAAGCGTGGCGCTGGCAGCGATCGGCACCGACGCCGGCAAAGCCGCCTACGCCTCGCCGGCGAACGGCAAATTCCTCGGCAAACGCGCGCTGCTGCTGACCGTCGGCACGACCTTTTAATGCCGGCGTTTACGCTTTGTTTACACCTGCGCGGCAACTCTTTACACCGTTTTTAGACGCTTGCCGATACGCTCATCAATAACAAAACCAATTCGTTCGAGGGTGATATGGACTTGATTTTCATTGGAGCGATCCTGCTCTTTTTCGGCCTCAGCTGCGCTCTCGCGGCCGGCTGCGCCTCACTGGGGGAGAAAAAATAATGGCCCTCATCTATATCGGCGGGCTTGTCGCAGCCGGCCTGCTGGCTTACCTGGCACATGCGCTGCTGAACGCGGAGGATCTGTGATGACCACGCAATCGATGGCGCTGCTGGGCGCCTTTTTGGCCGTACTGCTGGCGCTGGCCTGGCCGCTGGGCCGCCAGTTGGCCAAGGTCGCCGAGGGCGGCGCCGTACCCGGCTTCGGCTGGCTGGCGCCGCTCGAACGGCTGCTGTACCGCGCCGCCGGCGTGTCGCCCGGCGCCGGCATGGGCTGGCAATCGTATGCGCGCGCGCTGCTGGTGTTTAACGGCCTGGGCGCCCTGTTCGTGTACGGCGCGCAGCGCTTGCAGGCCTTCCTGCCGCTCAATCCCCAGGCGCTGGCCAACGTCAGTCCCGATTCCTCGTTCAATACCGCCGTCAGCTTTGTCGCCAACACCAACTGGCAGGGCTACGGCGGCGAACAGACCATGAGCTACCTGACCCAGATGGTGGCGCTGGCGGGCCAGAATTTCTTTTCCGCCGCCACCGGCATGGCCGTCGCCTTCGCCCTGATCCGCGGCTTCAGTGCGCGCTCGGCTACATCGATCGGCAACTTCTGGGCCGATCTCACGCGCTCCACCTTGTACGTGCTGCTGCCGCTGTCGCTGCTGTTCGCCGTGTTCCTGATGGGGCAGGGCGTGGTCCAGAACTTCAACAGCTACCAGGAAGTGCAGCTGCTCGATCCGGTCGCGTACGCGGTCTCCACGCCCGGCGCCGATGGCAAGGCGATCCTTGAAGCGAAGCTCGCCACCACCCAGACCATCGCCATGGGGCCGGTCGCGTCGCAGGAAGCGATCAAGCTGATCGGCACCAACGGCGGCGGCTTCTTCAACGCCAACTCCGCCCATCCCTACGAGAATCCGACCGCGCTGTCGAACTTTGTCCAGATGCTGGCGATTTTCCTCATTCCCGCCGCGCTGTGCTTTACCTTCGGGCGCATGGTGGGCGACCCGCGCCAGGGCTGGGCCGTGCTGGCTGCCATGAGCCTGATCTTCGTGGTCGCCGCTGCGGTGCTCATGAGCGCGGAACAGGCCGTGCACCCGCAACTGGCGGCGCTGGGCGTCGACCAGGGCGCTGGCAGCTTTCAGGCCGGCGGCAATATGGAAGGCAAGGAAGCGCGCTTCGGCATCGCCGCCTCGTCCCTGTTCGCCGCCGTGACCACCGCCGCCTCCTGCGGCGCCGTCAACGCCATGCACGATTCATTCACGCCCATTGGCGGCATGGTGCCGATGCTGCTCATGCAGCTGGGCGAAGTGGTGTTCGGCGGAGTCGGCTCGGGCCTGTACGGAATGCTGGTATTCGCCATCATGGCGGTGTTCATCGCCGGGCTGATGATCGGACGCACGCCGGAATACCTGGGCAAGAAAATTCAGGCCTATGAAATGAAAATGAGCGCGATCGTGATCCTGGTTACGCCGCTGCTGGTGCTGAGCGGGACCGCGCTGGCGGTGATGCTGGACGCGGGCCGGGCCGGCATTTCCAACCCCGGCGCGCACGGCTTCTCGGAGATCCTGTACGCCTTCAGTTCGGCGGCCAACAACAACGGCAGCGCCTTCGCGGGCTTGTCGGCCAATACGCCGTTCTATAACACCATGCTGGCAATTGCCATGTGGTTCGGGCGCTTTGCCGTGATCGTACCGGTGCTGGCGATTGCCGGCGCGCTGGCCGCCAAGCCGCGCCTGCAAGCCAATGCCGGCACCATGCCGACCCACGGCCCGGTCTTCGTCGGCCTGCTGGTGGGCGTGGTCATGCTGGTCGGCGTGCTCAATTACGTCCCGGCGCTGGCGCTCGGCCCCGTTGCCGAGCATTTGCAGCTCTATACCAAATAACTTCACGCGGAGCCCATGATGTCGCAAGCACTCCCGCTGCCACCGGCAGCCACCACCCGCAAGACGCTCACCTTGTTCGATACGGCGCTGATCGGCCCCGCCATCCTCGACGCCGTGCTGAAGCTGGGACCGCGCACGCAGTTGCGCAGCCCCGTCATGTTCGTCGTCTACGTCGGCAGCATCCTCACCACCTTGATGTACTTCCAGGCCGTCGCCGGCAAAGGCGACAGCGGCAGCGGCTTTACCCTGGCGATTGCCATCTGGCTGTGGTTCACCGTGCTGTTCGCGAATTTCGCCGAAGCGCTGGCTGAAGGGCGCAGCAAGGCGCAGGCCGCGTCCTTGCGCGGACTGAAGCAAAGCGTCAGCGCCAAGCAATTGGCCACGCCCAGATACGGTACCACCTGGCTGCCGCTTCCCGGCGCCGATCTGCGCAAGGGCCACACCATCCTGGTCGAAGCGGGCGATGTGATTCCCATCGACGGGGAAGTCATCGAAGGCGTGGCGTCGGTCGATGAAAGCGCCATCACGGGCGAATCGGCGCCGGTCATCCGCGAGTCGGGCGGCGATTTTTCGGCCGTCACCGGCGGCACCCGCGTGCTGTCGGACTGGCTGGTGGTGCGCGTGACGGCCAACCCGGGCGAGACTTTCCTCGACCGCATGATCTCGATGGTCGAAGGCGCCAAGCGCCAGAAGACACCCAACGAAATCGCCCTCACCATCCTGCTGGTGGCCTTGAGTATCGTGTTTTTGGTCGTCACCGTGACCCTGTTGCCGTTTTCGCTGTTCGGCGTGGCCGCCGCCGGCGCCGGCAAACCGGTCGGCGTGACGGTGCTGATCGCGCTGCTGGTGTGCCTGATCCCGACCACCATCGGTGCGCTGCTGTCGTCGATCGGCGTGGCCGGCATGAGCCGCATGATGGGCGCCAACGTGATCGCCACCTCGGGCCGCGCGGTGGAAGCGGCCGGCGACGTTGACGTGCTGCTGCTCGATAAAACCGGCACCATCACCCTGGGCAACCGCCAGGCTGCGGGTTTCTTCCCCGCGCCGGGCGTGAGCGAGCGCGAACTGGCCGACGCGGCGCAACTGGCGTCGCTGGCCGACGAAACCCCGGAAGGGCGCTCGATCGTGGTGCTGGCCAAGCAGCGCTTCGATATCCGCGAACGCGACATGGCCAGTTTGCAGGCCAGCTTCATTCCATTTAGCGCCAACACGCGCATGAGCGGCATCGATGCCGGCGCGCGCCAGGTGCGCAAGGGTGCGGCCGAGTCGGTGAAAAAGCATGTGGAGGCGCTCGGCCTGGCGTATCCGCCCGAGATGGCGCGCACGGTCGACGACGTGGCGCGCCGTGGCAGCACGCCGCTGGTGGTGGCCGACGATGGCCGTGTGATGGGCGTGGTGGAGTTGAAGGATATCGTCAAGGGCGGCATCCGCGAACGCTTCGCCGAGCTGCGCCGCATGGGCATCAAGACCGTGATGATCACCGGCGACAACAGGCTGACCGCCGCCGCGATTGCCGCCGAAGCGGGGGTGGACGATTTCCTGGCCGAGGCCACGCCGGAGGACAAGCTCAAACTGATTCGCGGCTACCAGGCCGAAGGCCGGCTGGTGGCGATGACCGGCGACGGCACCAACGACGCGCCGGCGCTGGCCCAGGCCGACGTGGCGGTGGCCATGAACTCGGGCACCCAGGCCGCCAAGGAGGCCGGCAACATGGTCGACCTGGATTCGAATCCGACCAAGCTGCTCGAAATCGTCGAAATCGGCAAGCAGATGCTGATGACGCGCGGTTCACTCACCACGTTCTCGATCGCGAACGATATCGCCAAGTATTTTGCGATCATTCCGGCGGCCTTCGTGGGCACGTATCCGCAGCTGAAAAGCCTGGACGTGATGCGCCTGGCCAGCCCCGATTCGGCCATCCTGTCGGCGGTAATTTTCAATGCCCTCATCATCGTGGTCCTGATTCCGCTGGCGCTCAAGGGCGTGCCGTACCGGGCCATCGGCGCGGCGGCCCTGCTGCGCCGGAACATCCTCATTTACGGTGGGGGCGGCATCGTGCTGCCGTTCATCGGCATCAAGCTGATCGACATGCTGCTGTCGGCGCTTCACCTGGTCTAGAAAGGACATCGTCATGAAAACCACTTTTCGCCCCGCCATCATGCTGTTCGGCGCGCTGACCCTGGTCGTGGGCGGGCTGTATCCGCTGGCGGTGACCGGCATCGGCTACGCCGCCTTTCCCGACCAGGTGCGCGGCAGCCTGGTGACGCAGGGCGGCCGGACGGTCGGCTCGCGCCTGATCGGGCAATCGTTTGCGTCGCCCGGCTATTTTTGGGGACGTCCGTCGGCGACCGCACCGATGGCCTATAACGCGATCGCCAGTGCCGGCTCGAACCAGGGACCGCTCAACCCGGCGCTGATGGCGGCGGTGCAGGGCAGGGTGGCGGCGCTGCGCGCGGCCGATCCGGGCAACACGGCGCCGGTACCGGTGGACCTGGTCACCGCCTCGGCCAGCGGGCTCGATCCGGAGATCAGCCTGGCGGCGGCGCGCTACCAGGCGGGCAGGGTGGCGCGCGCACGCACGCTGCCGCGCGAGCGGGTCGAGGCGCTGATCGGGGCAACGGCGATCTTGCCGCTGTTTGGCGTGTTCGGGGAAGCGCGCGTGAATGTGCTGGCGCTCAATCTCGCGCTGGACAGGGCGTATACTCGGGCGGATTAGCGACAAAGGCGGCCATGTCCCCAACTGAAACCCAACGCGCCGACCCCGACGCCCTGCTGGCCCAGGTCCAGACCGACGAGCGCAAGGCCGCGCGCGGCAAGCTGCGCATCTATTTCGGCGCCTCGGCCGGCGTCGGCAAGACCTGCGCCATGCTGGTCGCCGCCCGCAAGCTGCGGGACGAGGGCGTGGCGGTGCTGGTCGGCGTGCTCGAAACCCACGGCCGCCCCGACACCGCCGCCCTGCTCGATGGCCTGGACCTCCTCGCCCCGGCCATGCTCGCCCATCGCGGCCAGGCGCTGCGCGAGTTCGACCTCGATGCCGCCCTGGCCGCCGCGCCGTCCCTGGTCCTGGTCGACGAGCTGGCCCACTCCAACGCGCCCGGCTCGCGCCACCCCAAGCGCTGGCAGGATGTGGAAGAGCTGCTTGCGGCCGGCATCGACGTCTTCACCACTGTCAACGTCCAGCACCTGGACAGCCTGAACGACGTGGTCGGCGGCATCACTGGCGTGCGCGTGGCCGAAACCGTGCCCGACACCGTGTTCGACGGCGCCGACGAAGTGGTGCTGGTCGACCTGCCGGCCGACGAATTGCTGGCGCGCCTGCGCGGCGGCAAGGTGTATCGGCCGGAACAGGCCGAACGCGCCGCGAAGAATTTTTTCCGCAAAGGGAACCTGATCGCCCTGCGCGAGCTGGCCCTGCGCCGTACCGCCGACCGGGTCGAAGATGACGTGCGCGCCTACCGCATCGAACAATCGATCGGCACGGTCTGGAAGACCGGCGGCGCGCTGCTGGCCTGCGTGGGGCCGCGTGCCGATGCCGAGCATGTGGTGCGCAGCACCGCGCGCCTGGCGGGCCAGCTGGGCGCCGACTGGCATGCCGTGTACGTGGAAACGCCGGCCCTGCAGCGCAATCCGGCGGTCCGGCGCGAACTGACCCTCAAGACCTTGCGCCTGGCGCAGGAACTGGGCGCGACCACGGCGGTGCTGGCGGGGCGCGACATCGCCGACGCCATCGTCGGCTATGCGCGCGAGCACAATATGTCGAAACTGGTGCTGGCGCGCGCGCACCCATCCTGGCCCTGGCGGCGCGCGCACCGCGACCGCATCGCCGGCATCGCGCCCGATATCGACCTGATCGAAGTCGGCGGCGGCAAGCCGCGTCCGGCCGCGGCGGCGCCGGAAACGAACACCGTCACCCTGGCCTTCGACAGCGGCAAACGGCGCGCCGCGGCCTATGCCTGGTCGGGCGCGGCCAGCCTGGCTGCCGCGCTGCTGCTTGCGCCCCTGGTCGGCTACGTCGACCTGGCCAACATCGTCATGCTGCTCCTGCTGGTGGTGGTGCTGGTGGCGGTGCGCTTCGGGCGCGGACCGTCGGTGCTGTGCACCTGCCTGTCCGTGGCGTGCTTCGACTTTTTCTTCGTCACGCCGCGCTTCGACTTTGCCGTCTCCGACCTGGAGTACCTGATAACCTTCGGCGTCATGCTGGCGGTCGGCCTGATCACCGGCCACCTGACGGCCGGCTTGCGTTTCCAGGCACGCGTGGCGGCGCACCGCGAGCAGCGTTCGCGCGCGCTGTACGAATTCGCGCGCGAACTCTCCGGCGCGCTCCAGACCGAGCAAATCGTGGACGCCACCCGCGCCGCCATCGGACGCACCTTCCGCGCCGGCGCCACCCTGCTGGTGCCCGATGCCGAAGGCCGCCTGCAAGCGCCGCCCGGCGCCACGGCCGACATCGGTATTGCCCAATGGGCCTTCGACCACGCGCAAAGCGCGGGCTTGGGCAGCGGCACCCTGCCGGCCAGTCCCTTGTTCTACCTGCCGCTGGTGGCCCCGATGCGCACGCGCGGCGTGCTGGCCATCGCACCGGAACAACAGCGCTGGATGCTCATTCCCGAACAGCGCACCCAGCTCGACACCTTCGCCGCGCTGGCCGCCATCGCGCTCGAACGGGTGCACTACATCGAGGTGGCGCAGGATGCGCTGGTAAACATGGAGTCCGAACGCCTGCGCAATTCGCTGCTGGCGGCGCTGTCGCACGACCTGCGCACGCCCTTGACCTTGCTGGTGGGCCTTTCTGAATCGCTGGCCGACTCCAGTCCCGCACTGGCGGCGCCGCAGCGCGAGATGGCCGTCATCCTGCATGAGGAAGCGCTGCGCATGAGCGCCCTGGTGGCGAACCTGCTGGAGATGGCGCGCATCCAGAGCGGGCAGATCACCTTCGACATGCAGTGGCACCCGCTCGAAGAAGTGGTCGGTAGCGCCCTGCGCGCCTGCGCCGCGCCGCTGCGCGCGCATGTGGTGCGCACCGCGCTCGCGCCCGGCCTGCCGCTGGTGCGCTTCGACGCGGTACTGATCGAGCGGGTGTTGTACAACCTGCTGGAGAACGCCGCCAAGTACACGCCGCCCGGTTCGACCATCGTGGTGGCCGGCGCGGTTCATGGCGCATGGCTGCAATTGCGCGTCGACGACGACGGCCCGGGCTTCCCCGCGGGACGGGCCGAGACCCTGTTCGAGAAGTTCGCGCGCGGCGAGCGCGAATCGGCGAAACCGGGCGTGGGCCTGGGGCTGGCGATCTGCCGCGCGATCATCGAGGCGCATGGCGGTAAAATCGAGGCTTGCGCGTCGCCCATCGGCGGCGCCTCGCTTGTAGTGAACCTGCCGCTCGGAACCCCGCCGCCCGGCCCCGAACCTGAAACCTGAAACCTTCGCACTTCCCGATGACTGATTCCGCTCCCACTGCCCTGCTGGTCGAAGATGAACCGCAGATCCGCCGCTTCGTGCGCGCCGCGCTCGAAGACGAGGGCTGGGTCGTGTTCGAGGCGGCCACCATGCAGCGCGGCCTGATCGACGCCGGCACCCGCACGCCCGACCTGGTGGTGCTGGACCTGGGCCTGCCCGACGGCGACGGCATCGCCTTCATCACCGATCTACGCAAGTGGTCGGGGGTGCCGGTGATCGTGCTGTCGGCGCGGGTGGGCGAGGCCGACAAGATTCGCGCGCTCGACGCCGGCGCCGACGATTACCTGACCAAGCCGTTCGGCGTGGGCGAGTTGCAGGCGCGCGTGCGCGCCACCTTGCGCCGCCAGCGCCAGCCGGGCGCAGGTCCCGCCGCACTGGTGCGCTTCGGTTCCGTAAGCGTGGACCTGAAAGCGCGCCGCGTCACCAAGGGCGGCCAGCACGTGCACCTGACGCCGACCGAATTCCGCCTGCTGTCGGTGATCGTGGCTAACGCCGGGCGCGTGGTCACCAATCCGCAGCTGCTGCGCGAGGTATGGGGGCCGTCGCACGGCGAGGATGGCCACTACCTGCGCATCTACATGGGCCATCTGCGCCACAAGCTCGAAGACGATCCGGCGCAGCCGCGCTACCTGCTGACCGAAACCGGCGTCGGCTACCGCCTCTTCATGCCGGATGAGCGCCCGTGAGCTTGTCCCTGATCGATGCCGAAAATACCCTGGCCTCGCCGGTCTGCGCGCTGGCCGGCCGCGCCGCGCTGCGGCTGGCGCTGACCATCCTGTGGCATCCGCAGGCGCAGCGCATCGGCGAGCAGTTCATCGCTGCGGCGGGCAGCGGCGACATCGATGTCAATCGCTTCGCGCCGCTGTTCGGCGGCCTCGCGGGCAACGCGCAAGCGCTCGGGCACCGCCGCATCGCGCGCGATGCGCTGCGCTTGCGGCGCCACCGCGACCATGGCGTGAGCCTGCTGCCGCCGCAAAGCCGCATGCGGGTGGAACTGAACGGCGCCATGCTGGCCGGCGCACCCGTGCGCTGCACGCCCGAACAGGTGGACGCGGGCCTGGTCATCGGCCTCGGTGGCGTGGTGCTGCTGTGCGTGCACTGGATGGACCGCCTGCCCCAGGCCAGCGCCATCGCCGCCGTGCACGGGGTCGGCAGCGCCGCCATCCGCGTGCGCGAGCTGATCCGGCAGGTGGCCGCGACTGACCTGCCGGTGCTGCTGCTGGGCGAAGCGGGCAGCGGCAAGGAACTCGCCGCGCAGGCGATCCATCAAGCCAGCGCGCGCTGCCGCGGGCCGATGGTGACGGTCAACCTGGCGACCCTGAGCGAAACGCAGGCGGTAGCCGAGCTGTTTGGCGCGGATACGGGCGCCTTGGCCCGGGTCGGCGGCGGTACCCTGTTTCTCGACAAGATAGGCACGGCGCCGCAGGCGGTACAGGCGCAGCTGCTGCGCGTGCTCAAGACCGGCGAGTACCGCCCCGTCGGTGCGCGCGCCGATCAGGCGGCGCGGGCCCGCCTGATCGGCGCCAGCGACCACGATCTGCATGATGGCAGCTTCAATCAGTCCCTGCTGCGCCGCCTCGAAGCGCTGGTGGTGCGCCTGCCGCCCCTGCGCGAGCGGCGCTGCGATATCGGCGTGCTGGCGCTGCACTTCATGCAAGCCTGGAGCACGCGCACCGGCAGCGCGCCCGAGCTGCCGCTGGCGTTCATCAGCCAGCTGTGCAACTACGACTGGCCCGGTAATGTGCGCCAGCTCGGCAAGGTGGTGCAGCGCGCCCTCAGCGCCGCGCAGGCGGGCCAGCCGCTGGCTTTCGATGCGCTGGTGCCGGGTGTGGCGGAGCGGACGGCGCGCGTCCGGCTGGGACAACTGAGCGGACAGGCGGTGCTGGACGCGCTCGAAGCCAACGGCTGGCTGATCCGCAACGCGGCGCTGGCGCTGGGGGTGTCGCGGCCGTCGATGTACAAGCTGATCGGGAAGCATCCCGCCATCCGCCAGATCGGCCAGATCGCGCCGGCCGAGATCGCGGCGGCGCTGGCGGCGCACGGTGGCGACACCGGACGCTGCGCCGCCGCGCTCAGGACGCCGAGCGAAGCGCTGCGGCGCTACCTGCGCCGGCAGGCCGCGGGCAAGCTGTTGTGAAGCGGGCACGCCGGCATGCGGCTGGGGTGGTGGCCGGCGCCGGAGCTTGCATCCGGGCGCGGGCCGGCATCTAATACAGGCAAGGAGCGCCGCCCGGGGTTCCCATGAATATAAAAAAAAGGATATTGCAATGCAATCTGGACGTTCGTATCGCCGCTGCCTCGCGGGCCTCGCGCTCGGCCTGGCCAGCTTGGGCAGCGCCGCGCAGGAACCGGCCTTGTACGTGTATTCGACCATCGATGCGCTGCTGGCCGGCGTGTACGATGGCGAGCTGACCGTCGCCCAGCTGGGCACCAGGGGCAACTTCGGGATCGGCACCTATAACCACCTCGATGGCGAAATGGTGGTCCACGATGGCAAGTTCTACCACGTGCGCTCCGATGGATCGGTGCGCGTGGCGGCGCCGTCGGAGCGCACGCCGCTCGCGTACGTGCTGCCGTTTGTGCCGACCCAGACCGTGGCGCTCGGGCCCAGCGCCAGCCTGGCGCAGATCGAAGCGCTGGCCGACCAGCAGCTCGGCAACAAGAACATGTTTTATGCGCTCGAGATCAAGGGCCAGTTCAGCGCCATCTCGACGCGCGCCATTCCCCCGCAGACCCGGCCGTACCGGCCCCTGGCCGAGGTGTCGAAGTCGCAGAACGTGTTTTCGCGCGACACCGTGACGGGGACCATGATCGGCATCCGCAGCCCGGCCCTCAGCAAGGGCATCAGCGTGCCGGGTTACCACTGGCATTTCATCTCGGACGACCTGAGCTTCGGCGGCCATGTGCTCGGCACGGGCCTGGCGCGCGGGGTGCTCAGGCTGGTCCAGGTGCGCCGCATGGAAGTGGAGCTCCCACTCAACGAGGACTTCGCCAAAGCGGACCAGGAAAAGGACCGCGCCGCCGAACTGCGCAAGGTCGAGAGCGCCCGGCACGACAAGGATGGCGACAACAAGCCCTGAGCCGGAGGGCGCAGGACTTGGGCGTTGGCGTAAAATGCGCTTTTCATCATTCAAATGAAAACATTGCCATGCGCGCAGCTCCACTTCTGTCCGCGCTCGACTCCCTGGAATGGAAGGTGGACAAAGGCGGGCTGGCCGTCGTCGACGAACAATCCTCCCTGGCCGAGGGCGTGTACAACAAAGGCCGTTGAGTGCGGCATGGCGATCGTCGGCCGGCGGCCGTCACTGGGAAAAAAGGAAAGCCGTGGCAGAAATCGACCATGTCCTGATCGTGGACGATGACCGCGACATTCGTGAGTTGCTGAGCACCTATCTTGAAAAGCAGGGCTTGCGCTGTACGGCGGTCGCCGATGGCCGCGCGATGCGGGCCGCGCTTGCCCGGTCGACGCCGGACCTCATCGTTCTCGATATCATGCTTCCTGGTGACGACGGGCTGGTCCTGTGCCGCGAAATCCGGTCGGGAAAGCAGCGCGCCATTCCGATCCTGATGCTCACCGCGCGCGACGATGAAACCGACCGCGTGGTCGGTCTCGAGCTGGGCGCCGACGACTATATGTCCAAGCCATTCGCCGCGCGCGAACTGCTGGCGCGGATCAGGGCCGTGCTGCGCCGCACGCGCATGCTTCCTCCCAACATGCAGGTGAGCGAGCCGGCGCGCCTGCTCGGCTTCGGGGCGTGGCGGCTCGACGTGGTGGCACGCCATCTGCTCGCCGATGACGATGTCGCGGTCGCCCTGAGCAGCGCCGAATACCGGCTGCTGCGGGTCTTCCTCGACCATCCGCAACGGGTGCTGACCCGCGATCAATTGCTGGAGCTGACCCACGGCCACGATGCGCAGGCATTCGACCGCTCGATCGACATTCTTGTCAGCCGCCTGAGGCAGCGGCTGCGCGACGACCCGCGCGAGCCGCGCTACATCAAGACCTTGCGCAGCGAAGGATATGTGCTGTCATGTCCGGTCACCCCGCTCGCGGACCCGGCGTGAGCGGTGTCATCGCCCTGTTGCGCAGGCTGGGACCGGCCAGCCTGTTTGCGCGCCTGTCGCTCATTTTGCTGGCGGGACTGGCCGCGGCCCAGTTCCTGTCCGCTTATCTGACAATCGAAGAACGCAACGACGCCAGCATGGGAGCGATGATCGATTACGTCGAGGCCGACCTGCGCACCGCCGTCGCCCTGATCGACCGCTTGCCGCGCGCGGAGCGGGCGCTCTGGCTGCCGCGCCTGGCCCGCGGCGGCTACCGATTCTCGTCGGACGCCGGCCTGGCCGGGCCGCCGGTGCGATCGCCGTACTCGCTGCGCTTGCTGGCGTCGGCCACGCGCGCGCTGGCACCCGGCTACGCATTGAGCGCGCACGCGGTCGAGGGCGGCCCCGAACGCTTCCAGGTGCATGTGCGGCTGTCGGACGGCCAGCCGCTGACAGTCGACTTCCGGCCACGGCGCGGCCTGCCCTTGTCGGCCCGGCTGCCCTACCTGCTGGCGGGGCAGCTGGCGCTGGTGGCGCTGGCCTGCTGGCTGGCGGTACGCCTGGCCATCAAGCCCTTGCTCACCCTCGCCGACGCCGCCGATTCGCTCGGGCCGGACTTGCGCCCGGTCCGCATGCCTGAACAGGGACCGTCGGAAGTGGTGCGCGCCGCCCGCGCCTTCAATGCCATGCAACGGCGTATCGCCGCCTACGTCGATGAACGGCTGCGCATCCTGGCGGCGATCTCGCACGATTTGCAGACGCCGATCACGCGCATGCGCCTGCGCGTCGACCTTATGGAGGAATCCGCGCAGCAGCAACGCCTGATCGACGATCTGCAGCAGCTCGAAGACCTGGCGCGGCAAGGGATTGGTTACGCGCGCGCCATGCACGGCGTGCTGGAAGCGGCGCGCGCGATCGATCCCGACGACCTGCTCGACGCCATCGCGCTCGACTACCGCGACAGCGGTGCCGATGTCGCATTCACCCGCCGCAGCGGCGCGCCGGTTATCACCCGCCCGGGCGCCTTGCGCCGTATCGTGACGAACCTGGTCGACAATGGCATCAAGTATGCGGGCCAGGCGGAGATCGTGATGGAGCGCTGTGGCGGCGCTGTCATCACGATCCGGGTACTGGACCGGGGGCCGGGTATTCCGGAGGCGGCGCTGGAGGCGGTCTTCGAACCGTTTTATCGGCTTGAAAGCTCGCGCAGCCGTGACACCGGCGGCACCGGCCTGGGGCTGGCCATCGCACGCCAGCTGGCGCTCACGCTTGCCGGCACCCTGACCTTGCACCAGCGCCCCGGGGGCGGCCTGGAAGCGCGGCTGGTGCTGCGGACACTGGAGGCGCCGGGCGCGCCTTGACCGGCAAGCGCGCCGGCGTGCCGTCAGCCGAAGGTAAAGGCATAGACGTCGGCCCCGTTGTCGAGGAAACGGACGTCGATGCGCCGCTGCCGTACCGATCCGGATTGCCTGACCAATTGATACAGGCGGGTGTCCGTGACGAGGCCATTGCCGTCGGCATCGATGTCGGCCCCGTGGTCCGCGCCTGGCGCGCGGCCGTCGAGCGTGACCTTGATCCGCACCTGGCGCCCGCGTGCGCCGGACCCCATCACCAGGTGCAGGTCGCGTGCGCTGAACTGGTGGACGATGCCGCTTCCCGCTGGCCCGGCCACGGCCGATTCGGCATTCACGGTCCAAGGTCCGGACAGTCCCCACTGGTTCAGGGCGAGCGCGCCCACCGAGTATTGTTGCGGCATGCCGGGGCGGACCGGTTCAGGCGAGTGGAAATTGGTGGCCTGGCTGTAGCCGACATAGGTCTCGCTCGAATCGAGCTGGCGCAGGTCGGGCGCAAGCTGCTCGGCGTGCATGGGGGGAGCGGCCAGGGTCGTGTCCACCGGGCCGCCGCGCGCCTCGGCCAGCAGCGACTGGATCGCTCGCTCCAGCTTGTCGTATCCGCCTTCGCCCAGTTGGCGGTAGCGGATCCTGCCGTTCGCATCGACCAGATACAAGGCGGGCCAGGCGCGGTTGCGCCAGGCTTGCCAGATACGCTGGTCACTGTCGAGCGCCACGGGAAAGTCGATGCGGAAACGGGCGACAGCGGCATTCACGTTGTCCTGATCGGCTTCGAATTTGAACTCGGGGGTGTGCACCCCGACCACGGCCAGGCCCTGCCCGCGATACTTGTCGTGCCAGGCGCGCACATACGGCATGGTGCGGATGCAGTTGATGCAGGAATAGGTCCAGAAATCGACCAGCACCACCTTGCCGCGCAGTTGTGCCGGCGTCAGCGGCGCGCTGTTGAGCCAGGTGGCCGCGCCGTCGAAGCCTGGCATCGCGCCCTGCACCGGCAAGTCGCTGCGGTAGGGGGCGGAGGTGGCAGCGTGGCTGCCGGCCGTGATCGAGAGCGTCGCCACGCCGAAGGCGGCGACAATTGCGAGTGCGGCCAGGGAATATCGGTTCATGTCGCGTCCTTGGAAAAATGTCACTTGTCGAGAACGACGATGGGTTTGTTCTTTTCCACCAGGTAGGTTGCCAGTTCCGCGCTGATGCCGGGTGCGGCATTCCTTGCCGAATGCACGGCGCCGGCCGGAATGTACAGCGACTCGCCAGCCTGGAGCCGGATGGTCTTGCCATCCATCTCATACGCGATTGTTCCGCTGAGGACGTAGGCGATTTCCACGCCAGGGTGAGTGTGTTTCGGGGCCGAGGAGCCCGGCGCGAAATCGACCCGCACCTGGATCGCCTCTCTTGCGCTGTCGAATTCGTGGCGTACGGTTTCCGTGCGGGCCAGGCCGTTGGGGCCGAATTGCTGTGCCCATGCGGCCGGCGACAGCACGATCGCTCCCGCCATCAGCATGAGGCTTGCCACGGTGCGTAGCGGCGATGTTGCGGTGTACATGCCCAGTGCGTTCATTGATTCTCTCCAGTCAGGGTGGCGTCGTCGCGGCAGGCCAGGATGGCAAGCCGCGAGAACGAGGGCCCATTAGACCGGATCGTTGTTTCCGCAGGATGTAGAGAACCTGCCTGACATCGCGGTCAAGGTTTCCAAAAGGGTGTTGGAAACAATCCGACACAAATCTTGTGCGGATCGCCAGGCATTCCTGGCCGTGGCACCGGGGGCACGCGGCATGCCGGCAGGTTTTCAGATCGTTTCGCATCCGGCAACATGGCGGCTGCCAGGAATCACATCCGGTCCAGCAACTGCTGTTCGGCCCGTTCGCTGAGCACCAGCACGAGCTTGAGCCTGGCCCGGGTCATGCCCACGAAGAGCTTGCGCAGCACCAGTTCGTCGATCCGGGCGAAATCGATCTCGGTGAAAATCACCGCCGGCGCCGACTGGCCCTTGAAGCGGTACACGGATTCGGCCAGCAAGCCGCCGTCCCGGTAGATGGGATTGCCGAACAGGTCGTATTCGCCGGTGAACGATCTCAGGGTGTGGGCGTCGCTGAGCTTGTCGAGCCGCAGGATGGCCGATTTTTCGCGTCCCCGGAACGAGGCGATGGCGATATCGTGGCGCGCGAAGCCGGCGCCCAGGCACAGGGTGACCGCGCGCCGGGTCTGCGCCAGCATCGCCTCGGTATCGCCTTCGGGATACATCAGTTCCTCGATATCGGCCCCCTTGAACGGGCTGCCCGCTTCCACCGGCGGGTGCACCGCGCCGATCGAGGCCAGCATGTCGACAATCTGGCGCGGGCTGCGGAAGTTGGTATCGGAATGCAGCTTGACCCAGCCCGGCAGCGGCACCGCGGGGCGGCCGTACAGGTTCTGGTTGGGGTCTTCCAGCCAGATGGCGCGGCCGTCGGCCTTGAGCATGCGCAGCAGGATATCGCGCCAGGCGATGGAAAAATCCTGTCCCTCGTCGACGATCAGCACGTCGTATTTCCACGTCTCCGGCAGCTCGGCGCCGGCCATGCGCGCTTCGATCTCGTCCCACACGCCGGGCGCGGCGTAGTTGGGAATGTGGCCCTGGGCGCGCAGGAAGGCGTCGCTGAGCATGTGGAAGGTGGCGACCCGGCCGCCGGCGCGGACCAGCCGCTCGATGTGATCGGCCAGCGGCCGGTTGTAGCACACGTACAGGGGCGACAGGCCGGCGTCGATGGCGGCGGCGTATTCGGCCAGGGCCAGCTGGGTCTTGCCGCTGCCGGCGGTGCCGACCACGCGCAGCCGGAACGGGGCAAATTCCAGCCGCCGCGCCCAGGTGGCCAGGCCGCCGGACAGGCGCGTGACCATGGCGGCGGCGTTGCCGATCATGGCGCTGGGATCGGGCCGCAGGCTGAGCATGTTGCCGAGAAAGCGGGTGACCTTCTCGAACCGCTCGCCGGGCGCGCCATCGGTGACGGGCAGGATGTCGCGGATCACGTCCGCCAGGCGGTCCTTGCTGGTGGCGTCGATGATGTGGCGCGGGTCGATGCCCGCCAGGTGCGGGTTGCGCACGATGTAGTCGGGGCAGTACAGCAGGTAATCGATCGACAGCTCGCTGCCGAAGCGCTCCGTGAGGCCCTTGATGGAGCGCATCAGGTGGTTGGCGACCTTGCGCGGCTTGCCCTCGTAATGCTTGACCAGGCCATCGGCCGTTTCGTTCAGCAAGCCCGATTTCTGCTCGATCAGCAGCATGCGCCCGCTGGGCGCGACGATGATGAAATCGATCTCGCCAAACACGGAAAAGCCATTCTCGACGTTGGTCCAGTGCACGCCGTGGTAGATGCGGTAGGGCGCATCGGCCAGCCGGCGTTCGAGATAGCCGAGCGTGTCGATTTCGCGCACGGCGGTGCCGGTGACCGCCATCTCTTGCCAGCCGGTTGGGCGAATGTGGGCCATGGGATAGGGGCGGGCGCGCCGTGGTGGTTAAAACAATATTGTAAGGCTGCGCAGGGGTGGCAACCGCACGCTTGCGCGCGCCTTGCCGCAGCGGAGGCGAATTCCGGTTCCGGGTGTCTGTATCTGGTTGAGATTGCCAACGCGGATGGCGGCTTTGCCGCCGGGAAATGGGCGCCGGAACGCCAGGCGCGCATGCCCTGCCCACGACGTTGCCAAGGATTGTGACGTCGCCGCCGCGCCGGCCGCCTGCTATGTTGGCGGCGATGCGGCGTTTGCACGACAGTCTGGCGATATGAATTTGCTAAGCTGTCGGTTCTTCAGGAGAACCATCATGCTCAAACCCTCGTTACTCCTTGCCGCTGCGGTGCTGGCGAGCGGCGCACAGGCGGCGTCGACCTACCGTGAATTCAGCTACACCGGCTTTTTTCACGAAGAATCCGGGCAATTCCGGCCCAATGCCAGCATTTACGGCTATTTCGATAGCGAGGACCTCAACGGAGACGGCGTGCTGGAACGCAGCGAGGTCACGTCGTTTGTCCTCAACAGCCAGCAATATGTCGGCGGGTGCGGCCCCGAAGTGTTCATGTGCGGGCTGTTTGAATTTTCCTATACCCCGGGCGGCGCCCTCGATTTTCATACGGCATCGAGCACCGATCCGTGGGGCGAGGGCGTTGCCGGCGGCCATGCGATCAGCGGCGTTGAGGTGAAGGAGCATGCTTACTGGCCGGGCGGCTCGGCATCGTATACCTTGCGCTGGACCGGCAATACCGTGTTCCACATGACGCCGGTGCCCGAACCTGCCACCTACGGCACGCTGGCGCTGGGATTGGGCGTGCTGGCGCTGGCTGCGCGGCGGCGCTCGCGCGCTTGGTCGCAGGGCGCCGCCTCGGGTCGCCATGCGAGCGCGATGATTGCTCTCTAACCGAACGGCTCGCCTGCGGCGGTTCATAGATAATTGATCCGGGTGACGATCGTCACGAACGGGTGGATATCTGATGAAGCGAGCAATGGCAGCTGGAAATGAACTCGACGCTAGCGCAGCCCCGGGCTGGATGCAGCGCCTGGCAAGCCTGATCCTGACCGACGACCGCAAGCAACGGCGGGCGATCATGATGGTACTGGCGACCGCGGCGATGTACACGGTCTGTCTTGCGCTGCTGGCCTTCGGGGTCCTGTACGCTGTGTTCCCGGTTGAACAGATCAGGGTTCTCGCTGTCTTGCTGGCATTGGCCAGCCCTTTCTTTTACGTTCTTATACGCTGCGGCTTCAATCTGCGCTTCCGCCAGACCACCCTGGCTTTCCCGCAGGCGCTGGTGGCGCAGTCCGTGGTCGCGTTCGCGTATGCGGTGTGCGGCCCGATCCACACCGCCACCATCGTGTTCCTGGCCATGGTCACCGTGTTCGGCATGTTCGACATGAGCACGCGCCAGGTGCGGGTGGTGCTGTTTTATACCTTGAGCGTGATGGCCATGGTCATGACATGGCGCGTGCACACCGACCCGCAGGTCTATCAAGGCCCGCTGGAGCTGATGAATTTCGCCATGATGGCAACCTGCTTGTCCGGCATTTCCATGCTGTCGGTGCTGGTATCGAAGATGCGCAAGCGCCTGCGCACCCAGAAGGACGAACTGGCCCGGGCGCTGGCGCGCATCCAGATTGTCGCCACCCACGATGAACTGACCGGGCTGACCAACCGGCACCACATGATCGCCCTGCTGGGGGAGCACATCAGCCGGCACGCGCGCGGTGGACCCGGCTTTGCGGTAGCGCTCGCCGATATCGACCATTTTAAGAACGTCAACGATACCCATGGCCACCGTGTCGGTGACGAGGCACTGATTACCTTCGCCAACCAGGCCTGCACCCAGCTGCGCAGCGTCGACCTGGTCGCACGCTGGGGAGGGGAGGAGTTCTTGCTGTTACTGCCGGAAACCAAGCCGCCGGGCGACCCCAACAGCGGGATCGAGCGGCTGCGCGCGGCACTCGCGCTGACCCCCGCCAGCAGCCACGTCCCCGCCCTGCGGATTGCCTTCTCGACCGGCCTGACCCGCTACATCGATGGCGAAGCAATCGACGACATGATCGAACGGGCCGACCGCGCGCTCTACGCGGCCAAGGACACCGGGCGCAACCGGACTGTGGCGGTGTAAGGCGGTGGCCGCGCGTGGGTGCGGCCGGCAGCGCGCTTGATTTACCCATCGCCGAAACGATAACCGACGCCGTAGACGGAGAAAATGACTTCGGTGTCGCCGGTGTAGGGCTTGATTTTCTTGCGAATGTTTTTGATATGGCTGTCGACGGAGCGATCGTTGACGGCACGCCCAAGCAGATCCTTGGCATTGAGCAGGGCTTCCCGTTCAAAAATTCTGCCGGGTTGGGCCAGCAGGGTCTTGAACAGCCGGTACTCGACTTGAGAAAGCGGTAGCACCTTTCCCTCCCACCGGATGCGTTGCGCCGCTTCCTCCACCACAAATCCATGGGTGTGCTGGGCCAGGGCCACCGGTCCGCTGGCCCGGCGCAGCTGGGCACGCACGCGGGCGACGATTTCGCGCGGGCTCACGGGCTTGCACAGATAGTCGTCGGCACCGATGTCAAGGCCCTGGATGCGGTCCGCTTCCCCGACCCGCGCGGTGAGCATGATGATGGGCACCATCGAAAACTGGCGCACGGCCCGGCAGACCTCGATCCCGTCTAGCCCGGGCAGCATCACGTCCAGGATCACGACGCTGGGTGCGTGTTGCCTGACGTACGCCACCGCACCAAGGCCATCAAGGAGATGCGCGGTGCGGAAACCCTCCCGTTGCAGGTACTCGGCGATGACCTGGGCTGGCTTTGCCTCATCGTCGACAATGACTATTTCGTGCGCGCTGGGGTTCATATTTTATCGATGGAACGAGGCAGATCAATGTGGATTGCCAGCCCGCCCATCGGCGACGGCTCGGCAGAGATGCTCCCATGGTGGGCATGGACGATGGCCTGGCATATCGACAGGCCCAGCCCGCTCCCACCCGCGCGCCGGCTGCGTGCGATATCGGCTCTGTAAAGCGGTTCGAACAGATGCTTTGCATCGGCTGGCTCGATGCCGGGCAAGGTGTCCTGGAGGGTGATGGATACGCGCTCCGGCCCGGCCTGGATCGAAAGCGCAAGTTCTCCCGGCGCATCGGTGTAACTGAGGCTGTTTTGAACAAGGTTATCCAACAACTGCTCGACGCGCCCCTTATCCCATTCTACAAGCAAGAAACCGGGCGGCATATCCAGGGTAAAACGCAGACCTTTTTCCTGCGCGTGGCGCAGGTACTCGTGTTTTTTCTTCGTCAACAGGTCCGCAAGTTGCCAACTCGTAAAAGTACATGGCAGAGGGCGGAGATAGCTTAACGCCACTTCATGCAAGTCCGACACCAGGCGGGACAGCCGCATCACTTCTTCATGGATGGAGGCGATGGCGCGCTTGTTGATCGTTCTTACGCCGTCCAATAAGGCCTCGGTTTCGCATAGCAGGGAAAACAGGGGCATCCGCAATTCATGGCTGATATCGGCAATCCAGCGTTTGCGCGCCCCTTCAAGGCGCGACAGCGATTCGGCCATCACGTTGACATTATGGGCCAGCTCGGACAACTCGGGCGACTCTCCGGGAGCGAGCCGCACACCGAATTCGCCGTTGGCGATGCGGCCGGTTGTCGTCTTCACCGAGGCCATGAAGGCAGTTCGCTGTTGCGCTTCCCGCAGTTGGCAAGTGCGTTGTTCCAGTTGCCGGGCCAGCTCGGCGTTATTGAGCTGGAGCGCCGTGTTGTACTTCTGCTCGAACGCCGATTTTTCGCGTTGGAGAATGCGCACCCTGTCTTGCTGGGCCACGCCGAGGAGCACCAGTTCAGCGATAAACGCCAGCTGGCAGTAGAAGAAGTAATTGTCATAACTCAATTCCGCATACCGGACCCCGGCAATCCCGACGATCAGGGCCGCGCTGTACACCAGTTGCGCTACCAGATACCAGCGCGCAAAGACCGCCCGGCCGCGCAGAGCGACGATTGCCAGCACGGGGGCGATGCCATGGGTCAATACCAGTGCGATCGTTACCTGGACAACCACGACCTGAAGGCCCAGGGTGCGCAATACGATCCCCACGACCGCAAGCGCGATGACGCCGCAAAAATAGGTGTCGAAACGGGGCATGAAGCGCTTGGTCTGCAGGAATTCCCGCACGAACAGACAGTTGGCAATTGTCGCTAGCAAGAAAAAAATCACCAGCATGAAGTTCGCGATGTCGGGCCGGCCGACAAAGACGTACTCGGCCAATTGTCCATTGATTCCCAGCCAGGAACCCATGACGGCGAGCACATAGGCTGCGTACACCAGGCTGCCACGGTTTCGGTTGATGAGCCATCCGCAGAGCGCGTACACGACCAGGGCCAGGGGAATGCCGTAAAAGACGCCCATCGATAGCTGATCGTTTGCCATTTTTCGTAAAAATGCTGCTTCATCGGACAGGGCAAAGGTCAAATGCATGGGCGACGCCTGTGCGTTGCGCAAACGGATAACTACCTCCGATCGTTGTCCCGCTTCGGAAGTGTGGCGAACGCTCGCGATGCGATACGGAATTTGCCGCTCCGGGACCAGGGTGCGGTCGCCTCCCCGGGCGTGGGCCACCAGCGCGCCATTCGTAAAAATCCAGTATTCAACGTAGTCGGTAATCGGCATGGGATGGCGCAGCACCCAGGTGATGCTGGCCCTGGAAGGGTTGTGGACCGATGTCTTGAGCCAGTAGTCGCCACCTTGCAGGCGCTGATTCACGTCGCGCTGGCGCACCGGTGCAAAGTGCTCGTCCGGTAGTGTCCTCACTTCATCAATCGTCAGGGTTTGCCGTGGGTCGCGCACGAAGCGCAGGCCAAGTGTTTCACCAGACAGGTCGCCGGCCTGATGCAAGGTGTCCAAGCTTACAGCGTTGGTGGCCTCGGCCCGACAGCACATCAGCACGAATGTGGCGAACAGAACCAGGTGTCGTATTACTTGGAGGGAGGGCAACATAGGACGCTACAGGTTGAACCGTTGACCGCCAGTCCGCATCGAACAGGATCGACTATTGATTGCACGCAGGCTTGCAGGCACTGTGCGGCATCTTCCGGTCTTTTTCCCGTTCGCGCAAGGCCAGGCACCGAAGCATGGGCGCCGCGATGACGAGTGTTGCGGCGATGCATAACAGAAGTGTGTCATCACGAAATGATGATGACAAATCCACAATTCATCCACATTTTCCTTTCATACTTTGGCACCTGGGAACACAGCGTGTCATGAACGCGTTGCGAGCAGCCGCCACTCGCGCGGCAAGTTGCTGATGAAGTGAGGCGCGATGGTCGGTTCCAACGTGGGCAGCGCCGGACGGCACGGTCACGTAAGCAACGGAGAACCCTGCCGCATTCCAACCAGATCCACGCGCCAACGACCTTGACGCGGCTTTGCCTGAACCAATCAGAAAAATTCTATAAAAAACGATAGAACTACGCGCCCATGTGCGCAGGAGACCATATGCACCCGCTTCCCCGTTTTTACATTGCCTGTACCGCATCCGCGATCGCGGTGGCCGCCAGCCTGGCGTCGGCCGCGCAGGTCGCCCCTGGTGCCGAGATCGCATCCGCCGTGCCGGCCGCTCGCGCCTTGTCGATTGACGAGCTGCGCGCCATGGAAGGAAGCCAGCGCTTCGACAGTACGCGCCTCATCGTCAAGTTCCGCAGTGACGCGACGGAAGCCGACAAGGAGCAGGCAATGCGCGCCATTACGCCGACCAGCCATCAGCGCTTGCGCGGCGGGCGGCAGGATCGCGGCCTGGCCAAGGTCACGGATCTGAGCCTGGCCAGCGAGAGTCCCCAGACGCGCGCCCACGCGCGTGCCATGGATCGCTACGAGCTGGTTCATCTGAACCGTTTGTGGAGCGTGCCATCGGCGATTGCCCAGCTGCGCCGCAACCCGCTGGTGGAAGATGTCCAGCCGGACTGGATGCTGCAGTTGCAAGACGTTGCGCCGTCCAACGATGCGGCATTTACCAACCTGTGGGGCGTGCAAAGCGCCGCCACCAGCCCCGCCAATCCGTTCGGCACCGGCGCGGCCGAACTCTGGCAGCAGGGCTATGCATGCAAGACCACCCAGCCCGTGTACGTGGCGGTGCTCGATACCGGTGTGCGCAGCACACACGAAGACTTGAAGGACAACATTTTTACCAACCCTGCCGAAAAAGCCGGCGATGGGATCGATAACGATGGCAATGGATTCATCGACGACTTCCGGGGCTGGAATTTCTATAGCCATACCAATAATACGGAGGATGATCACTCGCACGGCACCCACGTGGCTGGAACGATCGCTGCGCGCCACAACAACGGCCTGGGTGTGGCCGGCATTTGCGGCGATGGCGGGGTCAAGATCCTTCCCGTCAAAGTATGCAGCAGCGGCGGCAGCTGTCCCACGAGCGCGGTGCTGGAAGCGCTCAGCTATGTGGTGGACCTGAAAACCAGGCGCGGCATTAATGTGGTGGCGGTGAACCTGTCGCTGGGAGGCATGTCCGATACCGCCAACAACAGCGGTATCGAATACTTCCAGGCTGCGCGCGACGCCAATATCATGGTGGCCGCGGCGGCCGGCAATAACGGGTCCAACACGGACGTCAAATTCATGTGGCCGGCGAACATGGATGTGGAGAACATCATCGCGGTGGGCAATCTGAAGCAGGACGGGACCTTGTCGTCGACCTCCAATTTCGGCGTCACCTCGGTGGACATCGCTGCGCCGGGAACGGGCATCTATTCCACTGTGATCAGTTCGGACAGCGCTTACCAGTGGAAGAACGGGACCTCGATGGCATCGCCGCACGTCGCCGGCGCGATCGGGCTGTACCGCGTGCTGCATCCGACGGCCACGGTACAGGAAACGCGCAATGCCTTGTTGTCGAGCGCGGCGGTGGAACCCTCGCTGAACGGCAAGGTAGCCGGCTCGCGCAGGCTGGACGTATCGCACTGGGCGTGGGGCAAAGCCACCAGCTTCCAGGCGCAATGCGGTATCAGTCTGACGACCAGGGCGGGTTTGTGGATCCGCACGACGGCCTATAGCGATAGCACCTTGCGTACGCCGCTTGCACAAATGGGCACCGCCTTGACTTTTTATAATGCCCAAGGCGGGTTGATGGGCAGCTATAGCCGCAAGACCGACGCCAACGGCCAGGTGCTGTGGTCGTATAGCCTTAGTCAGTTCCCGGTGGGGACGCAGTTCTCGGTCAATGTGCGCACCGACGATGGCGGCAGCCGCACCTACACCAGCGCTGAGCTTGCTTGTTATGCTGGCCACTAAGCGCGGCTAAGACCCAGGGATGCAGCCGGGCTTGCGTCGTATGGCGCAGGCACGGCGCACCTGTGGGGATGGGGGTGCGCGCTGTCTTGACGCCTTGGGCGGGGTGGATGAACAGCATGGCACGCGGCGGCGCACACTGCACGGCTTATCGCTGTGATGTTCTTGCCTTGCCATTCACAAACGGTAGCGGGCATGACCAGTTGGGCGAACCGATGAAGACTTCTTCATGACGATGTCGGCCCTGGCGCCCGGGCCATCCCGATGGTCCAGGCACATCATAGGACTGCTCTCAAAAGCAACAGCTTG
Organism: Massilia antarctica; assembly: GCF_015689335.1. Lineage (GTDB taxonomy): Bacteria > Pseudomonadota > Gammaproteobacteria > Burkholderiales > Burkholderiaceae_D > Telluria_A > Telluria_A antarctica. The sequence goes on along the minus strand of NZ_CP065053.1, from coordinate 1,063,838 downwards.
CAACAATCATGAACTCCTCTATCATTGGCCGACCTGATGCCGTCGCTTTCTGTTGCCCATGCTGATCTATCCCGATGCCGCCATGTTGAAAAAGCCGGAAAGGCAGGCACTTTCCAGTTTTTGTCGAAAGCCGTTTACCGAGGAAAGTTGCGCGCTGGTGGCTGACCGTCTGCCGTACCTCGCGCAGGTTTATCGGGCGCTGGCGAATTCAATGTCGACCTGGCGAGGTGGAATATTGCTGTCGCAGGTGCGCCAGGCTGACCGCGTCTTTCAGCAGGTCGCGCGGTCAGGACCTGACCAACTTCCGCTGGTTCCGGAACAGGTGCTCGCCCGACAGGTCGAACTGCTGGAGGAACTCGTCCGCGATCACGCCGACTTCCTTCATCAGCGCAGCGAGCGGCCAAACCAGCGGACCAAGCTCGACGCTGACAGCAGCCGGCTTGCCTTGCGTGCATTCAGCTTCCACGAAGCGGCTTTCTTGACGCTGATGGGGATACTGGAAGCGCAGGTAACGCGCCAGCTGGTGACGTTTTCCTTCACGCCGCGCGGTGGAGAAATCTTATACAACCGGACGATCACAACGACCATGGAGTCGCAATCTCAACTGTCGTTGACCTTGGTGCTGCGTGACGTTATTGCCCGTCTGCGTCATGGCGACCCGACCCGCACCGCCAGCATTCCGACACTGTTGCAGCCCGAGCTGCTCGATACGCTGGAAGAGGCCTTTCTGGACTGTTTCTTCTCTATCGGCGCGTATACGTCACGCGATGCCGACTCGTCGCAACTGATCAGCGGCGCGCGCGAACTGTGCCGTTGGTTTGCGCTGCTTGAAATCGTGCGACTCGCCGACGAAGCGGGCGTCATACCGTGCGATACGCTATGTGATCGACTTAAACTTGATCGTGACCTGCTGAACCGCGTGCTCGCTGACCGCGCCGGCGCTGTTCCATCCGATCGCGGTATTTACGTGGACGCTTACGGCTCCCTGAGCCTGGGGAAAACGGGGCTCGGACACGCCGTCCATTGCTGTAAATCCGCCGTCCTGAGCAAGGGACAGGCCCGTGACCTCGGCGACAAATTTGAAAAGGAAATGACGGAATACCTCGCGCGACGTGTTTCTCCAGCCGATTATGTGGTGCGGCCGGGATTGAAGCGGAGCGACAATGGCGAAGGCGAAATGTACGACTGCGACTTGATCATTTTCGAGGTGGCGCGGCGGCAGATATTTTTCGTCCAGGCGAAGTGGAAGCGCAATAGCCGTACGGCTGATCTGGGCGATGAATTAAATTGTTGGCGTGACGAGAATTGGCCGCTGACGAAAGGCGTGAAGCAACTGGTCGTTTTGCGCCAGCGACTCGCGGAAAAAGACGTGCTTGCAAAGATCAAGGGCGCATTGGGCGACATCAAGCTGAGCGACCAGCATATTCTCGCGAACTCGCATTACGTCGTCGTCCACACGCTCCCGTCTTTTAGCGCCTATCAGATCGATGGTGTCGCAATCTACGAATGGAATCTGTTCCGCAGACTACTGCAAAGGGGCGCAATGGAGCGCAGCTTGTCGACAGGCGGGCCGCCTGCCCTGGCCATCGCCCTGCCCGAGCATCGGCATCACACTGTGCTGAAACTCGAAGACCCCAATCAGGTTCTGGACTACTTTTACACGGCGGCCGGTGGCGCTCTGGCACGACTGCCGCGCGAAAAGCAGGACCGAGAGCAGGCCAGGTACGGTTTTGATCTCGCATTGCCATCTGCATCGCTGTGGAGCCGCATGAGGGGACACGCAACGCTGCGGGTCATACGTCCCTACACCTGAGCAACGCTGAACTGCCTTGCAGCTGATCGACGGGGGCGGTGTCGACATGTATAACCTTGCTAGTCGTCCAACGTTGGACGACAAATCCGCTTGCACTGTCCCGGGAAAGGGAAGGCCCGTCGCTGTAGCGCGTCAGCTCTGGCCATAGATTCAGCGAATACGGGATCGCTGCGACGGTATCGGGATTTGCGCGACCGCTTCTTGAGAACCTCAAGCCGTTTCGTGCTGCTCCGACAAACCCGTTTTCGCCAATCGGCGGGTCGCTCAAGTTCTTGTTTTGTGACTCATGGAGATACTGGGCTGCCGGCCAGCACGACACGACTGCGAGCCCGTTCACCCTATAATTTCGGTGCAGATTAATAGGCCGGTTGACGCAAATCAAAGTACGTTCCTCCCCTGTCGCCACCTTCAATTTTAGTTGTATCAATCGACGTAGATCTGTACGATACCAGTACGCCCGTCACTTCTCGAGGATGCTCAATGGGAGTCCTAGTTTCGGATTTGAAAGAGTCGATACGCGAGAGTTTCCGCCGCCTCGCGATCTTCGTCAAAAGCCATCGGTTGGGCGTACTATCCTTGATGACGCTTGCATTGCTCATTGCCGGGGCAGTGGTCGATGGCGGGCCGGCCAAGCTGTTTTCCGAGGTATTCAAGTACACTGCGGGCGCACTGCTTGCTGCATTTGCGGTGGTTTTCTGGGAGTTTGTTTCCGACTATGCGGAACTGTCGGCCGACGATTTCTGGCTGGAGAGTGATCAGACAACAATCAAGCTGCATTTCGAGCAAGCATCCCCGGATGCGCTTGTTGAACTGAAAGTACACGTCGAACGAAAGTTCAATATGCTCACGAAAAATGTGGGTGAGCTGAAATTCAAGCGCTCTTGCAAGGGCTCTTGGAAGGATGACTCGTACCTGAAAAAAATCGTCAAAACGCGTCCGGGGCAAGGCACTCACGTCGATTTGACGATCAACGATAGCAACATCTCCGGGACCGTACAGCTTGACGGGACGCGCAACGAATATTTGCAGGGGTGTTTGCTGAGCACAGAAGTACTCAGATGCGACACTTGCCACTACGCCTTGAGCATCGGTTCGCGGGTCGATTCCGCAAAGATCAGCTGGGCTGTTGAAGGCAAGGCCCCGGCCCAAGTGCACGCCTATCTGTATGGTGAAGTACTGAAGACAACGCATGGCAGTTCGACTGGATGCCGCACCCCCATCAGGATGACAGCAAACGTTCAGCAGCAAGTGTTCAACGCCGAAATGGGCTACGATCTGCTGATCTTTTGGAATGGAGAAGAGCCATGATTTACGACGGACATTTCCACCTTCGCCGCAAACGCTTAGCGTTCACTGAAACGGCATCGACCTGGCGCGGTTGCGTGGTCAGCCGCAGCAATGAGGAAAACCCGGCCTGCCTCGCCTTCGCGCGCCAATTTGGCCACCGCTGCGCCCTATTTTCCGGACGCGGCAAGCAACAGGCCCACTGGCTGCTGGATCTGATCGAACACAGGCAGGCCGTCGCTTACAAGCACCTTGAATTGAGCACGGCGGATGACACTGGACACTTGATGGATCTATGCCGAGTCAGCGCGGCGGCCGGGGTGCCCATGGTGCTGCATCTGAGCCGACATGATACTGGGCGTTTCGATGAGCGCGACGCTGAGCGCCACCTCGCCGCGATTGTGGAGCGATTTTCTGATCTGAAGTTACTGGTATCACATCTGGGCGGCGAAAATTTCCGGACTGTCCTCCACTGGGCGCGCCGTCACAAAAACATTTTTATCGATACATCATGCCTGTCCGAGACCGCCGCACGTGCAAATATCGGTAGCGCGACGGACCTGCTCACGCTGATTAAGGACACGGTCGACGTGGAGCAGCTCGTGTACGGCAGCGATGCATGCTGGAGCGCCAGCGAACAGCGTGCCAGTGACGACTTGGGTAGAGTAGAGAGAATATTCTCCGGTGCCGAGATGGAGAAGATTAAATGCGCAAACGGCGTGAAACTGTTGAACGATTTTCTGTAATCACCCCGGCGTCTTCCGGCCGCGATGAGCCGATTAAAAATGCCGTTAAAGCCGGCAGCTCGAATCCGACTAACTGGCGTCCTGCTCAACTTGTGATGGTGTCGCGCTTTTCGGTGCCGGCGTCACGATGGTAATCGGATGGGACGATTCGCTTCGGATAGACCGACAAGGTCGAAGGGCGAGTTGTTCAGGGTCATGCACGGGCTCCAAATTTTTGGAAGATTTCGCAGTTATGGGTTGGAGCATGAGGCTAATAGGAGCGTAACGGGCAATATCCCAACCTGTTCCAATAGCGGATCTATCCATGCCTTGTCACACTCGAAACGGCGTGAGAACTGGCCTGCGATCCTTTCCAACCAGTGGCTCCGCTTTCAAGGTCGGTGATGACGGGATTGGCTGACTCCCCAGAACATCGCAAAGCGCCTCCCCCATTCCGCCACGGAAATTCCGCGAAAACTGAAGTCTTTCAATACATCTTCTGCGGCTCGATTCATAGATTTGTTCCAGTTTCATGCTTGCATGTGCGGAAACTTACACGGTTATCAGTTAGTGCGCAAGCCATTGATTACACTGTTTTTTGTCAAATATTTGCAACGACAGATTTCTGTGGAATTGTCAGAAAAGTGATTTTCTTTGAGTTTTGGATTGATTTGGGGGACACCTGGCGAAATTTCTTTGTTGTCATTTTTGACAAAGAATGATAATTTCCAAAATGCAAGCCTGGTGTGTTTTCGAAGTGGCGCATGAGCATATGAATTGTGCGAACTCGGTCAATTAGAACTAAAAGGAAATTTCCATGAAGGTGTCGCAAATATTATTTCGCAATTTTCGGCGTTTAGAAGATGTTCAGTTCAGCCTTGAGGACGATCACACAGTTTTCGTCGGTCCCAATAACAGCGGAAAAACATCTGCCGTTGCTGCCTTTCGTCTATTTTTTGATCGCGGTGGCGAATTTACCGTAAATGATTTCACCGTTGCATGTATAAGTGAGTTGGATCGATACGGCCAAGACTCAGGCATGAACGCGATTAGTCTACCGACAATTGAAATGGATATCTGGTTATCGATTGATCCCGAGACTGAATTCGGCTGAGTTTTCTCGTTGCTACCCGATGTTTCGACTGACTTTGATAAGATCGGCATCCGACTTCAGTATTGCATTCATGACGGTCAGTTACTGCGAGATGAATACGCGACGATGGTTCCGGCTACTGAAGGAAAACGTCAAAAGAGCCTGTCGCAGTTTTTGAAGCAGGTGCCCAAACTTTCTCGATATTTTTCAGTTCGTTACTATGCGCTGTCAATTGAAGGGAGTGAAATAAAAGAAACGGAGATTGAATCCAAAGAGGGTAAGCGGACGCTCAACTCACTGATACGGGTTGACTTCATTGATGCCCAGAGGGGTATTCATGATCAGGATAGCGGCCGGGTCAACCGTCTGTCTGCGGCATTTTCAGCTTACTACAGTAGTAATTTGGAGAAGCCGGCAGAGAACGAAGCGGCAAACAGAGTCATCGACGAAAACAATTCCCGACTCACCGCGCACTACGACACGCACTTTAAGCCTTTACTTGCCGTAATTTCTGGTCTCGGAGTTCCATCCGCGCATGATAGGGTATTGCGCCTAGTTTCATCGATGAGCGCACAAGATGCACTTCAGGGAAGTACGGAATTATTCTATGTTGACGAGGTATTGAAGCACGAGCTCCCTGAAGCTTACAACGGACTGGGCTTTAAGAACCTCATCTATATTGCGATACAGTTAAACCACTACCACGCTCAGTGGCTATCTACGGAGAGTGGGCGAGAGCTGTGCCAACTCATTTTTATCGAAGAGCCAGAAGTTCACCTTCATGCGCAGGTTCAGCAAGTGTTCATCGCAAACATATCGAGAATTTTGCGCGAAACAGCCAAGGCACTGGGTATGGGAGGAGTTACGCCTCAGCTGGCAATCTCGACGCACTCTTCTCATATTGTTGATGCAGTCGAATTTGACAAAATTCGGTACTTCTGCCGCGTGCCCATGAAGTCTCATATCGGAAATGTTTCGGCGACCCCAAGTGCAACTAAGATTCTTAACCTTCATGACTTCAGGCCCTCTCCGGAGCCGCTTCGCGCGCTCACTGCCGCAGAAGAAAAATTAGTAAAGGAAGCGAAGGAGGTACTACTTGCTGAGCTGAGGAAACAGCAGCAGCAAGCGACTATCGACTTTCTGAAGAAGTACCTAAAATTAACTCACTGCGATCTGTTCTTTGCCGATGCGACCATTCTTGTCGAGGGCACAGTCGAAAAATTGTTGCTTCCTCAGATGATCGAAAAAAACGCAACGCTACTCTCGAATCGATATGTAACGATTCTAGAGGTTGGCGGAGCATACGCCCACAAGCTCGCTAGTTTGCTCAGCTTCATTGGGACTCCATTTCTCGTTATCACCGACATCGATACTGTTGATGCTGCTGATGCGAGGCGAGCATGCCGGGCCGACAAGGCTGGAGCACGAACGTCAAATGCAGCATTAAAGTCGCTGTTGGCAAAGAGCACTCGGGACGAACTCGTAGCGCTTAAGTCGGAGGAGCAACTAGTCCAATCTGGACAGTGTTTTGTTACATTTCAAAAGCCAGTCAAAGTCGGTGTGGATGAGATGCATGGTCGGACCCTGGAAGAGACGTTCATTTATGAAAATTTGGCGATTTTCAAAGGCGACGAACAGATTTCCATCGGCTTGGGTTTGACAGCTACTATGACTCGTGATGAGATCATAGAGAAAGTTTATGGCGAGGTCCGCGACCAGAGTTTTAAAAAAACTGAATTCGCGCTGGCGATAGCATCCTCTCAAGTTGTATGGACTACCCCAATCTATATTGTAGAAGGGCTAAAGTGGCTTGAGAATAGACTATCGCCAATCGCAAACACCGAAGTTCTGTAGACGAGCGACTAGGACATAGAATGAAGACACTCAAAGCTACAAAGGCTGATCACCAAATTCAAGCGTGCATCAACGAGCAGCAGAGCTTCTACGTGATTGCTGGCGCAGGCTCGGGAAAGACAACCTCGCTCATCTCCGCGCTGGACAACATTAGAAATCAACACGGAAAACACCTTAGGCGCGAAGCTCAACGAATCGTGTGCGTCACATATACCAAGCGCGCTGTTGCAGTAATTTCGTCGCGGCTCGGCTGGGATGATCTCTACATCATAAGCACATTGCACGGCTTTCTTTGGAGTGAGATAAAGCGTTTCACACCAAGCATTCGCAAGGCACTTCAAGAAAAAATAATACCGGGCCGGATTGCAAAACAGAGGGCGGATGACGATGGGGGAAAGAGCAAGAAAGCTTTAACTGCGCGAACAAAAGCCGAACAACTTGCGCAGGACTTGCTAGGATTAGCTAGCGTCCCGTCATTCACCTATAACGATTCCAATTTCAGCAATTATCTTCAGGGGGAAATTGGCCACGAAGATGTAATTGATGTCGCCGCATATATGATTGCAGCAAGTCCTCAACTGCGAAAAATAATGGGACAAAAATATCCCTATATTTTTGTTGATGAGGCACAGGATACGCAGGAGAACGTAGTTGAAGCTTTAAATATGCTTTGTCAAAATCCTGGTCTTCCAATTATTGGATACTTTGGCGATCCGATGCAACAGATTTATGACAAGAGGGCCGGAGACTTTAAGGGTCCAGCGGATTCCATGCGAATCCCAAAGGAAGAGAATTTCAGGTGTTCTGTTAACGTTATTAACCTTCTCAATGCATTTCGTAAAGATATCCAGCAATTCCCTGCTGGCAAAAACGCAGACATAGAAGGAAGCGTCATCCTTAGGCTTATCCAGACTGATAAGCCGGGAGCTCCTAGAGGACGTTACACGCCCGAGCAGATAGAAAGCGCTTCCTATAAACTTGACGATGCAATGGCGCAATGGGGGTGGAAGGGCAAGGAGAAAATAAAGCACCTGTACCTTGTCAGGCAGATGATCGCAAGGCGGCTCGGTTTCTCTGATCTGCATAACTTATTTACTGGTGACTACGCTTCGACACGCGCACAGGATGATTATGAGAATGGCGAGCACTATCTTCTCAAACCATTTATTGTTTGCCTATATCCGCTTGTAAAGGCTTCGCGTGCTAAGGATGGCAGAGGAATGATAGACATTCTTCGTCAAAATAGTCCGGCATTTGACCCTAAAGGAAAAAATGCAAGCCGCCCGCTCATAGAAATGCGAAAACGCGTTGACACAATCATAAGCGACTTGAATGAAATGTGGGATGCGAAAACCGTTGAAGATATTCTCAGATACTTTCGAAAAAACGACCTCTATCCAGCTTCAAAGCGCCTGGTGGAAAGCCTTGATCGCAATCGTCGCGAAGAACCTTTCGATGTAGAAAAGCACGCGTTGGAAAAGGGCGACTGGCTTGCGGATGCATTATTTGACATGGGTTTGGAAGAAATTGCCACTTACTGCGAATTCATTGACGACAATACGGAATTCAGCACGCAACATGGTGTCAAGGGTGAAGAATATGAAAGCGTCCTTGTAGTGATCGATGATGTGGGGTCCGCATGGAATAACTACAGCTTCGCAAAAACACTTACACCGAAATCTGCTGGAGGCGAACCTACCGACCGTCAGCGCCGTCTGAGTAATAACCTCGCATACGTTTGCTTTTCGAGAGCAGAAAAAGATCTACGTATCGTGATGTATTCTCAGAACGCTGCCGCTGCAAAACTAGAGCTTCTGGAGAAAAAGCTATTCACAGCAGCTCAAATTGAGGTGGCATAGAAATCTTCGCTCCTGCACTCTCTCGATCAAGACCGCAAATTAGCACGGAAAATTACGGCCTAGTACGCAAATGTAGGATGACCAGCGATGTTCCCTGCGAACAATCCGCACAGTTTGCGACGCAAAGCGATGCCAACTTCCGCAGTCAACTTGTGAGCCATCCCCGCGCGAACACAAAATGTGTAATCGCCAGTGCAAACTCATGCGTCGGCCGGTGCAATCTCATGTGTCGCTAGTGCAAGCTCATCTGTCGCCCGACGATGCACGCAAACTTGACGGGGTGAAACCATCGGTCTATATTAATGACTCGCAGGTAAGTTACGGAATAGACCCCATGCAATGTCCCCTTGAGATGAAGCCGCGCTGGGAGCGCCGTAAAGACGCGCGACCCCAGGAATTGCTCGCCGCCGCCCTCGACCTGTTCGTCGAGCGCGGTTTCGCGTCCACGCGGCTGGAAGACGTGGCCAAGCGCGCAGGCGTGTCCAAGGGCACCCTGTACCTGTATTTCACCAACAAGGAAGAACTGTTCAAGGCCGTCGTGCGCGACACCATCGTGCCGGCCCTGGGCGCGGCCGAGGACATGATCGCCAGTTTCGAGGGCCACAGCGCCGACCTGCTGCGCGCCGTCATGATGGCCTGGTGGGAAAACGCCGGCGCCACCAAATCCTCGGGCATGATCAAGCTGGTCATGGCCGAAGCGAACAACTTCCCCGATATTGCCGTCTTCTACCGCGAAGAAGTCATCCAGCGTGGCAGCACAATGATCGGCGGCATGTTGGAGCGCGCCGTCGCATGCGGCGACTTCCGCCCGCTCGACGTCTTCCTGACTACCCAGATCCTGATCGCCCCCATGCTCATGCTGATGCTGTGGAAACACTCGATCGGCCCCTGCGACATGGCCGAGCTCGACCCGGTGGCCTTCATCGATTCCTTCCTCACCATGACCCTCACCGGCTTGCTGCCGCGTGCGCCGGAGCTATCCGCGGCCGCCCCATGACTTGTCAAAAGCGCCAGAGCGGCGTTTTGGGGCGTTCATCCCCTCTAAACTGCAGACTGTCGCAATTTCTCGCGATCCGGGGCCTCAGATCGTTAAGATGTGTGTTCTGAGGCCGTTCAACGATAAAATATCGGATTATTATTTTTCCTCACCGAGCACAAGATGAATATCGAACAAGCCCGTTTTAACATGATTGAACAGCAGATCCGTCCCTGGAACGTGCTGGACCAGGACGTGCTCGATCTGCTGGTGGTCGTCAAGCGCGAGGATTTCGTGCCCGCCGCCTACAAAACGCTGGCCTTTGTCGATACCGAAATCCCGCTGCCAGGCGCCGAAGCGATGTTCACGCCGAAGATCGAAGCGCGCATCTTGCAAGAGGTAGCCGTCAAGAAGCACGAAAATGTGCTGGAAATCGGCGCCGGATCGGGCTACATGGCGGCCCTGCTGGCGCACAAGGCGCGCCACGTCACCACCGTCGAGATCAATCCGGAATTGAAGGAACTGGCCGCGGCCAACCTGGCCAAGGCTGGCATCACCAACGCCACGGTTGAACTGGGCAATGGCGCCGAAGGCTGGGACAAGGGCGCGCCGTTCGACGTCATCGTCATCTCGGGCGGGCTGGAAGCCTTGCCGGAAGCGTTCATGAAGCAGGTCAAGGTCGGCGGGCGCATCGCCGCCATCGTCGGCCAGGCGCCGGTCATGTCGGCGCACCTGATAACGCGCGTGTCCGAGACCGCGTACGACACGGTCAAGGTCTTCGAAACCAACGTCAAGCTGCTGTCGACGTCGGTCAAGACCTCGCATTTCACCTTTTAAAGCGGGGCCGGCATGCATCACGTCACCGCCCCCGAGTTGGCCGCCTGGCTGGCCGATCCTGCGCGTCCCCGCCCGCTGTTGCTGGACGTGCGAGAAAACTGGGAGTTTGAAACCTGCAAGATCGAGGGATCGACCCAGATTGCCATGAACACGATTCCGGCGCGCATCGAGGAACTCGACGAGGAGGCCGAGATCGTCTGCATCTGCCACCACGGCGCGCGCAGCATGCAGGTCGCGGCCTTTTTGGAGCGCAACGGTTTTCGCAATATCACCAATCTGACCGGCGGCATCCATGCCTGGGCGGTGCAGGTCGACGGCAGCATGCCGAAGTATTGATACCTGGTAGCGGCAAACGCGCGGCGGCGGTGTCGGCCACCACCGGGCTGCAGTTCTTTTAACTTTTTTGATGACTCCAATGGAGAATGCAATGCAGAAACCCCTCATGGCCGTGCTGATTGCCAGCGCATTTTTTTCCTTGAATGCACAGGCGGCGGACCTGATCCAGGTCTACCAGCAAGCGCTGGCCAATGACGCCGCGTTCGCCAGCGCGCGCGCGGCCCTGGCCGCCGGCATGGAGCGGGTTCCGCAAGGCCGCTCGCTGCTTCTGCCCACCGTGGGCCTGAACGGCAGCATCGTCAAGAACGATAGCGATTCGACGCCGTGGAATGTCGGCCAGACCGTGACCCTGCCCAATGGCTCCAGGGTGCCGGTCACCACCGGCGGCGCCAATGAGCGCACCACCACCCACACCCTGTCGCTGACCCAGCCGCTGTTTCGCTGGGCTAACTGGCAAAGCTACGAACAGAGCAAGCTGCAGCAAGCCCAGGCCGAGGCCCAATTCGCCCAGGCCCAGCAAGACCTGATCACGCGCGTGGCGCAAGCCTACTTCGATGTGCTGGCCGCGCAGGACACCCTGGAACTGAGCCGCGCCCAGAAAACCGCCACCACCGAGCAGCTCGCCTCGGCCAAGCGCAACTTCGAAGTCGGTACCCAGACCATCACCGATACCCACGAAGCTCAGGCCGCCTACGACCTGGTGGTGGCGCAGGAGTTTGCCGCCATCAACGACCTGGAGAACAAGCGCAGCGCGCTGCAAGCGATCATCGGCACCGCGCCGTCCGGCCTGGCCACCCTGAAACAGGGCGTGCTGCTGGCGTCGCCCGAGCCGGCCGTGATCGATCCGTGGGTGTCGTCGGCCGAAAGCCAGAACTACGGCGTCGTCGGCGCCCAGCTGAGCTACGAACTGTCCAAGCGCGAAATCCAGAAAAGCCGCGCCGGCCATTACCCGACCCTGGACCTGACCGCCAACATCAGCCGCCAGAACATGACTGGCCAGACCCAGCAGTCGGGCAGGACCGAGAACAAGGGTATCGGCATTGCGTACAACGTGCCGATCTTTAACGGCTTTGCCGTCACCAGCCGCGTGCGCGAAACCATCGCGCTCGAAGACAAGGCCCGCAACGACCTCGAAGCGACCCGCCGCAACGCCGCCAACGTGGCGCGCCAAGCCTTTTTGGGCGTGAACAGCGGGCTGGCGCAGGTCAAGGCGCTGCAGGCGGCGGAAGTGTCGAGCAACTCGGCGCTGGAATCGAACAAGCTCGGCTACCAGGTGGGCGTGCGCATCAATATCGACGTGCTCAATGCGCAGCGCCAGCTGTATTCGACCCGGCGCGACCTGTCGCGCGCGCGTTACGACACCATCCTGAACGGCTTGCGCCTGAAATCGGCGGCCGGTTCGCTGCGCGAAGCGGACTTGGTGCCGGTCAACGATTTGCTGGTCAAGTAAGCCAGTCACCACCCCCGAAGGGCAGGCGCTGCCGGGATCTGTTCCCGGCCGCGCCTGCCCTTGTCACAGGAACACCATGAATACCGATGCATCACCCGCCATGCGCGGTGGCGACAGTTACGCAGCCCTGGTCCAGGGCATCAACGAGCGCTTCAATGCGCTCACCGGTCCGGTGTTCGAGACCGACGCCGCCGGCCTGTTCGACGCTTACCTCGATTCCCTGGCCGACCAGGGCGAGCGCCAGATGCATCACTGCGGCTGCTGCCGCGCCTTCATCGAGCGTTTCGGCGGCCTGGCGACGGTGGGCGACGATGGCGTGCCCGTTTCCGCCATCTGGGATAGTAGCGGCGCGCCCGCCCATTACCAGGGCGTGGCCGCGGCCTTGCAGCGCATGGTCAGCCAGGCCGGCATCACCAAACCGTTCCTGTCGGGGGAGGCCACCTACGGCCAGCCGCTCAAGGGCGGCTGGCACCACCTTGCCATCGCGCCGGCCAGGGTATTTCCCGGCGACGGCTTGCATGACGCCCACCAGATGGCCTGCGCCAGGCGAGAAGCCTTCGATTCGGTGCGGCGCGCCCTGGGCGAGTACAGCGCGCCCGTGTGTGCGACGGCGCTGCGCCTGCTCAAGGGCGACAGCCTGGCCAACTCGGAAGCGGCACTGGGCCAGGCCCAGTTCCTAGTCGACCTGCACGCCGCGCGCGATGCGGCCAGCGGCCAGCGGCAAAAGGACAACCTGGTGTACCGCATGGTGGCGGCAGCCCCGATGGGTTTTTGCCATCCGCGCTCAAGCATGATCGCTACCTTGCTCGACGATATAGTCGCCGGCAAGAGCTTCGAGCAGGCTGCGGCCAACTGGGCCGCCAAGATGCATCCGCTCCAGTACCTGCGCCCGCAGGTGGCGCCGACGGCGGGCGCCATCAAGGCGGCCGAGGCAGCGTTCGAGAAACTCGGGGCCGCGACCGCCCTTGAGCGCCGCTACGCGACCATGGCCGATATCCTGGAAACGCTGTGGCAGCCGCGCGCGCAGGTCAAGGCGCCAGCGGCAGGCGGCATTTTCGCCAGTGTCAAGCCGAAACAGGCAAGTACGCCGGCCAGTTCGATGACGCCACCGGCGACGCTCATGACGCTCGACAAATTCCGGCGCACGGTGTTGCCGTCCGCCGACACCATCGAAATGGCCGCGCCCGCCGGACGAAGCAGCTTCCTGGCCTTTACCACGGCGGTGCATGCCGACGCCCGGCCAATTTTGCAATGGGACCGGGAAGAGCGGCGCAATCCGGTCGCCTGGTACCTCTACCCGTCCGGTTCCTTGCCCAGCGAATTCAATCTGAGCGGCAGTTTTTATGAAGTCACGGCCATTACTTTGCTGCCCTGCGCATGGGCCGGAGGGCAGTATCCCCAGCACGGTGAACGCCTCATCTTCGTGCTCAAGGGGGCGCGCGACCTGGGCAAGGACACCGGCTCCGGGCTGTTTCCATCATTTATTCAAGGTGCGCTGCATGGCTTCAGGTCGACGATTGAAGCGTACAGCCAGGCCAATAGCCTGGCCGGGTTCGGCGACGATAACGTGGCAGGTCTCGGACTGGCCAAGGGCGACCAGTATCAGGTGCGCGTGCGCGTGACATCCAACGGCCAGGCCAGCGAATACCAGCTCGACCGCTGGGACTGAGCTGCTGCGGACCGGCGTGCCGCTTGCGCCGGTCGGCGTGCGCCCGGCGCGCGCCTCCTCAAGCCTCGCTCTGCGGCAGCGGAAACTCGAAACGGATGGACTGGACCGGCATCCTCTCCAGCGCCGCCGTATCCCATTTTTTGCTGTAGTCCGCCGAGTCGGCCAAGCCCTCGACGACGACGGTGATTTCGGATGCGTGCCCGCCCTTGAACATGTCCAGCAAGGAGGTAAAGCGCTCGCTCGACTGATGGATGTCGATCACGCATTGCGATTTGCCTGCGCTCGCCGTGTAATTGACCCAGCCGGGCGGTTCGGTGGGAAGGAGGATGCCCGGCTTGTGGCGTTGGATCGTCATGCTCCAGGCGGCATGGTTGATCATGAAGGAATCGGAGGCGTAGATCTTGGGGCCGCCCGTCAGCTCCAGCTGCAGTGTAATCACAGGATCGAGCTCGACGGTTCCCTCCTGGCGCATCACGTGGTAGCTCAGTCTACTTTCGAACACTAACTCGGCACTCATCGGCTCTCCCCTTCGTTGCACTTTCGGCCATGTTACCCCTTCCTGTACTGCGGTGGGAGCTAATTGCGGCTGAGCCATCGGCCGCGCCGCTTGCCGGTATGAGCGGTGCAGTACGGTCAGCATCGAAACAAGCGTAGACTGTGTCGATGTGGATCGGATAGCCAAAACGGTTCAGTCAATCGAGAATGCTCTCTTTCGCCTTATCAGGATGTCATGCGCCTTTCTAAATTCATCAGTGAACATATCGAAGTGATCTTGCAGGAGTGGGAGGATTTCGCCGGCACCTTGCATCCGCTGAAGTCTTCCACCAAAGCGCAGCTGCGCGATCACGCGAAAGCCATCCTCGGAGCGATTTGCCTTGACCTCGATACCTACCAGAGCGTCGAGGCGGGCATTGAAAAATCCAAGGGGAACGGGCCCGACTCGGCCGACGAAACGGCGGCCGAGGCCCATGCCGCCGACCGGGTGAACGCCGGTTTTACGGTCGAGGAATTGATGGCGGAATTTCGCGCCTTGCGCGCCAGCGTGCTCAGGCTCTGGCAAAATCGGGTCAAGACAGCCGATGAATCCGATCTTCAGGACATGCTGCGCTTTAACGAGGCGATCGATCAATCCTTGACCGAATCCCTGGCCCAGTTTTCCGCCATGCTGCGCGATTCCCAGAACGTGTTCCTGGCCATCCTGGGGCACGACGTGCGCAATCCGCTGGGGGCGATCAGCATGGGAACCCAGATGATCCTGCAAGACACCACCTTGCCTGCGCGGCACGTGTCGGTGGCAGCGCAGGTCTTGCGCAGCACGCAACGGGTGACGGAGATTGTTTCCGATCTCCTCGATTATTCCACCAGCCACCTGGGAAGCGGCATTCCGGTCACCTTGGCCGACTACGATGTATCGATAGAAAGCCGGTCGGTCGTTCAGGAGATGAAGCTGTTTCATCCGGAGCGGGAATTCAAGGTCGACATCGAGGATGGCATCACCGTTGCATGGGACCGCGCCCGCATGAGCCAGGCCCTGTCGAACCTGATGGCGAACGCGGTACAGCACGGATCGGCGACGAGTCCGGTCTGGGTGACTCTCAGCCGCCAGGGCCCGGAGGTGGTGATGGTGGTCCAGAACGAAGGCGAGATCATCTCTGCGAGCAAGCTCAGGACCATGTTCGATCCCGGCAAGAGCTTTGCCATGAAGAGCAGCAGCGAACGCAGCACCAGCCAGACCAGCAATCTGGGCCTCGGCCTCTACATCACGCATGAAATCGTACTGGCCCATGGCGGAACCATCCGGGTGAGCTCGACCGAACTGGAAGGCACCACGGTCACGGTGCGTATTCCCATGATCGCAACGCCGCCTGCCGCCTAGGCCGGCGCGCCAGTGAAAAACGCCTCGTGCGAGGCGTTTTTCGTGAACCTGCGCGGCGCGCGGCCGCCTTACTCGTTCAAGCCGTTCGCGCGCACGCCATCCTTGCGCTCGATGAGTTCGATCTTGTAGCCGTCCGGATCGGTCACGAACGCAATCACCGTGCTGCCACCCTTGACCGGGCCCGGCTCGCGCGTGACGTTGCCGCCATTCGCGCGCGCCGCATCGCAAGCGGCCACGATGTCGTCGGCCGAAATGGCCAGGTGGCCGTAGGCGCTGCCCAGCTCGTACTTGTCCACGCCCCAGTTATAGGTCAGTTCCAGTTCCGCATGCTCCGGATTGCTGCCGTAGCCGACGAACGCCAGGGTGTACTTGTACTCGGCGTTCTCGCTGGTGCGCAGCAGGGTCATGCCCAGCACCCTGGTATAGAAATCGATCGAGCGCTGCAGGTCGCCGACCCGTAACATGGTGTGCAAAATGCGCATCGTAGTCCTTGGTAATCAAATCAAGCCACGATTTTAAGCGCTCCACCGATTCTCTGCCGGCCGCGCTCAGGAACCGAAGTGGTAGTTGAGCTCCAGCCAGATCTGGCGTCCGACCGGGCTGTAGTTGCCGACCGGGTAGTTCGGCCAGCCGCCCGTGGTGTCGCGCTTGATGCGGTTGTTGACGTTATTGACCGCCACCGATACCGTGGCGCGCTCGCTGACCGTGTACACGCTCGACAGGTTGACCAGGGGGGTGGGCGACAGGAAGGCCGTCTGCGCGGCGTTCGGCACCTTGCCGTAGCGCTGGGCGAACACGGTGTTCGACCAGTTGCCCACGTTCCAGTTCAAGCTGGCATTGAGCTTGTCGCGCCAATCCTGGTTGGAGAGGTCGTCCAGCTCATCCTTGAGCACGTCGCCCGCGAACTGGCGCGAGTTCTTGCTGAAGGACTTCGAGTAATTGCCCTTGAGTGTGAACTTGCCCCAGTCGGCGCTGCGCAGCACATAGCGCGCGCTCAGGTCGATCCCGTCGGCATCTTGGTAAGCGGCGTTGATCGGATTGACCCGGATTTCGCGGATCTCGCCCGGCTTGTTGAGCGCCGTTTTCGCATAGCGCCCGATGCGGTTGATGGCGTCGACGCAGGTCGGCGAACTCAAGTCCCCGGCGATGCGGCAGTCCGATTCCTTGCGCAGCAAGACGTCGGCGCTCAGATTGGTGACCAGGTCGTCGATCTTGACGTTCCAGTAGTCGACCGAGACGTCGAAGTCGGCGCTGGGCGACCATACCGCGCCCAGCCCGTAGGATTTGCCTTTTTCCGAGCGCAAATCCTTGCTGCCGGTCTGGATGTAGTCGTTGCCCGGCGAAACGTTGGCGAATTCGCAGGTATCGATGCTTTGGCCGGCCTGGGCGCAACGGTAATAGTCGGTGGTCGACGAGTAATAACCGGTGCCGCGCGCCTTGAAGATGTAATTCATGTCGGGAGCGCGGAAGCTGGTGGCGTAGTTGCCGCGCACCAGCAGCGGCTTGAGCGGACGCCATTCGACGCCGGCGTTGTAGGTCAGCTTGCCTTCGTTGCGGCCGGCAAAATTGTAGCGGTCGTAGCGGCCGGCCAGGGTCGAGTTCAAATCCTTGAGCAGCGGCACGCTCGC
This sequence comes from Massilia antarctica, assembly GCF_015689335.1. GTDB lineage: Bacteria > Pseudomonadota > Gammaproteobacteria > Burkholderiales > Burkholderiaceae_D > Telluria_A > Telluria_A antarctica. Next base: position 1,046,438 of record NZ_CP065053.1, on the reverse strand, counting down.
TTCCACGCCCAAGGCGTAGCGGCGGCGCGAGCCTGTCGTGATATCGCTGCTCGATACGATGTTGAACGCGCCTTCGCCGTAGCGCTGGTCCGGCTTGTTGACGAAGCGCTGGTGGCCGGCTTCGGCGATGGTCGCCAGCTTGACCGGCCCGGCCGGCAAGGTGAACAGTTCGCCGGTCGCGACCAGGCTCAGGGTCTGGTTGCGCGAGCTGTCGTCGCTGTCGGCCTGGCCGGTGATGCTGTTGAATTGCTCGGGAGTGAGGCGCTGGGTCAGGCGCGCCTGATTCGGCGCGTAAATGGCGACGCCGTCCGTATCGGTGCCCAGTTTCGGCCCCAGGAAAAAGCTGTCGATATTGGCCAGCGCGCGCTGCACATGGCCTTCGCTCTTGTAGAACGAGGCGCTGTAGCCGGCTTCATAGCGCCAGCTGGTGCCCGGAATGTCGCCCTTGGCGCCCAGGGAGAGCGAGCTGGCCTGGTCGTCCCAGGTGCGGTTGTAGCGCTGCACGCCGCCCATTTCCTCGGGCGAGATGTATTTGGTCCAGGTTTCGTACACGCCGCTGTTCTTGTTGAAGAAATAGCCGTTGCCGGTCGAGGCCGAGGTCCAGGCCGGGCCGCGCGTGTTGTTGGCGGTCTTGTTTTGGCCGAGCAGGAATTCGGCGAACAGCTCGGTCGACGGCGACAGCGCATAGTTGGCGCTGCCGAACAGATTGGTGCTGCGGTTCTTGGTCTGGGTGGTCCAGTAGGTCGGGCTGACCTTGTTGCTGGCGCAGTAAGTGCCTTTTTTCGCCGTGTATTTGAATTCGCTGCCGCCGAACAGGTCGCCGAGCGCATTGCAGGCGTCGCCCAGGTCGACGTAGTTGCCGGTGTTGACGTTCTTGCGCGACAAGGCATTGGTCGGCGTGCCCTCGCGTACGGCCATGAAGTCGCGCTGGTTGCTCCACAGCGGCTCGCGGTCGAGCACCTCCAGGCTGAACACGGTGTTGAGCTTCTCGAAGCTGCGTCCGCCGCTGATCTGCAGGCGGCGGTCGCCGCCGCCGCCGCGCGAGGTGGTGCCGCCCTTGAGGTTGACGTCGATGCCGTCGGCCTTTTTCTTGAGGATGATGTTGACCACGCCGGCGATGGCGTCGGAACCGTACACGGCGGAGGCGCCGCCGCTGAGGATTTCCACCCGTTCGACGATGCTCGACGGGATGTTGGCCAGGTTGGTGAAGTTGACCTCGCCTTCATACGCGGTCGGGAAGTCGGCCAGGCGGCGGCCGTTGAGCAGGATCAGGGTATGGTTCGGGCCCAGGCCGCGCAGGCTGATGGTGTTAGCCGATGGGGTGTGGGTATTGCCGAAATCGGCTCCCGTGGTGAAGCCGCTGTTCTGAGCCTGGTTGTTGAGGGCGTCGAACAGGTTCTTGTAACCTTGTTTGGTAATTTCCTCGCCGGTGATGACCACCACGGCGGACGGCCCTTCGACGCTTGCCCGCGCGATGCGCGAACCGGTGATGACGACCGATGACGTGGGGGGGGCCGCCTCCGCGGCGCTGGCGGTTTGCGCCTGCGCCTGCGCCTGCTGCACCGCGCCGCACAGCAAGGTGATCGCCGCTGCCGCCAAGGGCGTCAATTTCAAATGTGTGATTGTCATTGAGGTGCTTTATGGTAGTCAAAAATTAATGATACCAACAAGCAAACACCTCGCGAACGATTGTTTTTACGTTTATATATGCGAAATCGCACTAGGATGGTGCGCAGGCGCAGCGCAGGGAACCGACGGGGGAAGAGGCAAGACGAGGGGGAGGACGGACGTGTTCATCGCATGACTGTCACTCCCGCGCCCGGTGTTGCCCTGGCGCGGGAATGACAGCCGTGTTTACTCTTCCAGGCGGGCGTCGAGGGTGATCGCCGCATTCAACAGCTTCGACACCGGGCAATTGTTTTTCGCGCGCAGTACCGCCGCTTCGAAGGCTTCCTGGTTAGCGCCGGGAATGGTCGCCACCAGATTCAAATGCACGGCCGAGATCGTGAAGCCATCGTCGGTCTTGTCCAGCGACACGGTCGCGGTGGTCGTCAGCTTTTGCGCCGTCATGCCCGCTTCGCCCAACTGTCCCGACAAGGCCATCGTGAAGCAGCCGGCATGCGCCGCGCCGATCAATTCTTCCGGATTGGTTCCCGGACCGTTTTCGAAACGGGTATTGAAACCGTATTGTGTATTGTCGAGCACGCCGCTCTGGGTCGAAATGCTGCCTTTGCCATCCTTGATGCCGCCACTCCAGACAGCGCTTCCTGAACGTTTGATCATGGTGTTTCTCCTTAAATTTGTTTAAATGCAATCAAGCCATCATGCGCCGCGACCATCGGTCCATCTGTTCGCCAGCGCACAATGAAGCTGTAGCCCTGCTGCGGTGCAGCTATTTGCCGCTGGGCGTGATGCGCCAGACCGTATTGCCGACATCGTCGGCGACCAGGATGCCGCCGCCCTGATCCACCGCCACCCCGACCGGACGCCCGAAAGCGTGTCCCTCGGGGCTAAGAAAGCCGGTCAGCACATCCTGGGGCGCACCGTTCGGCTTGCCGTCGGTGAACGGCACGTAGATCAGCTTGTAGCCGGCAAACGGCTTGCGGTTCCACGAACCGTGCTGGCCGATCAGCGCGCCATTCTTAAAGGCGGGCATCAGGTCGGCGTTATAGAACGCCAGGCCGAGCGAGGCCGTATGCGCGCCCAGCGCGTAATCTGGTGTGAGCGCCCTGGCCACCAGGTCGGGCCGCGGCGGTTCCACCCGCGCATCGACATTCTGGCCGAAGTAGCTGTACGGCCAGCCGTAAAAGCCGCCATCCTTCACCGAGGTCATGTAGTCGGGCACGAGGTCGTTGCCCAGCTCGTCGCGTTCGTTCACGCTGGTCCATAGCGCCCCGCTTTCCGGCTGGAAGCCCATGCCGACCGGATTGCGCAAGCCCGTGGCGAACAGGCGCGACTTGCCATCGGCCGGGTTGAATTCCCAGATCGCGGCGCGGCCTTCTTCCTTGTCCAGTCCGTTTTCGCCGGCGTTGCTGTTCGAGCCGACCGAGATATACAAACGGGTGCCGTCGGGACTGGCCACGAGGTTCTTGGTCCAGTGATGATTGATCCCGGCCGGCAAGTCCAGCACCTTGACACCTTTCGCAGCGATCCGGGTCTGCCCTTCCTGGTACGGAAAGCGCAGCAGCGCGTCGGCATTGGCGACATACAGGTCGTTGCCCACCAACGCCATGCCGAACGGCGAGAACAGGCCGTCGAGAAACACCGAGCGGCTGGCCGCCTCGCCAGTCGGCCCGGTCCCGCGCAGCAGGGTAATCCGGTTGGCGGACGGCACGGCCGCGCCGGCCTTTTTCATTTCATGCTTCATCACCATGCCGCGCAGGCTGAAGCCTTCGTCGGGCTTGGGCGGCGCGTTGGTTTCCGCCACCAGCACGTCGCCATTGGGCAGTACGTACAGCCAGCGTGGATGCTCCAACCCGCTGGCGTAGGCCGCCACCGCCAAGCCCTGGGCCACCGCCGGTTTGGTCCCCTTGGGCCAGGGATCGGCCGGGGCGATGTTCATGGTCGGCAGCAGCGAGCGCGAGGGCGCCGGCAGCGCCGGATTCGGGCCGAAGCCGGACGGCATGGTCTGCCCGTGCGCAGCGAGCGCGGCAGCGGCCAGGCCGAGCGCCACCATCAGACGCGAGCGTTTCATTCTTTGTCCTTGCCCTTGGCCTGGTTCGACGGCTCGTGATGGCGCATGCCACTGCCGGCGTCCGCCTTGGGCCGGGCCTGGCCCGAACCGCCGGCGGGCGCGACTTCTTCGACGCCGCGCATGCCGTGCATGTCGGTATCGACCAGGCCCTGGGCCAGGTCGTCGGCCGCCTGTTTCATGACGCCGCGCGGTTCCTTGTCGTGGCCGTCGGGCGACTCGTCGCGCTCGTGCGGCAGGCGCTTGACGTCGTCGTCATGGATCTTGGCGTCGGTGTTGATTTTACGGTCTTGTGTTTCGGTAACCATGGTGCAGCTCCCTGTGGATGACTCATTGTGCAAATGGTATCGCTTCGAGGGGAAGGTGGCCGTTCAATTGAGCGCCACGCGCACGCGTCCTCGCGCAGGCCTGGACGCAAGAGCGATTGCGTAGCTGGGAAATTTTGATGCGGCCGGCCTGATGCCGCATACTGGAGACCGCCGTGACATAAGGACGAAAATTGGCTTAACTTTGGGCAATTTTTAATGAATGCAATATTTCAACAATTGATGAAATAGGGATTCACGATATGACCATTCACGCTGACAAGACGCCGGAAAATCACATGCGGCCGATGAACAGGGGCGCTACTCAACAAACCGGCGCCAGCGCGCCGGCGTTGCAGTTTATGGATAACCGTGCTCAAGCGGGCGTGCATCGAACATTGCAGGATCTGGCCAATAACAGCGCTCGGGTCGGGCAATTGCGGTCTTTCCAGCCGAGTGGGCATATGAAGGATGAAGAAAAGCATCCGGCCATCCTGGCAAAACGGAACCGCAACGGGCTGCCTGAGAAATTGCAATCAGGCATGGAAGACCTGTCCGGCTACGCCATGGACGATGTCAAGGTCCATTACAACTCGGAGCGCCCCGGAACCCTGCAAGCGCATGCATTTGCCCAAGGCACGGAAATCCATGTGGCGCCGGGACAGGAAGCCTATCTTCCCCATGAGGCATGGCACGTGGTACAGCAGAAGCAAGGACGGGTACCAGCAAATTCGCAGATGAAGGGCGCAGGCCCGGTCAATACCGATCGTGCCTTGGAGAAAGAGGCAGACGTGATGGGCGAAAAAGCCCGTTCGCTTCCCTTGGTGGAACGCAGCCATGCGCCGCTGCAGGGCAGGTTCCAGGCCGGTGGTGTCATTCAATTGGGAACCAACGAGGAACGGGCCGCCCTGGCGAACGGGTTCATGCAACAGGTGAACACCCTGTATCTCGGACGCATCGTTGGCGCGAGCACACTAAGAAACAATAAGACCGGGGAGATCGCCACCCTTGCACCAGGGAGCGTCATCGTCTATCAGGGCAACTTGCGAGACAATTTCAACAAGGGGCTGAGGACTGTCATGAAAGACCATGTCTTTTGTGCAGCGGTTGCCGACGCTACCGGTACCGTTCATGGCAATCCCGCGCAGTGGCGGCGGGGCTGGGTGGTCTACGAACATATCGAGACCGATTCCGCCGGCAGCGCCGTCTTGCAGGCTGCCGCTCCTGCCGGCTCGGTTGCGTTGCAAGTGCTCGGCTATCTGCAACAGGCCGCACAGGGCGGTCACTTGCCGCCGCGGGTCGCGAACCGCCGCGATGCGGCACCGAGGGCAATCAAGGCCTGGGCCGAAAAAACGCGGAATCCGCTGACAGAACAAATGCCGCTGGCCGATCTTGGCCTGACGGCGGTCGATTTGGACAATATTGCTGGCAATGCCTACGGCATCATCGATCCCAACGGCGACCTCGGCCTGGACCGCGCCGCGCACAACAGTGCATTTTTTATCGAGGCCCAAAGGTTTCTCGATATGAATGCCGCCGCCATGCCGGGCACTCTGGCCAAGGATCATGAGCTGAGGGACGCGAAGGTGGGTGGCGAACGCGCAAGAAACGGGCGGGCCTGGCTGGAATCGTATGCCGGCAAGAATTTTAACGATGCCGAGATGATCGCCATCACCGGCGCGCAGGTCACGAATATTTTCATCAACCGCAATGCGCCCACATGGGCTGCTTACCGGCAAAACACCGTGCATCAACAGCAAGACCGTCAGTTCGGCGCAGCGCAAGCCAATTGGAGCGCGTCGCAAACGATCCGGGGCAAGGGCGAGGACGCATTGATTGACAGGATGACAGCCGGCGGCGCCGGCGAATACTATCTTTTTCACGGCACCTCAAAAGCCAACGTCTACAACATCAGTAAAAGCGGATTCGATCCGGAGTTCGTCAACTATACCTTCATAAAAGGGTATGGAAAAACCGGCTATGGGACCGCGTTCACCGATCAATTTGCCAAGGCCCTTGCGTACGCTCCGCCTGAAAAGATTGCCGGCGTCAACGGCGAGCCCGCCACGTACAAGCATTACGTGCTGGTCGCGCGCGTGTTTGCGGGACGCACGCACCAGGTGGGCGATAGGGCGCGCAGGACGCGGGGGAATCTGGAAATGACCCAGCACAACATTAACTATCCAGAAGCGACCGGGAATAAAATGCGGGCGCAAGGCCAAGATATGCCTCATTTGGGACGAGCGAGCGACACTGTTGCGACTTCCTATGCCAATGATACGCCCTTGCATTCCACCGTTCAGGACCGGGAGTTCCGCCTGAGCCTGAATGAGGATGGTGAACTTGCGGCGGAAGATCTTGTCTACCGGGATACCAGCCTTACTGTGCCGGACGCGATCCAGATGTATCCAGCCTATATCATCGAATCCGAGATTCCGGCGGAGAACATGCGTACCGGCCGGCGCACGATTGCGCAATAAGCGCCGGCACGGCGGATTGCGACTTGCCCGCGCGGGCAGTCGCACTTATACTGCGCCACTGTGGATGCATACAGTACTGCCGCCAACGGCCGCCGTATAGCAGAAGCAGGCATTATGGGGTAATCTCCTGCGTGTCGCCCCTCAACCGCCGAGAAGTCCATGCCAGCTACGCAAGAACCGCAAAAAACCATCGCGCTCGTCGTGCGGCACAACACGGACGGCATCGGCGAGCCGGTCGCCCGCCTGATTGCCTTCCTGCGCGGCGCCGGCTACCGCGTGCTGTTCGAGAGCGAAACGGCGGCCCATCTCGGCCTGGCCGAGGTCGAGGCGATGAGCGTGAGCGGCATCGGCGCGGTGGCCTGCGCCGTCATCGTCATGGGCGGCGACGGCACCATGCTCGGCATCGCGCGCCAGCTCGCGCCCTTCGACGTGCCGCTGATCGGCATCAACCTGGGGCGCCTGGGCTTCATGACCGACATTCCCGTCGAGCGCATGATCCCGGTGCTGGGCGACATCCTGGGCGGCAAGGCGCGCGCCGAAAAGCGCACCCTGCTCGAAGGGCGGGTGCTGCGCGGCGGCGCCATGATCGCCTGCGGGCTGGCGGTCAACGATGTGGTGGTGGCGCGCGGCGCCGGCGCCGGCATGGTCGAGCTGAAAGTGGCCGTGGACGGCAATTTCATGTACAACCAGCGCTCCGACGGCCTGATCATCGCGACTCCGACCGGCTCGACCGCCTATGCGCTCTCGGCCGGCGGGCCGCTGCTCCATCCCAGCCTGGGCGGCATCGTGCTGGTGCCGATCGCCCCGCACGCGCTGTCGAACCGGCCGATCGTGGTGCCCGACAGCAGCGAAATCGTGATCGAGATCGTCGGCGGGCGCGACACCAGCGTCAATTTCGACATGCAAACCTTCGCCAGCCTCGCGCATGGCGACCAGATCGTCATCTCGCGCTCGCCCAACCACATCACCTTCCTGCATCCGGAAGGCTGGAGCTATTACGACACCCTGCGCGAAAAATTGCACTGGAACGAATATCCGTCGGGCGAGGGCAAGCTGCGCTAACAGCGCTGTCCCGCACGCCATTCCCCGTTTGAATACTGGACTGACACATCTTCATGCTGCGTACCCTTACCATCCGTGATTTCGTCATTGTCGATACCATCGAGCTGGAGTTTTCCAGCGGTTTTTCCGTCTTTACCGGCGAGACCGGGGCCGGCAAGTCGATCCTGATCGATGCGCTGCAACTGGCGCTGGGCGGGCGCGGCGACGCCAGCGTGGTGCGCGAAGGCGCCGCCAAGGCCGACATCACGGCCGATTTTTCAGTCAGCGAGGTGGCCCCAGCGCGTGATTGGCTGGAACAGAACGAATTCGCCGTCGAGGAGGGCGGGGCGCTGCTGCGCCGCGTAATCGACAATGCCGGCCGCTCCAAGGCCTTCATCAACGGCATCGCCGCCACCGCCGCCCAGCTGCGCGACCTGGGCGACATGCTGGTCGATATCCACGGCCAGCACGCGCACCAGTCGCTGCTCAAAAGCGAGGCCCAGCGCGCGCTGCTCGACAACCAGGCTGCCTTCAAGGATGCCGGGGCCGGCGCAGACGCCCGCACCGTGGCCGCCGCCTACAAGGCCTGGCGTGCGCTGGCGCGCCAGCGCGAGGAATTCGAAACCAATGCCAAGAATGTGCTGATCGAGCGCGAGCGCCTCGAATGGCAGGTGGCCGAGCTGAAGAAGCTGGCCGTGAAACCGGGCGAATGGAGCGAGATCACCAACGAGCACAGCCGGCTGTCGCATGCTGCCAGCCTGCTCGAAGGGGCGCAGGAAGCGCTGGCCGCCATTTCCGAATCGGACCATCCGATCCTGTCCCAACTGTCGTCGCTCAACCAGAAGCTGGGCAAGCTGGTGGCCGTGGATGCGCAATTGCAGAGCGTGCTCGACTGCATGGAACCGGCCCGCATCCAGTTGCAGGAAGCGGTGTACGCGCTCAATAACTACCTGGACCGGGTCGACCTCGATCCACAGCGTCTGCGCGAGGTCGACGCGCGCATGGAAGCGATCCACACGACGGCGCGCAAATTCCGCGTCACGCCGGACGAGTTACCGGACGAATTCGCCAGCCTGTCGGAGCGCCTGCGGCAACTGGCCGACGCCAGCGACCTGGATGGCCTGCGCGAGCAGGAAGAGAAAATCAAGGCTAGCTACATGACGGCGGCGGCACGCCTGTCGGCCACGCGCGCGGTCGCGGCCAAGCTGCTGGGCACGCAGGTGACGGCGGCCATGCAGGAGCTGAACATGACCGGCGGCAGTTTCGTGGTCGGGCTCAATCCCTGCGAGCCGGCCAGCAATGGCGTGGAGCAGGTGGAGTTTTTGGTGGCGGGCCATGCCGGCGTGGCGCCGCGTCCGCTGGCGAAGGTGGCTTCGGGCGGTGAGCTGGCGCGGATTGCGCTGGCCATTTCGGTGATCACCTCGAACGCGACCACCACGCCGACCTTGATTTTCGATGAGGTCGACAGCGGCATCGGCGGCGCCGTGGCCGAAGTGGTGGGACGCCTGCTCAAGCGCCTGGGGCAGGAGCGCCAGGTACTGTGCGTGACGCACTTGCCGCAGGTGGCCAGCCAAGCCAACCAGCATTTCCAGGTGGCCAAGGGGACCACGGGGGAGGGCAAGACGGTGTCGCATATCGATGTACTCGACAACAAGGCGCGGGTGGAAGAGGTGGCACGCATGCTGGGCGGGGTGGAAATTACCGCCACGACGCGCAAGCACGCGCGCGAGTTGCTGGCTTCGTAGGTTGCAAAGTATGATCAGCCGCCGACCGCCGACCGCCGACCGCCGACCGCCGACCGTATAGCCGTCGTTCCCGCGAAGGCGGGAACGACGGAGTTTAGTTCGGCGGTCGGCGGTCAGTTTTCCACCGGGTCACACCCACCTAAAACCGGTTCAACAGGCCTAAATAATGCTCGGCTTTAACCCAGAACCCTATAATAGCGGCTCGCCCGCTCACGATCGCCGCTCCCCATGCCCTTCCGCAAAGAACCCCCCTTCACCCACGGCACCCCCACCCGCAACGCCGTGGTGCTGGTCAACCTGGGCACACCAGACGCGCCGACCACCCCGGCGGTGCGGCGCTACCTGAAGGAATTCCTGTCGGACCCGCGCGTGGTGGAAATCCCGCGCGCCATCTGGTGGATGATCCTGCATCTGGTTATCCTGCCGTTCCGCTCCAGCAAATCGGCCGCCAAGTACGCGTCGATCTGGACCAAGGAAGGCTCGCCGCTGAAGGTGCACACCCAGAAACAGGCGATCCTGCTGCGCGGCCTGCTGGGCGAGCGCGGCCATGATTCGGTGAAGGTGGTGATGGCGATGCGCTACGGCTCGCCCTCGATCCCGGAAGTGCTGGACCAGCTCAAGGCCGAGAACTGCGACCGCATCGCGATCTTGCCGGCCTACCCCCAGTATTCGGGCACCACCACCGGCTCCATCAGCGACGCCGTGTTCGCCCATTACGCCGGGGTGCGCAACGTGCCCGAACTGCGCATGATCAAGCACTACCACGACCAGGACGGCTACATCGACGCCCTGCGCGATACCGTGCTGGCGCACTGGAAAGTCAATGGCCGCGGCGACAAGCTGGTGATGAGTTTCCACGGCGTGCCGAAACGCACCCTGATGCTGGGCGACCCCTACCACTGCGAGTGCCACAAGAGCGCGCGCCTGCTGGCAAGCAAGCTGGGCCTCTCAAGCGAGCAATACCTGGTCACCTTCCAGTCGCGCTTCGGTAAGGCCGAGTGGCTGCAGCCGTACACGGCGCCGACCCTGGTGCAGATGGCCAAGGATGGCTTGAAACGGGTCGACCTGATCTGCCCGGGCTTTACCAGCGACTGCCTGGAAACCCTGGAAGAAATCGCGATGGAAGCGAAACACGATTTCGAGGTGGCCGGCGGACGCGAATTCCACTACATCGCTTGTCTGAACGAGTCGCCCAGCTGGATCGCCGGCCTGGCCGACATCACCGAGCAGCACCTGCTGGGCTGGAACACGAAAGCCACGCCGGCGCAGCGCGCGGCCGAAAAACAGGACAAGGAAACGGGACGGCGCAGCGCCGCCGCGCTCGGCTCAAGCTGAGGCCCGCGCGCTCGACGGGCGCGAAATTGACAGGCGCTAATTGCCGCCTGTTAAAATAGCGTTCCGTGCCCACTCAGACCGGCGTAGCAGATCATGACCAGCGCAAGCACGGTGTAAGCAACGACGCTGGCGGCAATCAACGGCAACTTCATGTCGAACTCCCAGAAACAGCTTCGCGCAAGCGGTTTTTGTGCGTGCAAGCTGGATGACTTCATGGTAGTCCCGGCCGTCCTCAAATGAATCTCCTGATTGGTAAGATTTGTAACATTGGATGAAAAAGCAACGCTGCAGGATTCCCCTTGAAAATGGTGGTTATAGCCCCATCTGGGTGGCTGTGTGGTTAGCAAGACACGTCAAACAAATCGCTAAGTCATTGATTCCAGGAGTTTTTCCTATGCAAGACCAAGAAAATCAGGAAGTGCAACAACCATCCGACGACGCCGTGCAGGCGGCAGCTCCGGTCAACGGCGAACCGAGCCTCGAAGAGCAGTTGAGCGCCACCGAAGCCAAGCTGGCCGAAATGCACGATGCCTTCATGCGCGCCAAGGCCGAAGGCGAGAATATCCGCCGCCGCGCCCAGGAAGACGTCAACAAGGCCCATAAATTTGCCATCGAAAGTTTTGCGGAAGCCATGGTGCCGGTGCGCGACAGCCTCGAAATGGCGCTCAAGGTCGAAACCCCATCGGTCGAGTCGCTGAAAGAAGGCGTCGAAATGACCCTCAAGCAGCTGACCTCGGCGTTCGAGAAGAACAAGCTGGTCGAAATCATGCCGGCCCAGGGCGACAAGCTCGACCCGATGAAACACCAGGCCGTGGCCGTGGTTCCGGCCGACCAGGAAGCCAATACCGTGGTCACCGTGCTGCAAAAAGGCTATATGATCGCCGACCGCTTGTTGCGTCCTGCCATCGTTACCGCAGCGCAAGCAAAATAAATACAGCGTGCTCTCTTGCAAGGTCTTGAAAGCGCGCAGTTTTTCCACATATTCAAGTCATCTGAAACTAAGTAATTAAAAGGAAAACATCATGGGCAGAATTATCGGTATTGACCTGGGCACGACGAACTCTTGCGTCGCCATCATGGAAAACGGTCAGCCAAAGGTAATCGAGAACGCAGAAGGCGCGCGTACGACGCCTTCCATTATTGCTTACCAAGAAGATGGCGAGATCCTCGTCGGCGCGCCGGCCAAGCGCCAGGCGGTCACCAACCCGAAGAACACCCTGTTCGCGGTCAAGCGCCTGATCGGCCGCAAGTTCGACGAAAAAGAAGTCCAGAAAGATATCGGCCTGATGCCGTATTCGATCATCAAAGCCGACAATGGCGATGCATGGATCGGCGTGCGCGACAAGAAACTGGCCGCACAGCAGATTTCCGCTGAAGTCTTGCGCAAGATGAAGAAAACCGCCGAAGACTACCTCGGCGAAGAAGTGACCGAAGCGGTCATTACCGTGCCTGCCTACTTCAACGATTCGCAGCGCCAGGCCACCAAGGACGCCGGCCGTATCGCCGGCCTGGACGTCAAGCGCATCATCAACGAGCCGACCGCGGCCGCGCTGGCATTCGGCCTGGACAAGACCGACAAGGGCGACCGCAAGATCGCCGTGTATGACCTGGGCGGCGGCACGTTCGACGTCTCGATCATCGAAATCGCCGACGTCGATGGCGAAAAGCAGTTCGAAGTGCTGTCCACCAACGGCGACACCTTCCTTGGTGGCGAAGACTTCGACCAGCGCATCATCGATTACATCATCGACGAGTTCAAGAAGATCAACGGCCTGGACCTGAAAAAAGATCCGATCGCCCTGCAGCGCATCAAGGCCTCGGCCGAGCGCGCGAAGATCGAACTGTCGTCCTCGCAGCAAACCGAAATCAACGAGCCGTACATCGCCATGGCGAACGGCGCGCCGGTCCACCTGAACCTGAAAATGACCCGCGCCAAGCTCGAGTCGCTGGTTGAGGAATTGATCGCCGCCACCATCGAGCCATGCAAGATGGCGATCAAGGATGCCGGCGTCAAGGTTTCCGACATCGACGACATCATCCTGGTCGGCGGCATGACCCGTATGCCGAAGGTGCAGGAAAAGGTCAAGGAATTCTTCGGCAAGGATCCGCGCAAGGATGTGAACCCGGACGAAGCCGTCGCTGTCGGCGCCGCCATCCAGGGCGCCGTGCTGTCGGGCGAGCGCAAGGACTTGCTGCTGCTGGACGTGACCCCGCTGTCGCTGGGTATCGAAACCATGGGCGGCGTGATGACCAAGATGATCCACAAGAACACCACCATCCCGACCAAGTTCAGCCAGGTGTTCTCGACCGCCGAAGACAACCAGCCTGCGGTGACCATCAAGGTATTCCAGGGCGAGCGTGAAATCGCGTCCGGCAACAAGGGCCTGGGCGAATTCAATCTGGAAGGCATCCCGCCATCGTCGCGCGGCACGCCACAGATCGAAGTGACCTTCGACATCGACGCCAATGGTATTTTGCACGTCGGCGCGAAAGACAAGGCCACCGGCAAAGAGAACAAGATCACGATCAAGGCCAACTCCGGCCTGACCGAAGCGGAAATCCAGAAGATGGTGAAAGACGCCGAAGTCAACGCCGAAGAAGACAAGAAGGTCAAGGAACTGGCCGAATCGCGCAACCAGGCCGATGGCCTGGTGCACTCGACCCGCAAGTCGCTGACCGAATACGGCGACAAGCTCGAAGCGGGCGAGAAGGAAGCCATCGAAGCGGCGATCGCTGAAGTGGAAGCCTCGATCAAGGCTGGCGACAAGGCCGAGATCGATGCCAAGATCGAAACCCTGTCGACCGTCTCGCAGAAGCTGGGCGAGAAGATGTATGCCGACATGCAAGCCAAGCAAGCCGCTGGTGGCGCCGAAGGCGGCCAGCAATCGGGCGGCAATGAAGGCAAGCCAGCGCAGGATGACGTCATCGATGCCGACTTCAAGGAAGTCAAAGACGCCAAGTAATGCCGGCGCCAGGTACGCGCCGCCGCAGTCAGGCGGCGCGTACCGGTCGAGCAAAGGCCACGACAAGCCGAGCCCCCCAGCGGCTCGGTTTTTTGCATAAACAGTAGCGTAGTAGCTAGACAGCAAGGTGCCGACAAATGGCAAAGCGTGATTTTTACCAGATCCTCGGGGTCGCCAAGAATGCTTCTGAGGAAGAGATCAAGAAGTCGTATCGCAAGCTTGCGATGAAATACCATCCGGACCGCAATCCGGACAGTAAGGAATCGGAAGAAAAGTTCAAGGAAGTCAAAGAAGCGTACGAAATGCTGACCAATCCGGAAAAGCGCGAAGCGTACGACCGTTACGGCCACGCTGGTGTCGATCCGAACATGGGTGGCGGCGGTGGCTTCGGCGGCGCCGGTGCCGGCGGCTTCGCGGACAGTTTCGGCGATATTTTCGGCGATATTTTCGGCGGTGGCGCGCGCGGACGCAGTTCCGGTCCGCAAGTGTACCGTGGCACCGATTTGCGCTTCAACCTTGAGATCACGCTCGAGCAGGCGGCGCATGGCCATACCCAAGACATCCGCGTGCCGAGCTGGGAAAAGTGCGACACCTGCCACGGCAGCGGCGCCAAGCCGGGCACCTCGCCGGTGACCTGCACCACCTGCGGCGGCAACGGCCAGGTGCGCATGCAGCAAGGCTTTTTCAGCATCCAGCAGACCTGCCCTAAGTGCCATGGCAACGGCAAGATCATTGCCGATCCGTGCGCACCGTGCGGCGGCGAAGGCCGGATCAAGCGTAACAAGACCCTGGAAGTGAATATTCCGGCCGGTATCGACAACGGCATGCGCATCCGTTTCACGGGTAGCGGCGAGCCGGGCACCAACGGCGGGCCCCCGGGCGACCTGTATGTGGAAGTGCACATCAAGCCGCACGCGGTATTCCAGCGCGAAGGCGACGACCTGCATTGCGAAATGCCGATCTCCTTCGTCAAGGCGACCCTGGGCGGCGAAATCGAAGTGCCTACCCTGTCCGGCAAGGTCTCGTTCACGATTCCTGAAGGCACGCAATCGGGCAAGACTTTCCGCCTGAAAGCGAAAGGCATCAAGGGCATGCGCTCCGGTTACGCGGGCGACCTGTTCTGCCACGTGGCGGTCGAAACGCCGGTCAAGCTGACCGACAAGCAAAAAGACCTGCTGCGCGAATTCGAGCGCCTGACGGTCGAAGGCGGCGGCAAGCATAGCCCGCAAAGCAAGGGCTGGATGGACAAGGTGAAAGATTTTTTCGAATAAGGCGGGCGTAAGCCGTGCCTTCTCATCCGAACCGCTGAACGGGGCCCACGGGCCTCTCAGCGGTTTTTTTTCGAACAGACAGGACTGACATGACTCCAGTACAACAAGATATCGACGCACTATTCAAACGCAACCGCGACTGGGCCGCGGCGATGGTGGCCAAGGATGAAAATTTCTTCAAGGCCCTGACCGCCCAGCAGTCGCCGCAGTATCTGTGGATTGGCTGCTCCGACAGCCGCGTGCCGGCCAACGAGTTGCTGGGCCTGGCGCCGGGCGAACTGTTCGTCCATCGCAATATCGCCAACGTGGTCGTGCATTCCGACCTGAATTGCCTGACGGTGCTGCAGTTCGCCATCGACGTGTTGAAGGTCAAGCATGTGATCATTTGCGGCCATTATGGCTGCTCGGGTGTGCATGCGGCCATGATCAACAAGCGCGTGGGCCTGGCCGACAACTGGCTGCGCCATGTGCAGGATGTGCAGCAAAAGCATGACAAATACCTGGGCGATGCCTTGCCGTCGCGCGCGCGCGCGGACCGCTTGTGCGAGCTGAATGTGACGGAGCAGGTGGTCAATACCGCGCAGACCACGGTGGTGCAGGATGCGTGGGAACGCGGCCAGCCGCTGACCGTGCATGGCTGGGTGTACGGCTTGCACGACGGCTTGCTGCGCGATCTGGGCATGAGCGTGAGCAGCGCCGATGAATTGGCGCCGAAACTGGCATCGCGCTTGCAGGAGTATCAGGAATAAGGGCCACCGCCCAATGTAGCTTGGGCGGTCGCGACCGTCATGGCGCTAACCGGAAAACCATGCGCCCCCGCATCGACGCCGCCCCCGCGTATTGATGTCGCCCCCGCGCAGGCGGGGGCCCAAGTTCGCTCCGTAGCCCGGGGCTGAGCGGAAAAATTGGACTCCCGCCGGCGCGGGAGCGACGGTTTATAGGGTAGTGGCCTTATTTGCTTTCCTTGACCACGCGCCCATTCAAATGCTGCACGGGCCGCGCATTATGCTTGTACAGCTTGTGAAACTGCGCCAACTGCGATTTCGAGATTTCCACCGGCGTCTTGAGTACGAACCAGTTCGCTTCCTCGCTGCATGGCGGCGTGGTCAGCGAACCCGGGAAATTGTAGTAGCCCTGGGTCGGCGGCAGAACCGCCGTCATGTCGATCGTGACGCCCTCGACGGCCTGCTCGACTTCGGCTTGCTTGGGCAGATTGTTGAAGATATTGGTCAGCGCCGGGTTTTCCTTGCCCAGCTTGAACAGCACCGCGACCACGGCCAGTTTATTGTCCGCATTCTTGTGCACCAGGTGCAATCCGAGCGGATACGACTTGCCGTTGATAAGCTCTTCGCTCGGCGTATGGAAGTGGAACTGAAGCAATTCATGACGCACGCCACCGATCGACATCCCGCTGCCCGGTGCATAATTGACCTGGACCGTGTGACCGTTATCGACGATTTTCAGCGGCGAAGGCTGGTATTCGAATTTGATCGGATCGAGCTCGGCCTTGGTGGTCGCCTTGGTGCGGATATCGATCGGCGACTGCTGGTGGCCCGTCTTGCAGGTCACATAATCGGCCTTGATGCCGCCCCATTTCGCCGGTCCCGTGGCGCCCGTGTAAGTCCATTCGTGCTTGGCATGTTGGGCCTGGGCGGACAGTGGCAGCAGGGCGGCCAATGCCAGCGAAACGACGGTCATGCGTGTGATCATGTTTTTTCCTTGTGGTCGTATGGGGTAGCGTGACAGAGTGCGCCCGCGCTCTGTCTGTTCATCATATCTGGTCTTGGGGAAGGTAAATACACAAACCGAACCTTGCAGCAAAGACGCAACACGATGCGCTCCCGCCCGGCCACGTGTGGAAAACCCTGAATGGAGTAGAAATTTGAATTACGAAAACAACCACCTGCATGAGATCCGCGCCGTGGCGCGCACCTTCGTCGCCGAGCGCGACTGGGGCCAGTTCCACACGCCCAAGAACCTGTCTTCCGCACTGTCGGTGGAGGCGGCCGAACTGCTCGAACACTTCCAGTGGCTCAAGACGGGCACGCAGGAAGAACTGGGCGCGGACAAGTTGACCCAAGTGCGGCACGAGATGGCCGACGTGCTGGTCTATCTGGTGCTGCTGGCGGACCAGCTCGATGTCGACCTGGGCGCGGCCGTGGAAGAAAAAATGGCGCTCAACCGCGCCAAGTACCCGGCCGACAAGGTGCGCGGCGATGCGCGCAAATACCACGAATACCCGCCGGACTGAGCCGGCGGGGGCTGCCGGGAAGCTTACATACCGGCCATGCAGATGTACTTGACCACCAGATAGTCGTCGATGCCGTAGCGCGAGCCTTCGCGTCCCAGTCCCGATTGCTTGACGCCGCCGAAGGGCGCCACTTCGGTGGAAATCAGGCCCGTGTTGACCCCGACCATGCCGGTCTCCAGGGCATCGGCCACCCTCCACACGCGCCCGATGTCGCGCGAGTAAAAGTAGGCAGCCAGCCCGAATTCGGTATCGTTGGCCATGGCGATGACATCGTCCTCGGTATCGAAGCGGAACAGCGGCGCCAGCGGGCCGAAGGTTTCCTCGCTCGCCACCTGCATGTTCGAGGTCACGTCGGCGATCACGGTCGGCTGGAAAAAACTGTGCCCCAGCGCATGGCGCTTGCCGCCGGTAAGCAGGCGTGCGCCTTTGGACAGCGCGTCGGCGATATGCTGCTCGACCTTCTGCACGGCCTTTTCCTCGATCAGCGGGCCTTGCGTCACACCAATATCCTGGCCGTTGCCGACCTTGAGCTTTTCTACCGCCGCCACCAGCTTCTCGGCGAAGCGCTCGTACACCCCATCCTGCACATACAGACGATTGGCGCACACGCAGGTCTGGCCGGCGTTGCGGTACTTCGACCCTATGGCGCCCTCGACCGCCGCATCGAGGTCGGCATCGTCGAACACGATGAAGGGCGCGTTGCCGCCCAGTTCCAGGGATAGTTTCTTGATGGTCGGGGCGCACTGTTCCATCAGCACCCGGCCGACCTGGGTCGACCCGGTGAAAGTCAGTTTGCGCACCAGCGGATTGCCGGTCATTTCGCCGCCGATCGCCCTGGAGTCGCCCGTGACGACGCTGAACACGCCCTTGGGCATGCCGGCGCGCGCGGCCAGTTCGGCCAGGGCCAGGGCCGAGAACGGGGTCAGCTCGGCCGGCTTGACCACCATCGGGCAGCCGGCCGCCAGCGCGGGACCGGCCTTGCGCGTGATCATCGCCGCTGGAAAATTCCACGGCGTAATCGCCGCGCACACGCCGATCGGCTCCTTGGTCACCACCAGGCGGCGGTCGGCCCAGGGCGACTGCAAGGTATCGCCCTCGATGCGCTTGCCTTCCTCGGCAAACCATTCGATGAAGGAGGCGGCGTAGGCGATTTCGCCCTTCGATTCGAGCAAGGGCTTGCCCTGTTCGGCCGTCATGATCAGGGCCAGGTCGTCGGCGTTCTCGATCATCAGATCGTTCCATTCGCGCAGGATGACGCTGCGTTCGCGCGCGCTTTTCTTGCGCCAGGCCGGCCAGGCGGCGTTGGCCGCCGCGATGGCGCGCGCGGTTTCAAGCGCGCCCATGCGCGGCACCGTGCCGAGCGTCTCGCCGGTGGCCGGATTGGTGACCGTGATGGTGGCCGCATTGTCCGCATCGCGCCATTCGCCATCGATAAAACATTGTTGCCGCAGCAGCGACGGGTCTTTCAGGTTCAACATAGGGGAGCTTTCGTCAGAGGGCTGGGCGCGAAGGCCGGGCAATCATCTTAGCGTTTTTTGCCATCGATTGCCCGGCAGCGGCGCGCGCAAGCTTTTGTCCCTGCACAAGCGCGCCTGGGCTGGCAGGCCCATGCTCAAGTTGGCTTCACCCCCCCCCCCGCCGGGGTCTGACCTCAATTAAGAAATTAATTCCAGTCAAGCAATTCTTCAGCCACGGCGGTTCGTGTTGGCATCTTTGACAACTTGCCGGTAAGCTCTAATGGTGGGAACGTATTGATTTACGTCAACCCTAAGGAGTCCATTTGAGATGGATCAAGCAGCACTCGCCATCAGGCCGATTAGCCATTATGATGAAACGAGAGCGTCATTCGTTCCTATACCGACAATCATGCGCCGCCCTATCGTCCTCGTTCCCGCCTGCACGCGCCAGATCGGACCTCATCCGTATCACGCCGCGCAGCTTAAATATGTCGACGCCGTCGTCCTCGGCGCCGACTGCGCTCCCATGATCCTGCCCGCGCTCGGCGCCGCGCTCGATCTGGAGGCGTCGCTGTCGGTGTGCGACGGCATCATGCTCACCGGTTCGGCCTCGAACGTGCATCCGAGCTGCTACGACCAGGACGTGCTCGACCCGAGCCTGCCGCAGGACCGCGCGCGCGACGCCACCACCTTGCCGCTGATCCGCGCCGCCCTCGAACGCGGCATCCCCCTGATCGCGGTATGCCGCGGGTTCCAGGAGATAAACGTGGCCCTCGGCGGCAGCCTGTATCAGGCGGTGCAGGAAGTCGAAGGCAAGATGGACCACCGCGAAGACCCCGACGCGTCCATCGAAGACCAGTACGGCCCGGCCCACGACGTCATCCTCACACAAGGCGGCGCCTTCCAGCGCATGCTCGGCGGCGTGGAGTGGATCGCCGTCAATTCGCTGCACGGGCAGGGCGTGGACCGGCTCGCGCCCGGCATCGCCGTCGAAGCGGTGTCGCACGATGGTCTGGTGGAAGCCTTTTCGGTGCCGTCCGCGCCCGGCTTCACCCTGGCGGTGCAGTGGCATCCCGAATGGCAGATCCTCGACAACCCCGCTTCGATGGCCATGTTCGGCGCCTTCGGCCAGGCCTGCCGCGCGTTCCAGGCCAGGCGCGAGGGGCGCGCATGACGACACACGCCACCAGCCATTACGAAAAGTGGGCCCTGCGCTGCGTGCCGTAGCGCCGCCTGCCATCCTCGCTTCCCCAGCACGCCGGCGGCATCTGCCCGCGCGCGCATGAGCAAATAACAGAGCGCAAACTACAGAGAGAACATCATGGCAATTCGCGAAAACTTTACCTATACCGACATGGACCTGTGGCTCAACGAAAAACGGGTCACCGAAATCGAATGCCTGATCCCCGACCTGACCGGGGTCGCGCGCGGCAAGATCCTCCCGCGCGGCAAATTCACCCAGGAGCGCGGCATGCGCATTCCCGAGGCGGTGCTGGGGATGACCGTGACCGGCAACTATCCCGTAGATGACGAGGCCTACGACCGCGCCATCTCGGCCACCGACCGCGACATGATCCTCAAGGCCGATCCGACCACCATCACCATGGTGCCATGGGCGGTCGACCCGACCGCGCAGGTGATCCACGACTGCTATTTCGCCGACGGCAAACTGGTCGACTTCGCGCCGCGCACGGTACTGCGCCGCGTCCTGAAACTGTACGCCGACAAGGGCTGGAAGCCGGTGGTCGCGCCCGAACTCGAGTTCTACCTGACCGCCAAGAATATCGATCCCGACCTGCCGCTCAAACCGCCGATCGGCCGCAGCGGCCGCGCCGAAACCAGCCGCCAGGTCTACAGCATCGACGCCGTCAACGAATTCGACCCGCTGTTCGAGGATATCTACGATTACTGCGAACTGATGAACCTCGACGTCGACACCCTGATCCACGAGATCGGCGCCGGCCAGATGGAAATCAACTTCCTGCATGGCGACCCGCTCGGCCTGGCCGACAAGGTATTCTTCTTCAAGCGCACCTTGCGCGAGGCAGCCCTCAAGCACGACATGTACGCCACCTTCATGGCCAAGCCGATGGCGGGCGAACCCGGTTCGGCCATGCACGTGCACCAGAGCGTGGTCGACACCAAGACCGGCCTGAATATCTTCAGCAGCGAAGATGGTTCGGCCTCGCCCCTGTTCAAGCAGTACATCGGCGGGCTGCAGCGCTACATGCCGTCGGCCATGGCCATCGTCGCGCCGTACGTCAATTCGTACCGCCGCATCGTGCGCCACACGGCTGCGCCGATCAATATCCAGTGGGGCCTGGACAACCGCACGGTGGGCTTTCGCGTGCCCGAATCGGGCGTGCAGGACCGGCGCGTGGAAAACCGCATCATCGGCGCCGACGCCAACCCCTACCTGGCATTGGCCGTGACCCTGGCCTGTGGCTACCTCGGCATGACCGAGCAGCTCGAACCGACCGCCATGATGAATGGCAGCGCCTATGAACTGCCGTTCGAACTGCCCCAGGGCCTGCCCGAAGCACTGCACCTGCTGCGCGCCGAGGACAAGCTGCGCACGGTGCTGGGCGAGCGCTTCATCGACGTGTATGCGGCCATCAAGGACCTCGAACACCAGGAATTCATGACCGTCATCAGCCCGTGGGAGCGCGAGCATTTGCTGCTCCACGTTTGATTTTCTGCCGCACCTATAACAAGCAAGAGCACCGACAATAATTAGAAACGAGGTCCATCATGACAGCCAACCCCATGGTCCCGAGCGCCGCGCTGGTCGCGTCGGTCAAGGCCGCGACACACGACGTCTACGACACCGCCGAAATCCAGCGCCAGGATGCGGCGCACTACATGCATCCCTTCACCGACCACAAGGCGCTGGGCGAACGCGGCGCGCGCGTGATGGTGCGCGGCGACGGCATCTACCTGTGGGATTCGGAGGGTAACAAGATCCTCGACGGGATGTCGGGCCTGTGGTGCGTCAATGTCGGCTACGGGCGCACCAGCATCTCGGACGCGGTGTACCGCCAGATGCAGACCCTGCCCTTCTATAACAGCTTCTTCAACACCACCAACGTGCCGGCCACCCGCCTGGCCGCGCTGCTGGTGGAGATTTCGCCGCCCCAGTTCAACCACGTGTTCTTCACCGGCTCCGGCTCGGAAGCGAACGACACCAACCTGCGCATGGTGCGCCGCTACTGGGACCTGAAAGGCTTCCCTCAGCGCCACACCATCATCAGCCGCTACAACGCCTACCACGGCAGCACGGTGGCCGGCGCGGCGCTGGGCGGCATGGCGGGCATGCACGAGCAGGGCGGCATGATCCCCGGGATCGAGCATATCGGCCAGCCGAACTGGCTGGAAAACGGCAGCGGCATGAGCGCCGACGAATTCGGCATCGTGGCCGCCGGCTGGCTGGAGACCAAGATCCTCGAGGTCGGCCCCGACAAGGTCGCCGCCTTCATCGGCGAACCGGTGCAGGGCGCCGGCGGCGTGATCATCCCCCCGGCCACCTACTGGCCCGAAATCGGCCGCATCTGCGACAAGTACGGCGTGCTCTTGATCGCCGACGAAGTCATTTGCGGTTTTGGCCGTCTTGGTACATGGTTTGGCTCTGAATTGATGCAGATCAAACCTGACTTGATTACGTTCGCGAAGGGGGTGACCTCGGGATATGTTCCCTTAGGTGGCGTGCTGGTCGGTGATCGGGTAGCGGACGTGCTGATCCACGAAGGCGGCGACTTCAATCACGGGTTCACGTATTCGGGCCACCCGGTGGCCTGCGCGGCGGCGCTGGAAAACATCCGCATCCTGATCGACGAGCGTCTGGTGCAGCAGGTGGCGCAGGACACCGGCCCGTACCTCAAGGAGAAGTTCGCGGAGCTGATGGATCATCCGCTGGTGGGTTACGCCGACAGCTGCGGTTTCGTGGCGGGGCTGAACCTGGTGCGCAAGAAGGCCGCAGCGGTGCACGACTGCGAGTTCTTCGAGCCGGAGCAGGGCGTGGGCATGATCTGCCGCGGCTACATGTTCGCCAACGGGATCATCATGCGCGCCGTGGGCGACCGCATGATCATCGCACCGCCGCTGGTGATGACGCGGGCGCAGATCGACGAAATGATTTTCAAGATCAGGTACTGCCTCGAGGCCACCCTGATCGACTTGCAGCAGCGGGGCTGGGTCACTTGAATTCACGTTAACAACGGGAGGCAGGATGAAGACGATAGGCCGCATCGCACAGTGCTTCATCCTCGGCCTCGCGGCCGCCGCCAAGGTGGCGCTCGCCGCTCCGGAGGAAGAAAAAATCCTCAACATCTACAACTGGTCCGACTACATCGCCGACGACACGGTCCGCAACTTCGAAAAAGAAACCGGCATCAAGGTCCGCTACGATCTGTTCGACAGCAACGAAGTCCTGCACGCCAAGCTCACCGCCGGCAAGACCGGCTACGACATCGTAGTCCCCACGGCCCACTGGGCGCGCCTGCAGATCGATGGCGGCCTGCTGCGGCCCCTGGACAAGGCCAGCCTGCCCAACCTGGCCAATCTCGATCCGGCGCTGCAAACGCTGGTCAAACGGCTCGACCCGGACAACAAGCACCTGGTGGTCTGGCTGTGGGGCTACACCACCTTGGGCATCAACGTCGACAAGGTCAAGGCGGCCCTGGGCAGCTTGCCCATGCCCGACAACGTGTGGGACCTGGTGTTCGATCCGCGCTACGCGAGCAAGCTCAAATCGTGCGGCATTTCCTTTCTTGATTCCCCGTCCGAGGTGCTGCCCGCCGCGCTGCTCTACATCGGCAAACCGGCCTATTCGAAAAACAGCGCCGACTACCAGGACGCGGCCCGCATGCTGCAGGCGATCCGGCCATCGGTGACCCTGTTCAGCTCCGCCGGCTACATCAACGACCTGGCCAACGGCGCCCTGTGCGTCTCGCTCGGCTGGTCGGGGGACATCAACATCGCGCGCCAGCGCGCCATCGACAGCAAGAACGGCCAGAACATCGTGGCCCTGGTGCCGAAGAGCGCGACCCTGATGTTCGACACCATGGCCATTCCGGCCGACGCCCCGCATCCGGGCAACGCCCACCTGTGGATCAACTACATCCTGCGCCCCGAGGTGCACGCCAGCCTGACCAACAAGGTCTTTTACGCCAACCCGAATGCGGCCGCCACGCGCCTGGTGCGGCCCGACATCGCCGGCAACCACACGGTCTACCTGCCCGACACGGACAAGCAGCGCATGGTGGTGCCCGAACCCCTGAGCGCCGACGCGCGCCGCACCATGACGCGCGTATTTACGCGTTTTAAGACCGGGATGTAATCATTTTGCCTGCATACCGGCGTATGTCCGATAAAATTGCGGCTTTGCCTATTCTTTCATCATTCATATGACGAATGCACAACCCGCAAGTTCGCAGCCTTTTCTCCTGATCCGCAACCTCGTCAAGGCATTCGACGGCGTGCGCGCCGTGAACGACATTTCGCTCGCCATCGACAAGGGCGAGATCTTCGCGCTGCTGGGCAGCTCCGGCTGCGGCAAATCGACCCTGCTGCGCATGCTGGCGGGTTTCGAGACGCCGACCGCGGGCACCATCGAACTGGCCGGGCAGGACCTGGTCGGGGTGCCGCCCTACGAGCGCCCGGTCAACATGATGTTCCAGTCGTACGCGCTGTTCCCGCACCTGACGGTGTGGGACAACGTCGCCTTCGGCCTGCGCCGCGACGGCCTGCCCAGGGCGGAAGTGGCTGAACGGGTCGAGCAGATGCTGGCGCTGGTGCAGCTGGGCGCCTATGCCAAGCGCAAGCCGCACCAGCTCTCGGGCGGGCAGCAGCAGCGCGTGGCGCTGGCGCGCAGCCTGGCCAAGCGCCCCCAGTTGCTGCTGCTCGACGAGCCGCTCGGCGCGCTCGATAAAAAGCTGCGCGAACAGACCCAGATGGAACTGGTGAACATCATCGAGCAGGTTGGCGTGACCTGCGTGATGGTCACCCACGACCAGGACGAGGCCATGAGCATGGCCACCCGCATCGCCGTCATGAGCGAAGGACGCATCCTGCAGGTGGGGGCGCCGGGCGACATCTATGAAACGCCCAACTGCCGCTTCGTGGCGGACTTCATCGGCAGCGTCAACATGTTCGACGGCCATGTGCGGGTCGACCAGCCCGACCACGTCATCATCGAAACACAAGAATGCCGGCATTACGTCAGCCACGGCATCAGCGGCACCATCAACATGCCGGTCAGCGTGGCGGTGCGGCCCGAAAAAATCGCCCTGCAGCGCGACCTGCCGGGTGTGGAGCAGCGCGCCTCGGCCGCCGAAGACGGCTACAACTGCGTCACCGGGGAGATTGCCAACGTTTCCTACTTCGGCAACGAGACCCACTACCAGGTGCGCCTGGCGCAGGGCGGCATGCTCAAGGTGGCGCGCACCAACGCGGCGCGCCATGAAGAGGCGCGCATGGAGCGCGGCCAGCGCGTCGTCGCGTGGTGGGACGGCAGCGACATCGTGGTCCTGACCAATTGAGGCGGCCATGAACTCCAACCCGAGCCCGAAGTTTCGACCTCCCGCGGCCGGCCGCCGTTTCGTCATCGGCGTGCCGCTGGTCTGGCTGACCATCGCCTTCCTGATCCCGTTCCTGATCGTGCTGCGCATGAGTTTCTCGGAACTCGACGACAGCGGCAGCCCGTTCGGCCCCTTGCTGACCTTCAGCGATGGCGTCATCCACATCAAGGCAAAAATCGTCAACTACGTCGCCCTCACCGAGGACGACAACTACCTGTGGACCTTCCTGCGCTCGCTCGGCTACGCGGGCATGACCATGGTCCTGTGCCTGGTGACCGGCTACCCCTTCGCCTACTTCATGGCGCGCGCCCGGCCCGCGTACCGCACGGTGCTGCTGATGATGGTGATGCTGCCGTTCTGGACCTCCTTCCTGCTGCGCATCTACGCCTGGAAGGGCATCCTGGCCAACCAGGGCCTGCTCAACAACCTGCTGCTGTGGCTCGGGGCGATCAACGAACCGCTCAAAATGATGAACACCCCGTTCGCGCTGGTGCTGGGGATGTTCTATGCCTACCTGCCGTTCATGATCCTGCCGCTGTACGCCAACCTAGTGAAAATGGATGTGCGCTTCCTGGAAGCGGCGGCCGACCTGGGCGCCACGCCGTGGCAAGCCTTCTGGAGGATTACCGTGCCGCTGTCGAAGTCGGGCATCATCGCCGGCGCCATGCTGGTATTCATTCCGGCAGTGGGCGAATTCGTCATCCCGGAGCTGCTCGGCGGCCCCGAAACCCTGATGATCGGGCGCCTGCTGTGGGACGAGTTTTTCGTCAATACCGACTGGCCGCGCGCCTCGGCGCTGGCGGTGGTGGCCATCCTCCTGATCCTGGTGCCGATGGCCATCTTCAACAAGTACAAGGCCGAACAGGAAGCGGAGGGTCACGCATGAACAAGAAAATGAGCAAGATGACCCTCGCCCGCTGGTTCGGCCGCGGATGGCTCTCGATGGGCTATCTGTTCCTGTACCTGCCGCTGGTGGTACTGGTCGTGTTTTCGTTTAACAGCTCGCGCCAGGACATGGTGTGGAGCGGCTTTTCCACCCAGTGGTACCCGGAGCTGTTCAGGGACGCGGAACTGGTCAGCGGCTTCGTGCTGTCGCTCAAAATCGCCCTGATGAGCGCCACGGCGTCCGTGCCGCTGGGGACCATGGCCGCCTTTGCCCTGAACCGCTACAAGCGCTTTCCGGGCCGCCTGCTGTTCTCCGGCATGGTCAGCGCGCCGCTGGTCATGCCCGAGGTGATCATCGGCCTGTCGCTGCTGCTGATGCTCGTCTCCATGCAGAAGATCTTCGGCTTTCCCGAGCGCGGCGCCTTCACCATCTGGATCGGCCATACCTTGCTCGGCATGGCGTATGCGGCCGTGGTGGTGCAGTCGCGCCTGCGCGAAATGAACCGCTCGCTCGAAGAAGCGGCCATGGACCTTGGCTGCCGTCCGCACCAGGTGTTCTTCCTGGCGACCTTGCCGAACATCACGCAGTCGCTGGCCTCGGCCTGGCTGCTCACGTTTACGCTCTCGCTCGACGACGTGGTGCTGTCGAACTTCCTGTCCGGCCCGGGCGCGACGACCATGCCGCTGGTGATCATGTCGCGCGCGCGCCTGGGCCTGGACCCGCGCGTGAACGCGGTGGCGGCATTGACGATACTGGTGGTGTCGACCGGCGTGATCGTCGCCGCCATCATGATGGCGCGCGCCGAGCGGCAGCGCCAGAAGCAGGTGGCGGCCGCGCTCAAGTCATAGCACGCTCTGCGGCCGCTGTTTACGGTGGTGGGCACGGGGTGCCCGCCACACTCACCGTTGGCCCGAGGAGTGAACCATGAACGAGTACCGCAACGCCGTCATCGCCTTCGCCGCAGCTTGTCCCGTTATCGCGCAAGCCCAGACTACCGAGGAACTCAAGGCCGAACTGGGCGCCCTCAAGGCGCATGTGCAAAAGCTCGAAGCGATGATCGAGAAGGCCGAACAGCCCAAGCCGGACAACGGCGCCGAACTGGCGCGCCTGCGCGTCAAGAGCGACGCCATCGACGATGCGATGGAGACCAGCGGCCTGAAAGGCTTGAAGATCTCCGGCTACATCGATCCGACCTATCTGCGCAACCGCAACGCGGGCACTTCCAGCTTCGTCTTCTTGAACAACAACAGCTCGGTCAACGGTTCCGGCGAGAGCTTCGGCTACGACAATACCTACTTCGGCAGTGCCATGCTCAATCTCGACAAGGAGCTTGAAGGCGGCACCAGATTGAGAATCTCGCTCATGCCCAGCAAGAGCACGGCATCCGGCTACAACTTCGGCAATCTGGTGCACGAGGCGTCGGCCTCGATTCCGCTCGGCGAGCAGTCGACCCGCCTGTTGCTCGGCCAAATTCCCGACTGGAGCGGCTATGAATACATCCCGTCGACCCAGAACAAGCTCCTCACCCACAACCTGCTGTTTGATTTTTCGGCGGCCAACTTCTACACCGGCGCCGGCCTGCAGCTCGTGCGCGGCAAATGGGACAGCAAAATCATGATCGGCAATATGAACAGCGCCCGCATCGACGCTGGGGGTGAAAGAACACCCGGCGTGTTCTATCGGATCGACTACGCCAAGGGCGAATTTTCCGGCTTCGGCCTGTCCGGCACCCATGCGGGCTTCGACGACGCTGGCGTGGGTCGGGTGGGCTTGATGGAGGTCGATGGCTTTTACACGCGTGGCGACTGGAATCTCCAGGGTCAGTTAAGCTATGGGCGCCAGCAGGCCACCGCCGCGAATCGCTACGACGGGGCAAGCCAGCGCTGGTACGGCCTGTCATCGCTGGTGTCGTACAAGATCATGCCGCGCCTCGAAGCCATCGCCCGCCTCGACTACATCTTCAACGGCAGCGGCGGGGGCGGCGTGTTCGGGGCGACCCTGGCGCCCGGCTGCAAGGACCTCGCCGGTCTGGCCGCGAACTGCCCCGACGGGCGCAACGGCTTCGGTTCCGGCATGGTCTTGCGCGGCGGGCAATGGCTTGTCATCGACCCCACCCGCGGCGCCAATCGCGGCACGCTCTCGGTGGGCACGCAGTACCTGCTTGTGCCGGGCGTGAGCGTGAAGGGCGAATACCGTTACGACTACGCCACGGCCAGGGTGTTCAGGACATTCGACGGACAGTACCGCCGCGACAATCATGTTATCGGCGTATCGACAGTAGTGAGCTTTTAGGGAGCACAGGATGGCAACGACGCAAGCGAACAAGCAATGGCACGAACGGGCGGCAGCCCTTGGCATCGACGGACGCGCAGTCATCGGCGGGGAGCGCGTCTGGGCCAGGTCGGAACAGCGCTTCGACAATCTCTCGCCGATCGACGGCCGCCAGCTGGGCCTTGTCGCGCGCTGCGACGGCCTGGATATCGACGCGGCCGTGGCGGCGGCGCGCGCGGCGTTCGAGGACCGGCGCTGGGCCGGCCAGGCGCCGGCGGCGAGGAAGCGCGTCATGATCAGGTTCGCGGACCTGATCCTGGCGCATGCCGACGAACTGGCCTTGCTGGAGACGCTCGACATGGGCAAACCGATCAGGTACAGCCAGAGCGTGGATGTGCCGGCGGCGGCCAACTGCATCCGCTGGTACGGCGAGGCGATCGACAAGGTCTACGACGAAATCGCGCCCACGGGCGACAACAGCCTGGCCCTGATCACGCGCGAGCCGGCCGGCGTGGTGGCGGCCATCGTGCCGTGGAACTACCCGATGATCATGGCCTCCTGGAAGATCGCCCCGGCACTCGCCGCCGGCAACAGCGTGATCCTCAAACCGTCCGAAAAGTCGCCCCTCACGGCCCTGCGCCTGGCCGACATCGCGCTCGAAGCCGGGCTGCCGGCGGGTGTGTTCAACGTCGTTCCCGGCTACGGCCATGAAGCCGGGGCGGCGCTGGCGCTGCACATGGATGTCGATTGCATCGGCTTTACCGGCTCCACCAAGGTCGGCAAGCAGATTTTGCAGATGGCCGGGCAATCTAACCTCAAGCGCGCCTGGACCGAATTGGGCGGCAAGTCGGCCAACATCGTCTGCGCCGACTGCCCGGACCTCGATGCGGCGGTGAGCGCGGCCATCGGTTCGATCTACTTCAACCAGGGCGAGAGCTGTAACGCGCCTTCGCGCCTGTTCGTCGAAGCCTCGATCAAGGATGCATTCCTTGAAAAAGCGCTGGCGCTGGTGCCCGATTTCGCGCCGGGCGACCCGCTCGACGAAGCCACCATCATGGGCGCCATCGTCGACGCGGCCCAGATGAAAACCGTGATGGGCTACATCGAGCAGGGCAAGCAGGCTGGCGCCAAACTGCTGGCCGGCGGCGACGCCGCGCGCACCGACAGCGGAGGCTTTTACGTGGCGCCGACCCTGTTCGACCAGGTGGACGGTACGATGAGCATCGCGCGCGAAGAGATTTTCGGGCCGGTGCTGTCGGTGCTCAGTTTCACCGACATCGACGATGCCGTGCGCCAGGCCAATTCGACCCAGTACGGCTTGCAGGCAGCCGTGTGGACGGCCGACTTGAGCAAAGCGATCAAGACTGCGCGTGCCCTGCGCGCGGGCACTGTGCATGTGAACCAGTACGATGGCGACGACATCACGGTGCCGTTCGGCGGCGTCAGGCAGTCGGGCAACGGTCGCGATAAATCGCTGCACGCCCTGGACAAGTACACGGAACTCAAGACCACATGGATTCAAATTGGATGACCGCATAGCGCCCCCGCGCCTGAAGTACCGTCTGGTCATTTTCGACTTCGACGGCACCCTGGCCGACTCGTTCCCTTTCTTCCAGAGCGTGTATAACGGCCTGGCGGACAAGCATGGCCTCAAGCGCATCGAGGGCGACCAGGTGGCGCTGATGCGCAGCATGGGCACGCGCGACATCATGCGCCACATCGGCATGCCTGCCTGGAAAATGCCGGTGGTCGCGAAAAGCTTCATCGGCTTGATGAGCGAGAACGCGGCCAGCATCGCCCTGTTCGGCGGCATCGCCGACGCCTTGCTGGCACTGGCCGATGCTGGCGTGGCGCTGGCGGTGGTGTCGTCCAACTCGGAGCAGAACGTGCACCGCGTGCTGGGGCCTGGGCTGAGTAGCCTGTTCAGCCACTTCGAGTGCGGCATGTCGGTGTTCGGCAAGGCTTCGCGCATTCGCAAAGTGGTCAGGCAAAGCCAGGTTGGCGCGGGCGAGGCGCTGTATGTGGGCGACCAGGGTACCGATGCCGAGGCCTCCGCTAAGGCCGGCGTGGCATTTGGCGCGGTGGCATGGGGGTATGCGCCGGCTGAGACATTGCGCGCGCATGGCCCGGTCGAAGAGTTTGAATCGGTATCGGCGATGCTGGCGATATGTTCAGCCGCGGGTGCGACGCTCAATACACCTGGGTAGGCCGCAGTCCGCGCGCCGCGAAGTGCGGATCGAGCCGGCGCGACAGGCGCCGCAGGTTCATGGTCGGCACTTGTGGATACAGGTGATGCTCAAGGTGATAGGTCAGGTTCAAGAATAGTGCCGGCACGATGGCGCCGCGCATGGTACGGGCCTGTTCGAGCGGCTTGCTGCCCGGTTTGTAGTGCGGCAGATACGCCGTCGCCAGCGGATAGAACCAGCCGCCGATCCAGGCCATGCCGACATAGACCAGCGGCCCGCTGCTCCAGCGTGTCAGCCACAGGGCCAGCAGCGCCAGCGCCAGCGAGGTGGCCAGTTCAGAAACCATCCAGCGCCGGTCGCGTGCCGGGCGGATCTTGCGGAATGATTCGCGCCACAGGCGGGGCAGGTACAGCGGGCCGCACAGCAGCGCGCCGAGCAGGCCGCCGCGCGCGGGTGCGCCTTCCAGATCGTCATCTTCCAGGCAGTGGGCATGGTGGTGCAGGTGCGTGTAGCGGAATGAATGCCCGCTTTGCAGCACCAGCACGCTGACGATGAACAGCGCCCAGTGCGTGGCGCGCGCATCGAGGCCTGCGGAGCCGTGCGCCACGTCGTGCAGATAAGCGACCGTGACCACGAAGTGCATCAGCATTACCAGCGGCAGCGCCAGATAAGCACCGTGCGCATGGAGCGCGGCGAAGGCAGCCAGCGTCAGCACGGGCAGGGCGGCGAGAGCGATGCGCTGCCACGCGGCGACCGTCAGCAGGTCGCCGTCGAGGGTGCCCAGTTGCGGCATGCCGGCATTGCGCCTTGTCAGTGACGGGAAAACGACGTGATGTGGTGCTGCGGCGAAGGCAAACATGATGGCGACTACCTGATCAGGTTAATGTAGGAGAACAGGAAAAAGAAGATGACGATCCAGACAGCCGCGCTGCCCGCATTCGTGCGCATG
The DNA here is from genome assembly GCF_015689335.1 of Massilia antarctica. Classification (GTDB taxonomy): domain Bacteria; phylum Pseudomonadota; class Gammaproteobacteria; order Burkholderiales; family Burkholderiaceae_D; genus Telluria_A; species Telluria_A antarctica. The sequence goes on along the minus strand of NZ_CP065053.1, from coordinate 1,015,032 downwards.
CCCCAGCGCCGTAACGCCTGGACGATGGAGGGATCGAGGTGCTGGGACAGCGTCATTGGCATGCGCAGGAGCGGCCAGAGGACGAGCACGGACGATGGAACGGCGACTATCCAGAGCACACCCACATAGGCGAGGTAGTTAGAAAAGGGGATGAGGCGCAGCACAGCGATCAGCGTCAGCACCAGCGCCAAAAGCAGCAGCGTCAATCCGACCCTGTACCCGCTCAACAGAAACCGGTTGCGCGGGCTCAGGTCTGCCGGCTGCCGGCCGAAGACATGCATCGCCACGCTGAAGCGGCGTGCCGGTACCTTGGGCGCGCCGAACAAGACCAGCGACATCGCCGCATGCGCCAGCAACATCGCCAGGTCGAGTGCCAGCCCGCGCATGAACGCCGTTCCGAGCGCCCACTGAGCCAGCGGCGAGACGATCAAGGCCCACGCCAGCACGCGGTTGACCTGCATCCAGACGATTTTGGGTGGCACCAGTGCGTCGATGCCGGGGAAATGCCGTGTTTTCATGATATTTCGATGCCTTTGCTGAGTCGTTCCGGCTAGCGCCGTCCTACTCATCAATACGCAAGCCGCATGCCACCCTCACTGCAATCCTAAGCTGCTGTTTTTAAACAGAAAAACTATGGCGCCCACGCACTGGCTGTCAACTTGCTATATAGTTAGCCCGTTGCAACTATCAAGCTGCCTTACACCCTGGCCCGCATGGACATCTACCGCGTTTACTATTTCTCCCTGGCGTTCCAGAGCTGCATCAGCCTGGGACTGGCGGCGTGGCTGTGGGCCAAGGCGCCGCACCAGAGCGGCATCAAGCCGCTGGCGCTGTTTTGCGTCGGCATCGGCTGCTGGGCACTGGGGCAGCTGGGCATGCACCTGGGCGGCGACAGCGTGGCGGCGCTGGGCAAACGGCTGGTCAACTGCGGCCCGATCAACGCGGTGTTCTTCCTGCACTTCGTGTTCCGCTTCCTGCAGCGCGAGCGCCCGCGCCAGCTGCTCGGCATTTACCTGATCGGCATCGTGACCCTCGTGCTGATCCAGGTGCTCGACATGGGCACCCTGGCGCCTTGGCTGGGCTTCCGGCGCTACTACTTTTTCCCGGTGTGGGGCTGGATACCCGGCATCGTCGTCAGCTCGATCAGCGTCTGGGCCTATCTGCTGCTGCTCGCCGCGTGGCCGGCAGCAGCGCCCAAACAGCGCGGCAAGATCATGGCGATCTGGTTTGCCGGCGTGTGGGGATCGGGGGCGTCGCTGATGTTCCTCAACGCCTCGCTCGGGATCGACATCTTCCCTTACAGCGTGATCCTGCTGCCCGGCTACGCGCTGCTGCTGGTGTTCGGCATCCTGCGCTACGACCTGATGGTGGTGAACCTGTGGGCCAACCGTCTGCTGGCCTGGCTGGTGCTCACCGCCATCACGGTGGCCCTGGCCAGCCTGCTGCTCAGCGTGGCCGCGCGCACCGGCTTCGCGCCGCTGGCCGCCATGCCGCTCTGGCAGCTCTGGTTGCTCGGCACCGCCATGCTGGGCGTGATGCTGGTGCTGGAAGGCCCGTCGCGCCGCGCCATCGAACGCCTGGTGTTCCCCGGTGCGCATCTGGAAGCGGGTGTGCTGGCCGACTGGCGCCTGCGGCTCGATACCGCCAGCAGTTGGCAGGAGCTGGAACGGATCGCCGCCTCCACCCTGGGCGCGCACCTGCGCCAGCCGATGCGGGTGGTGCTGGGCGACGCCAGGCCGACTGGCGATAGCGCGGGCAAGCCTGGTGTGCATTGCTATCTCGCCGCCGGCAAGGATGGCGAGGCGCCGCACTGGCGCAGTGAGCTGATGGAGTGGGAAGGCGCGACGCCCGGCGTGACCCGCGTGGGCGAGGTATTCGGCGCCCTGCTGGCCGCTGCTGCGGCGCGGCTGGACCAGCTGCTGCGCCATGCGGAGCACGAAAAGGAGCGCCTGCAACAGGCCCACCTGCTGGAACTGGGCGGACTGGCGGCGACCGTGGCGCACGAACTGCGCAACCCGCTCAACATCATCAGCATGGCGGCGGTGATGTCGCCGCCCGAAACGCGCGCCGAAATTCGCGCCCAGATCGAGCGTGCCGATCACCTGATTCAGGACTTGCTCAGTTACTCGGGCGAAGTGCGCCTGAACCCGCAGCGCGTGAACGTGGCCGAACTGGTGCAGCGGGTGGCCGCGGGCCATCCCTCGCAAGCCATCGAACTCGATGTCGACGCGGCCCTGTGCCTGCACATCGACCCGATGCGCGGCGAACAAATCCTCGGCAACCTGATCGGCAACGCCATGGCCATGCTGCGCGGCCGCGGCGACCCGCGCATCCTGGTCGACGCCCAGGCGCAGGACGACGGCCCGGTGCTGCTGCGCGTATGCGACAACGGCCCGGGCGTGCCCGCCGATCTGGCCGCCGACCTGTTCCAGCCCTTTACCACGCGCCGTCCGGGCGGCACCGGACTTGGCTTGGCGATCGTCAGGCGCCTGGTCGAGGCCCACGGCGGCACGGTCAGGCTGGGCGAACGGGCCGGCTGGAACTGCTGCTTCGAACTTCTTTTACCAGGCTCGCCATGACTACCGAACGCATTCTTCTCGTCGACGACGAACCCGCCTTCCAGCGCCTGTGCGGCAACTGGCTGGCCAGCCTTGGCTACGACGTCAAGGTCGCGGCGTCAAGCGAACAGGTACTGGCCTTGTGCGCCGAGCATACCTTCGACCTGGTGCTGCTCGACCTGGCGCTGCCGCCCTCGTTCCGCCCCGATGAAGGGCTGGCGCTGCTGCCGGGTCTCGCCTCGGCGCCGGTGGTGGTGATGACCGGCCACGCCGACCGCGAACTGGCCCTGCGCGCGATGGCCGCCGGCGCCTGGGACTTTTTACCCAAGCCGCTCGACCCGGACCTGCTGCGCGTGGTGGTCGAGCGCGCGCTCACCAAGCGCCGGCTGGAACGCGAGCTGGCCGAGTGGCGCGCGCGCGCCGCACCAAGCGACGCCACCATGGGCCTGATCGGCATCAGTAACGACCTGCGCGACCTGCGCGCGCTGATCCGGCGCATCGGCCCGACCGAGGTGCCGGTGATGATCACGGGGCCGAGCGGCACCGGCAAGGAGCTGGTCGCGCGCGCGCTGCACGCCAACGGCAAGCGCAGCGCCAAGCCGTTCGTGGCGGTGCACTGCGGTGCGATTCCGGCGGAGCTGTTCGAGAGCGAATTGTTCGGGCACTGCAAGGGCAGCTTCACGGGAGCGGACCGCGACCGCATCGGCTTGATCGCGGCGGCCAACGGCGGCACCTTGTTCCTCGACGAGATCGGCGACATGCCGCTGCCGATGCAGGTCAAGTTGCTGCGCTTTTTGCAGGCCGGGAGTTTTTTCGCGGTGGGCGCGCGCAGCGAAACCTTGGTCGATGTGCGCGTGGTGGCGGCCACCAACCGCGACCTGGCGGCGATGGTCGAGGAAAAATCGTTTCGCGACGATCTGTTTTATCGCTTGAAAGGCATCCAGGTCAGGACCACGGCGCTGGCCGAGCGGGCCGAGGATGTGGCGCTGATCGTGCAGGCGGTGGCGGCCAGGCTGGTGCCGCCCAAGCGGCTGGCGCCCGCTGCGCTGGAATGGGTGGTGTCGAGGGGTTGGCCGGGCAATGTGCGCGAGCTGCAGCATTCGGTATCGACGGCGGCGGCGCTGGCGGGGAGTGCCGATGTGATTACGGTGGATGACCTGGCGCTGGCCTGCGGCGAAACGGGCGTGCAGATGGCGGTGGAGGGGGATGGCTTGCTCGATGCGCAGGTGGCAGCGCTGGAAAAGCGCCTGATCGTCGCCGCGCTTGACGAGACGGCGCACAATCACACGCATGCGGCCAGGCAGTTGGGGATTTCGCGGGTGGGGCTGTTGAACAAGATGAAGCGGTATGGATTGCGCTAGCTACACGTCGTTCCCGCGCAGGCGGGAACCCAAGTGCGTTACTCAGTTATCGACTGCGCTGGCAACTTGGATTCCCGCCTGCGCGGGAATGACGGTCTCCTGGCTAGTGGGGCAATCCTGCGATCGCGTACGGCTTAGAAGCAGTGCTCCAGCGCCGGAAAACTGCCATCCTTGACTGCGTTCACATACGCGCTCACGGCGGCATCGATGCTGGTCTGCCCTTCCATGAAGTTCTTCACGAAGCGCGCTTTGCGCCCCGGGAAAACGCCCAGGATGTCGTGCATCACCAGCACCTGGCCCGAACAATCCGGCCCCGCGCCGATGCCGATGGTCGGCACCTTCAACGCCTCGGTCAACTCCTTGCCCAGGGCGCTGGGAATCGCCTCGAACAGCACGATCGCCGCACCGGCAGCTTCCAAGGCCAGCGAATCGGCCTTGAGCTGCGCCGCGCTTTCGATGGTTTTTCCCTGTACCTTGTAGCCACCCAGCTGGTGCACCGACTGCGGCGTGAGCCCCAGGTGCGCGCACACCGGCACCGCGCGCTCGGTCAGGAAGCGGATCGTCTCGGCCAGCCAGGCGCCGCCCTCGATCTTGACCATGTGCGCGCCAGCCTGCATCAGCTGCACCGCGTTGTTGAACGCCGCTTCCGGCGTGCCGTAGCTGCCGAAAGGCATATCGGCCAGCACCATCGCGCTCTTGTTGCCGCGCGCCACAGCGGCGGTGTGATACGCGATCTCGGCCACCGTGACCGGCAAGGTCGATTGATGCCCATTGCAGACCATGCCCAGCGAATCGCCGATCAGCAGCACTTCCACGCCGCAGCGGTCCATCAAGGTCGCAAAGCTGGCGTCGTAGCAGGTCAGCATCGTGATCTTGGCGCCCGAAGCACGCATCGCGTTCAGCGAAGGAATCGTTACCGCCTTCGTCACCACCGGTTTGACCGGCGCTGGCGTATCGCCGCCCGCCATATCCTTACCCTGCAGATAACCGCTCATAATAGTCCTTTGATATCAAAATGGTCGCAACGGCGCATAGTGTAATGCGAACCGCCGGAACGTGCCCGGTCAGCTGCGGAAGATGAAGTAGACCGCGCCCACCAGGCACAGCCCGGCCCAGACGTAGTCGAGCTTGAAGGGCTGGCCCATGTAGAACATCGCGAACGGCACGAACACCGTCAGGGTGATCGCTTCCTGCAAAATCTTGAGCTGCGCCAGGCTGTACTGCGTGTTCCCGATGCGGTTGGCCGGCACCTGCAGCAGGTACTCGAACAGCGCGATGCCCCAGCTGACCAGGGCGGCGTACCACCAGGCCTTGCTCGACATGTTCTTGAGGTGGCCGTACCAGGCAATCGTCATGAAGACGTTCGACAGGATCAGCAGTCCAGTGGTCTGGACGATGACGGGAATGTGCATGTCAGTTCAGTCGTTCGATAATCTGGCCGCCGACGGCGGAAAGGAATTGGCGCGCCGGCCCATGTCCCGGCACGCCGATGTCCGGTGCGATTTCCAGCAGCGGCACCAGCACGAACGCGCGTTCAAGCATGCGCGGATGCGGTACCTGCAGGCTGGCCGAGTCGATCCGTTCATCGTTGTACAGCAGGATGTCGAGGTCGAGCGTGCGCGGGGCGTTGCGGTAGGGCCGTTCGCGTCCGTGCGCCAGTTCGATTGCCTGCAGCGCCACCAGCAAGTCCGGCGCGCTCATCGTGGTGTCGATGCATGCGACGGCGTTGATGTAGTCGTCGCCCGAGGAGTCGATGGGCGCGCTGCGGTAGGCCGACGATTGCGCCAGCAGGCGGCTGCCGTCCAGCGTGGCCAGGCGCGCCAGGGCGTCGGCCACGTTGGCGCGCGCCTCACCCAGGTTGGCGCCGATGCCGACGTAGGCGATCATTCGTCGCCGCTGGTGCTGCCGGTGGTGCTGGTGGTGGTGTCGCCGCCTTCGCCACCGGCACGGTTGCGCGGCGCGCGGCGCGGCGGGCGCTTGCGCTTGGCGCCGCTTGGTGCGGCGCCGGCGGTGGTGAGCAGGGTTTCGCGTTCGACGGCGTCGCCTTCATAGAAAGCGGTCCACCATTCGCCGATCTCCATCTCGATCTCGCCCGACTCGCAGCGCAGCAGCAGGAAGTCGTAGCCGGCGCGGAAGCGCGGGTGTTCCAGCAGCTTGTACGGGGCCTTGCCGTTGCGCCGCTCGAAGCGCGGCTGCATCGACCAGATATCGCGCATGTCCGAGCCGATCTTGCGCTGCAGGGCCAGTTTTTCGGTCTGCGAATCGAGCACGTCGTCGGCCGCCAAGTGCAGCGCCGGAATCGGCGACTCGCCCGCCGCGCGGTAGGCGGTCCATTTTTCCACCACCTGGTGCCACAGCAGCGACGCAAACAGGAAGCCCGGCGAGACGCCCTTGCCAGCCTTGATGCGGTTGTCGGTCGATTCGAGCGCCAGGGTGACGAACTTCATGCCGATCGGCTGCTCCAGCACCACGTCGAGCAGCGGCAGCAGGCCGTGATGCAGGCCTTCCTTGCGCAGCTGCTGCAGGCAGGCCAGCGCGTGGCCGCTCATGAGCAGCTTGAGCATTTCGTCGAACACGCGCGCGGCCGGCACGTTGTTGATCAAGGGCGCCATGACGGGAATCGGTTCGCGCGTGTGCGGCTCGATGGTAAAACCGAGGCGCGCGGCGAAGCGCACCACGCGCAACAGGCGCACCGGGTCTTCGCGGTAGCGCGCTTCCGGCTGGCCGATGATACGCAGGGTCTTGTCGCGGATGTCGGCGATGCCGCCATGGTAGTCCAGCACCACTTGCGTGGCCGGGTCGTAGTACATGGCGTTGATGGTGAAGTCGCGCCGCATGGCGTCTTCGTGCTGGGGACCGAAATTATTGTCGCGCAGGACCCGTCCGTGTTCATCCTTGGGAGCGTTGGACTCGCCGGCGCCGCGGAAGGTGGTGACCTCCAGCAGGTCGGAGCCGAACATCACGTGCACGATCTGGAAGCGCTTGCCGATGATGAAGGCACGCCGGAACAGGCGCTTGACCTGTTCTGGCGTGGCGTCGGTGGCGATGTCGAAGTCCTTCGGCTTGACCGACAGCAGCAGGTCGCGCACGGCGCCGCCCACCACGAACGCCTTGAAGCCCGCCTCCTGCAATGTCTGGGTCACGCGGATCGCGTTCGACGACAGCAGCTTGGGATCGATTCCGTGTTCCGCCGGTCCCAGGACGATGGGTTCGGTCAGGTCGCGCACTGGCTGCTTCTCTTTGACGCCGAGCATTTTGCGGATGAATTTTTTAATCATTGAATAGATGGAGTAAAGGCCAGCCAAGGCGTGTGGCATGGGTCGCCAGCGCGGCGTTCGGGTTGGTCGCGACGGGGTGGGTGACGACGGACAGAAGCGGGATATCGTTGTGCGAATCGCTGTAGAAATGGCTGCGCCCGAAGCCGTCCAGCGGCGTGCCGAACTGCGCCAGCCAGGCGTGGGTGTGGGTGACCTTGCCGGCGCCCGATGTCGGCACGCCCACCAGCTTGCCGGTCAGGTTGCCGTTGGCGTCTTCTTCGGGGACCGCGGCGATCAGGTGCTCCACCCCCAGCGCCCTGGCGATCGGCGCGGTGACGTAGCGGTTGGTGGCGGTGATGATGGCCACCAGGTCGCCGGCATCGATGTGCTGGCGCAGCAGCTCACGCGCGCGCGGCAGGATGGCCGGCTCGATCACTTCGGCCATGAATTGCGCGTGCATGGCGTCGAGTTCCTTGCGCGGAAAGCGCGCCAGGGTGCCGAGCGCGAATTCGAGGTACTCGACCGGGTCGAGCGTGCCGGCCTGGTACTGGGCATAAAATTCATCGTTGCGGCGCTTGAATTCGACGGAATCGACGGCGCCGGTGCGGACTAAAAATTCGCCCCATTCGTGGTCCGAATCGATCGGCAGCAGGGTATGGTCCAGGTCAAACAGCGCCAGGTTCTTCATTCTTTGGTGTCCGCTTGCGGGTTGGCTTGTAATAGTAAATCGCGCAGCAACGGCAGGGTCACCGGCCGCTGGGTTTCGAGGGAATACTGATCGAGTGCGTCTAGCATCGTCGACAGGGAGCGCATGTCGCGCTTGAAATGGGACAGCAGATAGGGTAACACGCTGGCCGACAAGGTCAAACCGCGCGCTTCGGCGGCATGCGTGAGGGCGGCAATCTTCTGTTCGTCGGCCAGGCCGTGGATCTGGTAGATCAGTCCCCATCCCATGCGCGTGCGCAGGTCTTCGCGCACCGGCAGCACCACCGGCGGCACCGGCCCGGTGCTGACCATGTAGGCGCCGTGTTCGCGGATCTGGTTGAACAGGGCGAAAGCGTCGATCTGGGCTTGCGGCGAGAGCTTCTCGCAGTCGTCGAGCAGGTACAGGGTGGTCTCGGGCGCGTAGGTGAATTCGGACTCGGGGGCGTCGCAGGCGATGTAGCGCGAGCACGGCGTGGCGGCCAACGCTTGCAGCAGGTGGGTCTTGCCGGCGCCGGTTTCGCCCCACAGGTAGGCGAAATGTTCGCGCGAACGACGCTCCGCGAACTGGTGCATCAGATGCGCCAGTTCGGCATTTTGCCCTACCTCGAAGGTATCGAGGCTGTGCGCCTGCTCTGCGCCCAAATCGAGTACCAGCTGTTTCATGAGTTCATTCTTGCGCCGTCGTATTCATCACGCATTATAGAAGCTGCCACGCGGATCGTGGTGATGGTGATGGCGGCGGCGCTTGCCGGCCCTGTGCCGTGGCGGAGGAAAATAGCATCTTATTGTTGTAATGTGGGTTAAATCGGCTCAGGACGGGGCATTTTGATAAAATAGCGGATTGACCGGTTTTGGCCGCCCGCGGCTCGAATCGGTTCGCCGCCTTCTATTTTACCGCCTCCGCTGCCAAATACACCATGAGCCAACTTTCTAATGTTTCCCTCTCCTACCGCGACGCCGGTGTCGATATCGATGCCGGAGACGCCCTGGTCGAAGCGATCAAGCCGTTTGCCAAGAAAACCATGCGCGAAGGCGTCATGGGCGGCATCGGCGGTTTCGGCGCGCTGTTCGAGATCAGCAAGAAGTTCAAGGAGCCGGTGCTGGTGTCCGGCACCGACGGCGTGGGCACCAAGCTCAGGCTCGCGTTCGAACTGAACCGCCATGACACGGTCGGCATCGACCTGGTCGCCATGAGCGTCAACGATATCCTGGTGCAGGGCGCCGAGCCGCTGTTCTTCCTCGATTATTTCGCTTGCGGCAAGCTCGACGTGCCGACCGCGACCGCCGTCGTCAAGGGCATCGCCCAGGGCTGCGAGCAGGCCGGTTGCGCCCTGATCGGCGGCGAAACGGCGGAAATGCCGAGCATGTATCCGGCCGGCGAGTACGACCTGGCCGGTTTCGCGGTCGGCGCGGTGGAAAAATCGAAGATCATCGACGGCACCAAGATCACCCCGGGCGACGTGGTGCTGGGCCTGGCATCGTCCGGTGTGCACTCGAACGGTTACTCCCTGGTGCGCAAGATCATCGAGGTGGCCAAGCCGGACCTGAACGCGGACTTCCACGGCCGTCCGCTGGCCGACGTGCTGATGGAGCCGACCCGTATTTACGTCAAGCCGCTGCTGGCGCTGATGGAATCGATGGAAGTCAAAGGCATGGTGCATATCACCGGCGGCGGGCTGGTTGAAAACGTGCCGCGCGTGCTGCAGCCGGGGCTGACGGCGGTGCTCGACTCGAAGGCATGGACCATGCCGCCGCTGTTCCAGTGGCTGCAGCAGCACGGCGGCGTGGCCGACGCTGAAATGCACCGCGTGTTCAACTGCGGCATCGGCATGATCGTGATCGTGTCGAAAGAAAATGCGGATGCGGCGTTTGCCCAGTTGCAGGCAGCTGGCGAGAAGGTGTCGCGCATCGGCGTCATCCGCGCACGCGAGGGTGACGAGCACCAGACGATCGTCAGCTGAGCTGCTTGCGGTCAATCAAAAAACGGGCGGCACCTTCGGGTCCCGTCCGTTTTTTTTGATCTTTCTCATGTCGAATCGCCCATGCCCGATGCCACCATCGCAGGCTTGGAACTGAGGTGCGCCAAATGGCGGGCGTTCGCGGCGAATCCAATGCCGGTTGTCGCTTGACAACCGGATTGTTGGTGACGACAATCGGAGAGACAGATGGCGCGCACATCCCACCCAAAAAAGAGATTGAGCAAGCCCTGAAACACGCTGAAGCAAATGGCTGGCGCATTCAAGTCGGTGCCAGCCATGCTTGGGGACATATGTTTTGTCCCTACAACGATAAGAAATGTCGAGGCGGGGAATACTGCAGGTCGCCGGTGTGGAGCACGCCCAAGAGTAGCGGGAACCATGCCCGGTTTTTGAGGCGGGTGATCGATCATTGCGCCGCCCACCAAGCAGCGCCATGACGAAAGCACGCCGGAGGAGATGTAATGGATTTCATCTTTGAGTTCAGGTATCGATTGTCCGGCGATGACGACAATCAGGATGACATTGTCGGTCGCCTGGAAAAAGAGGATTGCACCGATGCACTGGTCGGTATCGGGCGGCCGGGACGTATTGCACTGGAATTTTGCCGCGAGGCTGGTAGTGCATTGGCCGCGATGACTAGCGCGCTTGCCGACGTCAAGCGCGCTATCCCCACGGCACGGCTCATCGGCGTGGGACCTGACCTCGTGGGGCTGACCGACATTGCCGGGTTTGCTGAAGTCAGTCGCCAAAACATGCATAAACTGGCGTACAACAACGCCGCCACGTTTCCCGTGCCGGTGCATGCTGGAAGTACGACCTTGTGGCACCTCGATGAGGTTCTTCGTTGGATGATGCCGCGCGGGACTTACCCGATCGAGCCGGGCACCTTGGAGGTGGCGTCGATCGCCAAGCAACTCAATTTCGCCATACAGGCTCGCCATATCGAGCCTGAGTTATTCCGTCAAGTGCAGGCATTGCTGGCCTGATTCCTGACGGGCGAGCGCACGGGCGGCGCCATTGCCGACAGCGTCCCCCTACAGCTTGCGCACAAAGCCGCACAGGACCGGGCTCACATCCGGATTGCCCAGGATGCCATTGTGGCTCGCGCCCCTGGCCACATGCCACTGCTTGTTTTCGCCGGGGATTGCGTCGTACACCTTGCGCGACATCGCCAGCGGGATCAGTTCGTCCTTCTCGCCCGACAGCACCAGGCTGGGACCATGCCAGGCGCCCACGACCGCTTGGTTGTCCACGCCGCGCAAGGTGTCGGCCACCTCCACCTTCAAAAACAGTGTCAGGTACCAGGGCACGTTGGCGTCGGTCCATTCCTGCACGGTGGTGGCGGTCGCTTCGAGCACCATGCCCCTGGCTACCGGCCGCTGGCTCGCCACGTAGGCCGCCATGAAGCTGCCCAGCGACTGGCCGTGCACGGCCACCTGGCCCGGATGGATGGCATTGACATGGTCGAACATGCGCAGCGCGTCGGCCTGCATGTTTGCCACGGTCGGCACGCCGCTGCTGCGGCCGTAGCCGCGGTAGTCGAACACGGCCACGTTGCTGCCGCAGGCGGCCAGCAGCGGCAGCACTTCCCGCGCATGCTGATCGATGTGGAAGGCGTTGCCGCCGAAGTAAAGCAAGGTGGTGGCCGCGTCCGGGCGGGTCAGGCGCAGGCCGCGCAGGGTGGCGCCGTCGGGCGTGAGCAGCGTCTCCTCGGTCACCGTGTAGGCGGGCAGCAGCGCGGCGGCATCGACGCGCGCCAGCACGGGCGCATCCTTGCCGTCGGGATGAATGAAACTTTTCTCTTCGATCTGCATGGTGCCGCAGCCGGCCAGGCCGGCTGCGAGTAATAAAGCCAGAAAACGCATGGGGTTTCTCGGTGAGGGAGGTGAACAGGGGCGCGCCGGTGGCGCGCACACGGCGCGACCGGGCATGATCGGCGATGTCGATCCAGGGCGGCAGCGGGCGGCCGCTTACTTTTGGTTTCCGGCGAGTTCCTTGCGGCGCGCCGCGATGGCTTGTTTGACGGTCATCTTGTAATCGATGTCCTGCGCCATCGTGTGCTGCGCCACGTAGGAAACGAGCAGCTCGGCCTCTTCCGGCGACAAGGCTTGTTTCACCGCCTTGCCCTTGACCGGGTCGCCACTGTCGGACAAGGTGACGTCGAGCGGCCCGTTGCAGGCGGCCAGCAGCAGGGGAAAACACACACAGGCCATGAGCAGGTTGTTCATTATCGTTCCAATCAACGAAAGTAACCATAACTTAACACAGCCCTTTCATAAATGCTTTTTTAAAAACGTTTAATTTTTACCAAGCAAGATGCGTGTTGTTTGTCCCTTACTGCCCGGCCTCGGCCTTGCGGCTGATGGCGATGCGCTTGTATGCCGGATCGGCCGCGATCTGCGTTTCGGTAAAGGGCAGGGTGGGCCAGGTTTTACGCGAATAGAGCTCGGTCTGGTCGGCATAGTGGGGCGACGCCGGGTCGACCGACTGGCCGTACGCCAGCACCGCTTGCGCCTGCGGGCCGTTGCGGTCGAACATCACGGTCTGGATGTAGCTGCTGCCCTCGACCACCTCGCGGCGCCCGTCGGCCTGCGGCAGGCTGGTAATGGCGTTATAGATGCCGTAGCGCTCGTCGCCACCGTGGATCGGAATGCGTTTGCCGCCGCGCTCGCTCTGCTGCACCTGGCCCCAGGTGGCATCGGGCGCCCAGCCGTTCGCTTGGGTCGTCAGCACCGCGTTGGCCAGGGCCGTGCGCAGGGCGTTCATGCCGGCCGCGTCGTCCACGCGCAGGCCGCGCGGCGTGTTGACCGGATCGGCCGGGTTGAAGGGCACGGCCCGCGCCAGGTCGGTGTAAGCGATCCGGTCCCACAGGTTGGCGAAATAGCCGAAGCCGATATTGGCGTCGAGGTTGGCGCTGCGGTCCCAGGCGCGCAAGCTGGCGCAGGGCTGCGCCAGGTCGACCATGGTGCCACTTGCGGCCATCGCCTGGGGTGCGCCGGCGCAGGCGCGCAGCACGTCGTCCATGTTCTGGGTGGCGAAGTAGACGCGGTTACTGAACAGGAGTCCCTGCAGCTGGGGGATCGACATGCGCCGACCCGCCAGTCCGTCCGTGCCTGCCAGGCGCGCCTGCAACTGGGAGATGCCAACGCGGGTGCGGCCGCTTTGTTCTTGCGTATCGAGGCTGACGATCGAGGGGAAGCCGGTCAGCGGCGCGGCCGGATTGGTGAGCCAGGCGCTGTCGTTCGAGTTTTGCACGTAATCGTCGCGCTCCAGGCGCGGCAGGCTGGCGCCGGCGAAGATGCCGCTCTGGGGCGCGGCCGGATCGTTGGCGGGATTGCAGGCGCTGGTCGAGGCGTCCAGCACCAGCACGCCACCGGCGGCCAAGCTCTTGAACTCTTCCGGCACGCAGGCTTTTTCCTTGGCCAGCGGCACGTTCGGCACCACCGTCACGTCCATCAGCAAGGTTTTGCCATCCTTGTCCACCGCCACCGTGTTCACCCAAGGCAAGCCGACGATGCGGTCGATGCCTTCGCGCAGTTCGCCCAGGCTGCGCGCGCTGTTCATGGCGCGCCATTGCTCCAGCATGCGGTGATTGCCCATGTTGGCGTCCAGCATGGTGTAGGCGACCTTGCGGTTCCACTCCAAGGTGCCCGGCATCTGCATCACCACGCCCAGCGGAGTCTGGTAAAAATCGTGGCTGCGCGTGACCAGGCTGCCGTCGGCCTGGCGCACCTCGACATCGATGTGCTTGCGCGTCATGCTGCGCGTCTCGCCATCGACCAGGTAGCGGGTCGGATCGCGCGGGTCGAGCTGCAACTGATGCAGGGTGAAGTGGCTGGAAGTATTGTTGGTGTGGGTCCAGGCCACGTCCTTGTTGAAGCCGATGCTGACCATCGGCATGCCGCCGAGCGAGGCGCCCATGACGTCGAGTTTGCCGGGGATGGTCAGGTGCAGCTGGTAGAAGCGCAAGTCGCCCTTCCACGCATTGTGCGGATTGGCCAGCAGCATGCCTTGCCCGTTCTCGGTGGCGTCCTTGCCCAGGGCAACGCCATTGCTGCCGATGCGGCCGTGCTGCTGTTTCCAGTATTGCGGGTCGACCACGCTGGGGCCGGCGCGGCGCGACACTGGCGCCGCGGCCGCGGCCATGCCCGGCGGGGCGGCGGCAAGCAGCGAGTCGATGAAATGGCTGCCCGCGCCTTCGGCGGCATACAGGCGTATGATTTTCATCATGTCGCCGTTGCTCATGGCGCGCACCCAGGGTGCGTTCTTGCACGCTTCCGGCAAGCCGGCCTTGCCGCGTTCGTCGAGATATTGGTTGTAGCCGGCGACGTAGCCTTCGACCAGTGCGCGCATGGGCGCCGGCGTTTGCTGCCAGGCGGTGGCCACCGCGTCCGGTTCGTTGATCAGGCGAAAGAAGTAGTCCGAGGCCAGGTTGGGGGCGGAATACTCGGCCACGCCGCGTGCCTCGGCGCCAAAATACTTCGCGCGTTCGCCATTGGCCGTGAGGATGCGCTCGGCCATCAGGCAGATATTGTCTTGCGCGTAGGCGTAGCCGATGCCGTAACCGAGGCCGCCGTCGTCATCGGCCTTGATGTGCGCAATGCCATAGGCGGTACGGCGGATCTCGGCGGCGTACTTGGGCGCGGCCGGGTCGGACGAATGATGGTCGTTGCTGCAAGCCGATAGCGCGAGCAGCAGGGCGGCGCTGCTGGCGCGCAGCAGCGGAGCGGGTGAAACAGGCAGGCGTGGTGTCATGGCGGTCCGGTGTCGTGAAAGTTGACGGGACCGCAGTGTTGCGATTTAACGTTGCTAAAACAATCAAAATGTCAGAAGGGCAAGCAGATGCGCCCGGGCGGCGCATCTGACGGTACCTGGCCGCCCCGGAGCGGCTTATTTCTTGTTGAGGATTTTTTCCACCGGCGCCGGACGCAGGCGGAAAGCGTCCGGCATGCCCGACCCCAGCAGCGGGCGCAGGTACAGGCGGAAAGCGTCGGTGACATCGGTACCGCTCTCGCTGATGAAGACGTCTTCCATCACGCGCGTCTTGCCGGCCACCTCGTCCAGGGGCACCAGCTCATAGTCGACCGAGTAGTAGCCGGTACGCTTGATCGATACCGAACCGTCGCGCTCGCCCCACATGGCGAACTGCACGGCTTTTTCGCCCACTTCGCGCGCCTCGCGCTGGTCCACGTCCGACACGCAGCCGATGAAGGAGCGCTGCAGGTAGCCGAAGGTGTCGCCGCGCACGCGCTTGATGCCGAGCTTGGACTTGATTTCATCGCACAGCAGGTCGGCCAGCGCGCCGGTGCCGGAGAGCTGGACATTGCCGTGCGCATCGCGCTCGACTTCGCTCGACAGCAGGCTGGCGATGGCCGCGCCGGAAGCGTCATGGATGCCTTCGGAGACGGCGATCACGCAGCGCCCGTAGCGCTCGTAGGTGGCCTTGACGTCGGCGAGAAATTTTTCGATGACAAAGGTGCGCTCGGGCAGGTAAATCAGGTGCGGGCCATCGTCCGGGAATTTTTTGCCGAGCGCGGCGGCGGCGGTCAGGAAGCCGGCGTGGCGTCCCATCACCACGCCCACATACACGCCGGGCAGGGCCGCGTTGTCGAGGTTGGCGCCGGCAAAGGCTTGGGCGACAAACCGCGCGGCCGAGGGAAAGCCGGGGGTGTGGTCGTTGCCGACCAAATCGTTATCGATGGTTTTGGGAATATGGATGCAGCGCAGCGGATAGCCGGCTTTTTGCGCTTCGAGGCTGACGATGCGCACCGTGTCGGAGGAATCGTTGCCGCCGATGTAGAAGAAATGCTCGATCTCGTGGGCGCGCAGCACCTCGAAAATCTTGTGGCAGTAAGCCAGGTCGGGCTTGTCGCGGGTCGAGCCGAGCGCCGACGAGGGGGTCATGCCGACCAGTTCCAGGTTGTGGCTGGTTTCCTGGGTCAGGTCGACAAAGTCTTCGTCGACAATCCCGCGCACCCCGTGCATGGCGCCGTAGACGCGGGTGACGTTGCGAAAGCGGCGCGCTTCGAGCACCACGCCGACCAGCGACTGGTTGATCACGGCGGTGGGTCCGCCTCCCTGTGCGACCAGAATTTTTCCTGACGACATGTGCATCTCCTTGATGTGTGGAACAAGCAGCTTGCAGGCAGTCTACCGCCATGGCGGCAGACTGCCGGTTTCCTTACGCCAGACGACGGCTTATGGCTTGCCGTTCGGCGTGGCGACGGCCTTGCGCGACACCGTCGTGGTCGAGAACGCGGGATCGGCCTTGATCTGCGCTTCCGTGTACGGCTGGGTGATCCATTCCTTCTTCGAGAAACGTTCGGTCTGGTCGGCGTAATGCGGCGAGGCCGGGTCGGTCGATTGCGAGTAAGACAGCATGGCTTGCACTTGCGGGCCATTTTTGTCGAACGAGACGGTCTGGATGTAGCTGGTGCCGTAGATCACTTCCAGCTTGCCGTCGGTCCCGGCAACGGTGCCCATCGCGTTGTACACACCATCGCTGCCCTTGCCGCCGTGAATCGGGATCTGGCGGGTGCCGCGCGTGGACACTTGCACGTCGCCCCAGCGAGAGTCGGGCGACACGCCCAGGCGCGCCACGTCCTGCGCCGACGAAGCCAGCGCCTGGCGTACCGTGTTGGCGATGGCCGCGTTATCGATATTCAGGCCGCGCGGGGTGTTGACCGGATCGGCCGGGTTGAACGGCACTGCCCACACGCCCGGCACGTGCATGATGCGCTCCCACAGGCCGGTGAAGTACAGGTAGCCCGTGTTGCTGTCGAGGTTGACCGTGCGGTCCCACTGGTTCAGGCGCGCACAGGCGTTGGCGCTGTCGGCGGCCTGGGAGTCCTTGTCGGCGCGGCACAGGGCCAGCACGTCGTCCATGATCTGATCGGCGTAATAGACGCGGTTGCTCAGGGCCAGGCCCTGCAGTTGCGCGACCGTCATGCGGCGGCCAGCCAGTCCATCGGTGCCGGCCAGGCGTTTTTCCAGCTGGGTGATGCCGATGCGGGTACGTCCGAACTGCTCGACATTGTCGACGCTGACGATGTCCGGAAAGCCCGTCACCGGCGCGCGCGGGTTGGACAGCCAGGCGCTGTCGTTGGAGTTTTGCACATAGTCGCCGCGGGTCAGGCGCGGCAGGCTCGTACCGGCGAAGATGCCGGGCTGGGGCGCATTGACATCGCTAGCCGGGGCGCAGGCGCTGGTCGCGCCGCTGAGCACGAACAAGCCGCGCGCGGCCAGCGGTTTGAATGGCGCGGGCACGCAGGCGCTCTGCTTGGCGGCGCTCACGTTCGGCACCACCGTGACATCCATGAACAGGGCGCTGCCTTCCTTGTCGACGGCCAGGGTGTTCACCCACGGCAGGCCGACGGTGCGGTCGATCGAGGCCTTGAACTCGTCCAGGCTGCGCGCGCTGCCCATGCCGTACCATTGTTCCAGCATGCGGTTATTGCCGAGGTTGGCATCGTTGATGGCGTAGGCCATGCCGCCGGTCCAGTCGAGCTGGCCGGGAATGACGACCATCGGGCCGAAGCGGCTGCTGTAGAAGGTGCGCGCCAGCGGGCGCACCACGCCATCCGAGCCCTTGACGTCGATGCTGATGGTCTTGCGTTCCATGCTTTGCGCTTGGCCGTCGAACAGGTACTTGGTCGGATCGGACGGGTCCAGCGGCATCGCGTGCACGGTGAAGTGGGCCGAGTTGTTGACCGTGTGGCTCCAGGCCAGGTTCTGGTTGAAGCCGATATTGATCATCGGCATGCCACCTAGGGCGGCGCCCATCGCATCGAGCTTGCCGGGGATGGTCAGGTGCAGCTGGTAAAAGCGCAGCGCGCCGCGCCACGGGAAGTGCGGGGTGCCGAGCAGCATGCCCTGGCCATTGTCGGTCGCGTCCCTGCCCAGCGCCACGGCATTGCTGCCGGTGCGTTCGCGCATCGCGGCCCAGTAGTCGGGGTCCATCGGGTGCATGCCGGCCTTGGGCGGGACGGCCGGCACCAGCGGATTCTGGCCCGGCGGCGTGGCGCCCACGATGGCGGGAATGAACTGGCCGGAACTGGCTTCCACGGCATAGCGGCGCAGCAGCTTGACCATGTCGGTCTCGGTGATCTTGTGCACCCACGCGCCATTCTTGCAGGCGGCCGGCAGGTTGTTCATGCCGGTCTTGTCGAGGTAATCGTTGTAACCGGCGACGTAGCCTTCGATCATCGCCTTCATCGGCGCCGAATGGGCTTCCCAGGCGGCCTTGACGGCGTCGGCATCGTTGATGATGCGGTAAAAGAAATCGGTCTGCACGTTCGGCAGATCCGAGGTCTGGCGCGTCGCGTTCGGGCCGAAGTACTTGGAGCGCTCGCCGCTGACGGTGGTGAATTCGTCGGCCATCAGGCAGACATTGTCTTGCGCGTAGGCGGTGGCCACGCCGTAAGCCAGGCTGCCTTCATCGTTGGCCTTGATGTGCGGCACGCCGAACGAGGTACGGCTGATCTCGGCCTGGTATTTCATCGCCGGGTCGTTCGGCTTCTTGGGATCGTCTTTTTTGTCTTCGTTGTTGCAACCGGCAGTCATGGCCAGGGCAACAGCGCCAGCCAGCACCAGCAGACGCGGTGCGTGGGAATTCTTGAATGGGATGGTCATGTAGGTCTCGTGTTAGATACATTGATGGCGCAGCAGTGCGATATTTTATATCGAAATTTCATCAAAATTGTAGAAATAATAACTTTGCGCCCCTGCTGCAGGCGTGGTAGAAATGGGCGTCCGGTAGGAGGCCGGCGGGCGCCGGCCCCCGCCTTACCGTGCCTCGTTCTCCAGAGAAGCGAGCTCTGCATTGCTAAGCGCGGAACAGGCTTTCTGGTACGACCATGCCAGCAAATCGGCCAGGAAATCGGCCGGAAAAGTGCGCACGTCGACGATCGTCACCCAATGAAACCGGCCCATGTAGCGGGCCGGCTTCACGCCGGGCATGCCGGTCAGTCCGAGGAACTGGTCGGGCGCGACGCGGATGCTGAAACGCCCCATTTCCGGTTCACTGGTCTTGAAGTAGGCAAATTTTTTTCCGCCCACCGCATACACCAGGATATTGCTTGGACTCGGATGCAGGGATTCAGTTGCATGCGCAAATTCCCGGCAGCGTTGTTGTAACTGTTGCGTGTTCATGACAGTGGAACCGTTTCAAGGAGTGCCGATTTGGCGTGCAAGAAATTTTTCGACCCGTCCCCAGAAGTCGATGCGGTTTTTTGGCAACGACCAGCCGTGACCTTCTTCCTGGTACACCACCCATTCGACGTTCTGGTTGTGTTCCTTGAGCGCTTCGAGGAATTTCTTGCCGTGGTACAGGGGCACGCGCCGGTCGGCGCCGCCATAGGCCAGCAGCAGCGGCTGGGTGATGCGCGCCGCCTGCAGCAGGGGCGAGGTGGCGCGCAGCTGGGCCGCATCCTTTTCCGGGTCGCCGATCAGGGTCGGCGCGCCGTACTTGAGGTAGGCGCTGCTCATGTCGGAGGTGAAGCTCCAGTGGCCCGTGTAGAGCAGCTTGATGTCGGTCACGCCGACCCAGTCGATGCCGCATTTGTACAGGTCCGGATCGTTCACCAGGCCCATCAGGGTGGCGTAGCCGCCGTAGCTGGCGCCGGCGATGCAGATGCGCTTGGGGTCGGCGATGCCCTGGGCAATCGCCCACTTGGTGGCATCGGCGATATCGTCCTGCATCTTCAAGCCCCACTGCTTCCAGCCGGCCCGATAGTGCCTGGTGCCGAAACCGGTACTGCCGCGGAACTCGGGTTCGAGCACGGCGTAGCCGCGCGAGGCCAGGAACTGGCTGTCGGCCGACCAGCGCCACTCGTTGCCGCGCACGTAGGGGCCGCCGTGCACCAGCACCACCATCGGCAGGTTCTTGCGCTTGCCATTGGGTACGGTCAGCCAGGCCGGCACCGTCAAGCCGTCGCGCGCCGTGGTGCGCACCAGTTCCTGTTCGGCCATCTGGGCCGGGACGATGCGTTCCTGGGTGCTGCCGATGCTGGTGAACTTGCCGGTATCGAGGTTGTACAGGGCGTAGTGCTCGGGTTGCTTGTCGGAATACGATTGCACCAGCACCCACGGGCTGTCGGGGCGCGCGGGCGGATTGATCATGTTCGCGGTGGCGGGCAGGGCGAGGTCGATGGTCGCTTGCAGCGCTTTCATCTTCTCGTCGAACCAGACCGTGGCGCGGGCGTCGCTCAGGTAGCGCACGCCGAGCAGCTTGTCGCGCGAGGTGATCAGCCTGCCGCTGAAGTCGTAATCGGCCAGGGCCACCAGCGGTTTTTCGGTGACTTTGTTGGCGGCTAGGTCGAAGGTGTGCAGTGCCATCTTGTCCTTGCCGGCGTCGCTGAGCACGTACAGGGTGCCGTCCGGACCGAAGGCCAGCGGGGTGAAGGCGTCCTTGCCGCCCAGGAAAGCGTCGAAGGACGCGATCTGGCGCCATTCCTTGCTGGCAGGATCGAGATACCAGATGGTTTCGATATTTTTTTCCAGCGCGATACACAGACGCGGATCGCCCTTGTGGTCGAGCAGCCAGCCTTGGGCCGGCCCGGGCCGCTTGATCGTTTCGGCGCGCCCGGTCACCGTGTTCAGGCGTACCAGGTTGACGTACTTGATCTCGCCGCCTTCATCGAGGCCGTCGCGTTTCGGATTGATCACGTAGACATCGTCGGACGCTTGCGCGCCTTTTTGCTCGACCAGATAGTGGTCGGCCGGCAAGGTGGTGCGGGCCACGCCGTGCTCTTGCACGAAGCTGCCGCTCACCTGGACCAGTTGCTTGAAACTGCTGCCGTCGCGGTTGACCGCGAACAGGCCGGGGGCGTAGATGGCGTCGCCCGGACCGACGCTCTTGTCGGTGGTGTCCAGGACCAGGCGCTCGTCGTTGACCCATTGGAAGGTGTCGACATCCCGATCGGAGAACTGGGCCGCGACCTTGATTGTGTTGGTGGCCAGTTCGATCACGATCAGGCGGTCGCGCTTGTTGTCGTTGGAATAGCGCACGGCCAGGAACTTGCCGCTGGGCGAAAGGTTGGCATCGCTGAAGGCCGGGTTGTTGAAAAAATCGGCGATCGGCGGCGGCGCCGGCGGCGCGGCCTCGGCACCGAAGGCGGGCATGGCCAGGGCACAGGCGAGCAGGGCGGCAATGCGCAGGGTGGACGAACAACGGGTCGGCATGGGGCGGCTCGATAGGATGGAAGCAAAGCGGACAGTTGTAGCCTGTCCAGTCTGTCAATACTATCGTTTTGCCAACGTTGACGCCAGTCTTATCGCTGCGCCGGTGTCAGGGCGTGCCGATCTGGCGCTGCAAGAACTTTTCGACCCGGCCCCAGAAGTCGATGCGGTTTTTCGGCAGCGACCAGCCGTGTCCTTCTTCCTGGTACACCACCCATTCGACGTTCGGGTTATGTTCCTTGAGCGCTTCGAGGAATTTCTTGCCGTGGTACAGGGGCACGCGCCGGTCGGCGCCGCCATAGGCCAGCAGCAGCGGCTGGGTGATGCGCGCCGCCAGCAGCAGGGGCGAGGTGGCGCGCAGCTGGGCCGCATCCTTTTCCAGGTCGCCGATCAGGGTCGGCGCACCGTACTTGAGGTAGGCGCTGCTGATGTCGGAGGTGAAGCTCCAGTGGCCCGTGTAGAGCAGATTGATGTCGGTCACGCCGACCCAGTTGATGCCGCACTTGTACAGGGCCGGATCGTTCACCAGCCCCATCAGGGTGGCGTAGCCGCCGTAGCTGGCGCCGGCGATGCAGATGCGCTTGGGGTCGGCGATGCCCTGGGCGATTGCCCACTTGGTGGCATCGGCGATATCGTCCTGCATTTTCAAACCCCACTGCTTCCAGCCGGCACGATAGTGCCTGGTGCCGAAGCCGGTGCTGCCGCGAAATTCGGGTTCGAGCACGGCGTAGCCGCGCGAGGCCAGGAACTGGCTGTCGGGAGACCAGGCCCACTCGTTGCCGCGTACGTTAGGGCCGCCGTGCACCAGCACCACCATCGGCAGGTTTTTGCGCTTTCCCTTGGGAACGGCGGTAGGCACGGCGGTAGGCACGGCGGTAGGCACGGCGGTAGGCACCGCGGTAGGCACAGTCAGCCAGGCCGGCACCGTCAAGCCGTCGCGCGCCGTGATGCGCACCAGTTCCTGCTCGGCCATCCGGGCCGGGACGATGCGTTCATGGGTACTGCCGACAGGATTGAACTTGCCGCTCTCGAGGTTGTACAGGATGTAGCGTTCCGGCTGCCTGTCGGAATACGAGCGCACCAGCACCCAGGGTGCCTCGGCGCGCGCGGGCACGTCGATCAGGTTGACGGTGGCGGGCAGGGCGGCGTCGATGGCCGCCTGCAGCGCTTTCATCTTCTCGTCGAACCAGACGGTGGCGCGCGCATCGCTCAGGTAGCGCACGCCGAGCAACTTGTCGCGCGAGCTGATCAGCCTGCCGCTGAAGTCGTAATCGGCCAGCACCACCAGCGGCTCGGCGCTGATCTGCCCGGTGCGCAGATCGAAGGTATGCAGCGCTTGCTTGTCCTTGCCCCTGGCGCTGAGCACGTACAAGGTGCCGTCGGGGGCGAACGCGAGCGGCGTGAATGCGTCCTTGCCGCCCAGGTAAGCGTCGAAGGACGCGATCTGGCGCCATTCCTTGCTGGACGGGTCCAGGTACCAGACCGCTTCGGTATTCTTGTCGAGCGTGACGCAGATGCGCGGCTCGCCCTTGTGGTCGAGCAGCCAGCCGCGCGCCAGCCCCGGACGGCGCACCGTGTCGGTCCGCCCGGTGAGGGTGTTGACCCGCACCAGGTTGACGTACTTGAGGTCGCCGGCCTCATCGAGGCCTTCGCGCTTGGGATTGGTGACGTACACATCGTCCGAGTTTTGCGCGCCTTTCTGCGCGACCAAGAAATGATCGGCCGGCAAGACGTTGCGGGCCACGCCATGCTCCTGGATGAAGCTGCCGCTGACCTGCACCAGTTGCCTGAAATTGCTGCCATCGCGGTTGACCGCGAACAGGCCGGGCCAGTAGACCGCGTCGCCCGGGCCGATGGTTTTATCGGTCGAATCGAACACCAGCCGTTCGTTGTTGACCCACTCGAACTGGTTGACGTCGCGATCGCTGAACTGGGCCACGACCTTGATGGCGTTGGTGGCCAGGTCGATCACGATCAGGCGGTCACGCTTGTTGTCGTTGGAAAAGCGCAGGGCCAGGAACTTGCCGTTGGGCGAAAGAATGGCATCGCTGAAGGCCGGGTTATCGAAGAAGTCGGCGATCGGCGGTGGCGCCGGCGGCGCCGCATCGGCGCTGAAGGCGGGGGCGGTCAGCGCGCAGGCGAACAGGACCACGGCGCGCAGCAAGGGCAGGAGATAGCTGGACATAGTGTCTCGATCAACGGGAAGCGGGAAGGACGGCGAAACGGGTCCGCGCCATGTATCCTAGCCGCTTGGCGCAGGCCGTGCCAGCGCGTTCCGCGACGGCGCTGCGTTGTCGCGACAATTCGTCATTCGGGCGCGCGCAGATGGTCGATCAAGCCGTCCGAACTAGTATCCGGCGCCGGTGTGAGCAGGCTGATCACGACCAGCACCAGCACCCCGGCCGGCACCCCGAACACGCCGGCCGACATGGGGGCGATATGGCACCACTGGCCGGCCGCGCTGCCGCCCAGGATAGGGTTGGTGTGCAGCATGTAGTACAGGCAGACACAAAAGCCGGACGCCATGCCGGCCAGGGCGCCGGCATGGTTGGCGCGCTTCCAGAACACGCCCAGCGCCAGCGCCGGGAACAGGGTCGAGGCCGCCAGCGAAAAGGCCGCGCCCACCAAGGACAGGATGTCGGCCGGTTTCTGCGACGCGGCATAGGCGGCGATGAAGGCCACCGCCAGCAGTAGCAGCTTGGAAATGGTGACCCGTTTCTGGGTCGAGGCGCCTGGGTCGATCACCTTGTAATAGAAGTCGTGCGAGAGCGCGTTCGAGATCGCCAGCAGCAGCCCGTCGGCGGTGGACAGGGCCGCAGCCAGCCCCCCGGCCGCCACCAGCCCCGAAATCACGTAGGGCAGGCCACCGATTTCAGGTGTGGCCAGTACCAGCATGTCGCCGTCGATGGCGATTTCGGCCAACTGGACGATGCCGTCGCCATTGATGTCGGCAATACTGATGAGGGGATTGAGCTTGTCCACACTGGCCCAGTAGCTGATCCAGTTGGGCAGCTGCGTGAAGCGGGTCCCGACCAGCGTGCTGTACAGGTCGTACTTGATCAGCACCGCCAGCGCCGGGATGGACAGGTAAATGAGCAAAATGAAAAACAGGGTCCAGAATACCGACACGCGGGTGTCGTGCACCGAGGCGGTGGTGTAGGAGCGCATCAGGATATGCGGCAGCGCGGCCGTGCCCAGCATCAGGCAAAACACCAAGGCCAGAAAATTGTTGCGGCGGATGTCGGAGGCGGCCTGGTCGACGCCGGGAAAGGGCGTGGCGTGCGGCTGGGACGGCAAGGAGCGCGCCAGGTTGGCCGCGCGCGCCGCATTCCAGCTGCGCGCGGCGTCGTCGGCGTTCTTGGGCCAGGCGAGCAGGGCGCGTTCGGCGGCGCGGATCTCGCCCAGCGCGGCATTGCGCAGGCGCACCGAATCGAGGCGGCGCTCCAGATCCTGGCGTCCGTTTTCCCACGAGGCGGGCAGGCTTGCCGCCAGCGCCTGGTAGTACCCGGCGCGCTGGGCGAAGATGGCGCGCACTTCGCGCTCGCGCGGGTCGCGTTCGAGTTCGGCCTCGCGCGCGGCCAGCTTGGGCATGACGGTGCCGTAGGCCAGCTGCGGCACCGGGTTGTCGGCATGCTTGAGCGAGAGCCACATGGTGGGCAGCAGGAAAGCCACCAGAATGATGATGTACTGCGCCACCTGGGTCCAGGTAATGGCGCGCATGCCGCCCAGGAAGGAGCACACCAGGATGCTGGCCAGTCCCAGGAAAATGCCGACCGAAAAATCGACGCCGGTAAAGCGCGAGGCGATCAGCCCGACCGCGTAAATCTGCGCCACCACGTAGGTGAACGAGACGATGATGGTGGCGGCCACCGCCATCACCCGCACCGGCCCGCCGCGCCCGCCGGCACCGCCGCCATAGCGTGCCGCTAAAAAATCGGGGATGGTGTACTGGGCGAACTTGCGCAGGTAGGGCGCGATCAGCAGCGCCACCAGGCAGTAGCCGCCGGTCCAGCCCATGATATAGGCCAGGCCGTCGAAGCCGTGCAGGAACAGCCCGCCCGCCAGGCTGATGAAGCTGGCCGCCGAAATCCAGTCGGCCGCGGTGGCCATACCGTTGAACATGGCCGGCACCCGGCGCCCGGCCACATAATATTCCGTCACGTTCGAGGTGCGGCTGATGACGCCGATGGCCGCGTACAGCACGATGGTGGCGAACATATACAGGTAGCCGAGCCAGACTCTCGGCATGCCTTCGCGTTCGAGCAGGGCCAGCGAGAGTACGAAGGCCGCGAAGCACACCGTGTACCACAGGTAGTAGCGGCTCAGGCGCCGGAACAGGGCATTCGGCGCGCTCATGGAGCTTCCTTCAGGGCGGCGACGAAACGGCGGTCGGCGCGCCGCATGGCCAGCACATAGATGCCGAGGATGGCCAGGTAGACCAGGGAGGCGCCCTGGGCCGCCAGGTAGAACGATAGCGGCCAGCCGAACAGCGACCAGTTGGCCAGTTCGCGCGCGAAAAACACGGTGCAAAAGCCCGTGGCCAGCCACAGCAGCAGCAGGGTGGCCGTGACTGCGCGCGTGCGGCGCCAGTGCACCCGGCGCGCGGCCACGAGGCGGCGGCGCTGGCCGGCCATGGCGTCCGTTTCCATCACTCTTCCTCCGCGTCGGTGATCCGCGGCGGCGGGAAGGTCAGGCGGAACTGGCAGCCGGGTGTCTTTTTCTGCCCGCTGTGCGGATTGTTGAAGATGTCGACGGCGGCGCCGTGCTGCTGGGCGATTTCGCGCACGATGGCCAGTCCCAGGCCGCTGCCGGAAGCGCTGTTGCCGAGGATGCGGTAAAAGCGCTCGAACACGTGGGCGCGTTCGTCCGGGGCGATGCCGGGGCCGCTATCCTCGACTTCCAGGATGGCCAGGTCGGCTTCCTGCCGCACGCGCACGGTGACGCTGCCGCCGGCCGGGGTGTAGCGCAGGGCGTTGTCGATCAGATTGGAGAGCAGTTCGCGCAGCATCATCGGGCTGGCCGCGATCAGCACCGGCCGCTCCGGCTGTTCGAAGCCGAGGTCGATGCGCTGGGCGAACGAGGCTTGCACCCAGTCCTGCACGGTCTCGCGCGCACTCTCGCACAGGTCGAGTTCCTCGTAGGCCAGGCCGGCGTTGGGCTGGTTTTCGGCGCGCGCCAGTGCCAGCAATTGATTGACCAGGCGCGTGGCCGACTCGGAACTTTTCGCTAGCTGTTCGAGCGAGCGCCGGATTTCCTCGGGGTCGAGCTGGCGCAGCGCCAGTTCGGACTGCATGCGCATGCCGGCCAGCGGGGTTTTCATCTGGTGGGCGGCATCGGCGATGAAGCGCTTTTGCATTTCGATGGTTTGCGAGAGGCGTTCGAGCATGTCGTTGAGCGAGCCGACCAGGGGCGAGATTTCTTCCGGCACCTGGCGCGAATCGATCGGTGAGAGGTCGTCCGGACGGCGCGCGCGTATGCGTTCCTGCAACTGGGCCAGGGGCGAGAGGCCGCGCGCCAGGGCCAGCCAGACCAAGGCCAGCACGATCGGCAGGATGATGAACTGGGGCAGGATCACGCCCTTGATGATTTCATTGGCGAGCTGG
Organism: Massilia antarctica; assembly: GCF_015689335.1. Lineage (GTDB taxonomy): Bacteria > Pseudomonadota > Gammaproteobacteria > Burkholderiales > Burkholderiaceae_D > Telluria_A > Telluria_A antarctica. The sequence continues at coordinate 988,391 of NZ_CP065053.1, read as the reverse complement.
GCGCGCTTGTCCAAGGTTTCGGCCACTTGCACCAGGGCCGCGTAAGGCTCGTCGCCGCGTTGGGCCAGGGGGCGCAGGTTGACATAGGAAAAAGCGATGCGCACCGGGGTGCCGTGCATCAGTTCGTTGCGAAAATTGACCCGCCCGTTGCGCAGGCGCTCCTCGTCGGGCGGCTGGGGCAGGTCGCGGTCGCCGTCGATGTGTTCGCGGTGCGGGCCGACGATCTGGAAATACACCTGGTCGACATCGTCGGCGCGCAGGATGTCGCGCGCGCTGCCGGGCAGGCGCGAGACGACCTTGCCGTCGACTTCGCGCACCTGCTGGGCCAGCACGGTGATGCTGTCTTCCAGCGCACGGTCGAAGGGCTCGTTGGCGATCGACTTGGCTACCAGGTAGGTGATGGCGATGCTCATCGGCCACAGCAGCAGCAGCGGGGCCAGCATCCAGTCGAGGATTTCGCCGAACAGGGAATGCTGGATGTTTTCGTCCGGCTCGGCGCTGGGCGGCACATAGAGGGCGTCGGGTGGATCGGACGCGGCCATGGCGGCGTCGCGCACCTTCACTTCGATTCCACGCCCGAATCGAGGCCGGCGCGGCTTGTGTCGACGTATTTTTCCAGGCAATAGCCGAGGCCGCGCACGGTGGCGATGCGCACCCCGCCCACCTCGATCTTCTTGCGCAAGCGGTGCACATACACTTCGATGGCGTTATTCGACACTTCCTCGCCCCATTCGCACAGGTGGTCGACCAGCTGTTCCTTGGACACCAGGCGCCCGGCGCGCGCCAGCAAAATTTCGAGTAAACCCAGTTCGCGCGCCGACAGGTCGAGCATCTGGTCGTTGATATAGGCGCTGCGCCCGACCTGGTCGTAAGCCAGCGGGCCATGGCGCACCACGGCCGCGCCGCCGCCAGCGCCGCGCCGGGTCAGGGCGCGCACGCGCGCCTCCAGCTCGGACAGGGCGAAGGGCTTGGCCATGTAATCGTCGGCGCCAAGGTCGAGGCCGTTGACCCGCTGCTCGATGGAATCGGCCGCGGTCAGGATCAGCACTGGCAGGAGGGAGGCGCGGGCGCGCAGGCGGCGCAGCACTTCCAGCCCGGACAGCTTGGGCAGGCCGAGGTCGAGGATCAGCAGGTCGAATTCCTGGGTGGACAGGGCGGTATCGGCCTCCTGTCCGTTCTTCACACAATCGATGGCGTAGCCGGACTGGCGCAAGGAGCGCGTCAATCCATCGGCAAGCACGCTATCATCTTCGGCAAGTAAAATACGCATGGGGACACCGGGACGTCTAAGTAAGGGCTATTGTGTTTCATTTGGCGCAACGCTGGGAATTTTTTTGAATCGGGGGCGCGTGCCGCTTGCATAAACCACTGTTTATTTGTACAGTGTTGTCTGTGACGTGACTTCCGCCCGTGATCTGGACCACTCTCTGGACTGAAAGAAAATTATGGATGATAAAAAAACCGTATTAAATGCTGGCGAGAAAGGCAAGGCACTGGCCGCCGCCCTCGCGCAGATTGAAAAGCAGTTCGGCAAGGGCTCCGTCATGCGCATGGATGCCAACGCGCCCGTGGAAGACGTGCAGGTCGTCTCGACCGGCTCGCTGGGGCTCGACATCGCGCTGGGTGTGGGCGGCTTGCCGCGCGGCCGCGTGGTCGAGATCTACGGTCCTGAATCGTCGGGTAAAACCACCCTGACCCTGCAGACCATCGCACAAATGCAAAAACTGGGCGGCACCTGCGCCTTTATCGATGCCGAGCACGCGCTGGACGTCGGTTACGCTCAGAAACTGGGCATCAACCTGTCCGAACTGCTCATTTCGCAGCCGGACACGGGTGAGCAGGCACTGGAAATCACCGATGCGCTGGTGCGTTCGGGCAGCGTCGACCTGGTCGTGATCGATTCGGTGGCCGCGCTCACCCCGCGCGCCGAGATCGAAGGCGACATGGGCGATTCCCTGCCGGGTTTGCAGGCACGCCTGATGTCCCAGGCACTGCGCAAGCTGACAGGTTCGATCAACCGCACCAATACCTTGGTTATTTTCATCAACCAGATCCGCATGAAGATCGGCGTCATGTTCGGCAGCCCGGAAACCACCACCGGTGGTAACGCGCTCAAGTTCTATGCTTCCGTGCGCCTGGATATCCGCCGCACCGGTTCCATCAAATCCGGCGACGAAGTCATCGGTAACGAAACCAAGGTCAAGGTCGTCAAGAACAAGATCGCCCCGCCGTTCAAGGAAGCGCACTTCGACATTCTGTATGGCGAAGGCACGTCGCGCGAAGGCGAGATCCTGGATCTGGGTGCGGATAACAAGATCGTCGAGAAGTCGGGTTCCTGGTACAGCTATAACGGCGAACGTATCGGCCAGGGTAAGGATAATGCGCGCATCTTCCTCAAGGAGCGTCCGGCTCTGGCGCGCGAGATCGAAAACAAGGTGCGCGTGGCCCTTGGTGTGCGCGAACTGCCGCCGGTCCCTGGCGAGGAGCCTGCTGTCAAGGTCGCCAAGCTGAAAGCAGTCCCCGAGTAATCGGCGGCGGTAACGATGGCGGCACCCCATTTGAGCCTGAAAGGCCGTGCCCTGCGCTATCTCTCGATGCGCGAGCACAGCCGGCTTGAACTGGGGCGCAAGCTGGCGCGTTATGCGGAGGAGGGCGACGACGTCGACGCCCTGCTCGATTTCCTCGAAAAAAACAATTGGCTGTCGCAGGAACGTTTTTCCGAATCCCTGATTCACCGCCGCTCCGCGCGCTTCGGCAACAGCCGCATCATGGCCGAGCTGCAAAGTCACGGGGTCAAGGGCGAGGTCTTGCAAGAGTTAAAGGCCGGGCTGGCCGATAGCGAAACGGCGCGCGCCTGCGAAGTGTGGCAGCGCAAATTCGGCACGGTGGCGAGCGATCCCGCCGAGCGCAACAAGCAGATGCGGTTTTTGATGCAGCGCGGGTTTTCCCAAGGTGCAGTCAGGGCGGCGATGCAGGGGCGCGATCCGGATGATGATTAGATATTTTCTCTGAACTGTTGTCCCGCTTGCCGCCTCCCCGGCGCCCGAGCGTGACTGAGTGCGCCGCAACGCTGGCGCCGCTGCCCTGGGGCGGAAAAGCGGAGCGCCTTTCGCCGTATGCCGGAGGTGTTACACCGGCATACTCCTCAACGGTGGAAGGCGCTACGCTTTTTCGCTCTGGGGTACGGCTGTATTTTGTCCGTCTGATTCCACTTATTATTTTGCCGCGGCGCAATAACGCCACACTGGAGGACTCATGCCAATTGTAAATGACGGCATGTGGCGACGAACCCCACGCTGGCTCTAGGCAATCGTCAATTGCCTGGAGCGACTTGCGCGGCGTGATGGGCAAGATGTTCTCGGCCTCGGCCATCACGGGGCATTTCCAAGTTGACCTCGTTCATGCTCAATTCCAATTCCCCAGTACTGGCCCGTAGTCGCAAATTTGCGCGACCGCTCTGCCAGTTATGGGCGACCAAGTGCGGGGTTTCATTGCGTGTATGAGCGGCTAGCGAGGCTTGTTGCTGGTCTGGCATTTGCTCAAGGCATAGGACGCGTTCGGCGTTCTCAAAAAACAACAATATCAAGATTAAAGAAAATTATAGTGACTAAAAGTAATTATTTTTTTGTTAGCTGTGAGACAATGTCGCCCCTGTCTATACGCTTTTAGGAATGAAATGTTTTTATCTCGCGCGGGGGTATTTGGTTACGCACGCGTGGTCTCCCTCTGTCGAACGTTGTGCGTATATATCGCCGCCCTACTTCTATGCTCGCCCTTCAATGCGCACGCCGGAGATAGGGACACTATTGGTCCGTATAAATATTACGGATACTCAGCGGTTTTGTACGAGGACGAGGATGCTACTGCCTCTGGCTCAAGCCATAGCGTTATACACAATTCCCCACCCGTCGGCAAAAATTGTTTACTTTCAATGACTTACCAGCAGGGCTTGTAAACTTCGGGCAAATCGCGTTTACTCTCGTCTTTTGGGCGGACGCGTGATGAAAGTAGCACAGCAGTGGACAGAGCAGGAATTTGCGGCACTCGACCTTGGCGACGTCCGTCTTGACAAGAGAGCGAAAAAATTGATGGAACGACTTGCAGCCAAACCGACGGCCAGCATTCCGGAAGGTGCGACACCTGGAGCGAGACTTGTGCTGCGTATCGCTTTCTGCGCAACTCGGACGTTACTTGGGAGAGCATCCTGGCACCACACTGGGCGCGCACTCAGGAACGCATGCGTGAACAGAAAGTGGTGCTGTGCATCCAGGACACGAAGGAACTGGACTTTAACGGTCAGGAAATTGCTGGGCTGGGCCCGCTCAATTATGAGGCGCGGCGCGGTATGTACCTGCACCCGACCTTGGCGGTAACGACGGAACGCGAACCGCTCGGCGTGCTCGATGCCTGGATGTGGGCACGCGAGAAGCGCGGCGACGACGGCGTGCGGCCAGGCCAGAAAGAGAGTCTACGCTGGGTGGAAGGTTATGAGCGGGTGGCGGAGATGGCCGCCGAGATGCCCGGTACAAGGCTGGTCTATCTGGCCGACCGGGAAGCGGACATGGTCGACATGATGCGCCGCGCGCACGAACTGCATACGCCAGCCGATTGGCTGGTGCGCGCCAAACATGACCGATGTCTGCCTGCCGGTGACGGCGCTAAGCTGTGGGATACGACCACGGCAGGGGTACCGATCGGCGAGATCGAATTCATGCTGGGAGCCCGTGAGAACCGCAAGGCGCGCAGCGTACGACAACAATTGTGGGCACGCGAAGTCGAGATCAGCGACGGCAAACACGCTCGTCTGACCGTCACGTGCCTGATTGCGCGCGAGGTGGGCGCACCGGCCGGCACCAAGCCAGTCGAGTGGCGTTTGCTGACGAACCGTACAGTCGAGACGCGCGAGCAGGCGGTCGAATTGATCGATTGGTACCGGGCACGTTGGGAGATCGAGATTTACTTCCATGTACTGAAAAATGGCTGCGAGGTGGAGTCATTGCAACTCGGCGCCATCGACCGGCTCGAACGCGCGCTGGCTTTGTTCATGGTGGTTGCTTGGCGCGTCACCTATCTGATGCGAAAGGGGCGAACCTGCCCGGATCTGGACGCCACGCTGTTCTTCGATACGGATGAAATTCATGGTGCCCATCTGCTGGCAAAAAAAAAGATGCCGTCTACTCCGCCCACTTTGAATCAAGTGGTGCGACTGATCGCGCAAATCGGCGGCTTCCTGGCAAGAAAGAGTGATGGCGAGCCGGGCGCAAAGACCATTTGGCGTGGACTCGACAAGGTGCTGACTGCCGCTCAAACATTACGCGCCCTCAGAGGAGAGTTTGACTGAGTTGTGTATAACGGCATGGGCTCAAGCTGTGACTGTCAATGAACACGATCCCTTTATTATCGTGGCTGTACGATATTGAACTGTGTGATATCGGCGTTCGTTTTAAGCTACTTCAATTCTTAACTTTACATATTTTAGAATTTGAAAATATTGAATCTGTGGAGGAAATTGGACACGCCTCTCTTGGTTCACTAGGTGCCTATAATTTCAAGAACCGCCTTTTCGCTCGTAGCTTTCTTATTCAAACGCAACATGGATGGTTCGTTCGAAAAATATTGGTGACGCCAAAAGTACCAAATTATTTTGTTGTATGGCTAAAAGAGCACGGGTTTGCCGTTTTAAACAAAAAATGAGGGCTTTGGGGCAAGTAGCGTAAGGGACGCTCAAGGGCAGGGGGCAGTACCGACAAGCGGCAACGAACGGAACAGTAAAGCCGGGTTGCCGCGTTGGCGCTTGATGGGGGCACGCATTTATAATCCGGTCGTACCCTGTTCGTAGCTGGTTAGTTGCCTTTGATAAATTTACCTCGTGTAGCTACTCGGATTGCATCAGATTCTACCGTGCAGACTCCCTGCGGGCCCATGGGGTTGCGAGCCTCCGATACGAAAATCTCCCCAACCGATGAAATTTCGCGCATCTTTCCCCTAAAAACCATGTTGCAGCGCAACTGGCCTCCCGCATGTGCTAAACTTTTGGGGTTTAAGCAGCGCCGCATGAGCGGTTGTTGCCGTAGAAGCTGCGGCAACGTGCACGATGTGCACACCGGCTGCAACTATTTACGCCGCATTTTCGGCATTGGTCTTGTCTTCATGCCCCTGTCTTCTCCCGTCCCTCGCGCACTACGGCATACGCGCGCCATCGAAATCGAAGCGTTCGCGCGCGACGATGGCCTGTGGGATCTCGACGCCCGCATCAGCGACGTCAAGGTGCGCGACGTGACCCTGGCGTCAGGCGTACGCAGCGGCGGCACCTATCTGCACAACCTGCACCTGCGCATCACCATCAACCGCGAACTGACCATTGTCGATGCCGAAGCCGCGTCCGATGCCGTTCCCTACCCAGGCTATTGCGATACCATAGCGCCTGCTTACAAAAAATTGATCGGCCTGTCCCTGATGAAGGGCTTCCGCCTTGGCGTCAAAGAGCGGCTGTCCGGCGTGCTGGGCTGCACGCACCTGAGCGAACTGGCGCAGATCCTGCCCACCGCGGCGATCCAGGCCTACGCCAACGACGTGATCCAGACCCGCGACGGGGCTGGCCACGACCCCTTGCCGAACAAGCCGTTCCAGATCGATAAATGCCATGCCCTGCGTGCCGAGGGTCCTGCCGTCGCGGTGTACTATCCGCGCTGGGTGGCGAAAGCTGTACCGGGTTAGCATCGCTTTCCCGTTTTTTTCTCGCATTTCAACCGTATTTTCTACAAATCAGTATCAGAAGAAGGGAAGCCAGCATGAAAATCCATGAGTATCAAGGCAAAGAAATCCTCCGGCAGTATGGAGTGACGGTACCGCGCGGCATTCCGTGCTTGTCCGTGGAAGAGGCTGTCAAAGCAGCCGAGACGCTCGGCGGTCCGGTCTGGGTAGTCAAGGCACAGATCCATGCTGGCGGTCGCGGCAAGGGCGGCGGCGTGAAGGTCGCCAAGTCGCTGGAACAGGTCAAGGAATACGCGGAACAGATCCTGGGCATGCAGCTGATCACGCACCAGACCAGCCCGGAAGGCCAGAAAGTACGCCGCCTGCTGATCGAAGAAGGCGCGGACATCAAGAAAGAACTGTACGTGTCGATGGTCACCGACCGCGTCAGCCAGCGCGTGGTGCTCATGGCTTCCTCTGAAGGCGGCATGGACATCGAAGAAGTTGCCCACTCGAACCCGGAAAAAATCCACCAGATCGCGATCGACCCATCGGTCGGCCTGACCGACGCCGAAGCGGACGACATTTCGGCCAAGATCGGCGTGCCGCCTGAATCGATCGCCGACGCGCGGGTTCAGCTGCAGGGCCTGTACAAAGCCTACTGGGAAACCGATGCATCATTGGCCGAAATCAACCCGCTGATCCTGACCGGCTCCGGCAAGGTCATCGCCCTCGACGCCAAATTCAACTTCGACTCGAACGCCCTGTATCGCCAGCCGAACATCGTCGCTTACCGCGACCTGGACGAAGAAGATGCGGCCGAAGTGGAAGCGTCGAAATTCGACCTAGCTTACATCTCGCTCGACGGCAACATCGGCTGCCTGGTGAACGGCGCCGGCCTGGCCATGGCCACCATGGACACCATCAAGCTGTTCGGTGGCGAGCCTGCCAACTTCCTCGACGTGGGCGGTGGCGCCACGGCGGAAAAAGTGACCGAAGCGTTCAAGATCATGTTGAAGAATCCAGGCCTGAAAGCCATCCTGGTCAACATTTTCGGCGGCATCATGCGCTGCGACGTGATCGCCGAAGGCGTGATCACCGCATCGAAGGCCGTTTCCCTGACCGTGCCGCTGGTTGTGCGCATGAAGGGCACCAACGAAGACATCGGCAAGAAGATGCTGGCCGAGTCCGGCCTGCCGATCATCGCCGCCGATACGATGGAAGACGCAGCCAAGGCCGTGGTTGCCGCTGCTGCTGCTCATAAAGCCTAATCCGGCCTAATTCGAAGGAAACAACATGTCGATCCTGATCAATAAAGATACAAAAGTAGTCACCCAGGGGATTACCGGCAAGACCGGTCAATTCCACACCCGCATGTGCCGCGATTACGCGAATGGCAAGGAATGCTTCGTTGCCGGCGTGAACCCGAAGAAAGCCGGCGAAGATTTCGAAGGCATTCCTATTTTCGCTAACGTGGCGGAAGCGAAAAAAGAAACCGGCGCCAACGTGTCGGTCATCTACGTGCCGCCGGCAGGCGCCGCCGCCGCGATCTGGGAAGCCGTCGAAGCCGAACTCGACCTGGCAATCTGCATCACCGAAGGCATTCCTGTGCGCGACATGATGGCGCTCAAGGACCGCATGGCCAAGGCCGGCTCCAAGACCCTGCTGCTGGGCCCGAACTGCCCGGGCTTGATCACCCCTGACGAAATCAAGATCGGCATCATGCCGGGTCACATCCACCGCAAGGGCCGCATCGGCGTGGTCTCGCGTTCGGGCACCCTGACGTACGAAGCGGTTGGTCAATTGACCGCGCTGGGCCTGGGCCAGTCGTCGGCAGTCGGCATTGGCGGCGACCCGATCAACGGCTTGAAGCACATCGACGTCATGAAGATGTTCAACGACGATCCGGATACCGATGCGGTCATCATGATCGGCGAAATCGGCGGTCCGGATGAAGCCAACGCGGCTTACTGGATCAAGGACAACATGAAAAAGCCGGTGGTCTGCTTCATCGCCGGCGTGACCGCGCCTCCGGGCAAGCGCATGGGCCATGCGGGCGCCTTGATTTCCGGTGGCGCCGATACGGCACAAGCCAAGCTGGACATCATGGAAGCTTGCGGTATTAAAGCGACCAAAAACCCGTCGGAAATGGCGCGTTTGCTGAAAGCCATGCTGTAATTTGTAAGCAAGGCCAAAGGTAGTGAATAATGACGGGGAGCGCAGGCTCCCCGTTCTCGTTGGCGGGTCACCCCCACGGAGGGCAAGAGTGGCGAAAATTATCATATCGCGCGACCACGCGGTGATACGAGAGGTCGAACTCGACAAGGACCGGATGACGCTCGGGCGCAGGCCCGATAGCGATATCGTCTTGCCGCACCCGGCCATGAGCGGCGCCCACGCGGCGTTTACCTTCATCATGGACGATGTGTTCCTCGAAGACCTGGGCAGCACCAATGGCACCTATGTGAACGGCAAGCGGGTGGCCAAGCACATGCTGGAGGATCACGACACCATCGTGGTGGCGCGCTTCCAGCTCGAATACATCGGCGGCCCGCGGCGTGCCGCAGCGGAAGCGGAACCCGATCCCGTCCCGATGGTGGGCGCGATCGACGTCAAGACGGGTCCCAATGCCGGCAAGCGCCTGCTCCTGACCAAGCCGCTGTCGACCTTGGGCAAACCCGGTGTGCAAGTGGTGGCCATTACGCGTCAGCATGGGGCCTATTACCTTGCGCATGTCGATGGCGACCTGGCTCCCCTGGTGAACGGGGTTGCGCCCGGGAAGACGCCACGCCGGCTTGCGCATGGCGACGCCATTGAAATGGGCGGTGCCGATATGGTGTTTTGCCTGACTCCGGAGTAGATGCGACGATCATTGCCCGCCTCGCTAAAATTTCCAAGTGGCAAAATTTGTCCAACTTGTGACGAATTTCGGCCAAGCAACAGCAAAAAGTGGCGCACCTCCCCATCAAGTTGTGCTGATAACGGCCGACAATACGTTAGGATGAACTGGCACGGCAATTGCAATAGCTCTGGAATAATTAATCAATGGCAATTTTGACTGCCCGAAGGAATACAATGAACAAGATTCTGACACCCAAGGGTAAACAGCGTGGTTTTACGCTCATTGAACTCATGATTGTCGTCGCCATTATCGGCATTCTGGCCAGCGTGGCCTTGCCGGCTTACCAGATTTACGTGTCACGTTCGCAAGTGACTGCCGGTTTGGCGGAAATGGCTGCAGGCAAGGTCGTCGTCGAAGGGAAAATCGCCGAAGGGATGGATGCCGCTATTACTCTTCCCGACGATCTTGGTCTGAGGGATAGCACGAAACGCTGTGATGTGACGGTGTCGGTAGTTCTTTCGGGTGTGGCAAAGCTGGAATGTACCTTGAAGGGAAATTCAAGCGTGAATGGCTTGGTGATCGCGTGGGTACGCACTGCCGACACGGCTGGCGTACCGGCCAGCTGGTCGTGCACCTCTACCGTCCCCACTAATGTGAAGCCAAAGGACTGCAGTTGAAGTAGTGTGTGCTTGGACAAGCCCTTGAATGCAAGGGCTTTTTTTTTGCCATTACGCTTGCCGCCAAATTTCTGCCAGCTCTGCCGCTGCGCGCGGCGGCACACTGAACGTACTATGCCCGTATTGCTGCGCACCTCCCTGCAGAGCCGAATTGACCCCGTGCCCACATAACGAAATCACGCAATCACTTACGTCACCTCTCGCAAGCGCCTTGTCCTCGCGGTGTTCCCGGTAAATCAGACTATGGCGATCAATTATCATGGCGGGCGAAGCGAAAATTGTTAACCCTACATTTCCCTCGTTTGGCGATAATTTTGCCTGCCACTGCTACAAATTATTCATATTTCTGCACTTTCAAGAAAAACGACCGCGTTGGCGACAAATTTCGCTAGTACTGCATCTCATAGCGTCATATGCTCTTTTCTGTGCTTGCATGGGATCGTTAAAAAACGGCCAAGTCTGCTGGCACGGCATTTGCGTTTACTGATATGCGGGTTCCCGAGTGCCAGGTACATTCACTACTAGGAGTAGTTAAAATGAAATCGATGCCAATGATGAAAAAAGCGCAAGCTGGTTTTACCCTGATCGAACTGATGATCGTCGTTGCAATTATCGGTATCTTGGCTGCGGTGGCACTGCCGGCATACCAAGATTATGTTGCGAAATCGCAAGTTGCTGCTGCCCTGGCTGAAATTACTCCGGGTAAAGTGCAAGTAGAAACCAAAATGGCTGAAGGCACCGCTGTTGCTCTTGCTACCGACGTCGGCCTCCAATTGTCGACCAAGCGTTGCACCAAGATCGACGCAATCGTTGCTACGACCGGCGCAGGTAGCATCGAGTGCACGATCCAAGGCAATGCAGACGTCACGGGCGCAACCATTAAGTGGGAGCGTCTTGCTACCGGCGTCTGGACATGTAGCTCGAGCCTGGTCGCTCCGAAAGACAAATTCGTACCAAAAGAATGCAAATGATCTAGTTTGATGCTGATTGGCATGACATGCCCCCAAGCATTGTTGCTAGGGGGCATTTTACTTCTAGCGTTATGTTGATCACCTTGGCGCGCCAAACGGCACCTCTAAGGGAAGCACTGATTTATTCACCAGTGCCCGCGTGGCCGCGCGGCCTGTCAGACCTTGAGGCAGACGAGGCCGAAGCGGAGCGGGGAAGTGCCCGAGGCTGATCGGGCACCGCGCGAGAAGTCGGTGCGCAGGCCGCTGCCCGATCACCTGCCGCGCGCCGAAAAGGTCTATCCGCCCGGCGCTGATGCATGTCCGAGCTGTGGTGGCGAGTTGCGGCACCTGAGCGAAGACGTGGCTGAACAACTGGAATATGTGCCCGCCAGCTTCCGCGTGATCCGCCATGTGCGTCCGAAGCTGGCATGTAGCTGATGCGACGCCATCGTACAAGCGCCGGCGCCGAGCCGGCCCATCGAGCGGGGCATCGCCGGACCAGGTTTGCTGGCGCACGTGCTGGTGGCGAAGTTCGCCGATCATCTGCCGCTCTGTGCCGGCAGGCCGTCATTTACGCACGTGACGGTGTCGATCTGGATCGCGCCCTGCTTGCCAGCTGGGTCGGTGCTGCCAGCACGCTACTGCGCCTCTTGGTCGACGCGATCCGGCGTCATGTGCTGGCCAGTGCCAAGCTGCACGCGGACGACACGCCGATTCCGGTGCTGGCACCCGGCAATGGGAAGACGAAGACGGCGCGTCTGTGAACCTACGTGCGCGATGACAGACCGGGCGGCGACACCGCGCTACCGGCTGTGTGGTTTGCCTATACATCTGACCGCAAGGACATCCATCCGCAGACCCACCTTGCCAATTACAAGGGCGTACTCCAAGCCGATGCTTATGCAGGCTTCAACTCGCTTTACGAGGACGGCGCGATCCAGGAGGCCGCCTGCTGGGCCCACGCGCGCCGCAAATTCTACGACTTGCATGAAGCTAGACTGTCCGCACTGACGACCGAAGCCCTGCACCGCATCGGTGAACTGTACGCAATCGAAGCGAAGATCCGGGGCAAGCCACCGAATGAGCGACAGCAAACACGACAAGCCGAGGTCAGGCCGCTGATCGAGGACCTGGAGCGCTGGCTGCGTGGCATGCTTGAGAAGCTCTTACGTAAGTCCGATACGCCGGCGGCGATCATGTACGCGCTCAGTCTGTGGCCAGCGCTGGCACGCTACTGCGATGACGGCCGGATTGAGATCAACAACTCTGCCGCAGAACGCGCTCTGCATGGCGTCGCCATCGGTCGCCGTAACTATCTGTTTGCCGGCGCCGGCACGGGCGGCGAACGCGCTGCCGCCATTTACTCTCTGGTCGGGACGGCCAAGCTGAACCGTGTCGACGCGGAAGCCTGGTTGCGCCATGTGCTAGCCCACATCGCAGATCATCCCATCAACCGTGTTGACGAGTTCCTGCCCTGGAATTCAACCGGGCAGCTGGCACTTGCCTAACAACACGCCGCTTCCCAGCGGTCTGGCGCAATCATCAGCTAATTCAACAACTGGCTCAAGACGGCGACGGGCCGACGTTTACCGTAAACCTGCCACATGCTTACTCCCGCCGACCCGCCCAACTACATCGAAGCCTTGAAGGCATTGCTGCGCGCGCGCGGGGACTGGATCGTGGGGCTGGAAGCGCAACTCACCACGCGCGCTGCCGAGATCGTACATCTCAAGCTCACCACCGCCAAGCTGCGGCGCATGCAGTTCCGCCGCAAGTCCGAGAAACTCGACCACCAGATCGAATAGCTCGAGCTGCAACTGGCAGATCTGTCAGCCGATGACGGCGAGGCTGCCAGGGAAATGCCGGCGCCGGGCCGCGCCGCGCGCAAGTGGACGGTACGCAAACCCCTGCCGGACCATCTGCCGCGCGATGAGAAAGTCTACCTGCCGGATGCGGCTGCGCGTCCTGCCTGCGGTGGCGGCCTGCGCCACTTGGGCGGAGACGCGGCTGAACAGCTGGAATATGTGTCGGCCGGTGTCCGCCGAGCCGGCCGATCGAGCGCGGTATCGCTGCCCCCGGTCTGCTGGCCCATATCCTGGTGGCGAAATTCGCCGACCACTTGCCGCTCTACCGGCAGTCGGTCATCTACGCGCGTGACGGCGTCGAGCTTGATCGCGCATTGCTGGCGAGCTTGGTTGGTGCGGCTTGCGTCCATTGGTCGAGGCGATCCGCCGCCTTGTCCTTGCAGCGGCCAAGCTGCATGCCGACGACACGCCGATTCCTATCCTGGCGCCGGGTAATAGAAAAATCAAAACCGCGCATCTGTGGACCTACGTGCGCGATGACCGGGCCAACGGGGACACGACGCCGGCCGCTGTCTGGCTTACCTACACGCCGGACCGCAAAGGCATCCATCCGCAAACGCACCTGGCCGACTTCAGCGGGGTGCTGCAGGCAGACGCCTATGCCGGCTTTAATACACTCTATGCGGACGGCACGATTCAGGAGGCCGCCTGCTGGGCTCACGCACGTCGCAAATTCTACGACTTGCATGTGGCACGACCATCACCATTGACGGACGAGGCCTTGCGCCGGATTGGCGAACCGTACTCGATCGAAGCCAATATCCGCGGCAAGCCGCCGCATGAACGGCAACTGGCCCGGCCGGCCAAGTCCAGGCCGCTTATCGACGCGCTCGAGCGCTGGCTGCGCGCCTCGCTGGAAAAACTCTCGCGCAAGTCCGATACCTCGGCGGCTATTCAATACGCACTCAATCTCTGGCCGGCTCTGGTGCGCTACTGCGATGACGGCGTGATCGAGATCGACAACTCGGCTGCCGAACGCGCCTTGCGCGGTGTCGCCGTCGGTCGGCGCAACTACCTGTTCGCCGGAGCCGGCAGCGGCGGCGAGCGAGCGGCCGCTATGTACTCAATGATCGGGACGGCCAAACTAAACGGGATTGACCTGGAAGCCTGGTTGCGCCATGTGCTAGCCCACATCGCCGACCACCCCGTCAACCGTGTCGACGAGTCCCTGCCCCGGCATTGCGCCAGACAGCGGGCATCTGCCTGACCACACGCCGCTTCCCAGCGAACGCTATCATCAAATAACTCGACGCCCGACTCAAGACGGCGCTGAGCCGAATCTCACGTTCAGCCGCACGCCATCGGATCCGTATCGCTTGCCGCGCCACTTTTGACAGGCGAAACGCGGCGGAGCGGCCCTACGCATTACGTTTGCGGCAATACAAAAAGTTGTCAATGACAAAACGCGGCACGCGGAGATGACAATATTCGTCAACCCTGCCAGCCGAACCGCGAACCTCCCCCCAACTTGCCTGTTTAACGCCAAAATTGAGCTCAATTCCGCTGGCACGGCATTTGCTAATACCTAAGTACCGTTCAGTAGTTCCGAAAAATCCCCCACTAGGAGTAGTAAAAATGAAATCGATGAAAATGATGAAAAAAGCACAAGCCGGTTTTACCTTGATCGAACTGATGATCGTCGTTGCAATTATCGGTATCTTGGCTGCTGTGGCATTGCCTGCATATCAGGACTATGTTGCTAAATCGCAAGTTGCTGCTGGCTTGGCTGAAATCACCCCAGGTAAAGTACAAGTAGAAACCAAAATGGCTGAAGGCACCGCTGTTGCTCTTGCTACCGACGTCGGCCTCCAATTGTCGACCAAGCGCTGCTCCAAAATCGATGCAATCGTTGCTACGACGGGCGCTGGTTCCATCGAGTGCACGCTCCAAGGCAATGCAGACGTCACGGGCGCAGTCATTAAGTGGTCGCGTACTGCTGCCGGCGTTTGGGCGTGCACCTCGACCTTGGTCGCTCCTAAAGACAAGTTCGTACCAAAAGAATGCAAATAATCTAGTCTAGTACTGATTAGTATGACATGCCCCCAAGCGGTCTTAGGGGGCATGTTGAGTTTCAATAACGCTTCGTCAACCGCTTCGGCTTTTCGGCAG
Source organism: Massilia antarctica (assembly GCF_015689335.1). Classification (GTDB taxonomy): domain Bacteria; phylum Pseudomonadota; class Gammaproteobacteria; order Burkholderiales; family Burkholderiaceae_D; genus Telluria_A; species Telluria_A antarctica. The sequence continues at coordinate 973,255 of NZ_CP065053.1, read as the reverse complement.
TGACGCCGATCGCAGCAGCCCAGTCGCACCGTCTTCCAGAATCACAACGAGCTATCGTGCTTCAAGCTAGGTGCGACACGCTGCGTGGTGCCTCGATACTTCCCGTTCATTCATTCGTTCCCAAAATTAGTAACGTTGCTATCCTGTCAGCGATAGTTCCCGTCTCTCAACTGCAACCAATTGCACCATGATGCCATTCGATCGTCCTATCGCAGCTCGTCAACTCGCAGGTTTTACGCTGATTGAGCTAATGATTGTCGTTGCCATCATCGGCATCTTGGCGGCGGTTGCCATGCCCCTCTACCAGGACTACGTGGCCAAGTCCAAAGTGTCCGCGGCGATCGAGGAATCAGCGGGAGCGCGTACCGGTATCGATACCGAAGTCCTCAACACGCCCGACCTGGACGCCGGGGCAACCATGCTCGCCACCAAACTTCAGGCTGAGTCGATCAACTGCACGCTCAGCACCACGGCCGCCGTCGCCGGGGCAACCAGCGTAAGCTGCCTGATCAAGGGCGGCCCTGCCAGTGTCAGCGGCAAAAAAATCAGCTGGTCGCGTGCCACCACTGGCGCCTGGACCTGTACTGCCGCCGGTGTCGACCCCAAGCACACGAGCGCTTCTTGCCCTCCGTAATGTGACGAGCTGGCGCCCTCAAACCATGTAAGTCATCCCTCATGCCGGGCCGCGCCACATAAGTTCCTCGTTCGGCGCCCCAGCACAAGCTACATCAAGGTCTCTCATCCAAAGCTGAACTCCCTGCGCCTGGCGCGGGTCGAACCAATACGCCTGTCGAGATCTGTTTTCGGCCGGTCGCTTTCCCTGAGCAAGTTCTCGCTCAAACGCAATCCTTTGTTTCACTGCCGGTGCTCCCGGTCGCCCATGGCGCCGGCCGCGCCGTATCTCAATGCATGCAACCTCATTGGAGCAGCAACATGAAATCAACCAAGTTGGTCCACCATCTGCCGCAACGCGGCTTTACCCTCATCGAGCTGCCACGCTGCCGTCGTCGCCTGGGGCCACACGAACCGGCCCCGCTTAATGCGTTTGGCCAGCAGGCACAAGCCATCGCCGGTCCACCACAGCACTTTGATTATGTCGCCGCGACGCCCTCGAAACACGAACACATGGCCGCTGTATGGGTCTTCGGTCAGCGCCGTCTCCACCCGTGCAGCCAACCCATTCATGCCAGAGCGCATGTCGGTGATGCCTGCGGCCAACCAGATCCGGGTACAAGCGGGAAGGCCGATCATGCGCGCAGGCTTTGCACAATCATGCGAAGCAATGCGGCATCGGTGCCGGTGCCGACGCGCACGATGGCATCAGCGATGACGACCTCGATCACGCGCGCCGACGAGATAGCGCCTGGACGTACTGCCTGTACGGGCGTGCGTTGCACCACAACTGGCAATAGCTTCATCGAATCGGGTGCAGATGCTGCGAAAGGCCGGCGCGCAGGTCGCGACGCCATTTGAACAACATGTTCGCATTGACGCCGTGCTCCTGAGCCAGCTTCGATACCGATATGCCAGGTTCACAGGCCGCTACCGCGAGCTGTCGTTTGAACTCAGCGGGATAATTCGGACGTCCCTTACGATTACCCGACTCCATTGCAGTGTCTACAATAGTTCCCATCAAGAAAGTAACGGGAATTATTTTGCCAGCGAGTATTCGCTATGTATAGACGGTGCTGGGACGACGCTTACGAATCAGCGACAGCAGGCACGACAAGCTGAGGCCAAACCGCTGATCGAGAACCGCAGCATTAGCTGCATGGCACGCGTGAGAAGCTCTCGCGCAAGTCCGATACGTCGGCGGCGATCCTGTGCGCCCTCAATCTGTGGCCCGCGCTGGGACGCTACTGCGGCGATGGCCGGATCGAGATTGACAACTCCGCAGCAGAACGCGCTCTGCGTGGCGTTGCCATCGGTCGCCGCAACTACCTGTTTGCTGGCGCCGACACGGGCGGCGAACGGGCTGCCGCCATCTACTCGCTGATCGGGATGGCCAAGCTGAACGGTGTCGACCCCGGAGCCTGATTGCGCCATGTGCTAGCCCCACATCGCCGACCATCCCGTCAACCGCCTTGACGAGTTCCTGCCCTGGCATTGCGCCGGGCAGCTGGCACCTGCCTGACAATACGCCGCTACCCAGCGGTATAACGCTATCATAAGGCACCTCGACGCCCGGCTCACGACGGCGCTGAGCCGACGCTCACGTTCAGCCACCACCATCGGCTCCATATCGCTTGCCCCGCCACTGTTCACAGGCGAAACGAGGCGGAGCAGCCCAGTGCATCGCGTTCGAGGCGATACAAAAGTTGTCAATGACAAAACGCGACACGCGGAGGTGGCAATATTCGTCAACCCTGACAGCCAAACCGTGAACCTTCTCCCCAACTTGCCTGTTTAACGCCAAAATCGAGCTCAATTCCGCTGGCACGGCATTTGCTAATACCTAAGTACGGTTCAGTAGTTCCGAAAAATCCCCCACTAGGAGTAGTAAAAATGAAATCGATGAAAATGATGAAAAAAGCACAAGCCGGTTTTACCTTGATCGAACTGATGATCGTCGTTGCAATTATCGGTATCTTGGCTGCTGTGGCATTGCCTGCATATCAGGACTATGTTGCTAAATCGCAAGTTGCTGCTGGCCTGGCTGAAATCACCCCAGGTAAAGTACAAGTAGAAACCAAAATGGCTGAAGGCACCGCTGTTGCTCTTGCTACCGACGTCGGCCTCCAATTGTCGACTAAGCGCTGCTCCAAAATCGATGCAATCGTTGCTACGACGGGCGCTGGTTCCATCGAGTGCACGCTCCAAGGCAATGCAGACGTCACGGGCGCAGTCATTAAGTGGTCGCGTACTGCTGCTGGCGTTTGGGCGTGCACCTCGACCTTGGTCGCTCCTAAAGACAAGTTCGTACCAAAAGAATGCAAATAATCTAGTCTAGTACTGATTAGTATGACATGCCCCCGAGCGGTCTTAGGGGGCATGTTGAGTTTCAATAACGCTTCGTCAACCGCTTCGGCTTTTCGGCAGTGACGCCGATCGCAGCAGCCCAGTCGCACCGTCTTCCAGAATCACAACGAGCTATCGTGCTTCAAGCTAGGTGCGACACGCTCCGTGGTGCCTCGATACTTCCCGTTCATTCATTCGTTCCCAAAATTAGTAACGTTGCTATCCTGTCAACGATAGTTCCCGTCTCTCAACTGCAACCAATTGCACCATGATGCCATTCGATCGTCCTATCGCAGCTCGTCAACTCGCAGGTTTTACGCTGATTGAGCTACTGATTGTCGTTGCCATCATCGGCGTCTTGGCGGCGGTTGCCATGCCCCTCTACCAGGACTACGTGGCCAAGTCCAAAGTGTCCGCGGCGATCGAGGAATCAGCGGGAGCGCGTACCGGTATCGATACCGAAGTCCTCAACACGCCCGACCTGGACGCCGGGGCAACCATGCTCGCCACCAAACTTCAGGCTGAGTCGATCAACTGCACGCTCAGCACCACGGCCGCCGTCGCCGGGGCAACCAGCGTAAGCTGCCTGATCAAGGGTGGCCCTGCCAGTGTCACTGGCAAAAAAATCAGCTGGTCGCGTACCGGCACTGGCGCCTGGACCTGTACTGCCGCCGGTGTCGACCCCAAGCACACGAGCGCTTCTTGCCCTCCGTAATGTGACGAGCTGGCGCCCTCAAACCATGTAAGTCATCCCTCATGCCGGGCCGCGCCACATAAGTTCCTCGTTCGGCGCCCCAGCACAAGCTACATCAAGGTCTCTCATCCAAAGCTGAACTCCCTGCGCCTGGCGCGGGTCGAACCAATACGCCTGTCGAGATCTGTTTTCGGCCGGTCGCTTTCCCTGAGCAAGTTCTCGCTCAAACGCAATCCTTTGTTTCACTGCCGGTGCTCCCGGTCGCCCATGGCGCCGGCCGCGCCGTATCTCAATGTATAGTGGATCCACATTTTGAGACAGTGGCCACGGGGTAGTTTAAGCTATCGTCCTTGAAAGGATGACAGCAAATGGGTGAAGCAAAAAAGCGCAAGGTACACACGGCCGAGTTTAAGGCGAAGGTCGGCCTGGAGGCGGTTCGCGGGGTCAAGACAATCAGCGAGATCGCGCAGTCATACGCCGTGCATCCGCAACTGGTCGGGCAGTGGAAGAAGGAAATTCTTGAGTCCGCAGGGGCGCTGTTCGAGGGTAAGCGCGGGCCCAAGCCGGCCGAGGACAAGGGCGACGAAGAGCGGCTGTATGGCGAGATCGGGCGGCTGAAGATGGAAGTCGATTGGCTCAAAAAAAAGTTGGGGGTGTGAGCCAGGAAGCCAGGATGAACTGGATCGACGGCGCCGAGGAACTGCCTCTGAGCCGACAGTGCGAGCTGGCCGAAGTGCCGCGCGCGACGGTGTACCGGCGACTGACTGCCAAGGTGCCGGAAGATGCTGGTGCCGAGGACTTGCTGTTGTGCCGGCTGATCGACGAGCAATACACGAACCGGCCGTTCTACGGCAGCCGGCGCATGGTGGTGTTCCTGCGCGCGGCGGGCCACGTCGTCAACCGCAAGCGCGTGCAGCGACTGATGCGCCGCATGGGGCTGGCCGGGATGGCGCCGGGGCCGAACACGAGCAAGGCTCATCCAGAGCACAAGGTGTATCCGTATCTGTTGCGGGGCGTGCCGGTGACGCGGCCCAACCACGTGTGGTCGACAGATATCACCTACATCCGGTTGGCGCGGGGATTCGCCTACCTGGTGGCGGTAATCGATTGGTACAGCCGCAAGGTCCTGTCCTGGCGGCTCAGCAACAGCATGGATGCGTCGTTCTGTGTGGACTGCCTGGAGGACGCCCTACGCGAGCATGGCAAGCCCGAGGTGTTCAACAGCGATCAGGGTTCGCAGTTCACGAGCAAGGCGTTCACGGACGTGCTCAAGCGCGAACGGGTGGACATCAGCATGGACGGGAGAGGGCGGGCCCTGGACAACATCTTCGTCGAGCGCCTGTGGCGCAACGTGAAGTACGAGGACGTGTACCTGAAGGGCTACGCCAACATGGCCGAGCTGATGGTGGGATTGGCCCAGTACTTCGCGTTCTACAACGCGGAGCGTCCTCACCAGTCCCTTGGCTACGAGACGCCCGCCAGCGTCTATCGCAGCGGGACCGGCGGCGGAGCGCTGATCGTCGACAAGTATGGCGACGCCGAGGCGGTCGTTGAGGGAACGGTGTGCGGGTAGAAAGCCCTGCCGGGGGCGGCCACTGGAGGATGATGCCCTCCAGCGGCATGATTAGAGAATCACGGGGCAGCGCCGACCAGCTGCAGCGGTGGAAACGGACACAGCTTAAACTTGCTGAATAATTGTCTTGACCGATGGGTCCACTTTAATGCATGCAACCTCATTGGAGCAGCAACATGAAATCAATCAAGTTGGTCCACCATCTGCCGCAACGCGGCTTCACCCTGATCGAGCTGATGATCGTCGTCGCCATTCTCGCCATCCTCGCGGCCATTGCCCTGCCGATGTACCAGGACTATGTGGCCAAGGCGAAGGTGGGCGCGGCCATCGCGGAAGCGGCAGGCGGCAAAGTCGGCATCGATACCGAAATCATCGCCACCCCCACCATGGACCTCAAAACAACCATGGCGGCTACCCGTTTCGGCGATCCGGAAACACCCAACTGCACGCTCAGCGTGACTGCCGCCGACAATGGCAAGGCCGATATCATCTGCAGCATCAAGGGCGGTCCAGCCCCGGTGGCGGGCAAAAAAGTCATCTGGTCGCGTAGCGACGTCGGCCGCTGGACGTGCAAGGTGGACGGCATCAAGGCCGAACACACGAGCGCTACCTGTCCGGTCAAGGCCTAGCGATTGTTACGGCGCGCGGCCCGACAGCGTCGGACCTCCCCGCGCCGCCGTCAGTCGTCAATCGCGGCATGCCAGTCGCCCGACTTGCCGCCCTGTTTTTCCAGCACCCGCACGTTGGTCATGACCATGCCGCGGTCGACCGCCTTGCACATGTCGTAAATCGTCAGCAGGCCGATCTGGACCGCAGTGAGCGCTTCCATTTCGACCCCCGTCTTGCCGACCGTTTCCACCTGGGCGCGGCAATGCACCTTGCTGGCGGCCTGGTCGACCTCGAAATCGACCGCGACCCGGGTAATGGCCAGCGGATGGCACAGCGGCACCAGCTCGCTGGTTTTCTTGGCGCCCATGATGGCGGCGATGCGCGCGATGCCGAGCACGTCGCCCTTTTTCGCGCTGCCCGACACCACCAGCGCCATTGTTTCCGGTTTCATGCGGATGGTGCCCGCGGCCACCGCGATGCGGTGGGTATCGCTTTTGTTGGCGACGTCGACCATATGGGCCTGGCCGGTAGCGTCGAAGTGGGTAAGCTGGTCGTTCTGGGAGGTTGTCATCGGGGCGTAAGAGGGCGAAAGAGGGTAATTAGGATTACAAAATGCGTCAGGCTGCGCGTGCTGCTGCGAGGTGGCCGCGGTTGCGGTTATCATAGCACCGTGAAATCGACAACCGCTCCAGCCACCATGAGCCTGCCGCGCCGTCTCAAGGCGCGCTTGCTGCTATCGATCGCCCTGATGTCGGCGCTGGGGGGGCTGGCGCATCCGGCCGGCGCCCAGGCCAATCTGAACACAACCAGCCTGCCGACCCTGGGCGACACCGCGCGCGAAGATCTGTCTCCCGTGCTCGAACGGCGGCTGGGCGAAGAAATCATGCGCGATATTAAACGCGACCACGATTTCCTCGACGACGATCCGATTCTCGAATACCTCAACGAATTCGGCAGCGGCCTGGTCGCTTCGTATCCCGGGGCGCGCGGCGAGACCAACGCCGATTTCTATTTTTTCGCCGTGCGCGATCCCATGCTGAACGCGTTCGCGTTGCCTGGCGGCTTCATTGCCGTGCACTCGGCGCTGCTGCTGGCGGCCCAGTCCGAGTCCGAACTGGCCTCGGTCATGTCGCACGAAATCGGCCACGTTGCACAGCGTCACATTGCGCGCATGCTGGGCCAGCAAAAGCAGGATGCCCTCATTCCGCTGGCGGCGATGATCTTGGCCGCGCTCGCCTCCAAGGGCGGCGCGGATGCCGCGATCGGCGTCTTCATGGGCGGGCAGGGCTTGCAGATCCAGCGCCAGCTCAATTTCAGCCGCGACGCCGAGCGCGAGGCCGACCGCATCGGTTTCCAGATCATGGCCGCGGGCGGTTACGACACCTCCGGCATGGTGGCCTTTTTCGGGCGCATGCAGGCGGCCAGCCGGGTCTACAGCGACCTGATGCCGGCCTACCTGCGCAGCCACCCGCTCACGTCCGAGCGCATTGCCGACATCCAGGCGCGCATCCGCGAAACGCCGTACCGCCAGCGCGTCGACAGCCTCGAGTTTCACCTGGTGCGTGCGCGCGCCCGCGTGCTGCAGGATGAAAGCACGCAGGGAAGAGTGGAAGCGGCCGCGTTTTTCGACGCGCAGCTGACCCAGCAAAGCCGCCAGCAGCAGGCCGGCGCGCAGTATGGCCTGGCCTTCCTGGCGCTCAAAAAAGGCGAACTGGCCAAGGCCCAGGGCTGGCTCGACAAGGCACGCGGCACCATGCGTCCGGCCGAAGGCGCCGTGTTTTCAACGGGACAAGCCAGTTCCGACGGCGCCGCCATGTTCGCCAGCATGGCGCTGGAAATCAAGCTCGCTCCCGGCCAGCCGGAACTGGTCAAGCAGCAGGCGCTCAAGGATGCCGATCTGGCGCACCTGCGTTATCCGCTCTCGCGCGGCATTGCCCGCCAGTATGCCGATGCGATGATCGTCAACGGCAAGCTCGACGAGGCTGCCCGCTTCCTGCGCGACCAGGTGCAGCTGTACCGCGAAGAACCGAAATTGCATGAATTGCTGGCCAAGACCTACGCGGCGCAAGGCAAGATCGCCTTGCAGCACCTGGCCCTGGCCGAATCGTATGCGCTCAGCGGCGGCATGCTGGCCGCGCTCGACCAGCTCACCATCGCGCGCAAGGCCAGCGACGCCTCGTTCTACGACATGGCTGTGATCGATGCGCGCGAACGCGAATTGCAGGCACGCCGGCGTGAAGAGTTAAAGGAAGCGAAGAAGTAAGGGGATACCGGCCAATGTCGAGCGCTGCGGGTCTCAAGCGAAACGCTGCGCGGCTTCCGAATTCGCGCCGCGGGCAGGATGTCGCGTTCGGCTTCAGCCAGACTGTCCTTGGGTGGGCGCCGCATCGCGGCCAAAGATGGCTGGCAGAGTGGGCGCGTTGACGCTGTGCTCGATCCATCGATGCAGTTCCGCTTCCGGGGCCTGGTCAATACGTTTCATGACCAATTCCGGCACGTCGCCGAACTTGATACGCAACAGGCTTCCCAGCACTCCGCGCAATGCTACTATTTGTCCTTCAGCCTTGCCTTCAGCCTTGCCTTCAGCCTTTCCTTTCGCCATGCCTTCGGCGCTGCCTTTTTGAAAGCCGATCTCCTCGAACTCCTCGGCCCAAATGTCAAGTTTCCCCTTCATGTCGGCACCCTCCTCCACATTGCCAACCACTAACAATGCCTGTTCGCTGGCTCCGCGCGCCAGCAGAGCGCTGATCCACACCTGAACCGACCGCCGCAGGTTGGCCTGGGGCGCGGCTGCAAACCACGTCGTCAGGGCAGGCATGACTTCATATAAGACATCGGGAGCGGCCGAAAGTTCAAGCCGGAACAGTAGCGCCAGCAAGCTGGCATTCGCTTCCAGCGCCGTCTTGTCCAGGCGCTGCTGGTCGATCAGCACGTAGCGCTGGGATGGCTGCAAGGCCGCCAGCTCGGCGGGCGCTTGCATGAGCAGTCCGGCCAGCTCCAGGCTGGCGCTCCAGTTCGGCACACCGTTGTAGAACACCAGCGGCAGCACCGGCGGCAACAGCAAGCCCGGCGACAGTTGGTGGCCCTTGACCAGGTCCTGGTACAGTAAACCGATGTAGGTCTGCATGCGCAGCGCCATCCAGCGGTCCACGCCGGACTGGCATTCGAGCAGGATGTACACGTAAAGGAACTCGTCGCCCAACCGCACGCGCCAGACGATATCGTCCTGGCGTGCCGACAAATGATCGCTCACATACGCCGGATTGACCCGCTCAAAGGCCGATAGCGCAACGTCATTGAGCAGGGTGAAGGAAGTGAAATCCGTGACCAGTTCGCGCACCAGTTCAGGGTGGGCGAACAGCAAACGGTATCCGAGATCGTGAGTGGCAGGCATGGCGCATTGTAGCGAGCGTCCTTGCGCAGCCTTTGCGCTGCCTCAGGTGTGCGCGGCACCCTGCAAGGTGGTCGACCGATGCGTCGTCACGCCCGGTGGCGGCGGGGCCGCTGGTGCGTATATCGATGCCATCACCTTAGGGCGCCGGCATCCTGACAAAGTGCAACTGCGCCGCCACCTGCTCGCGCGCAATCCTCTCGACCGGTGCCGCCCGGCCCTTGTAACCCAGTGTCAGTATGTCCGCTCCGCCTTCCAGCCAGCCCATCAGCGCCTCATCGGATGCGCTGTTGCCGTCGATCTCCAGTGCCGTCATCAGTTGCGCCACGTCGCGGTCATCGAGCTGCGCGATCTTGCCCGCCGACGATACGATCAGTTCGCCACTCTCCGTCATCCACGCCCGCTCGACCGTATCGACCGCCTCGCCCGTGTGCAGCACCAGCCCTTGCGTGGGATCGGTGCGCGCAATAAACGGCGTCGCTTCCAGGTTCACGAACACGCGCTGCGGCCCGTTCTGGAAATACCAACAGCCGCGCTCGTCGGCCATGTAGTTGCGGTTGATGAAGCCGAGCAGCGCCGTTTGCACCACCTTGGCGCCGGGCAGGTTCAGATGCTGGGCCCGTTCGTCGCGCATGCGCCAGGCGCCGCGCGCATCGAGTGCCAGCCAGCCGTAGCAATGCGGCACATCCGGCCATTTGGCCATCGCTTTTTTAACAATATCATCCATGGGCGGCAGCTTCGCATAGTTCGTCCGCGCCTGGCGCGCGCGTCGCTTGGAAAGTCGCTTGCGCCGCGTCGAAAAAACCCAGAATGCGGCGCGGCAGCCAGTCCAGCCGTCCCGGCGGATTGCCGGCCGCAAAACCTACGTGCCCGCCATGTTCCGGATACTCCAGGGTCACCGCGCGCGAGGCCGTCTTCGGCAAATATATCCCCGGCAAGAACGGATCGTTGCGCGCATTGAGCACCAGGGTCGATACGGTGATGTCGCCCAGCACATGCCTGGCGCTGGCGCGGTGCCAGTAATCGTCGGTATCGCGGTAGCCGTGCAGCGGCGCGGTGACCACGTTATCGAAGGCATACAAATCGCGCGCGGCCATGAGCGAATCGCGGTCGAACAGCCCCGGAAACTGCGCCAGCTTGGCCAGGCACTTGGGCTTGAGTGTCTTGAGGAACATGCGCGTGTACACCATGTTCAGCCCCGAGGAGAGCGACTCGCCTCCGCGCGCCAGGTCGAGCGGTGCCGATACCGCCACCGCCGCATCGACAATCCCGGCCTGGCGTTGCGATTCGCCCAGCCAGCGCAGCAGCGCATTGCCGCCCAGCGAGACGCCGGCCGCGTACAGCTTGCCTTCCGTGCGGGCACGCAAGCGCCGCACGATCCAGTCGATTTCGCCAGCGTCGCCCGAATGGTAGAAACGCGGCGCCCGGTTCGGTTCGCCCGAGCAGCCGCGAAAGTGGGGCACCGCGCCCGACCAGCCGCGCACGGCCACGGCCGCCATCAAGGCGCGCGCGTAGTGGCTGGCGGACGACCCTTCCAGCCCGTGAAACAGCACCACCAAGGGTTTGCCCGGTTCGCCATCGACGAAATCGACGTCGACGAAGTCGCCGTCCGGCGCCTCCCAGCGTTCACGCCGGTACGCCACCGCCGGGCGCGCGATGGCCACGGCCGGATACATGGTTTGCAGATGTCCGCCGGGCAGCCACAGGGGCGATTTATAAGGCAACGGCAACGGCATCGGCGGTTGACATCAGTGCAGGCTTGAGGTGGAATGCTCGTGCGCCGGCGCCACGCCGGGCGCGACCGACACATGGTGCAGCACGATGCGCCAGCCCTGCGGCGTCTTGATGTAGACATTGGTGGCCAGCAGATGGGCCGGCTCGCCGGCGGTCGAGGTCACGCCTTCGATGACGGTGTGCACCGAACTCATCAAATTATGCGTCTCGTGCAGTTGCGACGGCCGGATCTGCAGGCCGCCCCGCTCCAGGATCGCTTCCCACGACGCCTGGATCGCCGCATGCCCGAGCAGGCGCGGCCCGCCCGGGTGAATGCACACGATTTCCTCATCGTCGGCCCACAGCAGCATCAGCGCCTCGACATCGGCACGGTTGAGCGCTTCATAGAACGCGGCTTCGACCTCGGCCGCGCTACCGTTGAGTTGTTTGCGTCGTTTCATGCGGCCTCGGCAATGTGTGGGGGAGGGGGCCGGGCAAGACCGGGATGCTTAGTGGTGCGCCATCACGGTGCCGGGCTTCAAGCGGTATTCGGTGCCGCAGTACGGACACTTGGCCAGGCCGTCGTGGCCGAAATCGAGGAAGACGCGCGGATGCGACGACCACAGCGGCATCGCCGGATTCGGGCAATGGGCTGGCAAGTCTTTGTCGCCAAGTTCTACCGCTGGCGTTTTCGTGGCGTTCATGGATTCTCCGTCAGGCATGCAAAACCTCGATTTTAGCGGATTCGGGCAATTAGCCGAAATGATCGGTAAAATACCCTTACCGAATTACGGCCGCGCTCGCTAATTTCCCTATGAAAACAGGCGTTCCGGCGCTCACCCTGATTGCGCTTCATGCCAGACCGCATTGTTTCATTTGTACACCTTGCCAGATCTTGTTGTGGCAAGAAAACCACATGAATGACCTGACTCCGCCCCCGGCCGCGCTGCGTCCTGACGACGAAGACCAGGCCATCTGGCGCGAAGCGTTCAAGACCGGCCTGCCGACCCTGTTCGGCATCGGCGCATGGGGTTTGGTGGTGGGCATTGCGATGGTCAAGAGCGGCCTGACGGTGGCGCAAGCGCTGGGCATGACCCTGATCGTCTTCGGCGGCTCGGCCCAACTGGCCTCGCTGCCCCTGATCGCGGCCAATGCGCCTATCTGGGTGGTATTCGCCACCGCCCTGGTGGTCAACCTGCGTTTCGTCATCTTTTCCGCCTTGCTGGCCCCCCATTTTGCCCACCTGCCGTGGCAAAAGCGCTTTTTGCTCGGCTACACGGCGGGCGACCTGACCGTGGCGTTGTTCCTGCAGCGTTTCCCCAGCGAAGAACCGGCCCACGGCAAGGTGTCTTACCTCAAGGGCTTGCTGTATCCCAACTGGGTTTCGTGGCAGGTCGGCTCCATCGCCGGCGTGTTGTTAGGCAGTACGGTCCCCACCGAGTGGGGCCTGGGCTTTGCCGGCAGCCTGGCCATTCTTTGCATTATGATTCCCCTGACCATCAACCGGGCCGCCCTGTGCGGCGTGCTGGTGGCCGCTGCCACCGCCGTGCTGGCCTATGAATTGCCGTACAAACTGGGCTTGCTGGCGGCCGTCCTGCTCGGCATGCTGACCGCCATGGCGGTCCAGGAAGTGAACGAAAAACGCACCCGGAAACGCCTCGCCGCCAAGGGAGAGCCCCATGTCTGACCTCGACATCTGGATCACCATCGTGGCCCTGGCCTTTGCCACCGCCGCCACGCGCAGCTCGTTCTGGCTGATCGGCCACCACATTACCATCCCCAAGCGGGTCCAGGAAATGCTGCGTTTCGCGCCGGCCTGCGCCTTGGCGGCCATCATCGCGCCCGACTTGTTGCTGGACAACGTAGGCCAGGTGCAACTGGGCCTGGGCAACTTCAAGCTGATCGCCGGCCTGGCCGCGACCGGCTATTACCTGCTGCGAAGAAATATGCTTGAAACCATCATTTTCGGCATGCTGTTCTTTACCGTCTTGCGTATCTGTTTACAGTAGGGTTTTCGGGCTGGGCTTGCGGTAAAATAGCGTTCTTTCATCATTTGACTCGTGGATCGCCAATGCACGCTGTTCTGAACTTCACCCGTTTGCAAGACTTGATCGACCAACACGCCCTGCAAGGCAAGCGCGTGTTCATCCGCGCCGACCTCAACGTGCCGCAAGATGACACTGGCAAGATCACCGAAGACACCCGCATCCGCGCCTCCGTGCCAGCGATTGCCGCCGCCCTCAAGGCGGGCGCCGCCGTCATGGTCACCTCGCACCTGGGCCGTCCGACCGAAGGCGAATTCAAGCCGGAAGACAGCCTGGCGCCGGTCGCCGCGCGCCTGGCCGAACTGCTGGGCCAGCCTGTTGAACTCAAGCAAAACTGGGTCGATGGGGTGGGTTTGGAATCCTTGGCGCCGGGCCAGGTCGTGCTGCTGGAAAACTGCCGAATCAACAAGGGCGAAAAGAAGAATGACGACGCGCTGGCCCAGAAGATGGCCAAGCTGTGCGATATCTATGTGAACGATGCCTTCGGCACCGCCCACCGCGCCGAAGCGACCACCCACGGCATCGCGAAATTCGCCCAAGTGGTGTGCGCCGGCCCGCTGCTGGCCGCCGAACTCGATGCCCTGGGCAAGGCGCTGGGCGCCCCCAACCGTCCGCTGCTGGCCATCGTGGCCGGTTCCAAGGTCTCCTCCAAGCTGTCGATCCTCAAAGCCTTGGCCGACAAAGTCGACAAGCTGATCGTCGGCGGGGGTATCGCCAACACCTTCATGAAAGCGGTCGGCCTGAACATCGGCAAGTCGCTCGCCGAAGCCGATCTGGTCGCGGAAGCGAAAGCCATCATCGACATGATGGCCGCGCGCGGCGCCCAGGTGCCGATTCCCGTGGACGTGGTGTGCGCCAAGGAATTTTCGCCAACGGCGGCGGCCACCGTCAAGGATGTGACGGATGTGGCGGATGACGACATGATTCTCGACATCGGCCCGAAAACGGCCGCCATGCTGGCCGAACAGATCGCCAAGGCCGGCACCATCGTCTGGAACGGCCCGGTCGGCGTGTTTGAATTCGACCAGTTCGGCGAAGGGACCAAAACCCTGGCGCTGGCCATCGCGGACTCCAACGCGTTTTCCATCGCCGGCGGCGGCGACACCTTGGCCGCGATTGCAAAGTACGCGATCAGCGATAAAATCGGTTATATCTCCACGGGCGGCGGCGCCTTCCTTGAGTTCCTCGAAGGAAAAACCCTGCCGGCAGTTGAAATCCTGTTACAACGCAGTTCCCAGTAAGCCCATAGCGCAGCCTTCCCGGCTGCGCTTTCACTTCAAGGACACTCTATGTTTCGTGGTACCAAGATCGTCGCAACGATTGGCCCGGCTTCGACCGATTTCGATATTCTCGTCCGCATGATCGAAGCGGGTGTCGATGTCGTCCGGCTGAATTTTTCGCACGGCAAGGCGCAGGACCACATCGACCGCGCCAACCTGGTGCGGCGCGCCGCCGCCCAGTGCGGGCGTGAAGTGGCGATCATGGCGGACATGCAGGGTCCCAAGATTCGTGTAGGTAAATTTGAACAGGGTAAGATTTTCCTGGAAAACGGCGAAAAGTTCATCCTCGACGCCAGGTGGGGCGATAACGGCGAACTGGGCAACCAGGAAAGAGTCGGCCTCGACTATAAAGCCTTGCCGCGCGACGTGCGTCCCGGCGACAAGCTTCTCCTCAACGATGGCTTGATCGTGTTGGTGGTCGAGCGCATCCTCGGCCACGAAATTTTCACCGTGGTCAAAGTCGGCGGCGAACTGTCCAACAACAAGGGCATCAACCGCCAGGGCGGCGGCCTGACCGCGCCGGCCCTGACCGCCAAGGACATGGAAGACATCAAGACGGCCATGAGTTTCCAGGCCGACTATCTCGCTATTTCCTTCCCGAAAAGCGCGACCGACATGGAAATGGCGCGCCAGCTGGCCAATATCGCCGGCGAACCCTTCCACCACAAGCCGATGATGATCGCCAAGATCGAACGGGCCGAAGCGATTCCCGTGCTGCAGGAAATCCTCGACGCTTCCGACGGCATCATGGTCGCCCGTGGCGACCTGGCCGTGGAAGTGGGCAACGCCGCCGTGCCGGCGCTGCAAAAACGCATGATCCGCATGGCGCGCGAATCGAACAAGCTGGCCATTACCGCCACCCAGATGATGGAATCGATGATCGTCAACGCCGTGCCGACCCGCGCCGAAGTGTCCGACGTCGCCAACGCCGTGCTGGACGGCACCGATGCGGTGATGACCTCGGCTGAAACCGCCTCCGGCCGCTACCCGATCGAAACGGTCGAAATGATGGCCGCGATCTGCCTGGAAGCCGAGCAGTCCGAGTACAACAAGCTCGACGCCGACTTCCTCAACGTCACGTTTACCCGCATCGACCAGTCGATCGCTTACGGCGCCCTGTTCACCGCCCACCATTTGCGCGTGAAAGCCATCGTGGCCCTGACCGAGTCCGGTTCGACCGCCTTGTGGATGAGCCGTCACAGTATCGACACGCCGATCTACGCCCTCACGCCGAGTACCACCACGCACCGCAAGGCTTCGCTGTACCGCAATGTGCGCGCCTACAACCTGATGCAGGAAGGCGATAGCAGTGCTGTGCTGAAACAGGCGGAGGACTTGATGGTCGCCAAGGGAATCGTCAAAAAGGGTGACATGATCGTCGTTACCTGGGGCGAGCCGATGGGGCAGGTCGGCGGCACCAACGCACTGAAGATCGTGCGCGTCGGCGAGTTTGGTTAATTGATCGCCGCGCCCCTCGTGGGCGCGGCATGCATTGAATATGCGGCCCCGGCTGAATCACAGCCCCCGCCGCCGTTGCCCACCAGCGTTGCGCGCTATCCGCGCGGTCTGCGCTCCCGTGGCAGCACACCGGTTTCTATTGTTTGGAGTATTACCATGTCCCTCGTATCCATGCGTCAACTGCTGGACCATGCCGCCGAAAACGGTTATGGCCTGCCTGCGTTTAACGTCAACAACCTCGAACAGGTGCAGGCCATCATGGCTGCCGCCGATGCGGTCGGTTCCCCGGTCATCATGCAAGCGTCCGCGGGCGCGCGCAAGTATGCCGGCGAAGCTTTCCTGCGCCACCTGATCGATGCCGCTGTCGAAGCGTATCCGCACATTCCGGTCGTCATGCACCAGGATCACGGCCAGTCGCCGGCGGTCTGCATGACCGCGATCCGCTCCGGCTTCACCTCGGTGATGATGGACGGTTCGCTCGAAGCCGACGGCAAGAGCGTCGCTTCCTACGAGTACAACGTCGATGTCTCGCGTGAAGTCGTCAAATTCGCGCACTCGATCGGCGTGACCGTCGAAGCCGAACTGGGCGTGCTCGGTTCGCTCGAAACCATGAAGGGCGACAAGGAAGACGGCCATGGCGCCGACGGCCTGATGACCCGCGAACAGTTGCTCACCGACGTGGCGCAGGCGGCCGACTTCGTGCAGCGCACCCAGTGCGACGCGCTGGCGATCGCCATCGGTACCTCGCACGGCGCCTACAAGTTCACGCGCAAGCCGACCGGCGATATCCTCGCCATCGACCGCATCAAGGAAATCCACGCGCGCATCCCGAATACCCACCTGGTGATGCACGGTTCCTCGTCGGTGCCGCAGGAACTGCTGGCCATCATCCGCGAATTCGGCGGCGACATGAAGGAAACCTACGGCGTGCCGATCGAAGAAATCCAGGAAGGCATCCGTCATGGCGTTCGCAAGATCAACATCGACACCGACATCCGCCTGGCGATGACCGCGGCCGTGCGCAAGTACATGTTCGAGAACCCATCCAAGTTCGATCCGCGCGACTTCCTGAAACCGGCGCGCGAAGCGGCGACCGAGATTTGCAAGGCGCGCTTCCTGGCGTTCGGCTGCGAAGGCCAGGCCGCCAAGATCAAGGTCATCACCATGGACAAGATGGCCGAGCGTTACAAAAAGGGTGAACTGGCCCAGATCGTGAAGTAAACTGCAGGTCGAGCACACGTAGCACCCACACGCGCCCTCGGGCGCGTGTGTTTTTACCACTGTCATTTTTGCTGTTTTTTTTACCATCTTTCATCATGTACACAGGCAGCTGCCTTTGCGGCGCGGTCCGCTACGAAATCCACGGCGACGTCGATCGCACCAGCCTGTGCTGGTGCACCATGTGCCAGAAGCAGCACGGCGCCGCCTGCGGCCCCTATGCGAACGTCGCCTCCGCCGCCCTGCGCATCGTCGCCGGTGCGGAGTCGATCACGCGCTACGCCTCGTCACCCGGGGTCGAACGCGCCTTCTGCGGCGTGTGCGGCGCCAACCTGACCTGGCAGATGGCGGACCACAGCGACCGTATCGCCGTCACCCTGGGCACCTTCGACACGCCCTACGAAGGCCGGGTGGCGCATGAATTGCACACTGAAAGCAAGCCGGGCTGGCTGCCCTAACCACCTCAAGGATTCACATGTCTGGCGTTCTCGAAACAAACCTGAAGTCCCTGCCTTTCCTGCACCGTGGGAAAGTCCGCGACATTTACGCCGTCGGCGACGACAAATTGCTGGTCATCCAGACCGACCGCCTGTCCGCCTTCGACGTCATTTTGAATGAGCCGATCCCCGAAAAGGGCAAGATCCTGACGGCCATGTCCAATTTCTGGTTCGCCAAGTACAAGGACTTGATGCCCAACCACGACACCGGCATCGACCCAGTGTCGCTGGTCTCGCCCGAAGAACGCGCGCAAGTCGAAGGGCGCGCCATCGTGGTCAAGAAAATGACCCCGCTGGGTATCGAAGCCATCGTGCGCGGTTACCTGATCGGTTCCGGCTGGAAGGATTACCAGAAAACCGGCAAGGTCTGCGGCATCGACTTGCCGGCCGGCCTGCAGGAAGCGCAAAAATTGCCGAACGTGCTGTTCACGCCATCGACCAAGGCCCCGGCCGGCGCCCATGACGAAAACATTTCGTTCGACGAAGCCCAGAAGATCGTCGGCGCCGACATCGCCACCCAGGTGCGCGACTACGCGATCAAGCTCTACACCGCCGCCGCCGAATACGCCGCCACGCGCGGCATCATCATCGCCGACACCAAGTTCGAATTCGGCCTGGACGAGCACGGCACGGTGCACCTGATCGATGAAATCCTCACCCCGGACTCCTCGCGCTTCTGGCCGATGTCGAGCTACCAGGTCGGCATGTCGCCGCCGTCGTACGACAAGCAGTTCGTGCGCGACTACCTGGAAACCCTGACCGACTGGAACAAGGCCGCACCGGCCCCGGCCGTGCCGGATGAGGTCATCGCCAACACCCGCGCCAAATACGTCGAAGCGCTTGAACGCCTGACCGGCTCCACCCTGAAGGCTTGATGATGAGCACTGCAGAAAACAAGCCCTTGGTCGGCATCGTCATGGGTTCCTCGTCGGACTGGGAAGTCATGCAACACGCCGTCAACATGCTCAAGGACTTCGGCGTCCCGTTCGAAGCCCAAGTCGTCTCGGCCCACCGCATGCCCGATGAAATGTTCGCCTACGCCGACAGCGCCCGCGCGCGCGGCTTGCGCGCCATCATCGCCGGCGCCGGCGGTGCCGCCCACTTGCCCGGCATGATCGCCGCCAAGACCATCGTGCCGGTGCTCGGCGTGCCGGTGCCGTCGCGCTATCTGTCGGGCAAGGACTCGCTGCTGTCCATCGTGCAGATGCCAAAAGGTATTCCGGTCGCCACCTTCGCCATCGGTGAAGCGGGCGCGGCCAACGCGGCGCTGGCCGCCGTTGCCATGCTTGCCTGCACCGACGACGCCCTGGCCGCGCAACTGGAACAATTCCGCGCGCGCCAGACCGCCGCCGCCAAGGCCTCGGTATTGCCGGTATGACGATGCCGCATTCACCCTTCTTGCCACCGGCCCGGCTCGGCGTCATGGGCGGCGGCCAGCTCGGCCGCATGTTCGTGCACGCCGCCCAGGCCATGGGTTTCAAGGTGGCCGTGCTCGAAGCGGCGCCCGACAGTCCCGCCGGGCACGCCGCCGACAGCCTGATCGCCGCCGATTACAGCGACACAACGGCACTGGCCCAGCTAGGCCAGTCCTGCGTGGCCGTGACCACCGAATTCGAAAACGTGCCCGCCGACAGCCTGCGTCTGCTGGCCACCCACGCCTTTGTCGCCCCCGGCGCCGACTGCGTGGCGATTGCCCAGGACCGCATTGCCGAAAAGCGTTTCCTGGCCGCTTGCGCCGCCCGTTCCGGGGTCGCCCCGGCGCCGCACAAGACCATCGCCACCCTGGAAGACATCGACAGCATCGAGGACTTGCTGCTGCCGGGCATCCTGAAAACCGTGCGCATGGGCTATGACGGCAAGGGCCAGTCCGTGGTCCGCACCCGTGACGATGTCCGCGCAGCATTCAATGCCATGGGCGGCGTGACCTGCCTGCTCGAAAAAATGCTGCCGCTGGCCTACGAAGTATCGGTCCTGACCGCGCGCGGCGCCGATGGCCAGTCGGTGGTCTACCCGATTGCCGAAAACGTGCACCGCGACGGCATCCTGTTCACCACCACCGTTCCCGGCCCGAATGTCTCGCTTGACAGCGCCGCCAAAGCGCAGCAAGCCGCCAAGGTCATCGTCGACGAGCTGGCCTATGTGGGCGTGCTGTGCATCGAATTTTTCGTGCTCACCGACGGTTCGCTGGTGGTCAACGAAATGGCGCCGCGTCCCCACAACAGCGGCCACTACACGATGGATGCCTGCGTGACCAGCCAGTTCGCCCAACAGGTGCGCGCCATGGCACGCTTGCCGCTGGGCGAGGTGCGCCAGCATTCGCCGGCCGTCATGCTCAATCTGCTCGGTG
The DNA here is from genome assembly GCF_015689335.1 of Massilia antarctica. Lineage (GTDB taxonomy): Bacteria > Pseudomonadota > Gammaproteobacteria > Burkholderiales > Burkholderiaceae_D > Telluria_A > Telluria_A antarctica. The sequence continues at coordinate 953,472 of NZ_CP065053.1, read as the reverse complement.
ACATCTGGTTCGCGCCCGGCTCGGAGACCCCGTCCGAACCGGCCTGGGCCGAGCTGCTGGCGCTGCCCGGCGCCTGCCTGCACCTGTACGGCAAGGAAGCGGCGCGGCGCGGCCGCAAGATGGGCCATGTGACCTTCATCGCGCCGACCCTGGTGCAAGCCCAGGCCCAGCTGGCCGCAGCCTGCGTCATTCTCGGCATCCCGGCATGACGCACCCTGCGCTCGACCAGGCCGCCATCGAGGCGGCCGCCCGGCTGCTGGAGCAGGGCCGGCTGGTGGCCTTGCCGACCGAAACCGTGTACGGCCTGGGCGCCGATGCCGAAAACCCGGACGCCGTGGCCCGCATCTACCAGGCCAAGGGCCGTCCGCAAGACCATCCGGTCATCGTCCATGTGGCGCCCGGCGCCGACCTGGGCTATTGGGCGACCGACATTCCCGCCGAAGCGCAGCAACTGGCGGCCGCCTTCTGGCCCGGCCCCCTGACCATGATCCTCAAGCGCGCCCCGAACATTCCGGACGCCGTCTCGGGCGGCCAGGATACGGTCGGCCTGCGCTGTCCCTCGCACCCGGTCGCCATCGCGCTGCTGCAAGCGTTCAAGGGCGGCAGGGGAGGGGTGGCCGCACCCTCGGCCAACAAGTTCGGCCATGTCAGCCCGACCACGGCCCGGCATGTCATCGATGAGTTCGGCGCTGACGGCACGGTCGATGCCGTGCTCGACGGTGGACAGAGCGCGGTCGGCATCGAGTCGACCATCGTCGACCTGTCGCGCCTGGCGACGCACGGCCCGGTGCTGCTGCGCCCCGGCCACATCAGCGCAGAAGCAATCGCCGCCGTCATCGATTCGCTGCCGGCCGCGCCCGATGCGGCCGCCCCGCGTGCCTCCGGCACCCTGGAATCGCACTACGCGCCGCACACGCCGGTGGCCATGCAAGCCAGCGCCGAGATCGCCGACACCCTCGCACGATTGAAGAACGCGGGAAAAAATGTCGCTTTGATACACTACACCGACTTCCCGGATGTGTTCGCTGAGAGTCAGTTACCCACAAGCCCGGAAGGTTTCGCTCACGCACTTTATGCGGCGCTGCGCGCGATGGATACGGCCGGGGCCGACCTGATTCTGGTCGAAGCACCGCCGCAGGACGATGCCTGGCTGGGCGTAAACGACCGTTTGCGCCGCGCGGCGCATGGATCGACTGGCATCGTGCACGGCCTGCTCAACCACGAACCATTTTCCTGACTGACTGATCATGCGCCTCGCCTTTGCTGCCCTCCTCACCCTATCATTAACGGCTTGTGGAGGCGGCGGCGACGCGCCGGCCCCGGCTCCAACCCCAACGCCCACCCCGACTCCCACCCCGACGCCAACCCGGGCGCCGGCGCGCGGCCAGGTGATCGGCGGTGGCGCCGCCGTGATGCCGGTCAGCGCCAACGGCGCCAACGTCACGACCCTGGAACCGGCCGTGTTCAGCAAGCTGCTCGACTCCCTGGCAAGCGGCACCACGGCCCTCACGGGCGACCTCAAGTGCGCCGTGACCACCTACAAGGTGCGCTACAACACCGTCGGCGGCAGCAGCGAGGCGACCGATGCCAGCACCGCCATCATGGTGCCGTCGGGCACTGATCCGGCTTGCAGCGGCGAGCGTCCGGTGCTGCTGTACGCGCACGGCACCACGGCCGACCGGAACTACGACATGTCGACCCTGTCCGGCACCGAGTCGCGCCTGATCGCGGCCATGTTCGCCGCCCGCGGGTATATCGTGGTCGCGCCCAACTACGCCGGCTATGACAGCTCGACCCTGGCCTACCATCCATACCTCGATGCCGCGCAGCAATCGAACGATATGATCGACGGCTTGCGCGCCGCGCGCAGCGTGTTCGGCGCCATCAAGACGGGCGACTCCGGCAAGCTGTTCGTGACCGGCTACTCGCAGGGCGGCTATGTGGCCGTCGCCACCCAGCGCGCCATGCAGAACCTGGCCGGCGAATTCAAGGTCACGGCCGTGGCCGGCATGTCCGGTCCATACGCGCTGAGCCAGTTCGGCGACGAGATGTTCGCCGGCAAACCGGGCAAGGGCGCCACCGCTTTCCTGCCGGCGCTGATCAATGCCGGCCAGCGCGCCAACGCCGGCGTGTACGGCGCCGCCAGCGACCTGTACGAAGCGCCGTTCGCCGCTGCGGTCGACCAATTCGCCAGCGGCGCCATCACGGTGGAAGCATTGCTCAAGACCCCGGGCTGGCCCGACAACGCCCTGTTCGCCAAGGATTCGCTGCCGCAGGCGGACGGCTACGCCGACGCTTTTGGTGCCGGCAACCTGTTCAAGACCAGCTACCGCAACGCCTACCTGGCCGATCTCAAGGCCAATCCGTGCAACGTCACGGCCGGCGCGCCGCTGGCTTGCGCACCCGGGCATCCGCTGCGCAAACTGTTCGTCAAAAACGACCTGCGCACCTTCGCCCCCGCCGCGCCGCTGCTGCTGTGCGGCGGCCATGAAGACCGCACCGTGGCGTACCTGAACACGCGCGCCGCGGTCGACTATTTCCGCGCCGGTAGCGGCGCCGCGCTGGTCACCGAGGTCGATGTCGACGACACCCCGGGCAGCAGCGATCCCTACCGCTCGGTGAAGATCGGCTTCGCCACCGCCAAGCTGGCCGTCAAGCTCGACGCCATCAAGGATGGCAAATCGGGCGAACGCGCCGTGGCCGACGCCTACCACGCCGGCCTGGTGGCGCCGTTTTGCCTGAGTGCCGCGCGCGCTTTCTTCAACGCCGCGCTGGCGCCTTGAGCGCGGATGAAATTAGCGCACGCTTGCCGGAACGGTTGATATAATCCGGCAACTTTTTTACACGGCACGTTCTGTTGCACTGAACTGACATTTTGCCAAAGTGTTTTCCTATACAAGTGAAGGGAAGACTGGCATATTAGACAGGTAGGGAAAAGCACGGGCGTTCGTTTAATAAAAATATAAATTTCACCAGGAGACACAATGCGTCACACAAATTTTGCGCTGGCTTTGCTCACCGCAGCGGTACTGAGCGCCTGCGGCGGCAGCGAACCAGGCAATCAGGATCTGAAAACCAAATTCTCGTCCCAGGTTTCGTTCGGCGACAGCCTGTCCGACGTGGGCACCTACAACGTCGGCAAGGTCAAGGAGATCGGCGGCGGCAAGTTCACCATCAATGGCGACAACACCGCCAAAAACCCTGCACTGACCGGCAAGAACTGGACCGAGTACATGGCCGCCCAGTTCGGCCTGCCCGCACCATGCCCGGCCCAGACCGGCCTGGACGGTGACGCCAGCAAAGGCTTTTCGGTCGCCGTGGTCAACAATAACGCTTGCCTGAGCTATGCCCAGGGTGGCGCGCGCGTCACCAACCCTGTCGGTCCGGGCAACAAGCTCACTGGCGACCCTGTCGGCCAGCTGACCGTGCCGGTGGCGACCCAGGTTGCCAATCACTTGGCGCGCAACGGCGGCAAGTTCAAGGGCGATGAGGTGGTGCTGATGATCGGTGGCGGCAACGACGCCCTGGCCATGCTGGGCCAACTGTCGGTCAACGCCACCGCCGCCGGCAAGGCCGAAGGCAACAAGGTCTTCGCCACCAGCCTGATCGGCCAGCTCGCCGCTGGCGCGACCGATCCGGCCACGGCCGCGCAAGCCATCGGCGGCGCCTTCATGGCCGAGTCGCAGCGACCCGGTTCGACCCAGCAAAGCATCGTCGGCGCTGCCGTCTACGCTGCCGCAACCCAGCCGGGCAACCAGATGGTCGGCCAGGAATCCGTGTACCTCCCGATGGTCGCCAAGGCCCAGGCTGCCGGCGAAACCGAAGGCGCCAAGGCGGGTGCCGCTTACGCCGCTGATCAAGGACCGAAGATGATTGCCGCGATGGGCGTGGCAGGCGATGAGATGGCGGTACTGGCGAAAACCCAGGTGGTCGGCAAAGGCGCCAATTACGTCGTCGTCAACAACCTGCCGGACCTGGGCCATGCACCGTCGTCCACCGCCAAAGGCGTGCCGCAGGCATTGGTCATCGCCATGGTCGACAAGTTCAATGCCCAGCTGCGCGCTGGTGTTGCCGGCGAAGCCAAGATCCTGCATGTGGACCTGTATGCCATCAGCCACGACCAGATCACCAATCCGGGTCCGTATGGCCTGAGCGAAACCGGCAAAGCGGCCTGTGGCGACAATGCCCTTGGCCACACCTCGCTGGGTTGCAACGCCAGCAACACGATCGCCGGTGACGTCAGCCGCTATATGTTCGCCGACGGCGTCCATCCGACCCCGTTCGAAAATTCGCTGATCGCGAAATACGTGGCCGAGCAGATGATCATCAAAGGCTGGCTGTAAGCCGACCCTACATATAATAAGAACCTGGAGAAAAAATGAAATTACGTATGAGTACCGTCGGCAAGGCAGTCGCCGCTGCCGCCGTGATGGCAGTCGCGTCCGGCGCCTCGGCGCAGTCGGCCGGCCAGTGGACCGCCAAAGGCGGTATCGCCACGATCACCCCGAAGGTCAAGAGCGGCGACGTCAGCGCGCCCGCGCTGCCGGGCACCAAGGCCGACATCGGCTCCGACACCAAGCCGGTCTTTTCGTTTTCCTACAGCCTGACCGATAACGTGTCGGCCGAGCTGGACCTGGGCATGCCGTTCAAGCACACGCTCTACGGCGCCGGTTCGATCGAGGGCACGGGCAAGCTGGGCACGGTCAAGGCCTTGCCGCCGACGATGCTGGTCCAGTACCGTTTCTTCAAGCCGGACGCGATGCTGCGTCCCTACCTGGGTGCGGGCATCACGTACGCCTACTTCGCCAAGGAAACCGGTTCCGGCCAAATGACCGCGATCAGTGACATCGGCGGCCCGCCGACCACCTTCAAGGTCAAGAACAAGCTGGCCGGCACCCTGCAGGCCGGCCTGGTGTACAACATCAATGACCGCTGGTTCGCGGACGTGGCCTACATCAAGACCTTCCTCAAGACCAAGGTCGATTTCTCCTCGGGCCAGACCCAGGACATCACCCTCGATCCGCAAGTGGTCAGTTTCGGCATCGGCTACAAGTTCTGATGTAAAAAAACCCGCTTCGGCGGGTTTTTTGATGGCAGGGGCGTTGCTACCCCAGGCTGTCGAAGCTGTTCGCCACCTTGATGGTGGCGCTCATGAGTTCTTCCCCATCCAGGCTGAGTTCTTCCCACGAAAAACTCAGTTCGACCACGTGGTTCACCGCCTTGCACAGGTCCGGTTTGATCCGCACAATTTCCAGGCTCAGCGCCATTTTCCCCGCACCCCCCTTGACCAGGCTGATTTGGAAGCTGTCCTTGTTGGTGCATCCGCTCGACGTCACCCATACGATCAGGTTTTTTCTCTCGAAGCAGATGCCGTGCAAAGGTTCCAGCCGTTCTTTTCGCGCAATCGGCGTGTCCATGTGATGTTCCTCCCAAAAATTCACCTCGGCGGCATGGCGCGCCTTGCGGCCCGGCCATGGCATGCGGCGCCGTCGCGCTGGTCGCGCGGGCGGGCCGTCAAGCCATGATAGAAAGGCGGGCCGGGCCGCCGCTTAATCTGGATCAGGCCCCGCAGCTTCGCCCATACCTCGTCATTCCGCGCATACCTCGTCGTTCCCGCGAAGGCGGGAACCCAAGATATCAGCGCCGCCGGTAACTGCGGAACGAACTTGGGTTCCCGCCTTCGCGGGAACGACGGGGGGAGTGGCGGGAACGACGGTAGCCAGCCGCGCCGGCCTGGCCTGCGCAACGACACGAGAGACGAAAAAAAACCCGCCGCGGCGGGTTTGTTCGCAGTGTTGCCGCTGCTTATTGGAACGCCTGGATGCCCGTCTGCGCGCGTCCGAGGATCAGCGCATGGATATCGTGCGTGCCTTCGTAGGTGTTGACCACTTCCAGGTTGACCATGTGGCGGATCACGCCGAACTCGTCCGAAATGCCGTTACCGCCCAGCATGTCGCGCGCCACCCGGGCGATGTCCAGCGACTTGCCGCAGGAATTGCGCTTCATCATCGACGTGATTTCCACCGCCGCCGTGCCGGCATCCTTCATCCGGCCCAGCTGCAGGCAGCCTTGCAGGCCGAGGGTGATTTCGGTCTGCATGTCGGCCAGTTTCTTTTGCACCAGCTGGTTGGCGGCCAGCGGACGGCCGAACTGCACCCGGTCCATGGTGTACTGGCGCGCGATGTGCCAGCATGCCTCGGCCGCGCCCAGCGCGCCCCAGGCGATGCCGTAGCGGGCCGAATTGAGGCAGGTGAAGGGGCCTTTCAGGCCGCGCACGTCGGGGAAGGCGTTTTCTTCCGGGCAGAACACATTGTCCATGACGATCTCGCCCGTGACCGAGGCGCGCAGGCCGAACTTGCCGTGAATCGCGGGCGCCGACAGGCCGGCCATGCCTTTTTCCAGCACGAAGCCGCGGATCGCGCCTTCATCGTCCTTGGCCCAGACCACGAACACGTCGGCCACCGGGGAGTTGGTGATCCACATCTTCGAGCCGGACAGCGCGTAGCCACCCGCAACCTTCTTGGCGCGCGTGATCATCGAACCCGGGTCGGAACCGTGGTTCGGCTCGGTCAAGCCGAAGCAGCCGATCCATTCGCCGGTCGCCAGTTTCGGCAAGTATTTCTGGCGCTGCTCTTCGGTGCCGAATTCATGGATCGGCACCATCACCAAGGACGATTGCACGCTCATCATCGAGCGGTAGCCCGAATCGATGCGCTCGACTTCGCGCGCGATCAGGCCGTAGGCCACGTAATTCATGCCCGGACCGCCGTACTGCTCGGGGATGGTCGGGCCCAGCAAGCCCAGTTCGCCCATCTCGCGGAAGATGGTGGTGTCCATGCGCTCGTGGCGGAACGCTTCGAGGATGCGCGGCGCCAGCTTGTCCTGGCAGTACGCGGCGGCGGCGTCGCGCACCATGCGTTCATCGTCGGAGAGCTGCAAGTTCAGCAGCAGGGGGTCGTCCCAGTGGAATTGGGCTTTGCGGGGCGCATCGGTTCGGGTCATGGCGGTTCCTGTCTCTGTTTTAATAATGACGCATGGTGGAGTGCTTGGATCAAGCAAACTTGTATAGACTGCTTTTTTGGGATAGTGCCGATTTTACCGCGTTTGGGTGCTGCCGAATTGCCCGGCGTGAAAAATGAGCGAGGCTTGCGGATGCACCGCGCATTCTTCGACCTCGCCCACGAAAATCACATGGTCGCCCTCGGGATAGCGGCTGCGGTTGTGGCACTCGAACCACGCCGACGCGCCCTTCAAGATAGGCTGGCCGGTGCGCGAGAGCTCGTAGTCGACGTCGCCGAACGGGTTTTCGCTGCGCTTGGAGAAGCGCTGCGCCAGCGGGGCCTGGTCGGCGCCGAGCACGTTGATGACGTAGTGCGAGTTGCCACTGAAGATGGGCAAGCTGTTGGCGACGTTGCCAAGGCTCCACAATACCAGCGGCGGATCGAGCGAGACCGAATTGAAGGAGCTGGCCGTCAAGCCACGGAAGCTGCCGTCGGCCAGGCGCGTCGTGATCACGGTGACGCCGGTGGCAAACTGCGACAATGCCTGGCGAAATTGCGCCGTGTCGAATGCGCGCGTATCGGCGCGGGGTGAGCTAGTGTTCATTGTTGCCCTGTGGTTTATGCCATTATGCCAAATTTTCGGGTGCTCCGGCTGTTCCGGCGCCGCCGGCCGGACCGATTGCAGGTGCATGCGGGGGCGCTTTGCGTTACAGTTATCCCATATCAATAGGTCAGCGGGGTGCGCAATGACTAAGCAATCTGCGACGCAAGTAGCCATTCTGGGCGGCGGCTGCTTCTGGTGCCTCGAAGCGGTGTTCCTGGAAGCGCGCGGCGTGCTCAAGGTCGAGTCCGGCTACATGGGTGGCGAGGAAGACAATCCGACCTACGAACAGGTGTGCGCCGGCGCCACCGGGCACGCTGAAGTGGTGCGCATCGTGTTCGATGCGGGCGCCATCGAGTACCACGACTTGCTCGAAATTTTCTTCACGATCCACGATCCGACCACCCTGAACCGCCAGGGCAACGATGTCGGCCCCCAGTACCGCTCCGTCATTTTCGTCGATTCGCCCGAGCAGGAAGCGACTGCGCGCCAGGTCATCGCTGAAATGGCCTGCGTCTGGGACGCGCCCATCGTCACCCAGGTGCAGCCGGCGGGCACCTGGTACAAGGCCGAAGACGAGCACCAGAACTACTTCGCCCGCCATCCGCTGCAGGGCTATTGCGCGCTGGTGGTGGCGCCCAAGGTCAGCAAGTTCCTGAGCACCTTCGCCGGGCGGCTCACATGACCTGCGCCAGCGCCACCTCGTAAACCGGGAATCGCCATGAAGGTAGTGATCGTCGACGACACGCACATCAACCTGGTACTGATGTCGCGCCTGATGGAAAAACTCCCGGAGGTCGAGACGGTGGCCTTCCAGTCGGCGCGCGAGGCGCTGGCATGGTGCCGCGCGCATCCCTACGATTTGCTGGTGCTCGATTACCTGATGCCCGACCTGAACGGCCTCGACTTCATTGCCGCACTCGGCGACCCTCCAGGCGACACGCCGGAGCGACCGCCGGTGCTGATGGTCACCGCCAGCCAGGATGTGGAAATCCGCCACCGCGCGCTGGAAAACGGCGCCAACGATTTTCTGATCAAGCCGATCGACAAGGTCGAATTCCTGGCGCGCACCCGCAACATGCTCGAACTGCGGCGCGCCACCCTGGCCCTGCAAAGCCGCGCCAGCTGGCTGGCCAGCGAAGTGGGCAAGGCCACCGCCGAACTGCGCGCGCGCGAACAGGAAACCATCCTGCTGCTGTGCCGCGCCTCGGAATTTCGCGACCCCGAAACGGGCGCCCATATCCAGCGCATGGCGCATTACTCCTGCCTGATCGCGGCCGAGCTGGGCCTCTCAAACGAGGAGCAGGAATGCATCCTCAACGCCGCACCCATGCACGACATCGGCAAGGTCGGCACCCCGGACCACATCCTGCTCAAGCCGGGCCGCCTGACTCCGGACGAGATGGTCGTCATGCGCCAGCACGCGGCGATCGGCTACTCCATCCTCAAGGCCAGCGAAGCGGGCATGCTGCAGCTGGCCGCCGTGATCGCCCATACCCACCACGAGCGCTACGATGGCGAAGGCTATCCCGCCGGCTTGGCGGGCGAGGCCATCCCGCTGGTGGGCCGGATCGTCGCCGTGGCCGACGTGTTCGACGCCCTGACCAGCGTGCGCCCGTACAAGAAGGCCTGGACCCTGGACGCGGCGCGCAGCTACCTGGTCGACAACAGCGGCAGCCATTTCGATCCGCGCTGCGTGGACGCGCTGCTGCGGCGCTGGCCGGCGGTGCTGGAGATCCGCGCACGCTTTCGCGACGCCGACCGCCAGGATGCGGCCTGAGGCATGCGCCACAAGCGCTTGCTGCGCCAGCTCCGGCGCGCCCTCGGGGTCAGCAGCGAACGGGCCTTGCAGGAACGCCTGGGCGGCCTGCGCGCGCTTGGCGACGCCGCCCTGGCCGAGGGCCTGGCCGCCTTGTTCGACGCCGTCTCGCGCAGCTACGAGGAATCCGACCGCGACCTGCAGGTGCGCACCCGCATGCTCGACATCAGCTCCGCGGAACTGACCGGCGCCAACGACCAGCTGCGCGCGGAAGCGGCGCGCCAGGGTGAGGTGCTGCATTCGCTGCAAGCGAGCCTGGGGCACCTGGCCAGGCCGGCCGATCCGCGCGCCGGCGGCGACCTGCTCGGCCTGACCCGCGCGCTCGAACAACTGGTGCGGCAGCGCGAAAGCACGCGCGAACTGACCGAACAAATTCTCGACCAGCTGCCCATTCCCGTGTTCCTCAAGGACCGCCAGGGGCGCTTCGTGCGCTGCAACCGCCAGTTCCAGCAATTCGCGCGGCACAGCCGGGCCGAGATCGAAGGCCGTACCATCGACCAGTTCGCATCGCGCACCTGGGCCGGCCAAAGCCATGAGGAAGACCAGCGCGCCTGGAGCAGCGGGCAGATGGTCACCAGCGAACGGCGCCTGGGGCATCTCGATCCGCCGGTCGACCTGGTGGTCAACCGCATCGTGATCCGCAGCGGCGGCGAATCGTACCTGCTGGGTTTTTCGATCGATGTCAGCGAACAGCGCGCCGCGCGCGACGCCATGCAGCGCGCGGTCGAATCGGCGCAGGCGGCCAGCCGCGCCAAGAGCGATTTCCTGGCCAATATGAGCCACGAAATCCGCACGCCCATGAACGGCATCCTCGGCATGACCGAACTGGTGCTCGAATCGGCGCTGGCGCCGCAGCAGCGCGAAGACATCGAACTGGTCAAGGGTTCGGCCGACGCGCTCCTGACCATCATCGACGACATCCTCGATTTTTCCAAGATCGAAGCGGGCAAGCTCGATATCGACGACGTCCCCTTCGACCTCGGGAAACTGGTGCGCGAAACGGTGCGCTCGCTGGATTTGCCGGCCCGCCGCAAAGGGCTGGCGCTGGCTTGCGAGCTGCCGCGCCACCTGCCGCGCGCGATGAAGGGCGACCCTGGCAGGCTGCGCCAGGTGCTGATCAACCTGCTGGGCAATGCGATCAAGTTCACCAGCGAAGGCGCGGTGACGCTCACCGTGACGATGCGGCGCGCCCTGGAGGAGCGCTGCGAGGTCGAGTTCGCGGTGCGCGACACCGGCATCGGCATCGCGCCGGACCAGCAAACCCTGATCTTCGATGCATTTTCCCAGGTCGACGGCTCGACCACGCGCCAGTACGGCGGCACCGGCCTGGGCCTGGCCATTTGCCGGCGCCTGGTGATCCTGATGCATGGCGATATATCCGTCAGCAGCGAGCCGGGCAGGGGCAGCGTGTTCCGCTTCACGGTGCCGCTCGGGCACAGCGCCGCTACGCCGACGCCCGCCCCGGCGCCTGACCGCGCGCGCGCGGCGGCGGTGCCGCTGCCGGCGCCCTTGCCGCCGCTGCCGGTGGGCCGCCTGCACATCGTGCTGGCCGAGGACAATCCGGTCAACCAGCGCCTGGCGCTGCGCCTGCTGGAAAAAATGGGGCATCGGGTGACCCTGGCCGACAACGGCATCGATGCCCTCGACCACGCGCTGCGCGGCGGCGTCGACCTGGTGCTGATGGATGTGCAGATGCCGGGGCTGGACGGCATGTCGGCCACGCGCAGCATCCGCCAGTGGGAAGCGGCGCACGGCGGCCATGTGCCGGTAGTGGCGATGACGGCGCGCGCCATGCAGGGCGACCGCGAACGCTGCCTGGAGGCCGGCATGGATGATTATCTGTCCAAGCCAGTCGACAGCGTGCGCCTGCGCGAGGTGCTCGCGCGCTGTCACGGCCAGCGCGCCGGCGCGGTCATCGACTGGGACGGCGCCTTGCTGCGCCTGGACGGCGACCGCGAGCTGCTGCGCGAACTGGCCGCCCTGTTCATCGGCGATGGCCCGCACTTGCGCGATTCGCTCGAGCAGGCGCTGGCCGCCGGCGACGGCGAGGCGGCGCAGCGCGCCGCGCACAGCCTGCAGGGCGTGCTGGTCAATTTCGGTGCGCGCCGCGCCATCGCCTGCAGCGAGCGGATGGCGGCGAGCTTGCGCGATGCCGGCGGGGCGCAGCTGGCGCGCGCGCTGGCGCACGACCTGGCCGCCGCGCTGGACGAGGTGTACGCGGCGCTGGACTCTCGTCTGGCCAGCGCCTGATCCCGGCCGCCGGCAAATTTCCCGCATCGATTTTCCGTTTCATCTCCCTTGTCAAGGCAAGCCGCCGCGTGCGCCATACCGCTGGCGGCCGTTTGTCGCCTGTTCAATCGGATAGGGGAGGCCCTATACGAATCGTCAGGTTCCCCGCCATCGCAGCCAGCTTATTCTGACTCACGCTTACTGCTCTCGGGATTGAGCACGATGCTGTCCCAGCCGCGGATCCGCTTGCCAAGGCTGGTTATCGTTACCCGAGGCTCCGGTAGGGGTTTCGGGTCACGGCCGATTTTTCTCAACGCGTCATTTTTGGTTTTTTTTCAAATCTAGAGGAGTGCACGGACATGAATGAACAAGGCATGGTGTTAGCGCTGAACGAGGATCAGATTCGTCAGATCCACGCCCTCAGCGGCCAACGTATGACGTCGATCCGGATCATCCCCGACTTCCCTGGCGTTCAGGGTGTCCAGGGCGCGCAGGCGGTCCAGGGCGTGCAGGGATCGCAAGGCTTCCAGGGACACCAGGGAGCCCAGGCGTTCCAGGGCGTGCAGGGATCGCAAGGCTTCCAGGGACACCAGGGAGCCCAGGCATTCCAGGGCGTCCAGGGACCGCAGGCATTCCAGGGGCCGCAATCGATGGTGGGCTATCAGGGTGGGCAGGCCGTTCTGGGGCCATTCGGTTTCCAGAGTGCCGTAGGGCCGGTGGGCTTCCAGGGGCCGCAGGCGGTGTTCGGCTTCCAGGGACCGCAGGGCTTCGTGGGGCCGTTCGGATTGCAGGGCATGCAGGGGCCGGCAGGCTTCTTTAATCCTTTCGCATTCCAGGGCGTTCAAGGCCAGCAAGGCTTCCAGGGCCCGCAGGCATTCGTCGGCTTTCAGGGCCCGCAGGGCTTCGTGGGACCGTTAGGATTCCAGGGCGTCGTGGGGCAACAGGGCTTCCAGGGGGCGCAGGCGGCTGTCGGCTTCCAGGGCGCGCAGGGCTTCCAGGGGCCGCAGGCATTCCAGGGCGTGCAGGGCTTCCAGGGGGTGCAAGGCCAGGGCTTCCAGGGTTACTACCCGGGTGTGCAGGGCTTCCAGGGTGCGCAGGGATTCCAGGGTGCCCAAGGCTTCCAGGGCTTCCCTGGTGTCCAGGGTTTCCAGGGCATGCAAGGGTATCAAGGGTATTAACTGACGCACGGGTGCTGCTTGCCCGGTAATCGCGTCTTGCGTGGCCTGAGTGATGCGGCATCGCCCAGGCCATTTTGCTCCTTGACCGACACTTGCACGGAAGGATAGATCATGTCAGCCCGGACTCCGAACAGCAGCGCGCTTCTGCACAGACTGTGATGTGAACCATGCGCGAATCGATCATCGTCACCGACGATTTTTATCAGGACCCATTGGGCGTGCGGGCCTTCGCCCTGCGCCAGAATTTCTCCGTCAAGGGCAATTATCCGGGTGCGCGCACCCAGGCATTCCTCAATCCTCCCAAGTTAAGGAATTTGCTTAAAAAATATGGTGAATAGTTGATAAATAGCTTGACATATAGATTATGAACTGCGCCGCCAGTGAGATTTTTTCTCGCTGGCTACCATGTCTCTTACTGCACTTTTTATCGACCTCGCTGTGCGATTACAGTCCCCCGAATTCCTTGACTCGGCCAGGCATCCCGAGCATCCGACGGCGTTTACACGGCGCCGCAAGCTGCCGTTGCCGTCGCTCGTGGCGCTCATGCTGAGCGGCATGCGCATGAGCATTCAGGCCGAACTCGACACGTTCTTCGGCCACCTGGCGGGGCGCGCCCAATTGCTGCGCACAGTGTCCGAGCAGGCGTTCGCGCAAGCGCGCGCCAAGCTGTCCCTGACCGCCATCCCTTTGCTCAACGACTGGCTCGTCGCCCGCGCCGAGCAGCATGGGTTCGTGCCGCGCTGGCGTAGCTTGCGCCTGGTCGCCGCCGACGCCTCGACGGTGCGTTTCGGCCTGCGCACCAGCTGCCTCGCGCGCGCCGCGCTGCCCGACCAAATTCTCTTCGGCCTGTTCCTGCCTGGCGCAGAGCTGATGCTGGCGACCTCGCTGCACGGCATCGAGGAGTGCGGCGAGCGCCAGATGCTGGTCCAGCATCTGGACCGACTCTCAAGCGACGACTTGCTGCTGCTGGACCGGGGCTATCCAGCGTGCTGGCTCGTTGCACTGCTCAACGAGCGCGCTATCTCGTTCTGCATGCGGGTGGAAAAAGCCGGTGACGGCGGCTTCGCCTGCGTGCGCGCGTTTCTACGTTCCGGCCTCGATGAGCAGGTGGTTACACTCAATGCGCCATCGCGGCGCGATGCCGCCGACTACGAATTTAACCGCGCGCCCCAGCAGGTTCGCCTGGTGCGCCACGTCGCGCCGAACGGCAAAGTACGCGTGCTGATGACCAATTTGTTCGACACCGGGCGCTTCCCGGCCAGCGCCTTTGGCGACCTGTACCACAAGCGCTGGCGCATTGAGGAAGCCTTCAAGCGGCTCAAGCACCGCCTCAACCTGGAGCATGTCTCCGGCCTGTCGCAGCAGGCCGTGGTCCAGGATGTCGCCGCCAAAATCATGTGCGATAACCTGCAGACTTTAGCTGCGCTGACCGCCCATGACCAGGCCGACTTGCGCGCGGTCGACCGCATCAACCACGCATACGCCCATACCGCACTGAAGCCCGCGATGCCGGCACTGCTGCTTGGCAGGCAGATCGCCAGGAACTTGCGTGACGTGCTCAAGTTACTTGGAAAACACACTTACCTTCATCGAGAAAACCAGTCTAAGCCGCGCAAACCCAGACCGAAATCGCACAAATTCATGGCGCAAAAGCCATGTTGATCAATGCACATTCCTTAACTTGGGAGGATTGAGGCATTCCTGCACGACGAACTGGCGGCGGCCATTCAAGCGGTGGTGGGGCTGCCGATTACCTACTGGCCGCGCGATGCCTATAACGGCGCATTCCAGTTCAGCGTCGCCACCGACCGCACCTGGGTGCATGCCGATCACACGACCACCTGGTCCGGCGTGCTGTACCTGACGCCGAACGCTCCCCCGTCAGCCGGCACCGCCTTCTTCCGGCATCACCAGACCGGCAACGAAACGTATCCGGCCGATGACGCCCAGCGCCGCCAATGCGACGCCGACGCCGGAGCCTGGGACCGCTGGCTGGTCACCGACCAGATCGGCAACCGTTTCAACCGCCTGATTCTCTTTCGCGGCCAGCGCTTTCACTGCAGCCGGGGCCATTTTGGCGACACCAAGGAAAACGGCCGCCTGTTCCAGACCTTTTTCTTCAACACCACCTATTAACACCATCGATAAAGGGAGCATCATAGTGAATACATCAGAGTTATTCTTCCCGGCCGGATGGCTGGCCCTGACCAGCGAGCAGTCGGCCCACGTCAAGTCGGTACTGGGCAAGGATGTCACGGTCATTCCGGTCTATAACGTCGTCCCGCTCGGCGCGAACAATGCCTACATGCCGCTCACTGCGGTACCGGGGCTGGCGTGCCTGGTGGTCCATGAACTTGCGCACGCGGCGGCGCATGCACAGGGCGAGCAGACAAGGGTGCTGCCCGGCGACGAGCAGGAATCGCATGAAAACCGGCCTTTCTCTTCCGACTCCAGGGTGCCGGTGCGCCCGGGCGACGACGAGGCCGCCAAAAACGCGAAACTCAAGCCGAAATAAGCCGGACCGACCGGCACGGTGGGGCTGAGCCGAGCCCATCGTGGTCGCCCGCATGCCGGGCGGGCGATGGAACGTGCTTCGCTTGCCTGCCGCCGCCTATGCCCGGGCATTACTCCTGGGCGTAGCCCTGAGCGTACATATAGCGGCGCGACCACGGTATCGCCGCCGGATCTCGCCCTGCCTTGCCGCACACCACCTGATACAAACTGATCCAGTCGTAGGTGAACGCGTGCGCGCAGCCCGCCAGATACACCTGCCAGATGCGGAAGCGCCGCGCATCGGTCAGCTGCTTGATCCGCTCCGCATTCGCCTCGAAATTTTCCGTCCACATGGCACAGGTGCGCGCATAGTGGCGCCGCAGGTTTTCCACGTCGCGCACTTCCAGGCCGCCTTCCTGCATCGTCCTGATCACCGTGCCCAGATGCGCCAGCTCTCCATGTGGAAATACATACCGGCTGATGAATTCGCCGCCTCCGTGGGGCGCGCCGTGGCTGTCCACATCGGTCGTGGTGATCCCGTGGTTCATCGCCAGGCCATCGGGCGCGAGCAGGGTGGCCATGCGGCGGAAATACGCGGGCAGCTGGCGCACGCCCACATGCTCAAACATGCCGACGCTGGTGATGCGGTCGAACTGCCCGCCCACGTCGCGGTAATCCTGCAGCCGGATCTCGACCAGCCCGCCCAGGCCGGCGCGTTCGACCCGTTCGCGCGCCAGCCTGGCCTGGTTGTCGGACAGGGTGATGCCGACGCAGCGCGCCCCATAGCGCTGGGCCGCGCGGATCGCCAGCGCCCCCCAGCCGCAGCCGATGTCGAGCAGGCGGTGGCCCGGGCGCACGCCGATTTTAGTGAGGATGTGGTCGATCTTCTTGACCTGCGCCTCGGCCAAGGTTTCGTTGCCGTTTTCAAAGTAGGCGCAGGAATACACCATGCCCGGATCGAGCCAGGAGGCGTAGAACGCGTTCGATACATCGTAGTGATAGCGGATCGCCGCGGCGTCGCGCTTGCGCGTGTGGGGACGGATCAGCGCGCCGAGCAGGCGCCCCAGGCCGAGCGCGGGCAAGGACGCGCGCATGTCCTTGGCCAGGGCATTGCCGGCCAGCGCATTGACGACCGCGATCATGTCGCTGGCGCGTCCGCTGACATCGATCGCCCCTTCCACATACGCGCGGCCAAGGTTGTACAGCGAAGGGGAGAGCAGGTAGCGCAGCGAGCGCGGGTGCGGTACATGCACCGTCACGCGCGGCGCATCTTGTGAGAAATCGAGGCGCTGCCCGTTCCACAGCTCCACCCGCAGGGGAAGCGAGGGCTGGCTGCGCAAGCCTTCGCTCCAGGCCCTCAGTCTGATCTGGTTGAACACGCACACCTCCGGCCGGTAGCGGCAGGACGGTGCGCGCACACGTCCTGTCAGGGTTGCAACCGCCCGCGTGCCCAGCTGCCATCGCTTTGCAAGGTGTACACGATGCGGTCGTGAAAGCGCGAGCGGCGTCCCTGCCAGAACTCGATCCGTTCGGGTGCCAGGCGGAAGCCGCCCCAGTTGCCGGGACGTGGCGGCTGCTCGCCGTATTGCTTGGCTACTTCCTCGTAATGCTGTTCCAGCGCGTCGCGATTGGCGATCGGCTCGCTTTGCGCCGATGCGATCGCGGCCAGCCGGCTTTTCAGCGGACGGCTGTGGAAATACTTGTCGCTTTCTTCCGCAGACGTGCGCTCCACCCTTCCTTCGATCCGGATCTGACGTTCAAGTTCCGTCCAGAAGAACAGTAATGCCGCATGCGGGTTGGCGGCCAGCTGGCGCCCCTTCTGGCTGTCGTAGTTGGTGTACCAGGTAAAGCCGCGCGCATCGAACTGCTTGATCAGCACGATGCGCGAGGTGGGCCGGCCCTGTTCGTCCACCGTTGCCACGCTCATCGCGTTCGGCTCGTTGACCTGGGCCTTGAGCGCTTCCTCGAACCAGGTCGTAAATTGCACGAACGGATCGTCCGCCACGTCGCCCTCGTTCAGGCTGGCCTGGCCGTAATCCTTGCGCAGGCTGGCCACGGTATCGCCGGTGGCGCCGGCGGGTGCCGCCACGGCGGCGGCCGGGACGATGCCGCGGCGCTGCTGCATCGCCTGGCCCAGGCTGGCCATCTGCGCGGCGCTGAAGAGGCGCTTGGCCATCGGCGCGATATGGCTTTCCTCGCGTTCCATGTGGGCGCGGTAAGTCTCGGCGAAGCGCTGCACGTCGTGCGCGCGCAGCACGGCGGCGCTGCCGTCGGCGATCGCGCTCAGCTGCTCGTGCAGCTCTTGCCACATGCCATCCATCTGGCGGTGTTCGTCGAGAATGGCGGGCACCAGCTGGGCCAGCAGCTCGGCGTCGGCCCCGCTGGCGCTGGCGAGCAGCATCGGCACCAGGTTCTGTTCTTCATCCTCGTGATGCAGGGGCGCGGCCTGGTCGAAATACTTCATCACCGCGCGCGCGGCCTGGCGCGCCTCGTCGTCGGCGCCGTGGCTGGCCAGGTGCGGCAGCAGTTTTTCCAGGGTCGCCAGCTGTTTGCGGATGCGGTCGTGGCAGTGTTTCAGCACCGCGATCGGCTGGTCGAAACCGGGGGCGCTGTCGGGCAGGGCGTAGCTCATGGGGGATTCTCGCTTGTGGCTGGTGGCAAATACCGTATTGGCGTTGACACCAGCCCTTGCGAGCTAATCGTTGCACTCAAAACCGTCGTTCCCGCGCAGGCGGGAACCCAAGTCCGTTCCGCTACCACTGGCGGCTCGACCAACTTGGGTTCCCGCCTGCGCGGGAACGACGGGGGTGACGTCAACGCCATTGGGAACATAGCTGTCATTTTAGAGCAGTCTGTCCGGCCGCGTCCGTTAAAATGGCGGGATGAATACCATCGCTACCCCACCACTTTCTCCTGAATCGAGCGAAGTCGACTTCGAGCGCCGTTTCGGCGGCATCGGCCGCCTGTACGGCCCGGCCGCGCTGGCGCGTTTCCGCGCCGCCCACGTGTGCGTGATCGGCGTCGGCGGCGTCGGTTCCTGGATCGTCGAGGCATTGGCCCGCAGCGCCATCGGCCAGCTGACCCTGATCGACCTCGACAACGTGGCCGAATCGAACATCAACCGCCAGATCCAGGCCCTCTCCGGCACCATCGGCCAGGCCAAGATTGGCGCGCTGGCCGAGCGCATCGCCCAGATCAATCCCTTCTGCAAGGTCAACCTGATCGAAGACTTCATCGATCCCGGCAACCTCGACCGGATGATCGGCGCTCACCGCTACGATTACGTGGTCGACGCCATCGACAGCGTCAAGGCCAAGGCCGCGCTGATCGCTTATTGCCGCGACCATCAGTTGCCGATGGTGATCATCGGCAGCGCCGGCGGCAAGACCGACCCGACCCGCATCGCATTGCGCGACCTGTCCAAGACCGAACAGGAGCCGCTGCTCAAAATGGTGCGCAAGCGCTTGCGCAACGAGTACGGCTTTCCGCGCAGCCTGAAAACCAAATTCAACGTCGATGCCGTATTCTCGATGGAACCGGTGAGCATGCCGGCTGGCGAGGAAAGCTGCGCCATCGATGGCCAGGCTGACAGCGAAGGCATCACCGGCCTCAATTGCGCCGGCTTCGGATCGAGCATGGTCGTCACCGCCACCTTCGGCATGGTCGCGGCCGGCCACCTGCTGCGCCGCCTTGCCGACGGCGCGATGCACGCACCTTCTGTGCAGGCGCCCGAGGGCTTGCTATCATAGCGTTGCAGAAGTAACCAGTTTGACCATTTCTTACTGAAAGAGATTTCATCATGCGCCGTCCCCTATCCGTATTCCTGATGTGCGCCGCGGCGGCATCCCTGGCCCAGGCCGCCGGCCAGACGCCGCCCGCTCCCGAGACCCCGCCGGCACCGACCGTGCCCGCCACCCCGCCCGCGCCCGACGTGCCGCCCGCACCGGCCCAGCCGGCCGCGGCCGCGCAGCCCGCCACGCCGCCAGGCACCGTGGTGCTGGCCGAGCCGGTGCTCGATCCGCTCGTTGCCACCGACACCAAGGTTGGCACTGGCGCCGAGGCGACCGCCGGCAGCAAGGTGTTCGTGCACTACACCGGCTGGCTGTACAAGCCGATGGCCACGCGCCAGCGCGGCCGCCAGTTCGACTCCTCGCTCTCGCGCGGCGCGCCGCTCGAATTCGTGCTCGGCACCGGCCGCGTGATCAAGGGCTGGGACCAGGGCGTGATGGGCATGAAAGTGGGCGGCAAGCGCACCCTGGTCATCCCGAGCTACCTGGCTTACGGCAAGCGCGGCGCGCCCGGCGGCGGCATTCCGCCGGACGCCGATCTGATCTTCGACGTGGAACTCGTCAACGTCAAATAAGTCCAATCCATCACAGCGGGAGAGTGAGCATGAGAATCGCAAACGACGTCACTGAGTTAATCGGTAACACCCCGCTGGTCCGGATCCGCAAGCTGGCGCATGGCGCCGGCGCGGACATCCTCGCCAAGCTGGAGTTCTACAACCCGGCCCACAGCGTCAAGGACCGGATCGGCCTGGCCATGGTCGAAGCGGCCGAGGCGGCCGGCAAGATCGGTCCCGACACCGTCATCGTCGAGCCGACCAGCGGCAACACCGGCATCGCGCTGGCCATGGTGTGCGCGGCGCGCGGCTACCGCTGCAAGCTGGTCATGCCCGAAACCATGAGCAACGAGCGGCGCATGCTGCTGCGCGCCTACGGCGCCGAGCTGGTGCTCACGCCGGGGCCGGAAGGCATGCTGGGCGCCATCAAGGTGGCCGAGGAATTGGTCGCGGCCAATCCCAACTACTTCATGCCGCAGCAATTCAACAATCCCGCCAATCCGGATGTGCACCGCCGCACCACGGCCGAGGAAATCTGGCGCGACACCGACGGCAAGGTCGATATCCTCGTGGCCGGCGTGGGCACCGGCGGCACCATCACCGGCGTGGGCGAAGTGCTCAAGGCGCGCAAACCGGGTTTCCAGGCCATTGCCGTGGAACCGGAAGCGTCGCCCATCCTGTCCAAAGGCACCAAGGGGCCGCACCCGATCCAGGGCATCGGCGCCGGTTTCGTGCCGCAAGTGCTCAACCGCGCGGCGTACGACGAAGTCATCTGCGTGAGCAACGAGGCCGCGTTTGAAACCGCGCGTGCCGCCGCGCGCGAAGAAGGGCTGCTGGTCGGCATTTCCTCGGGTGCCGCGCTGTGGGCCGCGATCGCCGTGGCGCGCCGTCCCGAGAACGCAGGCAAGATGATCGTGACGATCATCCCCTCGTTCGGTGAACGCTATCTGTCCACGCCGCTGTTCGCCAATCTGGCGGGCTGACGTGGATGGCGGCAGCGGCGCGCGGCGCCTGAGCGCCAGGCAGCGCGTCGCGGCCCAGCCGCTGACGCGTGCATTGCTGCTCAAGGCACTGCGCGCGCATTTTCCCAAGAAAAATGATTACCAAGAACCCGAGACGGGATACGCCGAGGAGATCGGGGAGCTGCAGCACTTCAGTGTGGACAGTGTCGGCCGACTCGGCGCGCTGCTTGGACGGCACCGGAAACGCATACTGGCAATTGATCGTCGTCCCATGGATCAATGGCATCAGAATATGTACCGCGAGGAAATGGGAACAGCGGTCTTCGCGGATTTTCTGCGGCGCCAATTCTGGTTCGCCTACCCCGGCCTGTTGCGTTTGGCGCTCGAACTGGAGTTCGGCGAGCGCTACGAAACCTTTGCAAATCAGCGTGACGGTACCGATCATCCCGCCGCCATTGACAGCACTCGCTGATACCTGGCGGGCGCTTCGTGTTCTGGCTGTTTTTCTGCTCCTTTCTTGCAACGCCCTTTGCCAGCCCGGTGGCGGCGTGGTACGTGTCGCGGCAGACGCCGCTGGTGCAGCGCCTCATGTTGACGATGCTCGCTTGCGCTGTCTCCATGGTTGCAGGCGCGCTGGCCATCGGCCTGTCCACGGCAAGCGTCGCTATCAACGCGGTGTTGTGGATCGTAGCCTGGCTTTCCTTCGCCGTACTCGGCATGTCGGCCTTTCGCCTGCGTCCCAAGGCCCTCGGTTACTTGCTTGGCAGTCTGGCTGCGCTTCCAGGCATCGCGGGATTGCTGTTCGCCACCGTTGGCGTGATGGGGCTGATGGGCGCCGTTGCCGAAATCACCGGGCAGCATGCCGCACAGCTCGCGCCGCGTCTGCGCTGCCATGTCGATCTCGTTGAGGATCAGGAATCCAGCCAACTCGTCTACGAGGTCACGCTCAAGCGCCAGTCACCTGTGCTGCCCTGGTTCGAATATGGCCCGCGCATGGTGCGCCTGGACGATGTCGACATGCAGCCGGACCAGGCTTGCCGCCGCGCCTTTGTGCATGAGGCGGGCGCGCCGCCACCTTCAACGCTGCAAAAACCCGGAAAAACACCATGAACGAATTGCTCGACCGGCTGCAAGGCTGCATTGAAACGCGCTTCCCCCACATGGCGGCGAGCCTGAAACCCGGCGCCAGCGATGCCGATATCGACGCCTTCGAGGATGCAATCGGCGCGCCATTGCCGTCATCCGTGCGTGCGCTGTACCGCTGGCACAACGGCCAGGCCGATGACGCCGACCACAATGTGATCGGTCTGTTTTTCGGTTTGCCACTCCTGACACTCGACGACGCCCTGAAACATTGGGCCTTCGAAACGGCTGGGGAACTTGGGGATGACGCTGCTTCCTACACCTGCCTTCCACCGGGAACCATCCGGCAATGTTCCGCCAGCAAGGCGTGGATTCCCTTGGCGGACGACGCTGGCGGCGCCTTTCTCGGCATCGACCTCGATCCTGATCCGGCGGGCAAGGTGGGTCAGGTCATCTCGTTCGGAGGACGCGAATTTATGCGCGTGCAGGCGGGCGCCAGCCTGGAACAGTTCCTGGAATGCCTGCTCGGCTTGTATGAGAATGGCGAATACCGGCTCGTGGAAGAGGACGACGAATTCAGCCTGTCCACAGTGGAACCGGACACGGGGCACTTCCTCGACTACCTGCGCTTGAAAGCGCAAGCGCAGTATCCTGGCAAATGAAGCCGGTCACGTCATGATTGCCGTGCAAATTGTCGAAATCCGCTGGACCAAAGCCACCCGCGGCGCGCCACGCGCCACCGAACGGGCATTGCTGCCACGCGCGTTTGCGCTGCTGCAAACCGGCTCGGCGTATTGCTGCCAGCATTACCTGATGCGTGAAGACGATGGCTTCGCCGCCGTGTTGACAAAGGAAAAGCGGGCCGAGCACGCTCCGCGCAAGGAGCGCAGCCTGCTACTGCGCGAGCATGACGATGGCTTGCTGGTGCTCGGTCTGAGGTGGGACGCGGCGGAAGGCCAGCCGCGCCGTTCCGGGAGCAACATCGCCATCCGCCTTGCGCCCGGCCACAGCGCGCGCCTGGTGCTCAACGGGCGCCACACTTCCTCGCACGGCCAGGAATACTCGGAAGTGATCTACAACGTCGCCTATGGCGACACCATCGCGCGCGAGCGCTTTCTCGGCTGCGAGCCCGACCAGCAATTCAGCCTGGCCGCACACCTGTTCTGAACGCTGGCTAGGCCGGCTTTGCTTGCTCCGCATGCAGTGTACAGCTATGATCGCTGGTCCCCAGCTCCACCTGCAAGGTGCAGTGGTGGATCGCATAATCGGCCTTGAGCGCCGCCACGATGGCATCCAGCGCCGCATCGCCCGGGTAGCCATCCGGCATCACCAGGTGCGCGGTCAGGGCCGTTTCGGTCGTGCTCATGGCCCAGATATGCAAGTCGTGGACGCCGGCCACGCCCGGCCGCGCCTTCAGATAGTCGCCCACCGCATCGGCATCCACATTGGCCGGCACCGCCGCCAGCACCAGGTCGAGCGATTCGCGCAGCAAGCCCCAGGTAGTGGCCAGGATCAGCAGCACGATCACGATACTGACCGCCGGGTCGAGCCAGGTCCAGCCGGTGAACATGATGGCCACGCCCGACAGCACCACGCCCAGCGAAATCGCGGCGTCGGCCGCCATGTGCTGGTAAGCGCCCCGGATATTCAGGTCGTCCTTGCTGCCGGCCATGAACAGCCAGGCCGAAAAACCGTTGACCAGCACGCCGATGCCGGCCACCACCGACATCGTCATGCCCTGCACCGGCCCCGGATTGGCGAAACGGTGCACCGCTTCCCAGCCGATCGCGCCGCAGGCCAGCATCAGCAGCAGGGCGTTGAGCAGGGCCGCCAGGATCGACGAACTGCGCAAGCCGTAGGTGTAGCGTCCGTCCGGTGCGCGCTTGGTGAGCATGGCCGCGCCCCAGGCCAGCATCAGGCCCAGGACATCCGACAGATTGTGGCCGGCGTCGGCCATCAACGCCGTCGAGTTGGCCAGGAATCCGTAAAAGAATTCGATGCCGACAAACACCGTGTTCAGGCCGATGGCCAGCGCGAACGCGCGTCCGTTGCCGTTCGGGTCGAGCTGATGGTGATGGTGGCCATGTCCATGCCCATGGTCGTGATCATGGCCGTGGTCGTGCTTGTGCGCCGCCGCCTTGGCGGGCGCATGCGCGTGGCTGTGTCCGGCGCGGTCGTGATCGTGGTCGTGGTCGTGGTCGTGAGCGCTGGTCATGGGTCGATTCCATTGGTGGGTTCGGCGATGTGCTCGAGCATGTCGGTCAGCACGCCGCTGATGTGGGCGTCCGCCGTCGAATAAAACACTTGCTTGCCCTGGCGCTCGGCCTTGACGATGCGCGCCGCGCGCAGCAGGCGCAGGTGGTGGCTCACCAGCGAACTGCTCAGTTGCAGGGCGGCGGCCATGTCGCCCACCGCAATCGGCCCCGCCAGGCAGGACAATACAATGCGCAGCCGGGTCGGGTCGCCCAGCAGGTGGAACAGGTCGGCCAGTTGGGCAATCGAGGCGTCGTTATCGGGAGAAGGTTTCATAGTCAACATGTGAAGATATGTAGACATGATAGCGCAAATCGGCTTTGCACGGTCGCGCTTGGCTGATTTACGGCTTTTGCATCTCGGCGGCGATGGCCGCGCGGGTTTTCGCGTCGAGTTTCGACACGACCGTCGCCAGCTTCTCGCCATGGCGCAGGGCGGCGCTTTGCTCCGGCGTCAATTCCTTTGCCGCGATCAGCGGGGCGGCGCCGGGCGCGGGCCGGAACAGCAGCGCCTGGCCGGCCAGTACCACGAACGCGCACAGCAGCGCCGCGCCGCCGGCAATCGCGATGAGGCGTTTTTCCTGGAGCGGCGGCGTGGGCGGCACGGGCGCGAGCAGCGCCGCCGGCCGCACCACGGCGGCATGGCTCAGGTGGCCGCTCTCCTGCAGCGCCTGGACCTGGTCGGCCAGGTCGGCGGTGGCGTCGTCGAGCAGTTCCACGTGGCGCTCGACCGCTTCGGCCAGCACCGCCTCGTTCAGCGCCACCAGCGCGAAAATCGGATCGTCGATATCGATCCGCACGCCGGTTTTTTCAAAGACGAGGGTGCGCAGTTTTTGCTGGTCCATGCCGGCTTACCACTGGACTTTGTCGAGTTGCTCGAACAGGTCGCGGAATACCACCTTGATGCGCTGCTTTTCCATGACGTTGAATTTGTCGCTTGCGCGCACTTCATCGGCGCTCAGGCGCGCGATATTCATCTTCTTGATGTCGGCGCCGAAGGTGTCGGCATTGCGCTGCGACAGCACCACCCGGCCGCACACGCGCGCGGCGTTATCGGAGTAGGTCTGGGATTCGGTAAATACCTTGCCGGTGGCCGATTGCAGCGGGCCGAAGTGTTCGTTTTCCCACAGCACCAGCGGCACCGCGGTCGACTTGGCGGTCGAGACAAAGCCCATGGCCGTGTCGTGCAGGGTGTCGCCGCCGCCGACGATGGTGTGGATGTACACCTTGCGTCCCGATTCCTTGAGCAAATCGAAGCAATCATTTTCCAGCAGGTAACCCATCAGCGGCGAAAAGGTGTTGGCGCCATTGTCGATCACGCAATTGCCGTCCTCTTCCAGCAGGTCGATCATGAGCGCATCGAAGCGCTTGGGGTCGATGTTGCGCGTATCGGTCATGACCGGAACGTGTTTCACGTTCATCGCCTTGTAGCGCGAAAAGGTGGCGTTTTCCTGGTCGGTGTCGTAGCAGCGCAGGGGCCGCTCGTCCTTGCCTGCCAGCCATTGCGCCAGGATGGTCGAGACCAGGGTCTTGCCGATGCCGCCCTTGCCCTGCAAGATGAAATGAACCGTATTGTGCATCGAATTGCTCCAGAAAATGGCCGGCGCCGGTGCGCGCGCCGGCCCGGCGGGTGTCAATGCAAGGGGAGAACCGGACGATGGCGCCATCCGCCATCGCGCCTCTATTCGATGATGCGCAGCAGCCCTTGCAGCGCGTGCACCACGGTCTGCTCGCGCACGGCGTGGCGGTCTCCGGCGAACACCAGGCGCTCGGTCTGGACCGTGTCGCCCCTGGCCCAGCCGAAACAGACCGTGCCGACCGGCTTGCCCGGTACCGCCCCGCTCGGGCCGGCGATGCCGGTGGTCGACAAGGCCACGTGCGCGTTGCTGTTTGCCAAAGCACCGCTGGCCATGGCGGCCGCCACTTCCTCGCTGACCGAGCCCAGCTGCGCCATCAGCGCCGCCGACACGTCGAGCAGCTCGGTTTTCGATGCATTCGAGTAGGTCACGAAGCCGCAATCGAACCAGCCGGTCGAGCCGGCCACCTCGGTGACCGCCTGCGCTACCCCGCCGCCGGTGCACGATTCGGCGGTCACCAGCAGCAAGCCTTTCGCTTGCAGCGCGCGGCCGACTCTGGCGGAAAGATCGAGAATGTCGTTCGTCACGTGTTGCTCCTTTTGGACGGTAATCGGGGATCGGGCTCCAGACCGGAATGCGGATCGGTCGGGGGCGCGCGCACGACGGCGCGGCCCTGCGATTCTACTTTACCATGCGCTCTGCAACACTGTCCGTCCACCCTGTTGCAATGTTTCAAAAGCCATATCCAAGCGAACTAAAAAAGCGTAGAGTGGATCCGGGGAAATCGTTGTGCGCCCGGCCGTTCTAGCGTGCGCCGCCGGCCTGCTGCTTTGATATGCTGGGCTTTACAGCTGAGTTTGCTTTTCTGTCTGATTCGGATTGGAGTCCCATGTCCCCGATTCTTTTGCATGCCGCACTGCCATGGCGGGCCTGAGCCGGTTCGCATTGCGCGGGCTTGCGGGACGCTGGCTGGCGCTGCTGGCGGGAGCGGCGATGCTTGCCTGGAGCGGCGTTTGCGCGGCCCAGCCCAGCGTCGAAAACCAGGTGAAGGCGGCCTACCTGTTCAAATTCGCCGGCTTCGTCGAGTGGCCCGAAGGCAGCTTCGTACGCCCCGACAGCCCGCTCCAGATCGGCGTGGCCGGCAATGACGGCCTGGCCGACCAGCTCGAACAAATGGTGGCCGGCCGCACCGTCGGCGGGCACGCCATTTCGGTGCGCAAACTGCGCCGCGGCGACCCCCTGCAAGGCTTGCACATCCTGTTCATCGGCGCCGGCGAGCGCGCCGCCGTGATCGACATGCTGGCGGCCGCGCGCGGCCAGTCGGTGCTCACCGTGTCCGACGCCGACGACGGCATTGCCTTGGGGTGCATGATCGCCTTTGTGGTGGCCCAGGACCGGCTGCGCTTCGACGTCGCCCTCGGCCAGGTCAATTCGAGCCGGCTGCGCATCAGCGCGCGCATGCTGGCGGCAGCGAACCGCGTGCAGGGGGCCACATGATCGTCCGCTCGATCCGCCAAAAACTGGTCACGGTGGTGATGCTCACCACCCTCGCGGCGCTGCTGGTCTCGATCGGCACCGTGATCGCCTACGACCTGCGCAACTACCACAAGGCGCTCCTGGGCGACATGGCGACCCAGGCCGAACTGCTCGGCCACATGACATCGGCCGCGCTCACCTTCGACGATGCCCGCCTGGCCACCGAAAACCTGGCGCTGCTGCGCATCCGCCCGTCGGTGCGGGCCGGCGCCATCTACGACGCCAAGGGCGCGCTGTTCGCGTCCTACCGCGCGCGCGGCGAGCTGCACCCGTTCCCGGTCAGTCCCCAGACTGACGACCTGCGCGTGAGCGGCGACGACCTGCTGCTGTACCGCAGGGTGGTCGAAAACGGCGAACTGCTCGGCACCGTCTACCTGCGCGCCGAATACACCCTGGTCGCGCGCGCGATCGATTACCTGAGCATCGCCGCCGGCGTGATCGCGCTGGCGATGCTGATCGCCTGGCTGATGACGCGCCGGCTCGGGCGCATCGTCACCGCGCCGATCGTCGCGCTCACCGAAACGGCGCGCGAAGTGGTCAGCACGCGCGACTACTCGCGGCGCGCCCCGCGCATCAGCGATGACGAGGCGGGCGAACTGGTGGACTCGTTCAACGCCATGCTCGGCGAGATCGAGCAGCGCACCGGCGCGCTCGAAACGTCGCACCATGCGATCGCGCGCGAAGCCGAGGAGCGCGCCCGCGCGCAGCAGGAAATCATGGACCTCAACGAGCAGCTCGAAGTGCGCGTGCACGAACGCACCATGCAACTGGAACTGACCAACGCCGAACTGGAAGTGGCCATGGCCGCGGCCAAGAACGCCAACCAGGCCAAGTCGGCCTTCCTGTCGTCGATGAGCCACGAGCTGCGCACGCCGCTCAACGCGATTCTCGGCTTCGCCCAGATCCTCACGTCCGAATCGCTGCCCTCGACCCTGGCGCAAAAGAAGGAGTTCGCCGGCCACATTCTCAAATCGGGGCGCCACCTGCTCACCCTGATCAACGAAATCCTCGACCTGGCCAAGGTCGAATCGGGCACCGTGACCTTGTCGATGGAGCCGGTGGCGCTGGCCGACATGCTGGTCGAGTGCCGCAACATGACCGAACCGCTGGCGCAGCAGCGCAAGATCCGCATGCTGTTCCCGGACGCGCCGGGCGCCGTGGTGCAGGCCGACCGCACGCGCCTGAAACAGGTGCTGTTAAATCTGCTCTCGAACGCCATCAAGTACAACCGCGACATGGGCGCGGTGGTGTGCGACTGCAGCGTGGTCACCGCCAACCGGGTGCGCCTGTCGGTGCAGGATACCGGCATGGGCCTGCGCCCGGACCAGATCGCGTCGCTGTTCCAGCCGTTCAACCGCCTGGGCCAGGAAAACGGCAGCGAGGAAGGCACCGGCATCGGCCTGGTCGTCACGCGCCGCCTGGTGGAACTGATGGGCGGCGAAATCGGCGTCTCGAGCAGCGTCGGCGTGGGTACGGTGTTCTGGATCGAACTGGGCCTGACCGAGCCCGTGCCCTCGGCCGTCGGCGAGGCGATCGTGCTGACCCTGGAACACAAGGCGGCGCCCGTGCCGCTGGCCGAGCACAGCCTGCTGTACGTCGAAGACAATCCGGCCAACCTGAAACTGGTGCAGGAGATCGTGCGCTTCCGGCCCGACCTGCATTTGCTGACCGCGCCCGATGGCCACCTCGGCATCGAACTGGCCAAGGCGCACCTGCCGGACGTGATCCTGATGGACCTCAACCTGCCGTGCGTGAGCGGGGCCGACGCGCTCAAGGAATTGCGCAGCGATCCGCGCACGGCGCACATTCCGGTCATCGCACTGACCGCCAACGCGATGCCGCGCGATATCGAGCGCGGGCTGGCCAGCGGCTTTTTCCGTTACCTCACCAAACCGATCAACATCGACGAATTCAACGAGGCGATCGACAGCACCCTCGCATTCGCCGACACGCGGCAGCTTGCGCAGAAAGCGCGGAATCCATGATATCGCTCGATGACATCCATAACGCCGCGATCCTGGTCGTCGACGACCAGCTGGTCAACGTCCAGCTGCTCGAATACCTGCTCACGACCACCGGCTACACCAACGTGAGCAGCACCACCGACCCGCGCGAGGTGGCCGCCATGCACCGCAAGCACCGCTACGACCTGATCATCCTCGACCTGCACATGCCGGGCATGAGCGGCTTCCAGGTGATGGAAGCGCTCGCGCCCATGGAAACCGAAGCCTACCTGCCGGTGCTGGTGGTGACGGCCGAACCGGACAAAAAGCTGGCCGCGCTCGACGCCGGCGCGCGCGACTTCGTCGGCAAGCCGTTCGACCCGGTCGAAGTGCTCACCCGCATCCGCAACATGCTCGAAGTGCGCCTGCTGCACCGCGAATCGAAGAGCTACGGCACCCTGCTGGAACAAACGGTACGCGAGCGCACCGCCGAGCTGCAGCGCTTTCGCAGCGCCATGGACGCCACCGACGACGCCATCTTCCTGATCGATACCGGCAGCATGGACGTGGTCGACGTCAACGACGGTGCCTGCCGCATGCTCGGCTACCGGCGCGACGAGCTGCTGCGGCTCGACCCCACGGTGTACGGACTGGCCGGCCCGGGCCAGCTGGCGCGCCAGGCCGATCCGGAGCGCGACATCGCGCGCTACCCCGACCTGGTGGAAGACCAGCTGACCCGCGCCGACCTGCGCGAAGTAGCGGTGGAAATCTACTGGCAAACCCAGAGCGTGGGCAGCACGCGCATGCTGATCGCGGTGGCGCGCGACATCAGCGAACGGCTGGCCGCGCGCCAGCGCCTGGCGCACCTGGCCAGCTACGACAGCCTGACCGGCCTGCCCAACCGCACCCTGTTCTACCAGACCTTGCGCGAAGCGATCGAGCTGGCCCAGGACAAGCAGTGGCGCATCGTGGTGCTGTTCATCGCGCTCGACCGCTTCAAGACCGTCAACGATTCGCTCGGTTCGGCCCTGGGCGACGAGCTGCTGCGCCAGTTCAGCACGCGCCTGGTGCAGTGCGTGCGCATCCGCGACACGGTCGGGCGCCTGGGGGGGGACGAATTCGCGCTCATCCTGACCATGACGCGCAACCAGCAGGATGCCGTCAACGTCGCCAACGAAGTGCGCGACACCTTGCGGGCGCCGTTCGACCTGCAGGGCAAGCAGGCCGGCCTGACGGCCAGCATCGGCATCGCCATGTACCCGGACGACGCCCTTGACCCCGAAACCCTGATCAAGTACGCCGACACGGCCATGAGCCGGGCCAAGGAAGCGGGGCGCGACGGCTACCGCTTTTTCAC
This sequence comes from Massilia antarctica, assembly GCF_015689335.1. Taxonomy (GTDB): domain Bacteria; phylum Pseudomonadota; class Gammaproteobacteria; order Burkholderiales; family Burkholderiaceae_D; genus Telluria_A; species Telluria_A antarctica. The sequence continues at coordinate 923,099 of NZ_CP065053.1, read as the reverse complement.
CGCCGGCATGAACGTGCAGGTGCTGGAGCGGCTCGACCTCGAACTGGCGCTGCGTCACGCGCTGGAGCATGGCGAATTCCTGCTGTACTTCCAGCCCAAGGTGAATCTGCGCACGGGCCGCATCAGCGGCGCCGAAGCGCTGCTGCGCTGGAACCGGCCCGGTTACGGCCTGGTGTTCCCGGCCGAATTCGTGCCGGTGATGGAGGAAACCGGCTTGATCGTGCGGGTCGGCGGGTGGGTGATCGACGAAGCCTGCCGCCAGATCGCCCTGTGGTCGGCCAGCGAGGTGGGCGACGTGCGCGTAGCCGTCAATGTATCGAGCCGCCAGTTTGTCGAGGGCGACCTGGAAGGCGAAATCCGGGCGGCGGTCGGCCGCCACGGCATCGATGCGGCGCTGCTCGAACTGGAACTGACCGAAAGCGCGCTGATGTCCAACGCCGAGCACACCATCGCGGTGCTGGGCAATCTGAAGCAGCTGGGCATCACGATTGCGATCGACGATTTCGGCACCGGCTATTCGAGCCTGGCGTACCTGAAGCGCTTCCCGATCGACAAGCTCAAGATCGACATCGCCTTCGTGCGCGACGTGACGGTCAATCCGGACGATGCGGCCATCGCCCTGGCCATCATCGGCATGGCCCATTCGCTGCATATGCAAGTGATCGCCGAAGGGGTCGAGACGCCGGCGCAGATGGCCTACCTGCGGCGCCACCGCTGCGATGAAGTGCAGGGTTTTCATTTCAGCCGCCCGCTGCCGGCCGGGGAGTTCGGCGAGATGGTGCTGGCCAATCTGGCGCAGCCGTCCGAGCCGGAGTCGCCCGACAATCACCGCCAGACCTTGCTGATCGTGGACGACGACGTCAATGTGCTGTCGTCGCTGCACCGGCTGTTCAAGCGCGATAACTACCGCATCCTGACGGCGGTGTCGCCGGGCGAAGGCTTCGAGCTGCTGGCGCTGCACACGGTGCAGGTGATCGTGTGCGACCAGCGCATGCCGGGCATGAGCGGCACCGAGTTCCTGAGCAAGGTCAAGGAGCTGTATCCGGACACGATACGGATTATCTTGTCAGGCTACACGGGGCTCGAAGCGGTGCTCGACTCGATCAACCGCGGCGCGATTTACCGCTTCTACACCAAGCCCTGGGACGAGACGCAATTACGCGATAACGTGCGCCTGGCCTTCCATCACTACTGGCTGATGAACGGTCCCAAGGACGACCCGCACAATGCGCATTTCGTCGAAGCGGGGCAGGTGGAGGCGGAGTAGGGGCGGTTGGGCGCTCGCCCCCGAGACCTAAAAACCGTCGTTCCCGCGCAGGCGGGAACCCAAGTACATGCCGCAACTACGGGCGGCTCGACGAAATTGGGTTCCCGCCTCTCCAGTAACTAGTCTTTGCCGCTAATTTGAGCAGCTTTGCGACTCCAAACCTCGAAACCGTCGCTCCCGCGCAGGCGGAAACGCATGCGTTTCCCCCATAGCACCGTCGATATACGAATGTGCTATGGATTCCCGCCTGCGCGCACTGTCGTCCGGAATAATTTTCTTGACGCGCTCACGAGAAGAGGCATCCTTGAATTTCTGCGAATTCGTGCGCCGCTTGTCGTCGTCGGCGATCATGTAAATCTTCGGTGTCCGTACGTTGAAATAGGGTTGCGCGGACGAAGCAAAGGCAATCCCACAGGGTCCGTTTCACACGGTTGGACTCGTTGAACAGTGCAACCAACAAATAACTGATGAGAGCGGTAAGTATCTGAATCCGGACCGCGTTTTCAGATCGTCCGAGGAACTGCTTGATCTTGAGGTGCTGCTTGATCCATTTGAAGAACAGCTCGATTGCCCAGCGCTTTTTGTAGTGCTGGGCAATTTCCATGGCACTACTGTCGAAGTCGTTAGTAGCCAGAACGATGGGCGTATCTTTGTTCGGCCGCGCCACGATGACACGGCGCAAAGGCTTCCCAAAGTAGAGATTGATCCGTTTTCCGCCGAGCCGTTTGTGCTTGAAAGTAACGATTTCGTCGCTGAGCACGATGTGCGCATCGTCAGCAGGGATGTCCGATTTCTGCAGGACGTTGACAGCGGCGTTGTTCTTGAAACGAGTAACAAAGCGCGCGTTGGCCTCGTCAATGGATTTCCACCAATTGAAATCGCAAGAGCCCTTGTCAAATACATAGAGCGCGTTCGCTTCGAGCGGTACGTCAACTGCCCGTTCAACGTCATTGACGTTGGGGTGGCTAATGTCGTGCCAGACAGGGATTGCATCATGGGCATCATACAAAACGTGCAGCTTCAAGCCTTGCGTATTGCGAGTGCTATTCTCGGGCGTCCACCTCTCAAACTCCCGTCCCTTCAACGTCAACGAGGTGGAGTCAAGCAAATACATCAGATCATTGCTTTGCTGGCGCAGCTTACGCGACACCTTCCCCATCAACCAGGCAGCGGTATCACTAAACACCGTGTCAGATCGATTCTCATTGGCGTCAGCCAAGGTGGAGCGCTTGATCGCTGACGTACCAAGATGGTAGTGATGCGCGACATGACTGTTGAAGCCAGTCTCCAGTGGTCGCAACCCCTTCGCCTCACTGATCTGCGCGTAGAGCATGGCAATGAGATGATCCCAATGCCCGAACTTCTTGCAATATTTGTCGGCATTGTGCCGTTCGACTAGTTGAGCGAAGGTTCCTCGCGGGAGCCCCTTCATTAAACGCTGAAAAGTAGTTATGCTGAACATGTTGCAGGTTTGGTTTTTAAGTTGGCAAACAGAGGTTAACCCTCGTAAACCAATACCTGCAACCCTTTTAACGTTGTCAACCCACTTTATTCCGGACAGCAGTGCGCCTGCGCGGGAAGTCATTTCTGCCAATGGCAGGAATGACGGAGCTTAGGTTAGCGCCATTTGGAAGCGCCCTCGCACTTTGCACAGTTCCAAGAGATTTGAGGAGTTTCATAGAAACTGGGACCTGCGCGGGAAGTCGTTTCTGGCAATGCCAGAAACGACGGCGCTAGATTTATCGGAAAAAATCAGGCGCTCGCGAAGTGGTCGAAGCCGGCCAGTTGCAGGTCGAGCGCGCTGCCGGCGGCGTCGACCAGGCGCAGGCCCGGCGCGGCGTCGATTGTCCCGACGCGCGTGACGGCGCTACCGCACGCAACGCCCGCGGCGATGATTGCCTCGCGCTGCGCGCGCGCGGCCGTGAAGCACAACTCGTAATCGTCGCCGCCGGCGGCGCAGAACCGGCGCCGCAGCGCCTGCGGCTGCGCGGCCAGTACCGGTCCGGCGGGCAGCGCGTCGACGTCCAGCGTGGCACCCACCTTCGAAGCGGCCAGGATGTGAGCGAGGTCGCCCACCAGCCCGTCCGAGATATCGATGGCGGCGTGGGCCAGCCTGGCATTGGCCAGGGCCAGGCCGAGTGCCACGCGCGGAGTCGGCATGTGCATGCGGGCGCCGGCCGCCACTTGGGCGGCATCGTCCAGCGCATATTCCTTGTGGTAGCCGGCCAGCGCCAGGCGGGCGTCGCCCAGGGAACCCGAGATCCACAGATCGTCGCCGGCCATGGCGGCATCGCGCCGCAGCGCATGGCCGGGCGCCAGCTCGCCGAAGATGGTGATGCAGATGTTCAGCGGGCCTTTGGTGGTGTCGCCGCCGATCAGCTCACAGCCATGCTGGTCGGCCAGCGCGAACAGGCCGGCGGAAAATCCGGACAGCCAGTCGCGGTCGGCCGCCGGCAACGCCAGCGCCAGGGTGAAGGCGACGGGCTTGGCGCCCATCGCCGCCAGGTCGGACAGGTTCACCGCCAGGCATTTGTGGCCCAGCATGCGCGCGTCGGCGCCGGCGAAGAAGTGGCGGTCTTCCACCAGCATGTCGGACGAAATGGCCATCTGCATGCCGGGGGAGGGGGCGAGCAGCGCGCAATCGTCGCCGATGCCGAGCACGGCCTGGCCGGGCCGGGGACGCTGGAAGTACTGCTTGATGAGGTCGAATTCGGAGAGCATCCGCAAATTGTACCCCGGCCTGCGCCCAATCCGGTGCCAACGGGCATGTTGCCGCAGTCCTGATGCGCGAGCGGGCATGCGGGTTGCCAGACCATGCACGGGGCCATTGGAAAGGCGCGCACATCCAGGCTTGAAAATTACTAAGATGTATCGTACTATATTGAATAGTAAGATCAATCTTAGGAATATCGCCATGCCCCATTCTGATGCCGCCCAATTTGCCGTTCATCTCCGTCGAGCCGTGTCGCAGCTGGCTCGCCGCTTGCGTCCGAACCTGCGTCACGCTGGCCTGAGCGCGACCAAGTTGAGTGTGGTCGGGCAGCTTTATCGCGCAGGCCCGATGACGCCAACGGCGCTTGCCGCCAATGAAGGCATCAAGATTCAATCGCTGACCCGCCTGCTTGCGGAGCTCGAAGCCGACGGCTGGCTTGTCCGCACGACAGATGCGTCCGATGGCCGCAAGTCCTTGATGACCTTGACCCGGGAGGGTACCCGGCGTTTGATCGACGCCGTTCAGGACGGCGACGCCTCGCTGGCCAGGATCATCGCCACCACCTTGAGCCAGGAGGAGCGCGCCTTGTTGCGGCAAGCCTGTTCCTTACTTGAACGCATCGGTGACGCCGTGGGCGAGCTGGCGCCGGCGCAAACCGATCCGGCCAGCGGCCCTGAGCAAGGAGAATAATCATGCGCCTGGCATTTTGGGCACGCCAGGCGCGTTCGTGGCGGCCCCGCATGTCCGCGAATCGCCAGCACGGCTGGCAGCTTGCCGCCGCTGTCGTGATGGCCTATTTCGCGTCGGTGCTGGCGGGCTTGCCCGAGCACTTTTGGGCGGTGATGAGCGTGTTGATCGTCATGCGGCCCAGTGCCGGCGGCTCGCTCGATGCCGGCTGGGAGCGCGTGTGCGGCACGATGGCCGGCGTCCTGTGTGGCTTGCTGGGCGTGTATGTCGAGCATCTCGGCGCCGATGCGCTGCTTACCACCCTGGCCATCGTGGCGGCCCTGGCGTTTGCCAGTGCCGCCACACCGGCCTTGCGCAGCGCCGCCGTGGCCGCCCTGATCATCCTGAGCGCCAGCCAGCTTCCCGGCCACTCGGCGCTGCAAACGGCCGTCCTTCGCGTGAGCCAGATCGGCATTGGGGTCGGTGTTGCGCTGGCCGTCGCGCTGCTTTCCTCGACATATGACGCGCCCAGGCGTTTGCATGCGGGATGCGCTTCCTTGCTGCGGGCAATGGCCTTGCGGCTGCGCCAGGCGGACGACAAGGTCAACACGACGGACAGCGAGGCGGAACAGGCGGCAGCGAGCGCGCGTCATGCGCTCGGCCGGCTCACCATGCTGGCGCGTGGCGCGGACCGGGAAGCGCCGCTGTTGCGGCGCGCGCAAGCGCTGCGCGAGCCACGCCATTACAGCCGCCTCACCGGCTTGATGCAACGCGTGTTTCAAGATGTCGCGGTGCTGAGGCGAATGTTGCTCGCCGCCCCTGCGCGCCAGGATGACAGTCCGGCCTGCGAGGTCGCCCAGGCAGTGGCGCTGGCGCTCGACAGTGTCGCCGATTGCATGGCAGGGGCAGGTCAAGCCGACTTGAGTTCGCTGCGGCGGATCGCCGCCGGCCATGAAAGCCATCTTGCCGATGCCGGAGCATCTTGCCGCCGCGCGGTGTTGCTGGCCGCGCCACTGCATATGCTGCTGGAAGACCTCCAGCGCATCTGCTTTTATTTGCGAAAAAAGCCGCACGAGCAGTCTTGATGAACGTTGACACCACGGGGGCATGATGGAAAAATTTCTGTTATTTGTTGCGTTGCCGGTCGTGCTGGTTTGTGCGCTGATCGAAGCCTGGGTGCTGTCGCGCCGGGCACGCTTCGACTGGAAGGCCATGGGCGTCTCCATGGCCGATCTGATCGGACGTACCGTGGTGTCGATACTGTTACCCATGTCGATTGCGGGTCCGGCCATCGATTTTATATGGGGCCACCGGCTCGCGACTGCCCATCTCGATAGCTGGCAAGGCGTGCTGATCCTGTTTTTTGGGCAGGAGTTTTGTTATTACTGCTACCATCGCGCCGCCCACCGGGTACGCTGGTTCTGGTGCCACCACTCGGTGCATCATTCACCGAATGAACTCAATCTCTCGGCCGCTTTCCGGGTCGGCTTGCTGGGCAAGTTGATCGGCAACACCCTCTTTTTCATCCCGCTGATCTGGATTGGTTTTTCCCCGCGCATTGTGGCCGCGACACTGGCGCTCAATCTGCTGTACCAATTCTGGATTCACGCCACCTGGATTCCCAGGCTGGGCTGGCTGGAATATGTCTTCAATACGCCGTCCGCGCACCGCGTGCATCACGCCGCCAACCTGGAGTATCTCGACGCGAACTACGGCGGCGTACTGATCGTCTTCGACCGCTTGTTCGGCACCTACAGCAAGGAGCGCGACGATATCGCCTGCCGCTATGGCCTGGTGCACCCGCAGACGAGCTACAACCCGCTGCGCATCGAGTTCGATCCATGGGCCGCTCTCGTCAAGGACTTGCTGGGCGCGCGCAGCATCCGGGCCGTGCTCGGCTATCTCCTGATGCCGCCCGGCTGGAAACCGGATGGCGAAGGAGAAACGACCGAGGAGCTTCGCCTGCGCGCTGCCGGGAGCCGGCGCTAGTTCCCTGCGATGCGTGGAAACCCGGCGCGAACGCCGCGCTGTCGCGTGGCTTACAGGCGGCCCAGCTTGACCTCCACCAGGCGGCCTTTTTTCTTGAATTCCTCGTTGACCGTCACCAGGATGCGCCCTTGCGTATCTTCCGCCATCGCGGTGACCTGGCTGGTGGCGTCCGCCACGGTGCGCTTGTAGCCGGGCAGCAGGGTTGACAGGTCGGTCCATTTGTCGCCGTTGTCGTTCGACCAGGCCAGATACGGCAAGCCATGAGCCTTGTCGAAACCGGCCGCGACGATCACGTTGGGCTTGCCGGCTGGCGAGAGCAACCTGGTGATGTAGGGGTAATTCGCGCCACCCGAGAGCGCTTGCTTGAGCACGAATTTGTAGCTCTTGCCGCTGTCGTCGCTGCGCAGCAGGCCACCCTCGACACCGATGAACACGCGCTCGCTCTTGCCCAGGGTGGTAATCAGATGCACGTTGCGGTTTTCCAGTTCCGGCACGCTGATCTGCACCGGAACCTTGGAGGCCAGCCCGGAATTGTCGGCGTTCATGGCGTAAGCGCGCACATAGGCCATGTCGAGCGGGCATTCGCCGCCCGTCAGCAGCAGTCCTCCCACCACCTCGAACGACTGGTGGGTGCAGCTCATGCTGTCCATCGTCCCCATGATCGGCCGCCAAGTGAGGCCCTGGTCGTTCGAGATCTGCAGGTTCTGGCCGGCGCCGCCATTGGCGAACCAGCGCCTGCCGACCGCCTTGACATCGGCCACCTGCATGCGTTCGCAGTAAGTTGCGTAGCAGATCCGGAAGTCCTTGTCCTTGGGCACAAAGCTCATCTTCGCCTGGTCCAGCTCGCACAAGGTGTGTTCGTCGGCGCTGCCCCAGGCCGGCTGCATCAGCAGGGTCTTGCCATCGACCTGCTTGAGCTCGGCCGCGCGCCGCACTTCGACCTGGGTGCTGGCCGGCAGCTTGCATTCGCCCAGGGCCACGTTTTGCCAGATTGACTTGGCGCTGACCCCGCGCGCGGTCGTCAGTACCGAGGTCGCTTCGGTTTCGGTATTGGTCAACGCGACATAGGCATTTTTGTCGTCGATGGTGATGGCGTTCATGCCGCGATCGTGACTCATCAGCACGTCGACACGCGCGACCGGGTCGGGCGCCGGGGTGGGGCCAGGTTTGCCGCCGTCGCCGCCGCCACCGCCGCATCCGGTCAGCAGGGTGGCGGCGATCAGGCCGGCGGGAAGGACTTGTTGGACAGGTTTCATGGGATGCTCTTTGGACAGGGTTGGCGAAGGCTCGCGCCGCCCTGGAAGGGATCTCCCGCCCCGCAGCGCCGCGATGCCGTGCATTGTCTGGCCAGCCCCAGGCATGGGTCTATTGCGTTTATGTCTAGGATTTGTATCAACTGTCGGCCATGTGTACCGGCCTGTAGCGCCGAGCGAGCGATCGCTTTTTTGTTTTGTGCGATGAATTTTCGTGTTTTGGGGCAATTGACCCGACGTTGGTGAAAATACGTAGCTTGTTGAAAGATCACGTCTGATAAAATCGTCAGTCCCCGACAGTACACAGGAAGGCCGTACCAGCATGGATTCGTCACCAGAGAAGAAGGAAGAACTGCGCCAGCAACTGCGCCTCGCCGCGCTCGAGTATCACGAGTGCCCCCGTCCCGGAAAAATCAGCGTCACGCCAACCAAGCAGCTGCTCAACCAGCGCGACCTGGCCCTGGCCTACTCGCCCGGCGTGGCCGCTCCTTGCGAAGAAATCGTCAAGGACCCGGGCAACGCCTATAAATACACGGCGCGCGGCAATCTGGTGGCCGTCATCACCAACGGTACCGCCGTGCTGGGTCTGGGCAATATCGGTCCGCTAGCCTCGAAGCCTGTGATGGAAGGCAAGGGCGTGCTGTTCAAGAAATTCGCCGGCATCGATGTGTTCGATATCGAGATCAACGAACTGGACCCGGACAAGCTGGTCGATATCATCGCCTCGCTGGAGCCGACCTTCGGCGGCATCAACCTGGAAGATATCAAGGCGCCGGAGTGCTTCTATATCGAGCGCCAGTTGCGCGACCGCATGAAGATTCCCGTCTTCCACGATGACCAGCACGGTACCGCGATCATTGTCGGCGCCGCCATCCTGAACGGTGTCAAGGTCGTCGGCAAGGATATCCGCGAGTGCAAGCTGGTGGTGTCGGGCGCGGGCGCCGCGGCGCTGGCTTGCCTGGAACTGATCGTCGACCTCGGCTTCCCGATCGAAAATATCTATGTGACCGACCTGGCCGGCGTGGTCTACAAGGGCCGGACCGAACTGATGGACCCGGACAAGGCGCGCTTCGCGCAAGACACGCCATTGCGCACCCTGGCTGAAGTGATGCCGGGCGCCGATATTTTCCTGGGCCTGTCCGCTGGCGGCGTGCTCAAGCAGGATATGGTCAAGGGGATGGCGGCCAATCCGCTGATCCTGGCGCTCGCCAATCCGACCCCGGAAATCCTGCCGGAAGACGTCAAGGCGGTGCGCGGCGACGCCATCATCGCCACCGGCCGTTCGGATTATCCGAACCAGGTGAACAATGTGCTGTGCTTCCCGTACATTTTCCGCGGCGCCCTCGATTGCGGCGCCACCACCATCACGCGCGAAATGGAAATCGCGGTCGTGCACGCGATCGCCGACCTGGCCCACGCCGAGCAGTCGGACGTGGTCGCCACCACCTACGGCATTAGCAACCTCTCGTTCGGCCCGGAATACCTGATCCCGATGCCCTTCGATCCGCGCCTCTTGATCCACATCGCCCCGGCCGTGGCCAAGGCAGCCTTCGAGTCCGGCGTGGCGACGCGTCCGATCGCCAACCTGGAAGCCTACGCCGACAGCCTGCAGCAATTCGTGTACCGCAGCGGCACCTTCATGAAGCCGCTGTTCGCGGTGGCCAAGGCGGCCCCGCCGGAACTCAAGCGCATCGTCTACGCCGAAGGCGAAGAAGAGCGCGTGCTGCGCGCCGTGCAGGTGGTGGTCGACGAGAAACTGGCGCGCCCGATCCTGGTCGGCCGTCCGAGCGTGCTGGAGCAGCGCATCGAAAAATTCGGCCTGCGCTTGAAGCAGGGCGAGCATTTCGACGTCATCAATCCCGACCACGAAGACCGCTACCGCGATTACTGGCAGACTTATTACGCGATGACCATGCGTAAAGGTGTGACCCAGGAATACGCCAAGCTGGAAATGCGCCGCCGCCACAGCCTGATCGGCGCGATGATGATCCACAAGGGCGACGCCGACGGCATGATCTGCGGCACCTTCGGCACCACCAATTTGCACCTGCACTATATCGACCAGGTATTGGGCAAGCGCGAGGGCGCCAATGTGTACGCGGCGATGAATTTCCTGATCCTGCCGGAACGCCAGATGGCCATCGTCGACACCCACGTCAACGAAAACCCGAGCGCCGAGCAGCTGGCCGAGATCACCATCATGGCGGCCGACGAGATGAGCCGCTTCGGCCTGATTCCGCGCGCGGCCTTGTTGTCGCACTCGAACTTCGGTTCGGCCAACAGCGCCTCGGCCCAGAAGATGCGGGCGGCCTTGGCGCTGGTGCAGCAAAAGGCGCCGCAGCTGGAAATCGATGGCGAGATGCACGGCGACGTGGCGCTCGACGCCAAGCTGCGCAAGCAGCTGATGCCGCACTCGACCCTGCAGGGCGAGGCCAACTTGCTGGTGATGCCGAATATCGACAGCGCCAACATCGCCTACAACCTGCTCAAGACGGCGGCCGGCAACGGCATCGCGATCGGCCCGGTGCTGCTCGGCTGCGCCAAGCCGGTGCACATCCTGACCCCATCGGCCACGGTGCGCCGCATCGTCAATATGACGGCCCTGTGCGTGGTCGACGCGGTCTCGGAACGCTGACCCGCGCATCACACGGCGCGCCAGTTTTTGCGCGCTGAAAACGGCCGGCATCGTCATCGATGCCGGCCGTTTTTTGTAGTAATTTCGCTCAGGAAAAACGTGTATTACTACATTTCATTACAGTTCAAGATAGGCGTAACAATGCGTAAGCTGGCGCCGTCCACCCGATCAATCAGGGCATAATGTCCACGCCTGTTGTTGTTTGTATTGCACGAGGTTCTTTTGCGTAAAGAATGATCAAATCGATTCTGTTACAATGCTGAGTTGTTAACTGCGAGTCGGACGTGCAGATTACCGCTCTCCAACTACACACGAATATCACCAATATGCAAAAAACAACAAAAAAAGCCCTGATTACCGGGATCACCGGGCAAGATGGCGCTTACCTTGCGCAATTGTTGCTTGAAAAGGGCTACGAAGTCACGGGCACGTATCGTCGCACGAGCTCGGTCAATTTCTGGCGTATCGAAGAGCTGGGTATCCAGGCTCATCCCAATCTGCGCCTGGTCGAATACGATCTGACCGACCTCTCGTCCAGCATTCGCCTGATCCAGACCTCCCAGCCGGACGAAGTGTACAACCTCGCGGCCCAGAGTTTCGTCGGTGTCTCGTTCGAGCAGCCGGTTGCCACCGCCAGCATCACGGGCCTGGGGGCGGTTCACCTGCTCGAAGCGATCCGCATCGTCAACCCGAAGGCGCGCTTCTACCAGGCCTCGACTTCCGAAATGTTCGGCAAGGTCCAGGCCATCCCGCAAGTCGAAGATACCCCGTTCTACCCGCGCAGCCCGTACGGCGTGGCCAAGCTGTACGCCCACTGGATGACGGTCAATTACCGCGAGTCCTACGGCATCTTCGGTTCCAGCGGCATTTTGTTCAATCACGAATCGCCCCTGCGCGGCCGTGAATTCGTCACCCGCAAGATTACCGATTCGGTCGCCAAGATCGTCCTCAACAAGCTCGACGTACTGGAACTGGGCAACCTCGACGCCAAGCGCGACTGGGGTTATGCCAAGGAATACGTCGAAGGCATGTGGCGCATCCTGCAGGCCGAACAGCCCGACACCTTCATCCTGGCCACCAACCGTACCGAAACCGTGCGCGACTTCGTCACCATGGCGTTCAAGGGTGCCGGCATCGATATCGAGTTCACGGGCAAGGGCGAAGCCGAGACCGGCCATTGCGCCCGCACCGGCAAGCTGCTGGTGCGCATCAGTCCCAAGTTCTACCGTCCGGCCGAAGTGGAGTTGCTGATCGGCGATCCGGCCAAGGCCATGCGCGAACTGGGCTGGGCACCGAAGACCACCCTGGAGCAGTTGTGCCAGATGATGGTCGAGGCCGACATGCGCCGCAACGAACAGGGTTTTTCCTTCTGATATGACGGCCATGGTCACGGAAACGTCTCCCGCGCCCGGCGCCGAAGGGCAGGGCAAACGTGCCCTGATCACCGGCCTGCACGGCTTCACGGGGCGCTACGTGGCGCGCGAACTGGCCGCTGCCGGCTATCGCGTGTTCGGCACCGCGGTGCCCGGCCATGGCGACCATCCGCTTGACGCCGATGTGTTCGCGGTCGACCTGCTTGACCGCGCCGCCGTGGCCGCCATGATCGAACAGGTGCAGCCGGACGTCGTGGTGCACCTGGCCGGCATCGCCTTCGTGGCGCATGCCAACGCCGAACTGATTTACCGCGTCAACATCGTCGGCACCCGCAACCTGCTCGAAGCGCTGGCGGCCCAGCGCCACCCGCCGTCGGCGGTGCTGCTGGCATCGTCCGCCAATGTGTACGGCAACGCCAGCGTCGGCCGCATCGATGAATCCCTGGCGCCGGCGCCGGCCAACGATTACGCCGTCAGCAAGCTGGCCATGGAACACATGGCGCAGTTGTGGAGCGACAAGCTGCCGATCATCATCGCGCGGCCATTCAACTATACCGGCGTGGGCCAGGATGACAATTTCCTGTTGCCGAAGATCGTTGCGCATTTCCGCAAGGCGGCGCCGGTGATCGAACTGGGCAACCAAGCCATCGCGCGCGATTTTTCCGACGTGCGCATGGTGGCCGACAGCTACCGCCGCCTCCTGGCGTCGAACGTCGCCGGCCAGACCTTCAATATCTGCTCGGGCCAGGCGCATTCGCTGGGCGAGGTCATCGCGCTGATGGAATCGATTGCCGGCTACAAGATTGAAGTGAAGGTCAATCCGGCTTTCGTGCGCGCCAAGGATGTGCTGGTCCTGATGGGCAACAATGAAAAACTGCGCGGCGCGATCGGGGCCATGTCCACGATTGCGCTGGCCGACACCTTGCGCTGGATGTACCAGGCGTGAGTCGCGTGCGCGTCGGCCTGGGTACGACCATGATCGAACCGGGCCTGACCGGCGGAAGACTGGACGGGATCGGCGTGTACACCCAGGCGCTGCTGCAGCACTTGCCGGGCGCCGGCTGCGATGTGGCGGCGTATTCGTATCCGCGCCCGCGCGGCGACACCACGCCGATCACGGTGGGCCAGGCCATGCCGCAATCGTTCGAGGCGGCCAGCCTGACCGACCTGCTCACGCCGCGCGCGAACCGGGTGCACATGCCGGCCGATCTTTTTCACGCGACCGATTACCGCATCGTGCGCATGGATTGCCCGGTGGTGGCGACCCTGCACGATGCGCTGCCGATCAAGTATCCGCAGTGGTGCAGCCCCGGCATGCGGCGCGCCAAGAACTGGATGCAGCAAAAAGCCGCGCGCAAGGCACAACATGTGATCGCGGTGTCGAACTTTGCGATCGGTGAACTGGTCGAATGCTTCGGGGTCGATGAAAACAGGATCAGCGTGGTGCCCAACGGCGTCGATGCGGCGTGGCTGCAAGCGCCCGATAGGTCCGCCGTGGCGGCGACCTTGCTCCGCAACGGCTTGCGGGCTGGCTATTTTTTGTTTGTTGGTACTTTGCAGCCGCGCAAGAACGTCGAGCGCCTGCTCAGTGCCTATCTGAGTTTGCCGGATGCGCTGCGGGCCGAACGCCAGCTGGTGATTGTCGGCGGCGCCGGCTGGCGCTGCGAAGAGCTGATCGCGCGCATGAGCGCGGCGCGGCAAGAGGGCGAGCAAGTCGTGTGGCTGAACCAGCTGACCGGCGCCGACAGCCTGCGCCATGTGTATGCGGGCGCCGGTGTGTTTGTGTTTCCGTCTTTGTATGAAGGTTTCGGTATCCCCGTCGTCGAGGCGTTCGCGTCGGGAGTGCCGGTGGTGGCTTCGAATAGCAGTTCCTTGCCGGAAGTAACCCGGGGTGCGGCGCTTGACGTCGATCCGGGCAACACTGGCGACATCGCCGCGGCGATGCAAGCGCTGGCGCGCGACGATGCGCTGCGCTCGCGTTGCATTGCGGCGGGCCGCGCTCGCGCAGCCCAGTTGACCTGGCACGACACCGCGCTGCAAACCGCCGTCGTGTATCGTGCCGTCCTTTCACAATAATTTGCCGTCGTCCTGAGCCATTTGCGAAACTATGCGTGTCCTACATTTCTATAAAACCTATTTCCCGGAATCGGTGGGCGGCGTCGAGCAGGTCATCCGGCAAATGTGCGTCGGCACGGGCCGCCTGGGCGTGCGCAATGAGGTACTGACACTCACGCGCCAGAAGGAAAAGCGCGATGTCGACTTCGAAGGCCACAAGGTGCGCCTGCTGCCGCTCGACTTCGAGATTTCCTCGACCGGCTTTTCCTTGGCCGCCTTTGGCGAACTGGCGCGCATGGCCGAAGGAGCGGACGTGGTACATTACCACTTCCCCTGGCCCTTCATGGACCTGGCGCACTTTATTTCGCGCATCAAGAAACCGAGCCTGGTCACCTACCACTCCGACATCGTGCGCCAGAAGCAGTTGCTGCGCCTGTACCAGCCGCTCAAGCACCGTTTCCTGCAAAGTGTCGACACCATCGTCGCCACCTCGCCCAACTACATGGCTTCGTCGGCCGTGCTGGACCGTTATCGCGACAAGACGCGCGTCATCACCTACGGCCTGGACAAGACCATTTATCCGGAACCGGACCAGGCGCGCATGGATCAATGGCGTGCCCGGATCGGCGAGCGTTTTTTCCTGTTCGTCGGCGTGCTGCGCTATTACAAGGGCTTGCATATTCTGCTCGATGCCGTCGCCAATACCGATTATCCGGTGGTGATCGTGGGCGCCGGTCCCATCGAGACCGAGCTCAAGGCGCATGCCGAACGGCTCGGCCTGACCCACGTGCTGTTCGTCGGCGCGCTGGACGAGGCCGACAAGGTGGCCTTGCTGACCCTGTGCTACGCGCTGGTCTTCCCCTCGCACTTGCGTTCGGAAGCGTTCGGCATTTCCTTGCTGGAAGGGGCGATGTACGGCAAGCCGATGATTTCCAGCGAGATCGGTACCGGCACGACCTACATCAATATCGATGCCGAAACGGGTTTGGTCGTGCCGCCGAGCGACCCGCAAGCGTTTGGCGACGCCATGCGCACCTTGTGGGACAACCCGGAACTGGCGCAAGCGATGGGCAAGCGCGCCGAAGCACGCTACTGGGAGTTGTTCACCGCCGAGCAAATGGCCAAGAGCTATACCGCGCTGTATCACGAACTGGTGGCGAATCACGCTACCGTGGCGCTGGCGCAAGTCCAGGCCTGAGTCTGTGCGGCGGCCTTGCCCGCCGCAAAGCGCTTGAGCGGCATGTTTGCGTCCGAAAGTAACAGCGTCATGTCTGCCGGTGGCGGCAAGCGCGGTGCTGCATTTCATGGCCGGCATGACTTGGCCACTCTTCCCCGCCCCGCTTTTTACATCTCCTTCGGCTGATTCGTACTCAGCAGCGCAATTGCCCCCCCAACGCCGGAACTGGTATGCTTTGACGAGGAAATCGCAAAGGCTGGCCATGCTGAAGCAGTTATTCGTTGTTGCGGGATTGCTGGCCGGGGCGGATGTCCGGGCCGCCTCGCCGCAGGCTTCTCCCCGGCTATACATCACGACCGAATATTCGCCGCCGGCCAGCATGCTGGACGGGGAGCACGTGATTGGCTATTCCACCGAAAAGGTGCGCGAAATCATGGCGCGCGCATCGATCAGTTATTCGATCGACCTGCTTCCCTGGAAACGGGCCTATACCGCGGCCGTGCAGCGCCCCAACGGCTGCGTCTACGCGACCACGCGCACACCCGAACGCGAGCAACTGTTCAAATGGGTGGGGCCGACCGACGAGGGCGAATGGGTGCTGCTGGGACGGGCCGACCGCGCTTATCAGCTCACCAGCCTGGAAGATGCGCGCGGGCTGCGCATCGGCACCTACAACGGCGACGCGCGCGACGAATATCTGCGCTCGCGCGGTTTCCAGGTCGATCCGGCGCCGAACGACATGCTCAATCCACAAAAATTGCTGATGAACCGGATCGACCTGTGGGCTGCCGGTTTGCGTCCTGGCAGCGGCGTCATGGAACAAAACGGCTGGGCGGGGAGGATTGTGCCCGTGCTGGTGTTTAACCGGATCAAGGTCTATCTCGCCTGCAATCGCGCCATTCCGGACGCCGTCATTGGCAAGATGAATGCCGCACTCGACGCGATGGACCGCGACGGCACCTCACGCCGGCTCGAGCGCAAATACGACAACTGGGTGCCGCGCAAGCCGACCGAGGCGGAGGCTGGACAGGGTCTTCCGGCGCGCTGAAGGACAGGCTGGCTTGCTCCCGCGCGACCGAACTGTCAGCATGCGTCGACGGGATCGAACCATGAGGATGCGCCGACGCGACCGAACTGTCAGGATGCGCCGGCGCGGCCGAACTGTCAGGATGCGTCGGCGCGACCGATCGCAATCGTCTTGCGTGCCGGCGCAGCGGCGCGCGCGCGCAGTTGCCCGCAACCGCCATCGACATCTTGTCCCGCCGAATCGCGCAGCTTGGTCAGCACCCCGCGCTGGTGCAAGGTAGCGGCAATCGCACGCGCGCTCTCCCAACTTGGCCGCTTGAATGCCAGATCCGGGATCGTATTGTATGGAATCATGTTCAGCACGGCATACTTGTCCTTTAACAGGCGCACGATGCCGTCGATCTCCTCTTCCCCATCATTGATGCCTTCGAGCAGGGTCCACTGGTACTGCACCGGATAGCCGGTAAGCCGGGCGTACTGCTCCCCCGCCTCGACCAGTTGCTCGGGCGTGATGCGCGGCGCGCGCGGCAGCAATTGCTCGCGCAACGCGGGCTTGGTCGTGTGCAGCGACAGTGCCAATGCAGGTTTGACCACGCCCTGCGCCAAACGTTCAAACACACGCGGGTCGCCAACCGTGGAAAACACCAGGTTCTTGTGTCCGATATTGCCTTCCGTCCCCAGCAGTTCGATGGCCTCGAGCACATTGTCGAGATTGTGGGCCGGTTCGCCCATGCCCATGAACACCACTTTTTTCACGGGCCGCTGGGTGCGCGCCAGCACCACCTGGGCAATGATTTCGCCGCTGCTGACCTGGCGGATGAGCCCTTCGCGCCCCGTCATGCAGAACTGGCAACCGACCGCGCAGCCGACCTGGCTGGACACGCACAGGCCGTCGCGCGGCAGCAGCACGCTTTCGACCGCCTGGCCGTCGGCCAGTCCCACCAGCAAGCGGGCCGAACCGTCTTCACCGGGATGGGAGGAAATCAGCCGTGCCATCGCCTGCAGCTCGGCGTCGAGGGCGGGCAGGGCGGTGCGCACGCCGAGGGGCAGGAAATCGTTGGGACGGCGCCGTCCCTGATCGTAGGGGCGGCCCTGGACCCAGTCGCGCAGCACGCGCTGTTCGTGCAAGGGAAGGGCGCCCAAGGCGCGCAGGCGCTGGCGGATGGATGATAGTTGCATCGCGCTATTTTATTGCATAACGCGATGCGGATAGCATGAAGCGATGAAAACGGCGCTTTACTTGCGCCGTCATGCGCGCCTTTTAGTATTGAACGATGCCGGAATGGTTATTGCTGCCATTCTGGGTCAGGGTCGCGATATAGCCATTGCCCGTTTGCGTGATATACGAAACGTTGGCCAGCGCACCGGCATTGGCGGTGCCTGTCTGGCTCACCGTTGCCTTGTTGGCGATGCCGTTTTGCGTCACCAGGGATTCGTTCGCATTGGAATTCTGCGTCAGGGTAGTCAGGTTGTTATTTCCTTTCTGATTGATGGCGCTTTTATTCCGGATGCCGGCCTGATCGGTGAGCGCATTGTTGCCTGTGCCATTCTGGGCAATGGTCGACTGGACGAACTGGGCGTTCTTTTGGGCCGCCTTGACGTTGTTGCCGGTACCGATCTGATTGATCGTCACTTCGGCGAAGTCGGTTTGCGTCTGGGCCACGGTCACGCCGTTGGCAACGCCGTTCTGCGTGACATAGGCGCCCTGGTGGCCGGAATTGACCTGGTTGACGGCCAGCTTGTTATCCGTTCCGGTTTGTTTTGCGATGATTTCGAAATCGACAACACCCTGCTGATCGAGCGTGGCGCTATTTTTCTGGCCGTTCTGGGACAGGGTGGCATCGGACTGCCAGGCGCCGTTCTGGCGTACCGTGGCGATATTCTGATTGCCCGTCTGCGCCACGGTTGCGCCGGTACGGGTGGCCTTTTCCTGGCGGATGCCGGCGTTGTTCTGGTTGCCCTGCTGCGTGATCGCGGCGCTGATATCGGTGTTGGCCCCGATCTGGACAATGCCGCCGGTTTTCGCAACGGGGTCGCCCGCCTTGTTGTTTTCCCCGACCTGGGTAATGGTCGCCTTGATCAAGCCTGACGAATTTTGCTGCACCGTATAAGCGTTGTTGCCGACGCCTTTTTGCGCGGTGATGGAATTGAGTTCTGCCTGGGCCGACGTGGCGGCAAACGCCAGGGTCAGTGCGCTTGCCAGGGCGGATAAATGAAGTTTCATGAAATGCCTCCATACATGGACGGGGTCAGGGTGGGTGCGATTCAGCGACCCCGGTAGCTGAATTCTGGTAGTGCGCGGCTGCCGTGCGCCGCTAGTATTGATTGACGCCGGCACGGTTCATCGCGCCGGTTTGGGTGAGCTGCGCCACGAAGCCGTCGCCGCTCTGGCTCACATAGGCGGTATTGGGCGCAAGGCCAAGGCCGCTGATGCCGGTCTGGCGGACGGTGGCCTGGTTGTCGCTGCCGGTCTGCATGATCATCGACTCGTTGCCCACCAGGTTTTGCGTCTGCACGGCGGCGTTGTCGATGCCGCTCTGGACGACCGTGCTCAGATTCTGGCTGTCGGATTGGGCGCTGTCGGCGACATTGCCGGCGCCGTTTTGCGTGATCGCCATGACGGTCTGGTCGGTCGCAAACTGTTTTCCCGTTGCGCGGTTGCCGATGCCGAATTGCTCGATACCGAGTTGGGTAAAGGCGATGTGGTTTTGATCGGCCGTTGCCGTATTGAGTCCGCCAACTTGCGCAATGCGGGCGCTGCCGATGCCGGCGTCGTGCTGGACCACGGCGATCCGGTTGGCGCTACCGCTCTGGCGCGCGCTGGCATCGAGGTTGCCCACATCGTTTTGGCGCAGGCTGGCATCGTTATTGCTGCCGTCCTGCTCGACCAGCGCGTCGACATAATCAATCTGGTTCTGGGCGATCTGGCCATGATTCGCATTGCCGGTCTGATTGATACTGGCGCTGGCGAGGGCGCTTGCCACCTGCTCGATGCTGCCCATATTGGCATTGCCGCGCTGGGTGGTGACGGCACTGCTGGCGGCGCTGGCGACACTGGCCGAGACGGACAAGGCGATGCCTGCCGCGAGTAGCGGGAACACGGTC
This sequence comes from Massilia antarctica, assembly GCF_015689335.1. Lineage (GTDB taxonomy): Bacteria > Pseudomonadota > Gammaproteobacteria > Burkholderiales > Burkholderiaceae_D > Telluria_A > Telluria_A antarctica. The sequence continues at coordinate 903,840 of NZ_CP065053.1, read as the reverse complement.
TTCATGAGAATACTCCGGTAGAGTGAAGGGACGGAACGGGAATCGGTCAGCGCCCCTGGTGTTGAATCAAGGTGGCATTCTTGCCGCTGCCGGACTGGCTCAGCCGCGCGCTTCCTTCGCGGCCGTATTGCTCGATGCGTGCCGTGTTCAGGCTGCCGCGCTGGTCGATATCGGCGCGGTGCTCCATGCCATCCTGGACGATGCTGGCCTGGTTATCCTGCCCGGCCTGTCCCACGGCGGCCTGGTTGCCGCTGCCACTTTGCAGCAGGTCCACCGTGTTGGCGCTGCCTTCCTGCAGCAAGGTGGCGCGCTGGAACGAGCCGCGCTGCGTCGTGCTGGCGCGCTGGCCGATGCCCACCTGGGCGCCCTCGAACAGGTGCTGCTGTCCGGCCTGCTCGATGGCGGCGCTGTTGCCGCTGCCTTGCTGGCGCAGCACCAGCGCATGTCCCTGTACCGGCGCGGCGTTCAGTTCGGATGGCGCAAGGTCGCCGGCGGCCGCGAACCGGGCCGCGCACAATGCCATGACAGCGAGGCTGGCGCGCAGCCATGAAACCGGGCGCGGGTTCATGGCGCAGCTCCCGGCCCGCTGTCGGCCTGTTGCGCCGGCGACGGCGGTTCGCGTTCGGCCAGGTAACGTTGCAGCACCGGATTGCTCCACTGCCCCTCATCCTCAAGCGCCCAGCTGCCCTCCTTGAGTCCCGCCACGATCAGATGGGCAACACCGGCTTCGATCGCTTCGCTGACGCACAGCTGGGTCGGCTCGTTGCGCGTCATGCCGCCTTCCAGTTCAAGTAAATTTTTCACATTCACGAACTTAAACACACTGGGATGGATCTCATAGGAGTAGATCGTCTTGGTGGTCGAGACGCTCTGCAGTACCTGTCCGCCGCGTATGTCGATGCTGCGCAGGTTCACCGTGACCTGGTCGACCCGGTATTGCGTGCTCATGCCAATGCCCAGGAAGCGTGCGCCCGCGCCGCCGGTGCGCACATTGCTTTCGTAGGCAACAATACCGCCCTCGATCAGCACCGAGGCGGCCAGCAGCGGGGGAATCTGCACCGGAGGCGTGCCGGCCGGTTGTGGCATTTCCAGCGCGCGTACGATCTTGCGTTCGGTAAGCAGGTTTTGCAGGTTTTCACGCTCGACCGGGATGAACCAGCCCGACTCCTTGAGCGCCTTGACCAGCATCGACGAGGCGCCTTGGGTGACCACGGTCGAAAACGAACTGTCCGGGGCAGGCTTGTACTGCCCGGTCTGGTCGCGAATGCCGTACACCGCGACGGTCACCTTGCCTTTCGGGGCCGGCAGCTTGAGCAGGTCGCGCGTGATGGGCGTGGCCGGTGCCAGCTGCGCGGCGGCCGTGAGTGCCGAGGGCGGGTGGCGGAAGGCACAGCCCGCGAGCAGGCTGGCCCCGGCCGTGGCGGCGAGCGCCCAGCGCAGGGCGTTCATTGCGCCACCTCGAAGGTGGTGGTGGCGCCGGTGCTCTTGTCGGTGGTCGTGATGCGCAGCATGCCGCCGCCCAGGTCGACGACGGTGATGGTGAAGTTCGCGGTGGAAAAGGTTCCCGGCACCAGCTTGCCATCCGGCCCTTGCAGTTTGGACGTGGCGGCGGAGGCGAGTTGACTTAGCACAGTGCGTTCGAGAGTTTGATTGAACTGTGCGAGCGGCGACTGGTCGAAGTAGGAAGAGCCACCGAGGCCCTTGTTCTCCGTGTGCTTGCTGGTGGCCGTCGCGGTTGCCAGCAGGCCGGCACCGTTGGCCGGGTAGCCGCCGAACGAGGGGTTGACGGGCAAATACACGAGTTCAGTCGCGGTGGCGGCGTTCGCCAGTACGACCAGGCACAGCGCGGCGGCGCGCGTGATGGAATGGAGTGGCATGGCTGTTTTCCTTCTTACTTGTACGTTGTACGGCGTTGACAAAGACAGCGTTGGACAGACTCAGAATTCGTCGGGCGCGAGGTCGGCGTCGTTGATGCTCTGGCGCTCGGCATCGGCTTGCACGACCGCCTGGTAGGTTCTTTCGGCGGCGTCTTCGCTGAGCGCCTTGATCGCCGAGCGGGCGGCGGGCAGGCGCGTTTCGAACACGCGGCGCTGGGCGAAGTCGATGCGTACTTCGCTGCCGCGGCGTGCCGACGGGCGTTCGAGGATGGCAAGGGTGTAGCGTTCGCTGCCTTCTTTCTCGCGCCATGCGGCAATGAAGTATTGGCAAAAATCGTGGCCGGCAACGGTGACGGATTGGCTGGTGACGACGCCGCTGTCGGTATCGGCCGCGAGCATGCGTGCGGCGTTATCGAGCTTGTCTGGCGCGTCCTGCTGGGGCGCTTGCTGGGCTGTCGCGGTGAGCATGCAGCCTAGCGACAGCGCGCACAGGGCGAGTAGTGTGGTGGACTTGGACATAGGGGCTCGCGGTTATTGTTCTTGTGTTGTGGCCTGAAACGCAGCGGTAGCCGAGCAGATGAGATTTGAGTTTATCGAGGGAGACCATGCCGGCTTTGATGGCTGTCAAAAATTCAAGGCCGGGATGTCAAGCGCTTCGGCTGGTTAAAAATCAATGCTGACCGATGGAAATTTGAATGGAACAAGCGCTGTTTCAAAAGAAATCGCGCTGCCTTGTCGGGTCAGCGCGATGCATGCAGTGTGAGAGAGGAGAAGAGAAAGCACAAGCGTCAAGGTGCGGGTCGGCTGCGCGCCACGGGGGCGCGCATCGTCGACAGATCAGGGTGTCTGGCGGCGCCGGCGCGCGGCGTGCAAGCCGAACAGCGACAGTGTGACCAGTGCGAGCGTGCCTGGTTCCGGCACATCGTTCCGGCCCGGTACGGCCGCGCCCGCGATGAGGAAGATATCGCCATAGCCGCCCGTGTCGCACGGACCGACCGGTTTGCCATCGGCCAGTGTCGGGCCAGAGGTGGTGCCGCCGGTGCCGAAGCAACCCATCCAGACCTGCACCGACATGCTGTCGTAGCCCGCGCCCTGGAGTCCTTTCAAATCGAGGCTGGGAATGTAGTTGATGAATTCCACAGCGTTCGACGCCTGGTTGGTGTTGACCAAATGGCCGCCAGTGGGGCAGTGGCTGCCATCGGGCGAGGGGTAGGAGGTGGCGCTGCTGACCACGCAGATGGCACCGACCGTCATTGCGAAGTCGCCCGAAGCTGGCGTGGTGACACTCGTGCCGTCGAAGGTCTTGGTCGACTGGAACAGGGACGGATCCTTGAAGATGTCGGTCAGGTCGAGCTGTTGCGTTTCAAAATACTTGTTGGCCAGATTGCCCTCGCTATCGCGTATCGTCACCAGTGCCCAGATCGGCAGGCTGGCCGTTGCATTCTGCGGATTATTGAAATCGAAGGCGATCATCATCTGGTGGTAGTCGCCGTCGAAGGTCAGTTTGCTGTTCAACGTGCCCAGGCCCATGTCCCAGCTGAATGCCGTGTCGTTGGCCAGTGCGCCGTTATTGATGGGGTCATTCCGGTCACCGGTGAAAAAATAGTCCTTCTGGCCGCCATTGATGGTTTTGAATCCATTTTCCGACGGTAGCGCCACATCGCCGTTGGCCAGGATGGCACCGCCGTTCGATGCGACCACAATCGCATCGTGCAGGGTGCCCTGGGCGGCACTGAAGGTGTAATCGCCCGTGAATCCGGTGGCGCCGCTTCCGGACAAATAGTTCAGCACGCCCGTCGAACATGAAACGAAATTGCCATACGTCGCGCATGCGGAATTGGGCGTGGGGTAGGTGCTGGAGTAAGTTGGCAGCGGTCCTGCCAGGGCGGCGTTCGATGCGATGCCGGCCATTCCCAGCAACGCAAGTGCGACGCAACGACGTGTGATCGAGTTCATTTTGGGCATCCCTCATGTGATTGTTCTTATCGTATGGATGAGCATGGAACGTGCCAGTTTCGCAAGCCCTTGTTTTTATTCAGTCCGCGAAAAATATTGCTTATCGAGTGTAAAAAATTCCGACAAGTAAATAATATTTTTAAATTGCAATGATTAATTGACTGCCAAACGTGATGATTCATTTATATTGTTTTTTAAATGTATGGGGAACAGCTGCAGGCAATGGAAAACGACGAATACGCGGGCGGAAAACGGAGTGTCGGCGATGTCTGGGTGGCGAACGCCATGCGCGATCCGACAGACAGGCCAGGCTGTCAGCGTCGGGCGTATAAAAAATAGGGGGTATTTAATGCGAGGCCAGTGCGAGGCAGCTGGCCGGGGGAGAGTCTTGATACGCCTGAGCGCTTGAATTCAATGGTGCCGGGAGCCGGAATCGAACCGGCACGCTGTTTCCAGCGCGGGATTTTGAGTCCCGTGCGTCTACCTATTCCGCCATCCCGGCAACGCGACCCGCATTATGGCTGATTTGCCCGATTCAGGCAAATCTTTCGTATTTTCGCGCCCGGCTGTCATGACGCCGGCCCGGCGAACGGCGTATGATCGCGTTCTACCTTGGGCTACCACGCCGTCCGTACGGGCCGCGCGCACGATGAATAACAAGAAAATCCGCGAACTCATACTCGGCAAAGCGCTCGACCCGATGAAAAGCGAGACCCGCCACTCGATGGCGCTGGTCGCCTTCCTGGCCTGGGTCGGGCTCGGCGCGGACGGCCTTTCGTCCTCCGCCTACGGGCCGGAAGAAACTTTCCGCGCGCTCGGCGGCCATACCCACCTCGGCCTGTACCTGGTGCTGGCCACCGCCGTCACCGTGTTCGTCATCGCGCTGGCCTACAACCAGGTCATCGAGCTGTTCCCCACGGGCGGGGGCGGTTACCGGGTCGCCACCAAACTGGTCGGCCCGTATATGGGCCTGGTCTCCGGCTGCGCGCTGATCCTCGATTACGTGCTCACCATCGCCATTTCGATCGCGTCCGGGGTCGACGCCCTGGCCTCCTTCCTGCCGCTCGGCTTCCAGCCCTATAAACTCTGGGCCGAAGCGTTTTTCATCGGCCTGTTGATCGTGATGAACCTGCGCGGCCTGAAGGAAGCGATCCAGATCCTGCTGCCGATCTTCCTCGGCTTCGTGGCCACGCACCTGGTGCTGATCGTGTACGGCATCGTCGCGCATGCGTCCTACCTGCCGCAGCTGGTCCCCACCACCATGGCCGACACGCGCGAACTGGCCGGCAGCATCGGCTGGACCGGCGTGGCGGGCATGCTGCTGCTGGCCTACTCGCAGGGCGGCGGCACCTACACCGGTCTGGAAGCGGTGTCGAACAATGTCAACCTGCTGGCCGAGCCGCGCGTGCGCACCGGGAAGATGACGATGCTGTACATGGCGCTGTCGCTGGCCTTCACCGCGTCCGGCATCATCCTCCTGTACCTGCTGTGGGATGCGCGCCACGTGGCCGGCCAGACCCTCAACGCGTCGACCTTCAAGGCCATCATCGACAGCATGGGCCTGGGCGGCCCGCTGCTCAACCAGATCGTGCTGGTGATCGTGCTCGCGTTCGAGGCCGGCCTGCTGTTCGTGGCCGCCAATACCGGCTTTCTCGGCGGGCCGTCGGTGCTGTCGAACATGGCCGGCGACTCCTGGGTGCCGCACAAATTCCGCTACCTCTCGACCCGCCTGGTCACACAGAACGGCATCCTCGTGATGGGCATCGCCGCGCTGGCGATCCTGTTCTGGACCGAAGGGAAGGTAACCCTGCTGGTGGTGCTGTATTCGGTTTCCGTGTTCCTCACCTTCGCCATTTCGCTGTTCGGCTTGTGCCGCTACTGGTGGCAGAGCCGCGACAACGAAGGCCAGAGCTGGGTGCGCCGCTTCCTGCTGTCGCTGACGGGCTTCGTCATCTGCGCCGGCATCCTGGCGATCCTGCTGTACGAGCGCTTCGCCGAAGGCGGCTGGGCGACCATCGTCATCATCGGCGCCATCGCCGCGCTGTGCGTCATCATCCGCAATCACTACCGCGAAACCAAGGCGGCGATTCATTCGGTCGACGAGGTGTTCGCCAACCAGCCCTTCGGCCCCGTGACGGACACGGTGGAGCCGAAGGCGGATGACCAGACCGCCGTGTTCATCGTCGGTTCCTCGCGCGGCGGCGGCCTGCATGCCTTGCTGTGGGTGCTGCGCATGTTCCCCGGCCACTTCAAGCATTTCCTGTTCGTGAATGCGCGCACGGTCGATTCGCATGCGTACGGCGGCATCGGCGCGCTCGAAAAAATGCGCGAGGAAGCGGCCGACACGCTCGAATATTTTGTCGATTTCTGCCAGAGCCACGGCATGGCCGCGTCCTCGTATATCAGCTTCGGCACCGATGCCGTCGATGAAGTGACGAGGCAATGCGAAGAGATCAACCGCGACTATCCGAGTTCGATTTTCTTCACCAGCAAACTGATTTTCGCGACCGATAACTGGTTCACCCGCCTGCTGCACAACCAGGCCGCGCTGGCGGTCCAGCGCCGCCTGCACCTGGAAGGCTTGCAGATGGTGATCCTGCCGATGAAGGTCTAGTGCATTTAAACGGACAGGAGCGCGCAGCGGCAATAGTTAAGCTGGCTCAAGCAATTGTTCGTTGCCCTCTACAGCAAGCTTCCACGCCCACTTGTCGCCGGTCCGCGAGACGATGATCCTGCTATTGCCAACATGGTCAATCGCTTTGAGAGCGTCGACGGCGATCGCCACGCTGTCCATTCCATCGTGTTTTTGGGTGTAGATGAGCCGTATCAGGAAGTCTCCAGCCTTCGGAATACGACCTTGCTTTTCCCACTTCGCCACGGATTGTTCTGTGCAGCCCAGTAAATTGCCTAGCGACTTCTGTGAAAGCAGTAAGGCGTTTCGCAGGTAGCGGAACTCGGCGCCTGCAAGCTTGCCAGGCTTATGTGCCAGGGCAAGGCATACGGTCCGAATGAGTCCATCGAGGTCCGGGTATGAGACGGCTGTCCCATACGGCGTTTCTTTCTCCACGTAGCCGTTTGTAAGCCATACGTTGCGCAATCCTGCGTCGGTAAAGTGCAACATGGTTCGTTCTCCTATGCGTACATCGCAGTAACGATGATCAGGCCCGGGTCATTACTGACCGTGACAATGACAGCAACCCGATGTCCGGCACTCAAATACTCCATTTTGCATTCGACGGACCCCTTCATCGGGTTGGGTTCGGGGCGACGCCTGATCCGCCCCGCGCTCTCAAGGTTTCAAGCACGCACGCTTTCGCAATTCTCCTGGAGCGCATTTGTTCTTCAACATGCTTCGTGAAGAATAGCTTGGAAGTATCTTTGGACTCTTCATGTATCAGGGCTTCAAGCTGCTCCCTTGATAGTTGAGTTCTTCTGACAATCATGTGCTTGATGGACTATACAAAATATAGCCCAGTCCTCTTCAAGGTGCCGCCGCGCTCGCGTACTTCCCTCTTCTTTGACATCCGCCGCTCCCGTTTGTTCCGGTACTCGTGGAGCACGACGAATCAAGAGGGGGCGGGCTCCGATGGCCGTTCTTACGGCCAGCATGCGGCGAGCCGGCCGGGATGGAAGTGTTGGAAAATACGGAGATACATCAGCCTTGCTGATCGAATCGCCGTTTTCAACAAGCGCCGACCCGCATGCTACATTGTGATTTTTTCAATGTGGTCATCCATGAAACAGCGCATCGTCGGCCTCGACCTGGCCCGGGCCCTTGCCGTCATCGGCATGGTGATCGTCAACTTCAAGGTCGTCATGCACGCCAGCGCGGCCGATGCGCCGTGGTGGCTGGCGCTGGTCGATGCACTCGACGGCCGCGCCTCCGCCGTCTTCGTGGTGCTGGCAGGCGTCGGCCTGTCGCTGATCTCACAGCGCGCGCGCCAGTCGGGCGACACTGGCGCGCTGCACGCCGCCCGTGCCGGCATCCTGAAACGCGCCGCCTTCCTGTTCGTCGCCGGCCTGCTGTATGTGCAGGTCTGGCCGGCCGACATCCTCCATTATTACGGCGCCTACATGGCGATCGGCGCCGCCGTCCTGTCGTGGCGCACCGGCGCGCTGTTCGCCGCCGCCGTGGCCATGGTGGCCGGCTTCGTCCTGCTGGCCACGGTCATCGATTACGGCGCCGGCTGGAACTGGGAAACGCTGGCCTACGCCGGCTTCTGGGGGCCGGCCGGCTTTGTCCGCAACCTGTTCTTCAATGGCTTTCACCCGGTCTTCCCGTGGGCCGGATTCCTGTTGCTCGGCATGGCGGCCGGCCGCTTCGACCTGCAGTCGAATGCCATGCTGTACCGGATTTTCATTACCGGCCTTGGCATGGGCATCGCCGCCGAATCGGCCATGTTGAGCGGCGCCCTGTGGGCCACACCAGGCGCCGGCATCTGGGCCCACCTGTGGTCATCCGGGCCGTTGCCGCCGCTTCCGCTGTACTGGATCGCCGCCGCTGGCGACGCCCTGGCGCTGATCGCGGCCTGCGTCTGGATCGGTGAACGCAGGCGTAGCGCGCGCCCGCTGGCGCCCCTGGTCCACACAGGCCAGCTGGCGCTGACCTTGTACATCGCCCATGTCGTCATCGGCATGGGCGTGCTCGAAGCGCTTGGTTTGCTCGAGGGCCGCACGCTCGCCTTCGCGGTGGCCAGCGCGCTGCTGTTCTCGGCCGGCGCGGTGCTGTGCGCGCACCTGTGGCGCCGGCGCTTCGCGCTTGGCCCGGTCGAGTGGCTGATGCGGCGCTGCACCGGCTTGTAGATCGCCTATCCGGGCATATTGAGCGCCAGCGCGGCGCTGCGCCGTTCAGGGCGCGCGCTGGTACAGGCGGAAGCGCTCGTCACGGTCGGCCGGGCGCCGGCCTTCCCACAGCAGGCGCCACTCGGCGCCCGGCGGCGGCTTGGCCAGTTCGCGCTCGTCGTGCACTTTCACGCTGTCCTGCAGCAGGATCAGATCGCACTTGGCCGATCCGATTTTATCGAACGGCAGCTTGCCGTAAAACGCCAGCGACGCGCGCTGCGGCGCGCCCACGTTGGAGTTGATGCAGCCCGAATCGAGCGGCAGCGAGCCGGCGATCTGGCGCGCCACGCTGGCGTAGCTCTTGCTGTAATTGAAGTCCGGCAGGAACAAGGTCATCAGCAGCACCCACAGCAAGATCAGCCCGCCCGAAGACAGCACCACGGCGCGCCACAGCACCGCCGGCTGGCGCGAAATGCGCCAGTGGACCAGCGCGATCCAGCCGATGGTAGCCCCAAGCGCCACCACGAAGGCCAGCACCCCGACTTCGGGCCGGTAGCCCGGCAGCAGCTTGAGCACATTCTTGGCCAGCTGCGCCGGCCAGCCGGTCAGCTTGGCGATCCAGAACAGCCACACGATGGCGCTGAGCATGGTCAGCACCATCACCGAGAACCAGTCGATGGCATTGATGGCGCCGCGCTTCATGGTCGGCAGCCCGAACGCGGCCATGATGGCCAGCGGCGGCAGCAGCTTGAGCATGTCGCCGTTTTCCGGCAGTGGATCGCACAGGATCAGCAGGGTCAGCGCGCCGACGAAAAACAGCGGCAGCACGATGTGCAGCAAATGGTCCTGGCGGCGCCAGGCATAAATGGCCCAGCCGGCGAACGGCCAGGCCGGCCAGAAAAACCAGATGCCGACGCGGAAAAAGGTCTTGATCGAGATCCAGCTTGGCAGTCCGATCTGGCGCGCGGTCCAGGCCAGCCAGGCGTTCACCGGATTCAAGCCGTACGGCGCCATCAGCCAGGCCGGCAGGACCCAGACCATCGCGATCAGCGCGGCCGTCAGGACCGCCAGGCCGAGCTGGCGCAAGGTCGGCACCAGCGGAACCGACAGGAAACGCGTGCACAGGAACAGGGCCAGCAGCAAGGTGAGCGGCGTGAACACGCCGCGCGTGAGCACGAGCGCGCCCAGGGACAAACCGATCAGGACCGCATTGCGCACCGTCTGCGCTTCGACGTAGCGCACGGCGCGGTACAGGAAATAGGCGACCAGGCCGCCCTGCAGGGTCACGGCCAGGGTTTCGTGGCTGAACATCAGCAAGCCCAGGCAGCCGAGGTAGATCAGCGCGGCGGTATCGGCCAGGGTGCGTCCATAGTCGTCCGGCTCGGGCTGGCCGCCGAAGGCCAGGCGCAGCGGCTGCGCATCCTGGCGCCGTCCCAGGTGGAAGGCGGCCCACCAGACCGAGGCCGTGCCGGCCAAAAAGATGCCGATGGTCGACATGCGCGCCGCCATCATGTCGCCCATCAGCCAGCCGAACAGCTTGATGCACAGCGCGCCCAGCCAGAAGGCCAGGGGGCCGTCGTCCGGCACTTGCATGCCGGCGATATTGGGTAGCAGCCAGTCGCTGATCCCGCCGTGGGCCATGGTCCACATGATGCCGAAACTGCCAGCATCATCTTTCCAGTCGGCGCGCCCGATCAGGCCGGGCAGGATGTACAGCAGGCCCAGCGCAAACAGGGCCCAGCGCGGGAGGGCGAGGGTGGCGGCGGCGGAAAGGCGGACGGGTTTCATCGATAACGGGGGCATCGGGAATTGGGGAAGGACGTAGTATCAACGAAAAAAAAGCAGCCGGGGGCTGCTTTTTTGGGTATGCATGGCAAAAACTTAGCCGTTTGCAACCGCGGTCTTGGAGCCGACGGCGCCAAATTTCTGACGGAACTTCTCGACGCGACCAGCGGTGTCGACGATTTTGTGCTTGCCGGTGTAGAACGGGTGCGACTCAGCCGACACCTCGATCTTCACCAGTGGGTATTCAGCGCCCTCGTGGGTGATTTTTTCGCGGGTCTGGATGGTCGAACGGGTAACGAATTTGAAATCGCACGACAGGTCGTGGAAAACAACGTCGCGGTATTCTGGATGGATATCTTTACGCATGGTCTTGCCTCGGTTAGTTTGGTAGCCAAACTGCACTTCGTCGGTCGTCTTGCCTCGTGACCCGATTGCCGCTCACTTGCCAGGGGTTAAATACTGCAACCGGCGATTATACAGCGCTTTTCGAAAGTAGCGCAACGTTGGCTGGGGTCAGACCCCGGTTTTTCAGTTAGGGGTCTGACCCCGGTGTGGCCAAGAACGCAATCAGGGGTCTGACCCCGGTGTTGCCAAAAATGAAAAAAGGACGGCCGCAGCCGTCCTTTCGCGATGCTTTCGGGGGATTTACCCGCCGCGGCGCATCATGTCGAAGAACTCATTGTTATTCTTCGTCGCCTTCATCTTGTCGAGGATGAACTCCATCGCTTCGATCTCGTCCATCGAGTACAGCAGCTTGCGCAGGATCCAGATCTTCTGCAACTGGTCGGCCTTGATCAGCAACTCTTCGCGGCGGGTACCCGATTTGTTCAGGTTAATCGCCGGATAAACGCGCTTCTCGGCCAGGCGGCGCTCGAGGTGGACTTCCATATTGCCGGTGCCCTTGAATTCCTCGTAAATCACGTCATCCATGCGCGAACCGGTTTCGATCAGCGCGGTGGCGATGATGGTCAGCGAGCCGCCTTCTTCGATATTGCGTGCCGCACCGAAGAAACGCTTCGGACGCTGCAGCGCATTCGCATCCACGCCGCCGGTCAGCACCTTGCCCGAAGCCGGGATCACGGTATTGTAGGCGCGCGCCAGGCGGGTGATCGAGTCCAGCAGGATGATCACGTCTTTCTTCATTTCGACCAGGCGCTTGGCCTTTTCGAGCACCATCTCGGCCACTTGCACGTGGCGCGTGGCCGGTTCGTCGAAGGTCGAGGCCACCACTTCGCCGCGCACCGAGCGCTGCATCTCGGTGACTTCTTCCGGCCGCTCGTCGATCAGCAGCACGATCAGGGTGCAGTCAGGGTGATTGGCGGTGATCGCGTGGGCGATGTGCTGCAAGATGACCGACTTGCCCGATTTCGGCGACGCCACCAGCAAGCCGCGCTGGCCTTTGCCGATCGGGGCGATCAGGTCGATGATGCGGCCGGTGATGTTTTCCTGGCCATTCATTTCGCGCTCGAGGCGCAGCGGCTCGTTCGGGTGCAGCGGGGTCAGGTTCTCGAACAGAATGCGGTGCTTGCTCGCTTCCGGAGATTCGCCATTGACCTTGTCGACCTTGACCAGCGCGAAATAGCGCTCGCCGTCTTTCGGGGTGCGCACTTCGCCTTCGATCGAATCGCCCGTGTGCAGGTTGAAACGGCGGATTTGCGAAGGCGAGATATAGATATCGTCGGTCGAGGCCATGTAGCTGGCATCGGGCGAGCGCAGAAAGCCGAAGCCGTCCGGCAGCACTTCGAGAGCGCCGTCGCCAAAAATCTGTTCGCCTGATTTCGCGCGCTTCTTGAGAATGGCGAACATCAGTTCTTGTTTGCGCAGGCGGGCTGCGTTGTCGATATCGAGGCCAATCGCCATCTCCAACAGAGCGGAGACGTGCATGGCCTTCAGTTCAGATAAGTGCATGAGTTGAGTCCCGTGACGGGAAGTAAAGGTAGGGGAGGGAACTGCGTGGGTTAATCATCTGGGAAGAAATCAGTCGAGGCCAAACGCTTCCCGGCCGGACAAGACGGCAGCGCGGGCGCGCTGCGGTCACGTTGTACTCTGTATTAAATATTGCTGTCGATGAAGGAGGTCAACTGACCCTTCGTCACCATGCCGATTTTCTTGGCCGCCACGACCCCGTTCTTGAACAGAATCAGGGTCGGAATGCCGCGGATCTCGAACTTGGGCGGTACGCCCTGGTTGGCATCCACATCCATCTTGGCGATGACCAGCTTGCCTTCGTATTCCTTGGCGACTTCTTCCAGGATCGGGGCGATCGCCTTGCAGGGACCGCACCACTCGGCCCAGAAATCGACCAGCACCGGACGGTCCGACTTGAGGACATCCGCTTCAAAAGATGCATCGCTAACGTGTTTAATATTTTCGCTCATGTTTTCCTCTAAATGAGGTAGGGGGTCAATAACGCCTGGGGGATAAGCCGACCCTGCTTCGGGGAATCTCGAACCGCCAGCCAGTTTCCTTTTTTATCTTGCAACACTATGGTGGTGACGGTGTGTGCAAATTCAATATAGGGAAGGGCGGCAGAGGGTGTCAGGCGGGGATTTAGCCGAAATAATAACCTATTTTCCCGAAACGGGAGAAAGATTGTACGAATTCTCTTGTCCGGGGCTGTCCGGCAGCAGCAGCGCGGCCAGCGCCGCCTGCAGTTCCTGGGCGCTGATCGGCTTCTTGAAGGCGCCCAGCACGTTCAGTCCGTGCGCCTTGGCCAGCCGCTCGGCCGCCTTGCGTACGCCGCTGTCCATGCCCGAAAGCAGCATCACGCCGCCGCCGAAGCCGCCCGCGGCGGCCGCCTGCATGAATTCGATGCCATCCATGTCCGGCATCGACAGGTCGCAGATCAGCAGGTCCGGCGCATCGAGCGCCAGGCTGGCCAGGGCGCGCCGCGCGTCCGATTCGGCGCGCACCTCGAAGCCGGCCGGGGGGCTGGCGGCGGCGCCGATATCGGCCAGCATGTCGCTCAGCAGTTCCAGCATAAAATGATCATCGTCCAGCAGCAGCACGCGGATGCGTGGGGCCGGGGCCTGTTTGGCGGGCTCGTCCATGGTTGTCTTTAGCGGCTGTTATTGTCGTTATTGTCGTCACGCTTTCTCGCGCGTGCCCTACTATTATCCCGGAAGTCGCCGCCGAACGGCAGGTGCGCGCGGTTTTTTTTAGGCGTCGCTGGCAAATGTCGTGTTCTGCATGATCTGCTCGGTAATCTGCGCCAGCAGCGGCCACAGCTGGGCGACCAGGGCCCTGGCCTCGGCCCGTTCGCTGGCCGGGCTGCCATGGGCCAGGTTTTCCAGGCGCAGGCACAATTCGCCCATGCCCATCGCCCCCACCGTGCGCGCCGACGACTTGATGCGGTGGCCCAGCTCGCGCACGCGCTGGACGTCGCCGGCCGCCAGCGCCGTTTCCATCTCGTCGAAGCCGGCCTGGGTGGTCTGCAGGAACTTGAAGGCGAACTTGCGCACCTTGTCCTGGTTGTAGCTGAGCAGCTTGGCCAGCACGGTCAGGTCGATCACCTCCGGGTCGCCGGCCACCGTGCGAAAGCCGGGCTGGGAGGGCGGGGCCGGCGCCTCCGCCGGCGCCGGCAGGCGCAGCGGCAGCCAGCGCGCCACCGTCTCGCACAGCAGCGCCGGCTGGATCGGTTTGCTGATGAAGTCGTCCATGCCGGCCTGCATGCAGCGTTCGCGGTCGGCGCTGGTGGCGTTGGCCGTCATGGCCAGCACGCGCAAGCCGGTCAGGCGCGGGTCGAGCCGGATCAGGCGCGTCGCCTGCAAGCCGTCCATGACCGGCATCTGCACATCCATCAGCACGCAGTCGAAACCGGTCTTGGCCAGCAGGTCGAGCGCTTCCAGGCCGTTTTGCGCCAGGCACACCACGCAGCCGGCCTCCTCCAGCATTTCGAGGGCGATCTGCTGGTTGAAGGTATTGTCCTCGACCAGCAGGATGCGCGCCCCGCGCAGCAGCGCATCCTGGCCCGGCGCGCGCGCGCTGGCCAGTGCCGCATCCTTGCCCATGTGCGGACCGACGGCGGCCGGATCGAGCTTGCCCACGCGCGCGGTGAACCAGAAGCAGCTGCCGCTGCCCGGCTGGCTCTCGACCCCGACCTCGCCCCCCATCAGCTGCGCCAGCTGCTTGCAGATCGCCAGTCCCAGGCCGGTGCCGCCGTACTCGCGCGTGGTCGAGGTGTCGGCCTGCTGGAACGACTGGAACAGCTTGGCCGTCTGCTCCGGGGTGAGGCCGATACCGTTGTCGCACACCTGGAAGCGCAGCAGGCAGTCGTCGGCACGGTCGTCGATATTGTCGATGCGGATCGTGATGCTGCCGCTGTCGGAAAACTTGATCGCATTGTGGGTGTAGTTGATCAGCACCTGGCCCAGGCGCAGCGGATCGCCCTGCAGCGCGGGCGGCAGTGCCGGATCGAGTTCGAACACCAGCGCCAGGTCCTTGGTGGCCGCCTTGGGCGCGACCACCGTGGACAGGGTCTGGATCACATGGTCGAGCGTAAAGGCGACCATTTCCACTTCCAGCTTGCCGGCCTCGATCTTGGAAAAATCGAGGATATCGTCGATGATGCCCAGCAGGTGCTCGCCGGCGAAGCGGATCTTCTCGATGTAGTCGCGCTGGCGCGGATTGAGGTCGGTCTTGAGTGCCAGGTAGGCCATGCCGATCACGCCGTTCATCGGCGTGCGGATTTCGTGGCTCATATTGGCCAGGAACTGGCCCTTGGCCATGCTGGCTTCCTCGGCCACCTTCTTGGCCTGGTCCAGCTGCGCGGTGCGCTGCTGCACGCGCTCTTCCAGGTGCTCGTTCAATTCGCGCAACTGCTGCTCGGTGCCCATGCTGGCGCTGATATCGACCATCATCGCGATCAGGTACTCGCTCTGGCCCTGCTCATTGCGGACCGGCTTGCGGATGGTGCGCACATGCAGCTCGCGTCCCAGGCGCGCGTTGTACACCGTACCCACGTCATCGAGCATCACGCCGCCGGCAAAGGCTTCGCGTTCGCGCGCGCTCAGCGTGCCGTGCGCGCCCTGGTCATCCCCGTCCAGCTGCGCCATGGTCAGGCCGAACTGGCTTTCGCAGGCGCTGTTCATCAAGGTCACGCGGCCCTCGGTATCCTTGATATACAGGCCGATCGGCATCATCTGCAAAATCTCGTGCAGGCGTGCCGCCAGCGCCTTGAGCGCCTGCTCGGCGCGCTCCCGCTCGCTGACGTCGCGCAGCGACACGATGGTCAAGGCATTGCCCTGCAACTGCAGCGGCGTGCGATTGACCTCGGCCGGAAACTGGCTGGCGTCGCGCCGCTGCGCCATGAGCACCTGGTTCGGCGGACCTGGTGTGCGCACACCAGGCGCAAGCTGCTCGGCCGGCATGCCGATCAGGGTATCGCGCGCATAGCCGAAGCTGCTCGCGCACAAATGGTTGACATGGCGGATGCGGCCCTCGCCATCGAGCACCAGCATCGCTTCCGGCGACGCCTCCAGCACCGCGCGCACGCGCGCCTCCTCGGCATGCTTGCGGTCGCCGATATCGGCCATGGTGCCGCTCACGCACAAGGCGCGCGACCCGGCATCGCGTTCGACCACGATGCCGCGGCCCAGCATCCACTTCCAGCGGCCATCCTTGCAGCGCATGCGGAACTCGCACGCCAGCACGTTGCCGCCGCCGGCCGCCGGCTTGAGGCAGGCCGACAGGTCGTGTTTCAGGCGCGCCACGTCTTCCGGATGCACATGCAGCAGCCAGGCGTTGAAATCGACCGCGAATTCATCCGGTCCATAGCCCAGCAACTCCTTGTAGCGGTCCGACAAAACCAGCTCGCCGCTATGCTGGACCCACTCCCAGGTGCCGTGGCCGGAACCGTCCAGCGCGAAGCGCAGCAGGTTCTCGCTGCTGGCCAGCTGCGCGCGCGTGGCGCCGAGCAGGGTGCGTTCGGCGCGCAGGGTGGCGCTCAGGCGCCGTACGCGCCACAGGGCCGCGCCGGCCACCAGCAGCAGCGCCGCCAGCGCCAGCGCGGCCAGGTACGGCGGCGGCCCGTCCGGGTGCGGCGCCTGGTACAGGAAGCCATCGAGCGAAAACCCGGACGGCAGCAGGCCAAGGCTGGCGTAGGCCGCCGCGATGGCGCGCCAGCGCTCCGGATTGCTGTAGCCCGGTTCCAGCATGTCCGCCTCCATCAGCGGCACGATGCCGCGCGCCTCGTACAGCAGGTGCTCGCGGCTGAGGCGATGCGGATAGCGCGCCCGGATCAGGTCCACCAGGTCGGCCTGGTGTGCCAGCGCATAGCTCCAGCCGCGCAGGGTGGCCGCGCGCATGGCGGCGGCGCGCGCCGGATGCTCGCGCAGTTCGGCCTCGCTGGTAAATAACAGGTCGCCGTAAAAATCGATGCCGGCCGAGCGCGGCGTAAGCATGACAACACGCGTGTGCTCGCGTTCGAGCAGGTAGGGCTGGTCGGTGCTGAAGGCCGACATGGCCGCCACCCGGCCGCTGGCCAGGTCGCCCACCTTATAACTATGGCGCACCTGCGCATAGTTGGCCAGCGGCGGGCCGCTTTTTTTCATGAACACCAGCAGCTCCACGCTGTTCGGCGAAATCATCACCGTGCCGGTGGGCGGCAACTGCGGCTTGCCATCCGCGCCGGCGCGTGCCAGCAGCACCGCAGGCGAATGCTGGAACACCGACGCCAGCACCACCACCGGCTTGCCGCGCGCGCGCGCCACCAGCAGGTTCGAATTGGCCACCCCATATTCGGCCGCGCCCGAGGTCACCGCCGACACCGCGTCGTCGCCGCGCTCGGCCTCGCGCAAGGTCACCTCCAGCCCCGCCTCGCGGTAAAAGCCCTGTTCCTGGGCCGCGTAATAGCCGGCGAACTGGAACTGGTGCTGCCACTTGAGCTGCACCAGGACCTTTTCCAGCGCCAGCGCGTCGGCGCACACCAGCGCCGCCGCCAGCAGCGCGCATGAGCGCAGCAAGCGCAGCAAGCGCAAGGCGGCGCGGGGGCGGGTGGACAAGAACGGAACAGGCATGGCGGGGCCATCCGAAGAGGAGTTAGGCTACCTCCATAGTAGCCATTTTTTGATCCAAGGGAATTTACCGACAGGAATCTATGTCTATTGTGCGGGAAAAAGTGTCGTATTTCTGCCGCGCGCTTGCTCAGCCGACCTTGCCGGTGAACTGATATAGCTGGCCGGGATGCCACATTGTCACGACCGACGCGATTTGTCCCAGCGCGTGCGTCTTGCGCTTGAGCACCAGACAACACTGGCGCGGCCCGATCGCCAGCATCGTGGCGATATCGCGCGGGGCGGGCAGGGCTTCGATGCTGTAGCTGGCGCTTTGCAGCGGGGCGGCCTTCATCAGGTGCTCGTTGGGGGTGATGGCGGAAAAATCCTCGGCCAGGTAGTCGGGGGCGCAGGCCGGATTGACCCAGCGGTCCTCGACCTGGATCGGCACCTCGTTCTCGAAGTGCACGATCACCGAATGAAACAGCGGCTGGCCATGCGCCAGCCCGAACTGCAGCGCCAGCAGCTCGCTGGCGCGGGCTTGTTCCAGCAGATGCAGGCCGCTGCGGTGACGGTGGCCGCGCGCGCGGATTTCATCGGCGATGCTGCGGATCTCGACCAGGGTGGCCTGGTACTTCTGCGGTGCCACATAGGTGCCCGAACCCTGGCGGCGGGTCAGCACCTGCTCGGCCGTCAGCTCGCGCACGGCGCGGTTGACGGTCATGCGCGAAACCCCGAACTGGCGCACCAGGGCCTGCTCGGACGGCACCACATCGCCCTCCTTCCAGCGGCCGGCGGCGATTTCGCCGAGCAGATAATCCTTGATACGCTGGAAAATCGGGGTCGTGTCTTGCGCAATCTGCTGTTCCAAACTACTCTCCGAAGGCCGGCTCAAAACCGGATTTTAGCACCGTGGGCGCGGCGCCCGATTCAAAAGCAAGCAGTGGGATGACCGCCGCCGCCGCGCCGCCTACGATGGGTGCCTGCGAATAGCATCGCCAACAGGAGCACCACCATGAAAGCAGCAATGAACATCAGCAGCACCAGCAGTAGCACCAGCAGCAGCGGCTACGACAGCGACGAGGCGCGCTGGGCCGCGGTACAGCGGCGCGACGGCGAGGCCGACGGCGTCTTTTATTACTCGGTACGCAGCACCGGCGTCTACTGCCGGCCCTCGTGCGGCGCGCGTGCCGCCCTGCGCGCCAACGTCGCCTTCCACGCCAGCGGCGCCGACGCCCAGCAGGCCGGGTTTCGGCCCTGCCTGCGCTGCAAGCCGGACCAGCCGCCGCTGGCCGAGCGCCACGCCCGCATCGTGGCGCAAGCCTGCCGCCTGATCGACACAAGCGAGGCCGGGCTCGACCTCGACAGCCTGGCCGAGGCATGCGGCATGAGCCGCTTCCATTTTCACCGCGTCTTCAAGCAGCACACCGGCATCACGCCCAAGGCCTACGCCGCCGCGCGCCGCGCCGGCAAGGTCGACGCCGGCCTGGCCGCCGCCGCCAGCGTCACCGAAGCCATTTACGCGGCCGGCTACAACTCCAGCGCACGCTTTTACGCCAGCGCCCCCGCGCGGCTCGGCATGACCCCGACCGCCTGGCGCGCCGGCGGCAGCGGCACCGTGATCCGCTTCGCGATCGGCGCCTGCTCGCTCGGCGCGATCCTGGTGGCATCCACCGACAAAGGCATCTGCGCGATCCTGATCGGCGACGACCCCGACTTGCTGGCGCGCGACCTGCAGGACCGCTTCCCCGCGGCCGACCTGCGCGGCGCCGACGCCGGCTTCGAAGCCACGATTGCGCGCGTGGTCGGGCTGGTCGAAGCGCCCGGCGTGGGCCTCGACCTGCCGCTCGACGTGCGCGGCACCGCCTTCCAGCAGCGCGTATGGCAGGCGCTGCGCGAGATTCCCGCTGGGCAGACCGTCAGCTATTCCGAACTGGCCGCGCGGATCGGCGTGCCGACGGGCGCGCGCGCGATTGCCGGCGCCTGCGCCGCCAATCCGGTCGCGGTGGCCATTCCCTGCCACCGGGTGGTGCGCACCGACGGTTCGCTGTCCGGCTACCGCTGGGGCGTCGAGCGCAAGCGCATTTTGCTCGAGCGCGAGAGCGAAGGCAGCGACGGTGGCGCGGCATGAGCGAGGCGATCGACTGGGACCGCATCGGCGCCGACCTCGATGCGCACGGATGCGCCGTGGTGCAAGGCTTGCTCGATGCGCAGGAATGCAGTGCCTATGCCGGCGCCTACGACGACCAGGCGCGCTACCGCAGCCGCGTGGTAATGGAGCGGCACGGCTTCGGGCGCGGCGAGTACCGCTATTTCGACTACCCGCTGCCCGAGCGCCTCGCCGAGCTGCGCACAGGGATGTACGGGCCGCTGGCGGGCATCGCCAACCGCTGGCATGGCGCGATGGGGATCGACACCCGCTTTCCGGCGCAGCACGACGCGTTTCTGGCGCGCTGCCACGCGGCGGGGCAGCGCCGGCCGACGCCCCTGATCCTGCGCTATCGCGAAGGCGACTACAACTGCCTGCACCAGGACCTGTACGGCGAACACGTGTTCCCCTTGCAGCTTGCGATACTGCTATCGCGGCCGGGAGAGGACTTCACGGGAGGCGAATTCGTGCTGACCGAACAGCGCCCGCGCATGCAATCGCGGGTCGAAGTGGTGGGGCTGGGGCAGGGCGACGCCGTGATATTCCCGGTGAACCAGCGGCCGGTCAACGGCACGCGCGGCCCCTACCGCGTCACGATGCGGCACGGCGTGAGCCGGGTGCGTTCCGGGCACCGCCACACCCTCGGCATCATCTTCCACGACGCCGAATAGTCCTACAACCGGGGTCCGACCTCTGATTCGAAATTTTTTGCTTGTGGCATATTTTTTTGCCACTTCAGCACTTAACCGGGGTCTGACCTCTGATTCGAAATTATTCCAGCCGGTTTAGTCTCGATGTCTCCCTTGGCGTCGCGGCATGACATCCTCACCACTGGCCCTTGCCATTCGCGCGATAAATTCTTCGTTTCCAAGGACCGCGTTGCGATTGGTAGCGTCGCGCACTTGCTCGATCATCGCCCACGGCATTTTCTCCAGAAACAATGCACGATAGCTGAGCTCGCGCTCCGAGTGTTCCGCCGCAAGCGCTGAATACAGCGCGTGTGGCTTGACAATGCGGCTCGCTTCCCCATACGCGTTTGCTTGATAACTCGACCATCGGTAGTCCAAGGGATGAGCCACAATGCCGGCTCGCACCGGATTGAGTTCGATATACCGTTGGCACACGAAAAAATAGTGATCTTCCTGAACCAGGCACGACCGATACCGTCCCTGCCACAAGGTGCCAATGCGCTGATGGCGGCGGTTGACATATTGAACGTAGCGTTCTCCAAGCGACTTCATCATGGCTGCCGGCGACGAGCTCGACTGCGGCGATACCAGCAAATGGATGTGGTTCGTCATCAGTACATAAGCGTGCACGCTGCAGCCCGCTTGTTCGGCGGCGATCCGTAGCAGATCGAGATAGACGAGATAGTCCGCCTCGACAAAAAAGCAGGGCAAGCGATTGTTGCCTCGTTGAATGATGTGTATGGGGACGTCGGGGACAATCAGGCGGTGTCGGCGTGGCATAAGGTGCTCTGGAAAAGGGAGTAGGGGATGAACAGGCTGCATCAGCGTAACGCCTTAAGCGACGTCATCTTGGGCTTGCATCAACTGCGCGCGTTTTGTTGCTAAACAGAGGTCAGACCCCGGTGGCGCCGTATGAAGATACTAAGTTGCAAACGGGAATTTAATTGCTAATCAGAGGTCAGACCCCGGTGCAGGTGCGCGGTCAAGCAACAAGTTGACGAGCAAGCAAAGCGCGCTACACTTTGGGCTTGCCCACCGAATGGAGAAATGATGCGCCCGATCCCTTTGCAGTGCTGTCTCGCCATCTTCGCCGTCCTCGGGGCGGCCGCGCCGGCGCAGGCGGACACCGTCCTCGATAACGCCAACGGCTATACCCTCGACAGCCGCAACGCGCTGCTGCGCTTCACGTCCCTGGCGTTCGATGACAAGGGCCGCATCCTGGCCGTCGGCAGCGCCGCCCAGACCCGCGCCAAAGCCCCCAAGGCGCGCCATATCGACCTGCTGGGAAAAACCGTCCTCCCCGGCCTGATCGACGCCCACGGCCACGTGTTCGGCTTGGGCGAGATGCTCACCCAGCTCGACCTGGCCGGCAGCGCCACCCTGGCCGATGCCCTGAAAGCCGCCGCCGACTACGCGCGCGCCAATCCCTCGCATCTTTGGCTGCGCGGCCGCGGCTGGAACCAGGAGATCTGGAAACTGGGCCGCTTTCCCACCGCCGCCGAACTCGATGGCGCCGTCGCCGACCGCCCCATCTGGCTCGAACGGGTCGACGGCCACGCCGGCTGGGCCAACACGCGCGCGCTGCAACTGGCGGGCATCACCAGGGACACCCCCGACCCCGCCGGCGGCAAGATCGTGCGCGATGCCGACGGCAATGCCAGCGGTGTCCTGGTCGACGCGGCCCAGGAACTGGTAGCGAAGGTGCTGCCGAAGCAGTCCGAAGCCCAGGCCAGGGTGGTCCTCGACCGCGCCCTGAAGCAGATCGCGCAAATGGGCCTGACCGGCGTGCACGACGCCGGCATCAACGCCAGCCAGGATGCGCTGTACCGCGATTACGCCGATCACGGCAAACTCAGCGCGCGCGTGTACGCCATGATCGGCGACGTCGGCGCCGACTTCGACCAGCTCTCGGCCAGGGGCCCGCTCAAGACCTACGCCAACGACC
This sequence comes from Massilia antarctica, assembly GCF_015689335.1. Classification (GTDB taxonomy): domain Bacteria; phylum Pseudomonadota; class Gammaproteobacteria; order Burkholderiales; family Burkholderiaceae_D; genus Telluria_A; species Telluria_A antarctica. The sequence goes on along the minus strand of NZ_CP065053.1, from coordinate 881,665 downwards.
TGTATGCGCTGCGTGCGGTCAAGCTGTATGCGGACGGCGCCCTGGGCAGCCGCGGCGCGGCCCTGATCGCGCCCTACAGCGACGAACCCGCGTCGCACGGCCTGCTGTTCCGCCAGAACGCGGATATCTACGCGATGATGGACAAGGCCATGCGGCGCGGCTATCAGGTCAACGTGCACGCCATCGGCGACGCCGGCAACCGCCAGATCCTGGACGGCTACCAGCAACTGATCCCACGCTATCAGGGTGCCGCGCTGCGCCACCGCATCGAGCACGCGCAAGTGGTGGCACCGTCCGACATCGCGCGCTTCAAGACCATCGGCATCGTGCCGTCGATGCAGCCGACCCACGCCACGTCCGACATGAACATGGCCGAACAGCGCGTCGGCCCGCAGCGCATCAAGGGCGCCTACGCCTGGCGCACGTTTCTCAAGCAAGGCTCGCGCATCGCCTGCGGCTCGGACTTCCCGGTGGAGTCGTCCAACCCCTTCTTCGGCATCCACGCGGCCGTCACGCGCCAGGATGCGGCCGGCCGGCCAGCCGCCGGCTGGTATGCCAACGAGGCCATGACGCTCAAGGAAGCGCTGCGCTGCTTCACCCTGGACGCGGCCTGGGCCGGCCATCAGGAAAAATTCACCGGCTCGCTGGAGAAGGGCAAGTGGGCCGATTTCATCGTCGTCGACCAGGACCTGTTCACCATGCCGGCGGCCGAACTCCACAAGGTCGGCGTGCTGCAAACCTGGGTCGGCGGCCGGCAGGTGTTCAGCAAAGAGTGACAAGGAAAAGAGCGGCGGGGGGGTGCATAAATGATTTGACTTGGTTGTATATACAACTTAGACTTTGAAGCTGCAGGGGGCGCGTGCCGCCTGCGCACGCGCCTGCCCCTAAACTCTTGAAGGAGATGCCATGACCACCGATCCGACCAGTTTCGATGACGATCCCCGCTTCGACGCCAGCCGCACGATCCGCGCCCCGCGCGGCACTGAACTGGCTTGTAAAAGCTGGCTGACGGAGGCGGCCTACCGCATGATCCAGAATAATCTGGATGCGGAGGTGGCGGAAAATCCCAAGCATCTGGTGGTCTACGGCGGCATCGGCCGCGCGGCGCGCAACTGGGCCTGCTATGACCAGATCCTCGCCTCCCTGCGCGAACTGGAAGACGACCAGACCTTGCTGATCCAGTCCGGCAAGCCGGTCGGCGTGTTCCAGACCCACCCGGACGCGCCGCGCGTCCTGATCGCCAACTCGAACCTGGTGCCCAAGTGGGCCAACTGGGAACACTTCAACGAACTCGATCGCAAGGGCTTGTTCATGTACGGGCAAATGACGGCCGGCAGCTGGATCTATATCGGCACCCAGGGCATCGTGCAGGGCACCTACGAAACCTTCGCCGAGGCAGGGCGCCAGCATTTCGGCGGCGACTGGGGCGGACGCTGGATTCTCACGGCGGGCCTGGGCGGCATGGGCGGCGCGCAGCCGCTGGCGGCGACCTTCGCCGGCGCGGTCTCGCTCAATATCGAGTGCCAGCAAAGCAGCATCGACTTCCGCCTGCGCACGCGCTACCTGGACAAGCAGGCCGCCGACATCGACGACGCCATCGCCCTGATCAAGCAGCACACGGCCGCGCGCGAAGCGGTGTCGATCGGCTTGCTGGGCAACGCGGCCGACGTGCTGCCGGAACTGGTGCGGCGCGCCAAGGCGGGCGGCCTGGTGCCGGACATGGTGACCGACCAGACCTCGGCGCATGACCTGATCAACGGCTACCTGCCGCGCGGCTGGACGGTGGAGCAGTGGAAGGCGGCCCAGAAGGATCCGTCGCAGCACGCGCGCCTGACCGCCGAGGCGGCGGCGTCGTGCGCGGTGCATGTGCAGGCCATCCTCGACTTCCACGCGATGGGCGTGAAGGCGGTCGATTACGGCAACAACATCCGCCAGGTGGCGAAGGACCAGGGGGTGACGGACGCCTTCGCCTTCCCGGGCTTCGTGCCGGCCTATATCCGGCCGCAGTTCTGCGAGGGCCGTGGCCCGTTTCGCTGGGTGGCGCTGTCGGGCGACCCGGAAGATATCTACAAGACCGATGCCAAGATCAAGGAGCTGTTCCCCGAGCAGAAGCAGGTGCACCACTGGCTCGACATGGCGCGCGAGCGCATCGCTTTCCAGGGCCTGCCGGCGCGCATCTGCTGGCTGGGCTTGGGCGAGCGCCACATCGCCGGCCTGGCCTTCAACGAGATGGTGCGCACGGGTGAACTGAAGGCGCCCATCGTCATCGGGCGCGATCACCTCGATACCGGCTCGGTCGCCAGCCCGAACCGCGAAACGGAAGCCATGCGCGACGGCACCGATGCGGTGTCCGACTGGCCGCTCCTGAACGCGCTGCTCAATACCGCCGGCGGCGCCACCTGGGTGTCGCTGCATCACGGCGGCGGCGTCGGCATGGGTTACTCGCAGCATTCGGGCGTGGTCATCGTGGCCGACGGCACCGACGCCGCCGCCAAACGGCTGGCGCGGGTGCTGGTCAACGACAGCGGTTCTGGTGTCATGCGCCACGCCGACGCCGGCTACGAAACGGCAATCGCCTGCGCCAAGCGCAATGGCCTGAACCTGCCGATGGTCCCGTAACTCCGCCAATCACGCATATCTGAACAGAGCAAACATGAACACGACTTCAAACAAGAGCTGGACCCTCACTCCCGGCGCGATGACCCTGGCCGATCTGCGCGCCGTCTGGGCCGCCCCAGGCGCGCTCACCCTGGCGCCATCGGCATACCCGGCCATCCTGGCGTCGGCCGCGGCGGTGGACGCCATCGTCGCCAAGGGCGATGCCGCCTATGGCATCAACACCGGTTTCGGCATCCTGGCCAAGACCCGCATTCCGGACGAAAAGCTGGAAGAACTGCAGCGCAACCTGATCCTGTCGCACTCGGTCGGCACCGGCGCGCTGCTGTCGGATGCGGTGGTGCGCCTGATCGTGCTGATGAAAATCGGCAGCTTGGCGCGCGGCTTTTCGGGCGTGCGCCCACTCATCATCGATACCCTGATCGCGCTGTACAACGCGGGCATCATGCCGGCCATTCCGGCCAAGGGTTCGGTCGGCGCCTCGGGCGACCTGGCGCCGCTGGCGCACATGACCCTGGCCATGCTGGGCGTGGGCCAGGTGCGCGTGAACGGCGAGCTGCAGGGCGCGCTTGATGCGCTCAAGGCTGCCGGCATCGAGCCGGTGGTGCTGGGTCCCAAGGAAGGGCTGGCGCTGATCAACGGCACCCAGGTCTCGACCGCGCTGGCGCTGCATGGCCTGTTCATGACCGAGCGCCTGCTGGAAGCGGCCATGGTGGCCGGTTCCCTGTCGCTCGATGCTGCCAAGGGCAGCGATGCGCCGTTCGACGCGCGTGTGCATGAAGTGCGCGGCCAGCCGGGCCAGATCGCGGCGGCCGCCATCTATCGCCAACTGGTGGCGTCGAGCGCGATCCGCGCCTCGCACCTGGTCGGCGACGAGCGCGTGCAAGACCCGTACAGCCTGCGCTGCCAGCCGCAAGTCATGGGCGCGATCATCGACCTGATCGCGAACGTGTCGCGCACCCTGCTGATCGAAGCCAATGCCGTCACCGACAATCCGCTGATCTTCGCCGACACCGGCGAGATTATCTCGGGCGGCAATTTCCACGCCGAGCCGGTCGCCTTCGCGGCCGACACCTTGGCGCTGGCGATCGCCGAAATCGGCGGCCTGGCCGAGCGCCGCATCGCGCTGCTGATCGACGCCACCTTGTCCGGCCTGCCGCCGTTCCTGGTGCGCGAGCCGGGTGTCAATTCGGGCTTCATGATCGCCCACGTGACCGCCGCCGCGCTGGCGTCGGAAAACAAGTCGCTGGCCCATCCGGCCAGCGTGGACAGCCTGCCCACTTCCGCCAACCAGGAAGACCATGTGAGCATGGCCACCTTTGCGGCGCGCCGCCTGGACGACATGGCGCACAATACGGCGGTGATTGTCGCCATCGAGCTGCTGGCGGCGGCGCAGGGGATCGATTTCCACCGTCCGCTCACCTCCTCGCCGCACCTGGAGCACGTGCACCAGCAATTGCGCCAGAAGGTGCCGTTTTTTGACGCCGACCGCTTCTTTGCCCCGGATATCGAGGCGGCGCGCCAGATGGTGCTGGACGGCGAGTTGAGCGCTTCGTGCAAACCGCTGTTCGCGGCGCTGTACAGCGCTGTGCCTTCGCATTGATAATCAGGCCATAATGCAAAAAATGTAAAGGTGGGCGAACATGGATTTTGACTTCAAGGCGGGCAGTATTCCATTGCTGGTGTCGATGCCGCACGTGGGCACCGATATCCCGGACGACATCGCGGCGCGCCTGTCGCCCGAGGCACTGGCCCGTCCCGACACCGATTGGCACCTGGCGCAGCTGTACGGCTTTTTGCAGGACATGGGCGCCTCGACCCTTTCGGCGCGCTGGTCGCGCTATGTGATCGACCTGAATCGCCCGCCGGAAGACACCAATCTGTATCCGGGGCTGGACACGACCGGGCTTTGTCCGGTCGACACCTTCGCCAACAACGCGCTGTATCTGGATGGCCAGGCGCCAGACGAGCATGACGTGCGCGGACGGCTGGTGCGCTACTGGCAGCCGTATCACCGCCAGCTGCGCGCCGAAATCGACCGCCTGCTGGCGCTGCACGGCAGGGTGGTGCTGTGGGACGCCCATTCGATCGCCTCGGTGGTGCCGCGCTTTTTCGAGGGGCGCCTGCCGGACCTCAATTTCGGCAGCGCCCAGGGCACCTCGTGCGCGCCGGGACTGGAACAGGCCGTGGTGGGCGTGGCGCGCTCGCAGGACCGTTTTTCGGTGGCCGTCAACGGGCGTTTCAAGGGTGGCTACATCACGCGCCATTACGGCCAGCCCGGCGTGAACGTGCATGCGATCCAGCTGGAGATGTGCCAGGACCTGTACATGGACGAACACGCACCGTTCGCGTACCGTTCCGAGATTGCGGCCGCGGTCCAGCCGCTGCTGCGCCAACTCACCGAAGCGGCGCTGGACTGGGTGCGGACATGAGCGAGCCTCGTGTCCTGTTTGCGCGCCATGCCCTGCTGGCGCACGGCTGGGAGGCCAATGTCCTGATCGAATGGGGGGCCGGCGGCACCCTGCTGACGGTGGCGCCGGGCGCCGTGCACGCCGGCGAGCCGATGGCCGACCTGGTCTTGCCCGGCATGGTCAACCTGCATTCGCACGCCTTCCAGCGCGCCCTTGGCGGCCTGACCGAAACCGCGGGCGAGGGGCCGGACAGTTTCTGGACCTGGCGCCAGCTGATGTACCGCTTCGCGCGCCAAATGACGCCGGAGCATATCGAAGCCATCGCCGCGCAGCTGTTCTCGGAATGCCTGCGCCACGGTTACACCTCGGTGTGCGAATTTCATTATGTGCAGCGCGACCAGGACGGCGTCATGTACGCGCGGCCGGCGGAAACGGCCGAAAGGGTCGTCGCCGCCGCGCAGTTGACCGGCATGGGCGTGACCATGCTGCCGGTGTTGTACAGCTATGCCGGCTTTGGCGAAAAACCGCTGGCGCCGGAGCAGCAGCGCTTCCGTACCAATGCCGCCGACGTGCTGCGCATCGTCGACTCTCTCGAACCCTTGCGCAGCGGCCAGGTCGAAGTCGGGGTGGCGCCGCATTCGCTGCGCGCGGCTTCGCTCGGGCAGATCCGCGAGGTGCTGGCGGTACTGCCGGCCGACCGTCCGCTGCATATCCACATCGCCGAGCAGCAGGGCGAAGTGGAGCAGTGCCTGGCGTTCAGCGGCCAGCGCCCGGTGCGTTACCTGATGGATCAGGTGGCGCTCGATGCGCGCTGGTGCCTGGTGCACGCCACGCACCTGGACGATGGCGAGGTGGCCGCGCTGGCCGCCCGCAGTGCCGTGGCGGGTCTGTGCCCGACCACGGAGGCGAACCTGGGCGACGGCCTGTTCCCGCTCGCGCCATTCCTGGCGGCCGGCGGGCGCATCGGCATCGGCAGCGACAGCCACGTGTCGCAGTCGCCGGTGGAGGAATTGCGCTGGCTCGAATACGGCCAGCGCCTGCTGCACCAGAAGCGCAATGTGGCGGCGTCTCCAACGCAGCGCCGCGTCGGCGACTTCTTGTGGCAAAGTGCCTTGCATGGCGGCGCGCAAGCCAGCGGCCGCCCGGTGGGCGTGCTGGCAACGGGCAAACGGGCCGACCTGCTGGTGCTCGACAGCGACCATCCCAACCTCGCCGGCATCGGCGCGGAGGATGTGCTGGGCAGCTTCATTTTCTGTGGTAACGACAATCTTGTCAGGGATGTGATGGTGGGCGGCCGCTGGGTCGTGCGCAATCGCGAGCACATTGCGCAAGGGGCGATTGCGCAGCGCTACAAACAGACCATCGCCGAACTGCGCAGGCTACGACCATGACCGTTCTGATTCCCTTTGCCAGCCTGGAAGCCTCCTCGTGGAAAAACGGCGGCGGCAGCACCACCGAAATCGCGATCTCGCCGCCGCTGGCGGAGCAGGGCAGCTTCGACTGGCGTATCAGCCTCGCCACCATCGCCAGCAGCGGGCCGTTCTCGGTCTTTGCCGGCATCGACCGCACCCTGGCGCTGGTCGACGGCCCCGGTGTCACGCTCGACATCGATGGCGATAGCCGCTTTGTGCTTGGCGACGAGGACCCGGTGCTGGAGTTTGCCGGCGAATCGCAGGTCGTCGCCACCGTCGGTGCGCTGCCGACCACGGATTTCAACGTCATGACGCGGCGCGCAAGCTGCCGTCACCAGTTGGGCAAGCGCAGCCTGTCGGGCACGTCCGGCTTTGCCACGCGCGCCGACGTGACGGTCTTGTTCCTGGCCGAAGGCGAGAGCCTGGAAGTGAGCAGCGACGATGAACGGATCGGCATGGTGCGCTACGACGCGGTGCTGTTCGAGGGCGAATCCGTCTGGACCCTGGAGGCGGGCCAGGCGACGATCTTCATCGTCGATATTTACTTCAACCAGGACTAGCCGATGACCATCTGCGATTCGCGATGCGACGCGCTCTTTACCAATGTGCACCTGGCCACCATGGAGCAGGGCTACGGCGAGCTGCGCGACGGCGCGATCGCGGTGCTGGACGGGCGTATCGCTTGGCTCGGGCCGCGCGCCGAGGCGCCGCCGGCCGCCACCGTGCACGATGGCGGCGGCTGCTGGCTCACGCCCGGCCTGGTCGACTGTCACACACATATTGTCCACGCGGGCAACCGCAGCGATGAATTCGAGGCGCGCCTGAACGGCGCCACCTATGAAGACATCGCCAAGGCCGGCGGCGGCATCATGTCGACCGTGCGCGCCACCCGCGCCGCATCGGAAGACGAACTGCTGCGCCAGAGCCTTCCGCGCGTGGCCAGCCTGCTGGCCGAAGGCGTGACCACGCTCGAAATCAAGTCCGGCTACGGCTTGAGCCTGGACGACGAGGCCAAGATGCTGCGCGTGGCGCGCCGCGTGGGGCAGGTGCTGCCGGTGAGCGTGTCCGCCACCTTCCTGGGGGCGCACGCGCTGCCGCCGGAATTCGCCGGCCGTGCCGACGATTACGTCGATGAGATCTGCCAGCGCATGCTGCCGCAACTGGCGGCGCTGGGCCTGGCCGACGCGGTCGACGCCTTTTGCGAGCGCATCGGCTTCTCCGCCGCCCAGACCGAGCGCATTTTCGAGGCCGCGCGGCGCCATGGCATGCCGGTCAAGCTGCACGCGGAGCAGTTGTCGGACCAGGGCGGGGCCGAGCTGGTGGCGCGCTTCGGTGGGCTCTCGGCCGACCACCTCGAACACCTGGGCATCGAGGGCATTTCCGCGATGGCGGCATCGGGTACGGTGGCGGTGCTGCTGCCTGGCGCCTATTACTTCCTGCGCGATACCGTGCAGCCGCCGGTGGCGGCCCTGCGCGCGGCCGGCGTGCCGATGGCGGTGGCCACCGACTGCAATCCCGGCACCTCGCCGATGACGTCGATCCTGCTGGCGATGAACATGGCGTGCACCCTGTGGAGGGTGACGCCGCAGGAGGCGCTGGCCGGCACCACCATCCACGCCGCGCGCGCGCTCGGGCGCGCTGCCGACATCGGCTCGCTGGCGCTCGGCAAGCGCGCCGACTTCGCGCTGTGGGAGATCGCGCGGCCGGCCGACCTGTCGTATGCGATCGGCTTCAATCCCTGCCGCGCGGTGGTCAATGCGGGCGTGCTGCGCAAACCGGTGGTAAGCTTGCCCGACTAAACTTTCGGGAGAGTGCCGTGCGCACCTTTTTTGCCACGGCCTTGCGCTGGCTATCTGTCTTTACGTTCGTCCTCGCGGGCGCCGCCACGGCGGCCGACGCCGAACCCCTGCGCGTCGGTTCCAAGCGCTTTACCGAGTCGTACATCCTGGGCGAGGTACTGACCCAGACCGCGGCCGCCCACGGCGCCAGGGCCGAACACCGCCAGGGCCTGGGCAATACCGCCATCGTGCTCGCTGCCCTGCAGGGCGGCAGCATCGACGTGTATCCCGAATATATGGGCACGATCGACCTCGAAATCCTCAAGAACACCCGCGCCAGTTCGCTCGAACAGATGCGCGCGGCCCTGAAACCCATGGGCCTGGGCGTGGCGCTGCCGCTGGGCTTTAACAATACCTATGCGCTGGCCATGCGCGGCGATAGCAAGGGCATCGATAGCCTGTCGGACCTGGCGCGCCAGCCGGCGCTCAAGCTCGGCCTGTCGCACGAATTCATCGGCCGCGCCGATGGCTGGCCGGGCCTCAAGCAGCGCTATGGCCTGCCGCACATGCCGCGCGGCCTCGATCACGGCATCGCCTACGAGGCCCTGGCCCAGCGCCAAGTGGACGTGATCGATATCTACTCGACCGACGCCAAGATAGGCCAGTACGGCCTGCGCGTGCTCAAGGACGATCTGGCTTATTTTCCGCGCTACGACGCCATGCTGCTGTACCGGCTCGATGCGCCGCAGCGCTTTCCGAAGGCGTGGGCGGCCATCGCCAAACTGGAAGGACGCATCACGGCCGAACAGATGATCGCCATGAATGCGCAGGTGGAACTGGAAGGGAAGAGCTTCGCGGCCGTCGCCAAAAACTGGCTGACCCCGGCCACCGCCGCGCCGGGCGCAGCGCGCGCCGGCCTGATGAACAAGATGTTCGACACAAGCCTGTGGACCCTGACCCGCCAGCATGTGGTGCTGGTGCTGGCATCGGTGGTGCTCGCTTGCCTGGTCGGCATTCCGCTGGGGATCGTGGCCGCTTTCGCGCCGCGCCTGCGCCAAACGGTGCTGGCGCTGGCTGGCATGCTGCAGACGGTGCCGTCCCTGGCCTTGCTGGCCATCCTGATCCCGCTACTGGGCATGATCGGCACCGTGCCGGCGCTGGTGGCGCTGTTCGTGTACGCGCTGCTGCCGATCGTGCGCAACACCTGTACCGGCCTGTTGGGTGTGCCGCAGGGCTTGCGCACGGCGGCGCAGGCGCTCGGGCTGGACCGGCGCGCGACCCTGGTCCATGTCGAGCTGCCGCTGGCATTGCCGGTGATTCTTGCTGGCATCAAGACCGCGGCGGTGATGAGCGTGGGGACGGCGACGATCGCGGCTTTCATCGGCGCCGGCGGCTTTGGCGAGCGCATCACGATTGGCCTCGCCCTCAACGATAACGATATGTTGCTGGCAGGCGCGATTCCGGCAGCGCTGCTGGCTTTGCTGACACAGGGACTGTTTGAAGCAGGAGAACGCTTGATCGCGCGCCGCCGCTAAGCTTGCCTGGGCCGCACGCTCGCGCGTTCGTTTGCGTCCCGTCAAGCCCGCCGTTTTCGGGAGGATAATAATTGCTTACAACAAGTTACGGCTTTTAAACAGAGGTAAGCAATTGTAAAGGCCACAGAATTGCGCCCAGCCGCCCACTATAGTGAAGCTGTAGATTGTCTCCAGTCTCCCCTCCCCATTCTAAAAAAATGGGTTTGCCCACGGTGATTTTAGCCCGTGGGCTTTTTCTTTTCAGGACTCGGCAAGCTTGTTCAGCGCAACGCCGTCGACCCGGCAGATGCGCCAGTCCGGCAAGATTTGCGCGCCCACGCTCTTGTAAAAATTGATGGCGTTGTCATTCCAGTCGAGCACCGACCATTCGAAGCGCCCGCACTCGCGCTCCACCGCCAGTTGCGCCAGCGCGGCGAGCATTTGCTTGCCGTAACCTTTTCCACGGTGTACTTGCTTGACGTATAGATCCTCCAGGTACAGCCCCTTGCGCGTGAGGAAGGTGGAGAAATTGTGGAAGAACAAGGCGAAACAGGCCACCTCGCCATCTTCGACGCCGACCAGTGCTTCGCATGAGGGACGCGCACCGAACAGGGCGTCGTGCAGCTGCTCTTCGGTGGCCACGACCAGGTGTTCGAGTTTCTCGAACACGGCCAATTCGACGATCATGCCGTAAATATGCGCGACGTCGGACGCTTGCGCCGGGCGGATGGTGAAGGTGTTGTCGGTATTCATGGAACCTCGGGAATGGCGGCCAGGCTGGGGTCCGGCGCGGGTTGGTTGGAAGAGGGAGATGCAGCGGCGGGCGCGCGCAGCGCCCAGGCGACGCTGGCCAGGCAGACGACCATGCCCAGCCATTCGACCGGACCGGGCCGGTAATGTTCAAGCTGGATCGATAGCAACACCGAAATCACGGGCGTGACCACGCCGATGTACACGGCTTTCTGCGAGCCGATGCGGTTGATCAGGGTGAAATAGGCATTGAAGGCGATGACCGAGCCGAACAGCGACAGGTAGAGCAGGGCCATCCAGTAGCGCGGCGCGCCCGGCAGCGCGAATTGCTGGCCGCTCGCGAGCGCCCAGGCGGCCACCATCGAGGTGCCCCAGAACATTGACCAAGCCATGGTCAGCATCAGGTTCGACGATTGCTCGCGCACCTTGGCCACCACTACCGTGCCGGCCGAGCTGGCAATGGTGGCGACCAGGGCCAGCGCCAGTCCGAGCAGGAAGTGGCCGGTGCCGCCGCCCGCGATCTCTTTCCAGGCGCCGGCAATCGAGTGGTAGAACAGCATCGTCACGCCGACGATGGCGATCAAGCCGGCGGCCCAGGTGCGCCAGGAAATCGGCGTGCCGAAGGCGATGCGGCTGCAGATCGGGGTCCAGAACACCATCAACGCGAACAGCACCGCCACCAGGCCCGACACCAGGTATTGCTCGGAACCGTAAGTGCATACGTAGGACAGGGCAAAGGTGAAAAAGCCCTGCAGCATCACCCAGCGTTGGGCGCGCCATGGCAGGCGCAAGCTGTCGCCGCGCAGCAGGCACCAGGCAAACAAGGTGGCCGACGCCAGGCCGAAGCGGTACACCACCGACACCGCCGGCGCGACTTCGCCCAGCTGCAAGGTGATGGCAAAAAAGGTGGAGCCCCAGATCAGGGCCGCGATCGCGAAGAGGAGTGGAGATGACATGCGGAAAGTATACGGGCATTCGCAACTTCCTGCCCGTCATCGCCATAAAACCGTCAGCGCGGCGCGATCCTTACCACGCGAGGTGCAGGCGGCGGTACAGGAAGCTCAGCACGAACAGCGGACCGATCAGCAGGAAGCGCAGGTCGTCGAAGAACGACGGTTTTTTGCCTTCGATCTTGTGGCCGATGAACTGGCCGATCCAGGCCAGCACGAAGATGGCCAGGGACAGCGGCAGCACGGTGGCGGGCGGCATCAGGCTCAGCAGGCCCAGCATCACGGCCGACATCGCCAGCATCCCGGCCGCAAACGGCCTGGACAGCTTGAAGTAATAGCACAGCGACAGCAGGGTGACGGCCACGGCCGCGAACGGGTGGATCCACCAGACAATGCCGAGCAGGGTGAACACGATCACGGGCACGCAGACAAAGTGAATCACTTCATTGGTGTGGTTCAGGTGGCTCTCGCTATATTTTGCGAGCAAGGTATCGATGGCGCGCGGCTGGGCAGCTTGGTCCATGGGGGTCTCCGATTTTGTTGTTGTGGTTGGCTTGCCTGACGATTCTACACCCGTCCGGCGGGCTGCTAGAATCGCTGCCATGAATGAATTCCTGCCTTCCACGCCAGACGCGGATGCGGCGGCGCTCAAGCGCTGTTTCGCGCCGGTGGTCGATCCGCACACCCGCATCCTCGTGCTCGGCAGCCTGCCGGGAGAACGCTCGCTCGCGCAGCAGCAGTATTATGGCAACCGCCAGAACCGCTTCTGGACACTCATGTCGGAGCTGACCGGTGTCGACCTGGTGGCGCTGGACTACGATGCGCGCCTGCAAGCGCTGCTGGCGCACGGTATCGGCCTGTGGGATGTGGTGGCGCAGGCCACGCGCGAAGGCAGTCTGGACAGCCAGATTCGCGGCCAGGTCGGCAACGATCTGCCGGGATTGGTGGCGAGTTTGCCGCTGCTCACGACAATCGGATTCAACGGCGGCACGGCGGCGCGGCTGGGCATGAAAGCCCTGGGCGAGCAGGCAGCGCGCTATCGCATCGTGAACTTGCCGTCGAGTAGTCCGGCGTATACGGCGCCGTATACGGCCAAATTGGCCGTGTGGCGTACTTTGTGCGATACGGAGACCCCGCGGCCAGGAGTGAACAACAACGCCTGAGTCAGGTCGTGGAGATGTCGGTAGCTTGCTGGCCTTTGATGCCCATATTCTTGATTCTGTATTCCATGGCGAGATTGGATACTTTGAAGCGGGAAGCCATCTGCTGCACGAAGACGGTGATGGGCATCATCTCCGCGTCGTTGTCGGCCTTGAATTGATCGATAATGCCGCGTCCGGCTGATGTGATCAGGGCTCCCGGCATGAGGAGTTCCGCTGCGAAGTTGTTCGCCTCCGATTCAAAACGGTTCCAAAACGATTCCCTGCGGTTCATGGTCGCTTTCGTATCGACAAACGTCGTTTGATTGGTCGACCTGTGCATGCAAAAGTGACCGATCTCGTGTGCCAGGGTAAAACGGCGACGCGGCCCGTAGGCGTTTTCTGCCGGATTGATCCATACACGTGCCGGCTGATCCTTTTCGAGCGTTATCTTGCCAACCGTAATAGCGTGTTCGGCGTCGTGCCGGGGCTCTTCACTCACACAGATGCCAAGCAGCTCCGCGATCCTGTCGACATCGACCGGCGGAGCATCGCGATTCAGATCATAGCCGTGTGCAGTTTTCAGGAAGGACGATAAAGCGGCTGCGCTCTGGATTGGCGGCGTTGAATCGATCGAATTCATTTTGGTGCATCCTTCGGACCATGTTTGTTTGTGGACAGATCGCTCGACAGCAAATCAATATCCTTGACCTGTTGCGCTGCATCGCGTGAGGTGGCATCCGCATTCGCTCGCCGGGAAGCGAGTTCCTGATCGATCTTCTGTGACAGCGCTTCACTCAGGTAGTCGATGACAGCCGGGTTATCCATTATGTGCTGAATCATTTTCTGAGCCTTACCGTCGTCGGATTGCACGAGTGTGAGCACGGCGCTAAACGCGTGCTCCATATGCGCTTCTTTTTCTATTGCAAAATGCTGAGTGAAAATCAATCCGGCTACGGTCAGCAACAACGCTACCGCCGCGATCACGAACGTTGTGTAAACAATGTAGGTATTCGCAATCGATACTGCGTCAGTGCCCGACACAGTGCCAAGTCGGCTAAAATAGTTGATCGACAGAAACGCCAATAGGCCCCCGATTAATCCCCCTACCGCCCCCCCGACGAAACCTCGCGTTTCTTTTGCAAGCCATCTACAGAACATGGCCTTCATTGGCGATGCCTTGTCTACCGATCCCATGGAGCTGTCCTTAGGGCACCTCGAATTACCGGTAAATCCCGCGTAATCGCCGGTCGCGATGCCGGCAGATGCGTTTTTTGATGTCAGACCGAGCCGCTTCCCGCCCATTTTATGGGCGCTGAACCTCATTTTGTGCAGTCCGGACGGACTGCGGGCGTCAGAACGCCTCGACCCCGGCCTCCTTCAAGTAGACCAGGCGCCGCAAATTGTAAGCAGCGACCTTCCAATTGAGCTGCAACGTAGCGCGCGCCAGTCCGATCGTGCGCAGGCCTTTGCCGCCCATCTCGGCTAGGCCGGCAAACACATGCTCGATCCTCGCGCGAGTCCTAGCGATGCGTGTATTGCGCCGCTTCTGAGCCTCCGAAATTGGCTTGCCCTTACTTCCTTTGCGCTGGATATGCATGCTCCAGCCCTGCTGCGTCAACCGTTCCTCGCGCTCGCCATCGACGTAGCCTTTATCTGCCAGGACGTTGCGGTTGGTATTCGACGGGTCGAGCACCTCCTCGAAATGAAGGGTGTCATGCTCGCTGGCCGTGCTGACCTTGATCCTGCGTACCAGCTTGTAACGCTTGTCTGCGTTGGCCGATATCTTGTAGCCGAAGTAAGACTTGCCATGCTTCTTGGTCCAGCGCGCGTCCATATCTTTCTGCCGGCGCTTCGCAGGCTTCCAGTCGATTGGCATGGCACCTTCTCCAACGAGCGCCTTTTCCTCTTTGCTCATCGATTGCTTCGGCGTCTGCACGATGCTCGCGTCGACCATCTGACCGCCACGTGCAATGTAGCCATGCCTGGAAAGCTGACGGTTGACGGCCTCAAAAATACTCTCGCTGGCACCGGCCTTGAGCAGGCGTTCCTTGAACGTCCAGATCGTTGTGCGATCCGGTATCTGACTACTGGAACGCAGTCCGACAAAGCGCTGGAAGCTCAGACGGTCGAGCAACTGGAATTCCATTTGCTCGTCGCTCAGGTTGAACAACTGCTGGATCAGCAGGACGCGAACCATCAGTTCGGTCGGAAATGGAGGACGCCCGCCGCGTTCGCGGCCGGGACGCGGAGCCGCTTCGTCAACCGCATCGGCAAGCGCGATGAAGTCAACATGCTGCTCCATCAACTTGAGCGCATCACCAAGCTTGTTCAGCTTGGCTTCGCGTTCTTGGTCGGCAAACAGACTCGTCTTGATCATGAAATTAGGTCAGCAACGTGGAGCCGCTATGATGCCACGGATGGGTCGGTTTTTCGAGGTGCCCCTTAGTATAGCAAACCTGTATGAAAACACAGTATGAAAAGTGCGTATAACCGACTCTCATGATAGCAAACAAGCACGCACAGGTGCGGTCGGCTGAGCCAGTGCCGAACCCGGCTTTCGCGCTTTTCCTACGCAGAAAATTTTATCCGGGCTGGCCCGATACTATCCTGATTGCATTAAACAAAGAATAATATTTATCTTGACGAAAAATTGGCATGCGACTAGCATTTCCTTGCCACTTCGGGTGGTACACCGTTGGATTGAATTTCGCTATTTTTAGAAAGATAGGAAAATGAAAAATCAAAATGGAATGAAAACGTTCGCGTTCAAGCTGGCCGAGAAAAAAACCAAGGAAGCCAAACCCGCACCACAGTGGAAAGCGCGCGACGGCGTGTCCAGCGCCGGCTGCTCCGGTCCAGATGCGCGCGCCAGCGCCCGCTGGGGGCGCGACAACGGCATCTATTGCTGAGCGGTTCGCCGAATAACCAGCCTTGCTCGTCGCAGGGCTTTTTTTTGCCCCTACTGTGTGAACCTCTTCAAAGCGGCATATGGCGAAAAAGGTTTTGATTGTCAGTAACAGCGCCGACCTGCATGTCGACCTGCTCATTCCCATCCTGCAAGCTAAGGGATGCGCGGCCTTCCGCCTCGATCTGGATGCCTTCCCGCGCGATTATCAAACGTCGCAATGGTTTGCCGGGGGCGCGCTGCGCCAATGGATCCGCCACCTGCCCTCTGGTGTGACGCTCGACCTGGCCGAGGTGGGCGCGGTCTGGAGCCGCAAGCCGGCCCCATTCTCCTTTCTCAGCCCCGACCTCGGCATCCAGGAACGCATCTACGCCGGGGCCGAAACCGAACAGGCCCTGTTCGGCATGCTCTACACGCTCGATTGCTTTTGGATGAGCCATCCGCTGGCCCTGCGCGGCGCCATGTGGAAGGGCGAGCAATTGCAGCGCGCCGCGCGCATGGGCTTTCGCATTCCCGCCTCGCTGACGACCAATTCGCCAGCCGAGGTGAAAGCCTTCCGCGCCAGTATTGACGGCCCCGTGATTTTCAAGGCCCTGTCCAGCCCCAACCTCGGTGGCGACGGCCTGGCCGACGGCGACCGCGTGGCCTGCGGCATCGGCACCACCGTGGTCGACGACGACATGTTTGAACAGCTCGAATCGGTCGGCGAACTGGCCTGCCATTTTCAGCAGTACATCCCCAAACAATACGAACTGCGCGTAACGATCATCGGCGAGCGCGTGTTCGCCGCCAAAATCCATTCGCAGGACGACCAACGCACCGCCATCGATTCGCGCGACATGTCAGCCGATATCCTGTACGAGGCGACCGTCTTGCCGGATGCGGTGCGCGAGCGCTGCCTGGCGTTCGCGCGCAGCTACGACCTGCCTTACAGCGCGCTCGACCTGATCGTCACGCCCGGCGACGACGTCGTTTTTCTCGAAAATAATCCCGTCGGCCAGTTTCTCTATGTCGAGCAGTTGATTCCCGAATTCGCCATGCTCGATTCGCTGGCCGACCGACTCATTGAGGAGTGCGCATGATCCAGCCCGACCGTTTTGCCATGCTCGCCCAGATCAAGGGGATCGAATCGCTGCGTGAAAGCCGCGTACTGGTCTTGTCCGCATCGGATCTGGACATGGAGATCCTGCCGGCCTTGTATGAGCAGTGCCGCGCCATCGGCCGCGTGCCGCGCCTGGACGTGGTGCTGCAATGCCGCGGCGGCATCGTCAACGCGACGCGCCGCGTCGCGCTGCTGCTGCGCCAGTTCACCGACCACCTTGGCGTCATCGTGCCCTATCACTGCGAGTCCTCGGCCACCATCCTGGCGCTGGCGGCCGATGACATCATCGCCGGCGACCTGGCCATGTTCTCGCCGATCGACCCCCACCTGCATGGCGGCGGCGGCGACGGCGACGGCGCGGCCACCTCGCTCTCGTGCCAGGACGTCAAGATGTTCGGCGCCATGAGCGAGGAATGGTTCGGCGTCAGCTCCGACGAGGCGCGCCTGCAGTCGCTGGGCCTTCTGTGCAACAGCATCTTCCCGCCGACCCTGACCGCGTTTTACCGCACCACCCGGGAAGTCATGCAGATCGGCGAAGAGCTGCTGCGCTTCCAGCTGCCCGGCCAGCCCGAGGCGTTCCGCCAGGACGTGGTCAGGCAGTTGATGTTCGGCTACCACTCGCACAACTACGCGCTGACCCGCGAGGAGCTGGAAAAACTCGGCCTCGCGATCCGGCGCGAGCCCGAGGTCGAAGAGTGCGCGTGGGCCATTTCGAAGGTGCTGCAAAAGATCGTCGGCGGCGGCCTGCGCGAATCGGCCGAGGCACCGTGGAACGATGCATTGCTGGCCACGCGCGACGGCGCCATGCTGCGCAAGCGCCGCAGCGGCGGCTTTTTGCCGCGCTGGAGCGAGCTGGCCGTGTCGTCATGAGCGCCGCGCCCTACCTCGCGGAGATCATCCGGTTTTTCACCGCCTTCCTGCTCGCCTGCGCCGCCCTCGGCAAATTGCGCACCTTGGCCAGTTTCGCAAATAACCTGGCCGGCTCCTTCGGCCTGCCCCGGCAGGCGGCCACGATCCTCGCACCGGCGCTGGTCGCGCTAGAGGCGCTGCTGGCCGTCCTGATTCTCGCCGGCGGCGGCATCGGCCGCGCGGGCATGGCTGGCGCCCTCGTGCTGTTCGTGCTGGTGACGGCGCTGGTGGGCTACCGCTACGTGGTTGATGGCAGTATCAAATGCAGCTGCTTCGGCGAGAGCGAGCGGCCGGTTTCCGGCTACGATTTGCTGCGCAACGGCTTGATCATCGCCACTGTCGGCGCCGGCCTCGCTGTTTCCGGCGGCGCCGTTTTCGGCAAAAAAGAGAGCGTGCTGGCCGCCGCGCTGGCGCTGATCGGCACCATCTGCGCAATCGGCTTTCACGATCTGGCCCGTGCCCTGAAGCGGAGCGCATGATGGACGGCGATGTCCTGGCCGTCATCCTGCTGCTGCTGGCACTGAGCGTGGCGTTGAACCTCAAGCTGTCGCTGCAATTGTCGAAAGTCGTCGATAGCCTGAGCGCGGCCGCCAAAGCAGCGGCGCTGGCGCCGCTGGGCGATCCTGTTCCTGCTTTTAGTGGCAAGCTGCTGGACGGCGGCGCGCCGGTCACGGTGGGTGGCGACGGCCAGGCGGCGGTGCTGCTGTTCCTGTCCAGCGCCTGCCCCAAATGTCGCCAGAAGCTGCTCGGCATCGAGTACCTGGCGCCGCTGGCGCACGACGCCGGCGTGGCGCTCTGGCTGGTCAGCGTCGAACCTGCATGGCGCCTGCGCCGCTTCCTGCAATCGACCGCGCTGGCCGGCAGCACCCTGCGCGTGGCCGCCGCCGACTACGAGATGCTCAATCCCGTGATGTCGTCGCCGTCGTACCTGTTCGTCAGCGCCGCCGGCACCCTGGACGCGCGCGGCATGGTCGGCGACGACGACTGGCGCAGTTTTTGCGAGCAGATGGATGAGGCGCGGATCGCCGGCGAGGCCGGCGCGTGAGCCGGACTTCGCCCCATCTCGACCGCCTGCGCCTGCTGCGCCCCTTTGCCGCGCGCCTGTGCGCAGGGCTGGCATGCATGGCCGTCACGGTGCTGATCCAGCTGGCTTATCCCAAGGCGCTGTCGTACTTCATCGACAACATCAACGTGCGCAAGGACATGGCCTGGTTCAGTTCCCTGGCCTTGATCATGCTGGCCGTGCTCGCGCTGCAGGCCGTGGCGGCCACCGCGCGCTTCTACATTTTCGAGTCGACCGGCCACATGATCGTCACGCGCATCCGGCGCCGGTTGTACGCGGCGCTGATCGACCAGCCGATCCGCTTCTACGACAAGCACCATGTCGGCGAACTGAATAACCGCCTCACGGCCGACGTCGAAATCCTGCACGATACCCTGACCATGGGGATGGCGGTGTCGCTGCGCTGCCTGTGCGTGTTCGTCGGCGGCGTGGCGATGCTATTGACGATTTCGCCGGCCCTGTGCCTGATGCTGGTGGTCTTCCTGCCGGCGACCCTGTACATCGGAAAAATGACCGGCAAGGTGTACCGCAAGCGGGCGCGCCTGATGCAGGACGGGCAGGCCGAATGCGGCAAGGTCGCGCACGAGCATTTTTCCAACATCCGTCTGGTGCACGCCTTCAGCCAGCAGCGCACCGCGCGCGCACGTTATGCCGGCGCGACCGGACACGCGCTATCGCTGTCGGTGTCGAGCAGCGCGCTGTTCGCGCTGTTCCGCGGCGGTTCATCCTTCCTGGTCTACCTGGCGCTCTTGGGCACCCTGTGGTTCGGCGCGCGCCTGATCGGCCAGGGCGTGCTGTCGGTCGGCGACCTGACCGCCTTCATCCTGTATGCCAGCATGGTGACGGAAGCGGCCGGCGCCATCGGCGAGTTCTGGAACGCGTGGATGCGCACCATCGGCGCCACCGAATGGATTTTCGAGGTGATCAATTCGGAGCGTGCAGCCGATACGGCGGCCGTCGGCGAGGTGCGCTTGCAGGGCAAGGTGACGTTTGACGATGTGGTGTTCTCGTATCCCGAGCGGCCCGACGCGCAAGCGCTCAAATGCATTGGTTTTTCCATCGCCGCCGGCGAGACCATTGCGCTGGTCGGCGCATCGGGTGCCGGCAAATCGACCATCGCAAGCCTCATCCTGGGCTTCTATCAACCCGACAGCGGCAGCATCGCCTTTGACGGCATCAAGGCCGATGCCATGCCGCTGGCCGGCATCCGCAGCAAGCTGGCGATCGTCGAGCAGGAGCCGTCGCTGTTTTCGGGCAGCATATTCGAGAACATCGCGTTCGCGGTCGCCGAACGGGATGTGTCCCTGGACGAGGTGAAGGCCGCGGCCGCCCTGGCCTGTGCCCACGATTTCATCAGTGCCTTCCCCGACGGCTACCTTACCCTGGTCGGCGAGCGCGGCGCGCAACTGTCGGGCGGGCAGAAACAGCGCATCGCGATCGCGCGCGCCCTGCTGCGCGATCCGCGCATCCTGATTCTCGACGAAGCGACCAGCGCCCTCGATTCGGCCAGCGAAGTGCAGGTGCAGCGCGCCCTCGACACCTTGATGCAAGGCCGTACCACGATCATCATCGCGCACCGCTTTTCCACCATCGTCAAGGCCGACCGCATCCTGGTGCTCGACCAGGGCCGCCTGGCGCAGCAGGGCACCCACGCGCAGCTGGTGGCCGAGCAGGATGGCCTTTACTTCCACCTGATGCGCCACCAGCTTGCGCGCGCCGGGGCGCAGCCGCAGCCGCAGCCGCAGCCGGCTTAAACCCCGGCCGCGGGCAAGGTTTTGCTGAACTGCGTTACCCCGTTCAGGTCCAGCAGGTCGACCGTCATCGCTTTCGACTGCGGGTCGATATTGACTTCGCCGAAGAACTGGTAGCCGGCGAACGGCGATGAATTCTGGACCGGCGGCGACTTGGAAAACACGGCACTCGGGCCGAAGGTCATATCGAGCTTGCCTGGGCCGAAGGAGCCGGCATTCATCGGCCCGGCCACGAATTCCCAGAACGGCGCGAAGTCGGTGAAATGGGCCTTGGCGGGGTCGTAATAGTGCGCTGCGCAGTAATGCACGTCGGTCGTGATCCACACCACGTTCGGCACCGCCTTGATGCCCTTGAGCAGGCGCGCCATTTCCAGCTCGCGCCCCGCGGCCGGGCCGCTCACGCCATTAGCCACCGCTTCCCACATCGCCGCACCCGCGGCGTCCTTGCCGTCGGCTACCTCCAGCCCGATCGGCATGTCCGAGGAGATGACCTTCCAGGTAGCTTTCGAGGCATTCAGTTCGGCGATCAGCCAGTCCACCTGCGCCGAACCGAGCATGGCTGAACTGGCGTTTTCCCCGGTTTGCAGGTTGCTGCTGTTGGGACCACGGTAGCTGCGCATGTCGATCACGAACACGTCGAGCAGGGGGCCGTAGCCGATGCTGCGGTAGATGCGCTGGGGCTCGGCCTGTTTGTAATAGCGCATCGGCGCATATTCCAGGAAGGCGCGGCGGCCCCGTTCGGCCAGGGTGGCGACGTTCTTTTCTTTGTAGCGGGCATCAAACGACAGGTCCTTGGCGCCGCTGTAGTTGTTGGTCACTTCGTGGTCGTCCCACTGCCAGACCTGCGGCACCTGCGCGGCGAACTTGCGAAAGTTCAGGTCCAGGGTGTTGTAGGCATGGCGCCCGCGGAATTCCTTGAGCGTTTCGGCGACCTTGCTCACTTCCTCGGTGACCAGGCTTTTCCAGACCTGGCCATTTTCAGCCTTCGCTTCGGCCGCGATCGGCCCGTCCGCGTAGACGGTGTCGCCGTTGTGGATGAAGAAATCCGGATCGCGCTTGCGCATCGATTCGTACATGCGCACGCCGCCGAAATCGGGGTTGATGCCCCAGCCCTGGCCGGCCTGGTCGCCGCTCCAGTGAAAGCGGATGGCGCGCTTGCCGTCCGCCTGCGGCATGGTGCGGAACTGGCCCGCCACCGCTTCGCTCTCGATGCGGCCGTTGGCCGGGTCGATGTATTTCACGCGCACGAACACGGTCTGGCCGGCGGGCAGGCCGGACAAGTCGACCCTCGAGGTGAAGTCGGTGGCTTCGGTGGCGTAAGGGCCAACAATGCGGCTGGCGTTGGTGAAGCGTTCGCTGGTGTCGTATTCGACGATCATTTGCGCATTGCGGTCGCTGCGGCTCCAGATCACGGCGCGCTCGCCGGTGACGTCGCCGAACTGGATACCGGAGGGCAGCTTGGGACGTTCGGCTTCGCTGGGGACCACGGCAGGGGCAGGGGAGTCCGAGCCGCCGCAGGCCGAGAGCAGCAGCGAACCATTGAGGGCCGTGCCGCCGGCGAGAATGCCGCCGCGCGTCAGAAAGCCGCGGCGTGAAAGTGTTGAGGTCATGAAGGCTCCAGTGAACGATGGCTGGAAGTCTGGAGCCTGTTTATGACCTGGTGATGAATTGGCGCGGAAAAGTCAGCTCGCGGCCAGTGCGCGCAGGACGCTGGCGCTGTCGCTGATGGTGGCGTATTCGCCGTTCAGGTTGGCCAGCGCCATCGCGTGCACTTCGTCGGCGCTGCGCGCCTGGCCGGCGTAGTCGGTGCAGGCGAAGGCGAAGCAGGCGTCGGCCACCACGGTGGTGTCGAATCCCAGGTTGCCGGCGCTGCGCGCGCTGCCTTCGACCGAATTGTTGGTGCTCACGCCCACGATGACGATACGTTTGACATCGCGTACGCGCAGCCAGCGTTCCAGGGTCGAATGGATAAAGGCGTCGGGCACGTTTTTCTCGACCACGTGTTCATGCGGCAGCGGCGCGAGCGCCTCCTGGAATTGAACGCCCGCCTGGCCGGGCCAGAACAGGCTGCCCGGCGTGCGCGAGATGTGGCGCACGTGGACCACCGCCGCGCCGGCCGCGCGCCAGGCCGCCAGCAGGCGTGCGATGCGCTCGGCGGCATCGGGGTTGTTACGCTGGCCCGCGGCCGGATTGGCCATGGCTTTTTGCATGTCGATGATGATCAGGGCGGGCAGGTCGCTGCGCATGGAGGCTCGCTAAGAATGGACGAGCGACGATTATAGGCCGGCGTTTGCCGGGCGCGCCAGTTGCGACTACTACGTATGCGAACCGGCCCTTAATAGGCGCGCTGGCGGTTGCCGAGCTGGGAGCGCAGGTAGGCCAGCTTGGCCGAATAGCGTTCGGTGGCCGCGTGCGTGGTGCTGTTGTCGAGCGCCAGCGCCAGTTCGTCGCGCGCCTCGCTGCCCTGGCCCAGGCGCCAGTGCGCGATCGCCAGCCAGAAATGGAACTCGTGGTTGAAGGGCGCGCGCCGCACTTCCTTGTGCAGCAGGTCGCGCGCCTCGCCATAGCGCGCTTCTTCCAGCGCCTTCATCGCCAGGTGGAACCAGTGGTAGGGCGGGGTCGGTTCCAGCTTGGCCAGGCGCGCCGCCAAGGCCGCCGATTCCTCGGTCTTGCCCAGTTTGGCCAGCACCGGCACCAGGTTGTGCATGGAGATTGTGCTTTCCGGTTCCAGGGTGAGGGCGGCCTTGAACGCGCGCTCGGCCAGCGGATTGTCGCCGTGGCGCTGGTAGATCACGCCCAGGGTGTTGTACGGGGTGGCGAAGGTGGGCAGGTGGGCCACCGCCGCGCGCGCCCACCAGTAGGCTTCATCAAGGTGCAGGTCGGCCAGCGCCTCGGCCGCGCGGTTATTCATGAACATCGATTCGATCATGCGCTCTTCGATTGGATGCGTGTTGTAGCGCGCGCTCTCCGCGGGCGGCAGGAAGTCGATGGTCAGCATGCGCTCCTCGGGCGGAACGCCTTGCGGCTGGGCGGTGCGGCGCCTGCCCATGCTGAGGTTGACGTGGGTGCTGGCGAAATACAGGCCGGCGTTGCGGGTCCAGGTTTCGTCGACCATCACGTCCTGGTACTGCACTTCCAGGCCCATGTGCTTGGCGAAAGCGGCCGTCATCAGCACCAGCGAGAGGCAGTTGCCCATGCGCGCGTCGAACGTTTCGGCGGCGGTGCGGGTGACGCTGGCATCGTATTCGAGTTTCAGCTCGCCCTTGGTGTAGAGCGCTTCGACCAGGCCGCGCTCCGGCCCCATCTTGTGGATCAAGGCGCTGAAGTCGGGGCTGTCGATGTAGGCGCGCATGGCCGGGCTGATCACGAACAGCTGCTCCGCGCCGACCGGCGCCGGCGGCGGCGCGAACGAGGCATCGCTGAACAGTTCCGGCAGCGGCAGCGGGGCCGGCACGCGCACAGCTGCGCAGCCGCTGCCCAGCAAGGGCAGTGCGCAGAAGACCAAGCTGGCAAGTAGTCTCATGGTCGCCTCCTGAAGTCGTGCTTTCAGTATCGTCGCCGCGCCGGGGAAAGTCTAGTGCTCGCCGTGGAAGGAATCGTGCAGTTCGTCAAGCAGGTCGGTGATGTCGTCGTCGGACAGTCCCAGATAGGCACTGGCACGGGCGCCGCCCTTGTCCCATTCGAGCGAGCCGCCGTGGCCCTGGTACTGCTGGATGGCGCTTTCGGCCAGCAGCGACAGCGCCACCAGGGCGCGCACGGCGTCGTCGGTGGCTTCGTCTTCGAGCACGCTGTAGTCCTGGTGGTGCAGGATGGCCCAGGCCACGTCGGTCGACAAGCCCCAGTTACGCGCCAGCAGGCAGCCGATGGCCGCGTGGTTGGTGCTGTGGCGTTCATCTTCGAGCGCGGTGAAGGGGCGCAGCGGGTCGTTGGCCGCGTCGGCGAAGGTGGCGGCATAGCCGGGAAAGCGCTGCATCAGCAGCGGCACGCCGGTGTCGCAGAACAGGCCGAAGGTGTGCGCCACGTCGGCTTCGCCGATGCGCAGGCGGCGCGACAGGTAGACCATGGCCTGGGCGCGCCGGGTCGACAGATCCCAGAAACTGGCCAGCGAGGCGTGGTCGGTGCCGATGCTGCGGCGCGCCAGCAGGCCGGTCATCAGGGCCGCTACCTGGTTGATTCCAAGGAATAAAATCGCTTGTTCGATCGACTTGGCCTTGCGCTTGCCGCCGTAGAAAGAAGAATTGGCCAGCTTGAGCAGTGCCCCCGACATGCCCACGTCGCTGGCGATGATGCGCCCGATGGTGGCCGGCGACGGGTCTTCCGACATCAGTTCGCGCTGCAGGTCGGCCAGCAGGCTCGGACGCGGCGGGATCCGGATCGACTTGATCAGGGCGTCGACCGGGTCGTCGGAGTTGGTGGCTAGGGCGGCAGGATTGCTCATATGATATCGAAGCTCAATTTCCGTATGGAATTTATTGCAGTACGTCACTATAAACCAGTCTGCCTGGCTGTGGCTGATCTTGTCTCAAGCAAAAAAGAATTTTTCTTCCGTGTTGGCGCCGTGTCACAGCCGGCGCGGCCCGCTTGGTGTCCGGCCGCACATTGCGCGCCATTTTGGCAAGGTAGAATTGTTTCTCATGAAAATGCAGACAAAGACACAGTTGGCGGGCATCGATTTTCATGCGCCGTCGCAGGAGGTGGCGCGCCAGCTCATCGGCGTGGTACTGCTGGTCGACGGGGTGGGCGGGCGCATCGTCGAGACCGAGGCCTATGACCGCGACGATCCGGCTTCGCACAGCTTTTCCGGTCCCAGCGCGCGCAATCTGGCCATGTTCGGCCCGCCCGGCCATGCTTATGTGTACCGCTCGTACGGGATTCACTGGTGCCTCAACTTTGTCTGCCGCGACGATGGCCATGGCGCCGGAGTGCTGATCCGCGCGCTCGAACCGCTGGCGGGAATCGCGCGCATGCGCGAGCGGCGCGCGCTGGACGATGTGCGCCTGCTGTGCTCCGGGCCCGGCAAGCTGTGCCAGGCGCTGGGGGTGACCCGCGCCCACAACGCGCTGGCGCTCGATGCGCCGCCGTTCGCCCTCGCCGCAGCGGGCGAGCCGGTCGTAGTGGTGGCTGGCCCGCGCATCGGCATTTCCAAGGCCATGGACCTACCCTGGCGTTTCGGGCTGGCCGGCTCGCGCTTCGTGAGCAAGCCGTTCCGCTGAGTCCGCGCCATGCCGCCCGGACTCAGGATGCGCGCCGTCCCGCGGCCTGGCGCGCCGCCGGCGACAGTCCGCGCGCGCCCACCGCCCGCATCTTGCTGGCCGCCGCGCGCCGCTCGGCCGGTTCGCGGTAGGCGCCATCGGGGTCGCCGTGCAGCTCGGCGTGGGCGGCGTGTTGCTCCTCCTGCTCGTCCCGCGGATCGACATCGATCTGGAAAATCGATACCGCCCGCGACAGGTTGACCGTCTGCTCGTGCAGGCTTTCGGCCGCCGCCGCGGCTTGCTCGACCAGCGCCGCGTTCTGCTGGGTCATGGCATCCATCTGGCCGACCGCCATATTGACTTCGGCGATCCCGTCGGCCTGCTCGGAACTGGCCAGGCTGATGCGCTCGATGATCTCGTTGACCTGCTTGACCGAGGCCACGATATCACCCATGCTGCTGCCCGCTTGGTTGACCGAGGCGCTGCCGCCGTCGATGATGGCCACCGAGGCTGCGATCAGGGTCTTGATTTCCTTGGCCGCCGCCGCCGAACGCTGGGCCAGGGTGCGCACTTCGGCCGCCACCACGGCAAAGCCGCGGCCCTGCTCACCGGCGCGGGCCGCTTCCACCGCCGCGTTCAGCGCCAGGATATTGGTCTGGAACGAAATGCCGTCGATCACGCCGATGATGTCGACAATCTTGCCCGAGCTGGCCTTGATCTGGGCCATGGTCGTCACCGCCCGTTCGACCGCCTGTCCGCCGCTGGTGGCCAGAGTGGCGGCGCTGGACGCCAGCTCGTTGGCGCGGCGCGCATTGCTGGCGTTTTCCTTCACCGCCAGGGTCAGGGTTTCCATCGCGCTGGCGGTCTGTTCCAGGGAGCCGGCCTGCATCTCGGTGCGGCTCGACAGGTCCAGGTTGCCGGTGGCGATTTCCTTGGAGGCGGTGTCGATCGAGTGCACCGAGGTCAGCACGGAGCGCAAGGTCGTGTTCAGGTTGGCGATGGTGTGGTCCAGCGCGCGCGAGGTGTCGGCGATTTCATCGCGCCCGCGGTGCGGCGTGCCCACCGTCAAGCGACCCTCGGCCAGCTCGCCCACCACCTCGGCAATGGCGCGGATATCGGCCAGCATGCCGCGCCGCACCAGCATCGTGGCCAGCAGCGACAGGCCGATCGAGAGCAGCACCAGCACCCCCATCGCCCCCACCAGCGAGCGGAATTCTTCGCGGGCCTCGGCGTAGGCGCGCTCGGCCATGGTCTTTTCCAGGGTCGCCAGCTGGCCCAGGCTGGCGCTGAGCGTGACGAAGTCCTTTTCCGCCTTTTGCATCGAGTTGGTGGCGATCGATTGGTCCATCTGGGCCATGTCGATGGTTTCCAGCACGCCCTTGCGGTAGGCCACCAAGGTGATTGCGGCCGCCTCAAGCAGCTTTTTCTCGGAAGGGTCGGCGATGCGCGCCAGCGCAGTGAGCTGCTCGGCGATGGCGCGGTGCTTCTTGCCGATGTCGGCGGTCAGCGCATCGACCCGCGCCTTGGCGAAGCTGCCGTTGATCCAGGCCAGCAATTGATAGATATTGGCATGCGCATGCTTGGCGTCCCCGGCGACATCGGCCGCGGCTTTCTGGCGCGTGGCGTGCACCAGCACCATTTTTTCCAGTGAAGCATTCTGGCGCACCATGCCGTACCAGGCGCCCGCGGCCACCAGTATCAGCAAAATCAGCACCAGGGCGGGGGCCAGCAGCAGCTTGGGCCCGATACGCAGTTTGTTCAGCATGCCTTACTCCCGACAGAATGTTGCGCAGGCGGCAGATGCCGCCCGCATTGCAAATGCCTTAGTTTTTATAAATGCCCGCTTCCAGCACCACATCGCCGACCCGCTGGATATAGGTGGTTTTCGGCTCGATCTTGCCGTTGGTGGGGTTCTTGTACTGGTAGTCGACCCAGCCCTTGCCCTTCGCCTGGCCCAGGTTGATGATTTCGCGGCGATATTTCTTGCCGCTCGCATCGGGCACGTCGGTCAAGTCCTTGCCCACGATCGATGGGTTGATCGGATGGGCCAGCACGATGCCGGTCTGCAAGTCGCGCATATCAATGTACAGCTCGCCCTGGACGAAATCCTTGTCCTTGGCGTTGATGCGCTTGACCATTTCTTCCTTGCCCTTGGATTTGATCAGGGCGGCGCCGCGCTCGACCATGGCGATGGCGTCTTTTTCGGTGGGGTCGGCGGCGCAGGCGGCACCGGCGGCGAAGGTGAAGCTCAGGGCGGTGGCGGTCAGCAGCAATTTCATGGCAAATCCTTTCAGGAAGGGAGGGCTGTTGCTTAGGTGCATTGCGTAATCTACGCCCCCGCTCAAGCCGTCGATTGCGCCATGTCAAGGCGGAGGCGAAGGATGCGCGCACGCCACACTTCATGCCGCTTGCGTGGCAGCCGGGCACGCTTGCCTCCTGATATTGATTTATGGCAATTTGGTTCCACAGGGCAAGCATATGATGATTTTCTGCCTTCCCACCCTGTTCAGGAGCCCGTCGTGACCGATCTTTCGCCCCCCAAATTCAAGCCCTACACCCGCCAGTCGGTCGCCAATGCGCGCCAGTGGAAATTCATGTCGCCCGAGCTGCAGGAAGCGGTGGAAGTGGTCTCGCGCGTGCTGCCGTTCCGCACCAATGAATATGTGATGGACCACCTGATCGACTGGAGCAATATTCCGGACGATCCCATCTACCGCCTGGTGTTTCCGCACCGCGACATGCTGCAACCCCAGGAATACGCCCGGCTGCGCGAGCTGGTGCTGTACAAGAAGGATGAAACGGCCATCAACCAGCTGGTGCACACCATCCGCATGCGCATGAACCCGCATCCGGCCGGCCAGATGACCCACAACGTGCCGCGCGTGAACGATGCGCCGCTGCGCGGCCTGCAGCACAAGTACAAGGAAACGGTGCTGTTCTTCCCCAGCGCCGGCCAGACCTGCCACGCCTACTGCACCTTTTGCTTCCGCTGGCCGCAGTTCGTCGGCATGGACGACATGAAGTTCGATGCGCGCGAAACGACCGAGCTGGTGTCCTACCTGGCCACCCATCCGGACGTGACCGACGTCCTGATCACCGGGGGCGATCCGATGATCATGAATACCCGCTCCTTGGCCGAGTTCATCGAGCCGCTGCTGGCGCCCGAGCTGGCGCACATCCAGAACATCCGCATCGGCACCAAGTCGGTGGCCTACTGGCCGCAGCGTTTCGTCACCGACCGCGATGCCGACGACCTGATGCGCCTGTTCGAGAAGGTGGTCGCATCCGGCAAGAACCTGGCCATCATGGGCCACTACAGCCACGCCGTGGAACTGCGCAACCCGATGGCGCAAAAGGCGGTCAAGCGCATCGTCTCGACTGGCGCCACCCTGCGCATGCAAGGCCCTCTGATCCGCCATATCAATGAAGACCCCGCCAGCTGGGCCGAACTGTGGACCACCGGTGTGCGCCTGGGCGCGATTCCCTACTATATGTTCGTCGAACGCGACACCGGCCCCAGCGAATACTTTTCGCTGCCGCTGGCGCGCGCCCATGAAATCTTCCAGTCGGCCTACCAGATGGTGTCGGGCTTGTCGCGCACGGTGCGCGGACCGTCCATGAGCGCCTTCCCCGGCAAGGTCGTGATCGATGGCGTGGTCACCATCAATGGCGAAAAACTGTTCGCCCTGCAATTTTTGCAGGCGCGCAATCCGGACTGGGTGCGCAAGCCCTTTTTCGCCAAATTTGACGACAAGGCGACCTGGATGGACCACCTGGTGCCGGCTTTTGGCAAGAGCAAGTTCTTCTTCGACAGCGAGGACGATGGCGCCGGGCATGCGCCGGCCGGCAAGGTGATCCCGATCACGACGGCGCAGCGGGCCGTCGCGGGCGGCTGCGGCAAGCAATCCGACGCCGCCTGAGGCCGGGGAGACGCATGATGCAACACGCGCAGCAGCGACTGTCCGGCCTGGCCGTGTTTTTCTCCGTGTTCCTGCCGTTTGCGCTGGGACATTACCTGTCCTCGCTGCTGCGCACCGTCAACGCCGTGCTGGCGCCCAACCTGGTGCAGTCGCTCTCGCTCACCTCCGGGCAGCTGGGGCTGCTCACCAGCGCCTTCTTCTTTTCCTTCGCCTTGGTGCAGCTGCCGGTCGGCATCGCGCTCGACCGCTACGGGCCGCGCAAGGTGCAACTGGTGCTGATGCTGCTGGCCGGCAGCGGCGCCCTGATGTTCGCGCATGGCAACAGCTTCGCGCAACTGGTGGTGGCGCGCGCCATCATCGGATTCGGGCTGGGCGGTTGCTTCATGTCGGCCGTCAAGTCGATTTCCGGCTGGATCGCGCCGGAGCGCCTGCCATCGGTGCACGGCTACCTGATCGCGGTGGGCGGGCTGGGGGCGGCCTCGGCCACCCTGCCGGTGCGCCTGGCGCTCCAATTCACCGACTGGCGCGGCCTGTTCGTTCTGCTCGGCGCGCTGGCCGCCTGCGTCGGCCTGCTGATCTGGCTGGTGACCCCGCGCGCCGCGGCCGGCGCGCCCAAGGCGGCGGCCCCGACCGTGCAATCGATCCTCGATGTCTACCGCGATCCGGCCTTTCGCAAGACCATTTCGCTGATGCTCGTGCCGCATGCCGTGTTTTTCGGCCTGCAAGGCTTGTGGATGGGGCGCTGGCTGTCCGACGTGGCGCATTTTTCCGACGCCGCCGTCGCTTACCTGCTGTACCTGAGCATGGCCGCCGTGATTTTCGGCGCCATCGCGGTCGGCATGATCACCGAGTGGGCCGGGCGGCGCGGGGTCAAGCCGCTCGACGTGGCTGCGGTCGGCATCGGCCTGTTCGTGCTGGTGCAGATCGCCATCGTGCTCAACTTCAAGCCGGGCTTCCAGACGCTGTCGGTGCTGTTTACCCTGATCGGCACCGTCACCGGCATCGAGTATGCGATCGTGGCCCAGAGCATGCCGCCCAGCCTGACCGGACGCGCCGCCACCTGCCTCAATTTGCTGATTTTCATCGGCGCCTTCCTGGTGCAGGCCGGCTTCGGCCAGGTGCTCGGCTTGTGGAACGCGAATGTGCTGCACCAGTATCCGGCCGGCGCTTACCAGGCCGCCTTCGGCATCCTGGTGCTGCTGCAACTGCCCGGGCTGGTGCTGTATGTGCGGCGCCGCGGGAGCGTGGCGGCCGCGGCGCGCGCGCAGGGGCACGGGGAGGGCGCGGCGGTGGCCTGAGGGACGGACCGCCCCGCCTGCGCTACAATCGCGGGCGACTTTACGCCTGTCCCCTTTGAAAGAATACAAAATGAAACTGGTTCGTTACGGCCGTCCCGGCAAGGAAAAACCCGGCTTGTTCGATGAAGAAGGCCGCCTGCGCGACCTGTCCGGCGTGGTGGCCGATATCGATGCCTCGCTCCTGTCCGACAAGGCGCTGCGCAAGCTGGCCAAGATCGATTACAAAACCCTGCCGCTGGTGCGCGGCAATCCGCGCCTTGGTGTGCCGCTCAAGGGCGTGGGCAAATTCATCGGCATCGGCCTCAATTACGCCGACCACGCCGCCGAAACCGGGGCCACCCCGCCGCTTGAACCGATCGTGTTCATGAAGGCGATCAGTTGCCTGTCCGGCCCGGACGACCCGGTGATGCTGCCGCAGGGTTCCAAAAAGACCGACTGGGAAGTCGAACTGGGCGTGGTGATCGGCACCCGCGCGCAATACGTGACGGAAGAAGAGGCGCTCAATTACGTGGCCGGCTACTGCGTCGTCAACGACATCTCGGAGCGCTCCTTCCAGCTCGAACGCGGCCCGCAGTGGGACAAGGGCAAGGGTTGCGACACCTTCGGCCCGGTCGGCCCGTGGCTGGTCACGCGCGATGAAGTGATCGACGTCCAGCGGCTCGACCTGTACCTGGAACTGAACGGCAAGCGCATGCAGACCGGCTGCACCGAGACCATGATCTTTACCGTGGCTCAGATCGTCAGCTACCTGTCGCGCTTCATGACCTTGGAACCGGGCGACATCATCGCCACCGGCACCCCGCCT
This sequence comes from Massilia antarctica, assembly GCF_015689335.1. Lineage (GTDB taxonomy): Bacteria > Pseudomonadota > Gammaproteobacteria > Burkholderiales > Burkholderiaceae_D > Telluria_A > Telluria_A antarctica. The sequence goes on along the minus strand of NZ_CP065053.1, from coordinate 850,147 downwards.
GGTGTGGGCATGGCGCGCAGCCCGCAGCGTTTCCTGAAAAAAGGCGACACTTTGCGCCTGGGCATCGCCGGCATCGGTGAGCAGCAGCAGGACGTGATCGCCTGGGCCGGCTGATCACGCCAGCGCCGCGCTTGGGCGAGGCGCCAAGGCGGTATCTTTATTGTGCGAATGCATAGCTTCGCAAACGCATGACTTTTCCTTAGATTCTGTTGCCAATAAAGGCACACCATGCAGACCAGCACGCCGGAAAACCGGCTGCCGGCCTGCATGATCCAGTTTGCGCCATGCGGGTCCCCCTCTCCTTTCCATCGATAGAAGAAAGAGACCATGACCAGCTATCGCACCCCCCTCCTGCTCGCCCTGGCAAGCTGGGCTGCAACACTGCCCGCCACCGCCCAGACCATTCCCAACGGCAGCTATCAACTTTCCTGCAGTAACACTTTAGTCATCGGCGACCTGCTCAGGGCCAACTGCAAAAAGCTCAGTGGTGCCCAGCAATCGACCATCCTCGACAAGCTCGACGCCTGCCTGAACGCGACCCGCCAGTACGGCGACATCGGCAATATCGACGGTAACCTGGTGTGCCTGCCGGACCTGCCGCGTCCCAATCCGGCGTTTGTGTTTCCCAAGCCCGAGACTGAGCTCAATCAATGGATTTTCGGCGGCGCCGACAGCCAGATCCAGCAGCACGCATGGGGATTGTGGGCTGGGCTGACCCAGCCGGTCGGCATGGTTGACGGGGTGGTGGTGCGCGCCTTCGAAACCTGGACCGCGCCGTCGAACATCATCTTTCGCAGCGCGCCCGAGCGCCTGCGCGAGGACGGCAAGGGTAGCCCGATGGCGCGGCTGGCCCTGGACCTGCACCTGCCGCGCCAGTTCCAGCATGGCCACCAGGCGCGCGCCAGCATGGTCAGCGCGGCCCGTCTCGCGGGCGCCCCCGACACGGCGATCCTGGTGTCGGTGGCCTACAATCCGCCGGCCGCCCAGCATGCGATCGCCAACCGCTTGTTTTATGAAAGCACGCTCAAGCAGCTGATGGCGAACGGCTACACGGAGTTGCCGAACTTTCCATCGAACGCGATCGTGATCAAGCCGGTGTTCAAAATCATTCCCAAGAACGTGGCGCGCGGCATCTACAGCTTCCCGGGCTGGCCCGGTCCCGCTGCCGCCAAGCCGGACAGCGGCTTTGGCGAAGTGGACTGGAACAGCTGCGTGTATGTGGACATCAGCCGGCCGATCGGCAGCGGCGGCAATAGCAACGATCCCGGCTGCAACAACCGCACACCGGCCAACACCTTCTATCTGAACGACTTTATCCATAGCCGGATCAGCGCCGAGAATGCGGCCTTTCTGTCTGCCCAGCTGCGCAAGCCGGTGTCGGCCGGCGACATCGCGATCCTGATCGGCATGCACGTCACCTCGCGCGAAGACAAGATGTGGACCTGGCAAACTTTCTGGTGGTCGGCCAATGCCGACCGTCCGTTCGCCCCCAGTTCCTCCGCCATCGCCGGCGCGCGTCCGCTGGCGTATCTGGACGGCGCGGCGCGCCACTATGCGATGGCGCTGGCGTATTCGACAGTCTCGCCGGCGCAGCCTATCACCGGCGGCAAGAATGTCGGCGCGCCCGTGTACGGCTACAACCCGTATCTGGAAGCCAGTTTCGGGCCGGATGTGTTTGCCGGCATCAGCCGTCCGATCAATGGCACGATCAATGCCAATACCGGGATGCAGTCGAACTGCATGACGTGCCACAACATGGCGGCCTACGCGCCGGCGCCGAAACCCATCATGCCGTACGCCAGCGACTTTTACATGAGCATTACCGATCCGGTGTTCAGCGGCACCTTGCGTTCCGACTTTTCGTGGACCATCGTCGACCTGATCGTCAAGACGCCGGCCAACTAGGCTGGCCGTGGAGCGGACCGGCGCCGTCGCGGACGCGGGGCATGTCAGTCGAGCGCGGCGGCGATGGCGTCCGACAGGCGCGAGACGATTTCCGACAGGTCCGCTTCGGTCGCGATGAACGGCGGCGCCAGCAGGATATGGTCGCCGTGCACGCCATCGATGGTGCCGCCCATCGGGTACACCATCAAGCCATTGGCCATGGCCTTGTTCTTGACCGCCGCGTGCAGCTTGCGCGCCGGTTCGAACGGCTGCTTGCTGTCGCGCTCCTTCACCAGTTCGAGCGCGAGCAGCAGGCCGCGTCCGCGGATGTCGCCCACGTTCGGGTGCGATCCGAATTCGGCCTGCAGCATGCGCCGCAGCGATTCGCCGCGCAGCCGCACCGCGGCTAGCAGGTCGTCGCGCTCGATCACCTTTTGCACCGCCAGCGCGGCGGCGGCGGCCACCGGATGGCCGATGTAGGTGTGCCCATGCTGGAACGCGCCGCTGCCCTTGCGCAGCTGGTCGACCAGGGCGCGCTGGGCCAGCACCGCGCCGATCGGCTGGTAGCCGGCCCCGAGTCCCTTGGCGATGGTGATGATGTCGGGCGCGACCCCATCCTGCTCGATCGAATACATGGTGCCGGTGCGGCCCATGCCGCACATGACTTCATCGGCGATGAACAGGATGCCGTAGCGGTCGCACAGGCTGCGCACGCCGCGAAAGTAGCCCGGCGTGGGCGGAATCGCGCCGCCGGTCGCGCCCACCACCGGCTCGGCCACGAAGGCGATGATGTTGTGCGGACCGGCCGCATGAATCTGCTCGTCGAGTTCGCGCAGCAGGGCGCCGGTGTACTGGTCCTGGGTCTGGTCCGGGCGGCGGTCGCGGTATTCATAGCAGGGCGCCACCCTCGCCACGTCGATCAGCAGGGGCGCGAAATGGCGGCGCCGCCACTCGTTGCCGCCGACCGCCAGCGCACCGAGGGTGTTGCCGTGGTAGCTCTGGCGGCGCGCGATGAACTTGGTGCGCTGGGTCTGGCCGGTTTCGACGAAATACTGGCGCGCCAGCTTCATCGCCGTTTCCATCGCTTCCGAGCCGCCCGAGACGAGGTACACTTCGCTCAAGCCTTCGGGCGCGCCGGCGGCCAGGCGGTCGGCCAGTTCCTCGGCCACGTCGGTGGTGAAGAAGGCGGTGTGGGCGTAGGCGTTGCGGTCGATCTGGCGGTGCATCGCGCTCAGGATGTCCGGATGGCCGTGGCCGAGCGAGGACACCGCCGCGCCGCCGCAGGCATCGATATAGGTCTTCCCCTCGCTGTCGCGCACCAGCATTCCCTGGGCGCTGACGGCAACCGGCGGGATTTGCCGGAGATTACGGTGCATCATGTGACTCATGGCTTCCTCGTCGCTGAAATTGTTGATGCTTGACAATAAGCTGAGAACGTCCCGCTTCTTTTGATTTATCCCCCGGGCTGTGCGAATATTTTTACCTGCGGCAATAAACGCAACAGAGGAAAGGCAAGCACCATGATCGACCGACTCGGGCCGATGGCTGCGGAACAATTAACGGCCGCGCAGCAGGCGGCGGCGCATCGACGGCCCGCGGGGGGCGCTGTACGGGCCGTTCGTGCCGCTGCTGCGCAGCCCGGAGCTGATAATAGACGGGCCATCAATACATGATTTACTTGGCGACCGTCGCTCCCAGTCCAAGCGCAAGGAGGTCTACTCAGGTAACGGCTTGGCAGGCGACACTGGGACAGCCGTCCGCGCCGCATTCATCGTCGTCGCCAGAAAGGTGTAGTAGCCGTTGATGCCTGCCAGGTCAATGACGCCCTGCCCGCCGACGCGTTTCAGCGCCGCCAAATAGGTGCGCCACCAGTTCGCTATCGAGCGTGACGGCGCAAGGCACCAGGCCCAGGGCTTGGTCGCGGCGGCGCTGCTGTCATTGGGTAGGGGATTGCTGTCGCACCGGACGGACAAATCGCTGTTGCCCGTCGTTTCTAGTAAAAAAAGCTGCTAATATTAATGAGAACCTGCAAGGTTCACCGGGCCAGAATCGGGCTCCATGACGCCAAACCGGAGGGGGCATTATGAAGATTTTTTTCAAAGCGTTAGCGATGTTTGTTCTTGCCATCGGCATGCAAGCCGGCGCCGCCGCGGAAGAGAAACGCACGCCGGAGGAAGCAATCGCCATGGTAAAAAAAGGGGTTGCGTATTACAAGGAAGTGGGCCGTGAAAAAGCTATAGCCGCATTCAATGACCCCAAAGGGAAGTTCGTCGACGGCAGCCTGTATATCTTTGCCTACGACATGAAGGGCATCAACCTGGCCAGCCCCAATCCAAAAATTATTGGCCGCAATATGTATGAAGTGAAAGACCAGAATGGTGTGCGCACCGTCAAGAGCTACATCGATGTGGCACAACAGAAAGGCAGCGGCTGGGTCGATTTCGTCTGGCCCCATCCGCAAACGGGAGCGCTGCAACCGAAGTCGGCCTATATTGAAAAGGTCGACGATATCCTGATCGCTTGCGGCATCTACAAATAAGGCAATCCCAGCACGGCGGTCCCCCGCCGTGCTCCACACCCAACTCAGAACCGGTGGCGTACCCCGGCCGCGAAGCTGCGGGCACGCGACGATGCGGTGATCTTGTCGGACATGAAGATCGTGTATAAGTCGGTGCGCTTGGACAGGTTGTGGTCGTACCCGACACTGAGCGTATCGCGTTTGAGGTCTGCCGCGAGCAAGTTGCCGCCACGTTCGGTATTGGCATAGCCGACCAGGATGGCGCCGCTGGCGGTCGGCACGCTTGCCCCCAAGGTAAATGTCTTGTCGTCCATCTCGCGGGCGGCGGCGGCATCGTCATTGTTTTTTCGGTAAGTGACGAATGCCTTAAGCACCGAAAAATCGTAGCGTGCACCCAGGTAGAAGCCGGTTTGCTTTTCGATGCTGCTGTAATCGTTTGGCGCTTTGGTGGCGTCGAGGATCGGCAGGCCGCCATTCGGATTACTCACCCGCACGGTATGGTAGACCGCGGTCAAGCCGAGCGGACCATTATTGTAGTAAGCGTTGACTGCGACGTTCTTGTTGCTGCTCTTGCCGGCTTGCTCGCCCGGCGCATAATAGAAATTGAACTGGAAGTTATTCACCACAGGCGTGGAATACTGGATCTGGTTGCTCCAGCCGCTATCGCCAGCCGTGGTGGCGACCCATTTGCGCGCACCGACAGTTCCGGTCGGCACGTAGGTGTGCAGGATCAGCGGGGAAAACTGGAAGGAATCGCCGAAGGGGTTAAATAGCACGGCAGGCAGGAAACTCGGCGCGCTGGTGCGCCCCACCGTGATTTTTCCGAAACTGCCCGACAGCGCGAGGAAGGCGTCGCGCGAGAACAGGTTGTCGCCGCCGAAGCGTCCCGAGGCGCCGGTGTCGGCAAGGAAGAAGCCGTTGAGCATGAACTCGGCTTTCAGGCCGCCGCCCAGATCCTCGACGCCGCGAAAGCCAAACCACGAGGTCGACATGCCGCCATTTTGCACCACCGTGCGGCGTGCAGGTTCACCGCTATACTGCAACGATCCAACATACTGATCGACCAATCCACCGATTGTTACCGACGACTGGGCAGATGCCCCGCCTGCCGCCAACATCAGAATACCGCCCCATATCGCCTTTGCCGTTTTCGACATCTCAATATCTCCTCAGTATTTTTGTCATCGAGATCCATTGCACTTGGAAGCTGGTGGTCCGGCAGCGAGGTGTTCGGCCGGAGCCACTGAGTCCAGTATAGCGTCGCCATGAACACACATTTTCGGGGGCCGCGAAATTTTTTCATGAATCTGCACACCTCGAAAAAGCAAAACAAAGTACGATGAATTTAAAATCAATTTTGCTATGCATTTGCGAAATATTTCCGCCTTTGGGAACATTCTTTGATGAGAGAAAGACTAGGCCCCATCCCCTTCGAGCAGCTCGCGCCGCAGCAGCAGGCCGTCGCCCAAGCCATCATCGACGGCCCGCGCGGGGCGCTGTACGGGCCGTTCGTGCCGCTGCTGCGCAGCCCGGAGCTGATGGAGAGCGCGCAGCGCATGGGCGAGTACCTGCGCTACCGCAGCGCGATCGGCACGCGCCTGTCGGAAATCGCGATTCTGGTGACGGCGCGCGAGTGGGACCAGCAGGTCGAGTGGGCGATCCACGCGCCGATTGCCGAGCGCAGCGGGATCGAGGCGGGTATCGTCGCGGCCATTGCGCAGCGCCGCAAGTCGCCGGCGATGCTGGTCGATGAAGCGCTGGTGTACGATTTTTGCGTGGAGCTGCACAGGAACAAGCGGGTCAGCGATGTGACCTATGCCAACGCGCTGGCGCTGTTCGGCGAAAAAGGCGTGGTCGATTTGATGGGGATCAACGGGTACTACACTTTTTTGGCGATGGTGATGAACGCGGCACAGACCGCGGCGCCGGTATCGACGGCGGCGCCGTTGCCGGAGTAGTAGCGTTCACGCCGGCTGCGCGGCTTATCCAGGATGAATTTATTTCGGGATGAATAGTTTCGGCATCGCATTGGCATGCGGATGAGCCCGCGCGGCATTCGATGCTGCCGAGCACGGGACATCAGCAATTACTCGCTGGCGGTGCTTGTCGCGCGCCGATGCCGGACGCCGTTGTCGGCAATCTCTCGAAGCACGCTGTCGGAAAACTCTGATTTTCCGAACAGGGCGAAGGCCTGCTCGGAGGTCAACGGCCTGCAGCGCGGGAAGTGAAAGATGCCGTTCTCCGGAAGAATTTCGTTCTCATCGCGGACCGCTGTGGCAGCGATTTTTTTTCGCAGTTCGTCCGATGCACGCCGGTACTTTGCGAGCTGGTCTGCTTGCGCTTTGGTAAGTGATGTCATGGTGTTCACCTCAAGTATGATTGCTTTGGTGATTGCAACGGTGGTCAAAAATCCGCCAGGGTCGTCCAAAGATAGTTTATCAAAATCGACCACGATCGACTGGTCGGGCTTACATCAAACTGCATCGGACGCCCACTGCCGCAGGCGTCCCACCACTGCGGGGTGCGAGCGAGGACCTCCTGTACCGTGCGCAACCCATGCATCGACGCAAGGGGATGCCCGCTCATTTCGGCGGCGTTCACAGGCGCGTCGAAACCGAATTTAGGCCAGACGCGATACCCGATATACGCGTCGGGATCGGTCTGGTGCAGAGGTCCCCGTCCTGCGGCGTAGAGCTGGATATGATCGAAGCCGAGACGGTAGGCGGTGACCGCCATCATGCCAAACGCAACGGTGCAAAGTCTGGCTGGTGCATCCGGGCGCAGCTTCATCCTTCCGATATGCAAAGCGGCGGACCAAACGCCAGGCGTTTTTTCCAGGGAGAAGACAACGACGCTGTTTTGCTCGTCGTCCGGGACGAAGGAGTTGACGAAATGGATTTTCGTGCCCGCCGGTGCGTTGCCATCCTCGTTCACGTTGAGTACTCTTACCGTTGACCTGTCCGGTATCATAAAAAGGCGCGCGCTCGTTTCGGTATTCAGTCTGACCGGTTGGCGGCCTTTTAGTTCCAGCCAGACGCCATCGAAGCTGTTTCCCAGCCAGTCATACAGTTCGCCCCGGAAGTCACTCCGCGCGATGTCGTGGTCGAGTAAAAGCGATTCGATTTTTCGCATATCGTGCTCGTCGCATCGGAGGTCGATGGTCATGATGGAAGATGTCGGAATGGGCGAGGCTTGGCGCTTTGCCGTAGTGGCTGCCTTCGATGCGCAGTGAGAATGCAGACAGCGTACGCGGCATCGTCACGCGCGCACAGGCCGCTCCGACCTTAAGCGACAGCGACTGTGTACGCCTCAACGATTGATTCGGAATATTGAACTTTGACAGCCGCCGAAAGAACGAGATAGATGAAATTCGATCGTGTCTTGACCGTCCACGTTTTTTACGACGGCAATTTGCTCGGCATCGCCGAGCTGGACGGCGTTGCGCATATTTATGCGAATGGGTATATGTACGGCCTGGAAGAGCGTGACGAGGAGGTTTATTACCTGTCGCCGATTGCGCCCGAGCTGCTGGCGCTGGTGATGGAAGACTGGGCCATCTGGGTCCGCTATCTCGCGGCCAGCGGAACGCCGGAAGCGGCCGATGCAAGGCACCCTGCGCTGGCGCGCGATCGCGAACGGCATGACGCCCTGGAACTGGCCATCGGCGACAGGGTGGCGATCGACCCGGACAACCACAAGCGCTTCAAGGCCGTGTTCTGGGCATCAACCTCGCCGCCCGACCCGCAAGCCTTGTGGGACGGCCAGCGCGTCCAGTGGAGGCCGGTGCGTCGCACCGGCCGCGACGCACCGGCCGCGCCGGATGAGGCAGTGCCGCGTTAAGCGAGCGCGTCCTTCGCCGCTTCTTCCGGCGTCAAGCCATCATAGAACTGGTCGGTAAACCACTCGACCTGTTCCTCGATATGGTCTTGCGCCTGCTTCTGGGTTGCGCCGCCGGCCACCAGGAAACCTTCCACCTCGATGCACCAGTGAATCAGTGCCAGGGTTTCTTCGTCGAGTTCTTCTTTTTTGGCCATGGTGTTACCTCTTTCAGCGTTGTTATCCAAGCGCAGATGATAACCGATCACTCGCCCAGGTCAGTCACCATGCCCCACTTGGCAAACTCCGGTTCGAACTCCGCCAGGGTCAGCTGGCCGACGCTGGTATAGGCGCCGATCTTGTCCAGGGTGCCCGCCGCCAGCCGGCGCGCCAGCAGGGCCGCGGCCATGCACGGGATTTCCGGGCCGTGGTCGTGATCGGCGGCGATGTGCCAGGCGCGCTGCACAGGCGCCCCATCGGCGTCCAAGCCGTGCACGCGCACCACCATCCCGCCCAGGGACGAACCGAGGAAATTCAAGCCGTCGGCGGCGCGGTTGAGCAGGGCGGCCAGGCGTTCGGGATGAGGCACCAGCCCCATGCGGCGCAAGCCCGCCAGCGCCGCCATGCCGCGCTGGCTGACGCCGACCTCCAGCGCGGCGCGAAACATCACCGACTTCACACCCGCATAATGGGCCGGGAACAGTTCGAGGTCGGGAATGTCGCACAGCGATGCCAGGCGCGGGCGCAGGCGTGCGTATCCGACCATCTTCGGCGCCGCCCAGCCCAGCTCGGTGACCCAGCGGCCATCCTGCCAGACTTGGATCGGCGCGCCGCAGTAGCTCAGCACCGCGGCCATGGTCGCCACCCCGCGCGGCGCGGTCTGGGCCGGGGCGATGCACATGTCGATGGACGTGATGCCGCGCCAGCCCGCCGTCAAGTGGTCGACCACGGCCGACGACATGGCCGGCACGCTGCTCGCGCCCGTGATGGCCACGCGCTGTTGCTGGCGGAAGGCCTGGTCCAGCGCGGCCGGAAAGTCGCACACGAAGCGGCGCCCGTCGGCCAGGTCGATATAGTGCGCGCCGGCGGCGGCCGTGGCCAGCGCGGTGCTGTAATCCTGTTGCTGGAAAGGGCCTGCGGTGTGGATGACGAGTTCGGCGCCGAGGGCGCGCAGCGCTTGCGTCAGATGGGGATCGTGGATATCGATGCGGGCCGCTGCCGCGCCATGCCCGCAGGCACTGGCCAGGGCGCTGGCCTTGTTCAGGTCGCGCCCGGCGACGATCAGTTCGATGCCGGGGCCAGGCGCCAGGGCGCGGCAGATGCGGGCGCCGAAGTTACCGTATCCGCCGAGAACGACCGTTTTCACCTTGGCTGGCTCAGGCCGCGAGGCCCTTGGCCAGCAGTTCGGCGACGACCTCGTTGAGGTCGGCATCGCGTTCCTTGGCCAGGGTTTGCAGTTGCAGCACCAGATCGCTGTTGAGTTTGACGGCGAACGGGACCAGGCCCAGAGCCTGATCGCGCTTGCGCTGTTCGCGGCGGTCGACGATGGCGTTGTCGGCGTTGCCGAAGCCGGCCGCGCCCGGGGCGACCATCTTGCCCATCAATTTTTTGGCGTCACTCTTTGCCATGCCGGTTTTTTTCATTGTCTGCCTTTGCTATCAAAGAACGCATTCTACGCTCTCTGCGGTAGACGGACTGAAGTCGCACGGCTGGCCGTGTGAATCAGGCCAGGACTTTCTTGAGCCAGACGCCGATATCGTCGATTTCTTCCTGGCACAGCGAATGCTGCATCGTGTAATCGTGCCATTCCACTTGATAGCCGAGCGAGGTGAGCAAATCGCGCGAGTCGCTGGCGCGGGCGATCGGAATCATGCCGTCGTGCTGGCCGTGCGCCTGGAAAATCGGGGTCGCCATACTTGCTTCCGAACGTTCGGCCGCGATCTTGTCGGCCAGCGGCACATAGCCGGATAAACACATCAGCCCGGCCAAGGTTTCCGGATGGCGCAAGCCGGTCTGCAAAGTCATCGCGCAACCCTGCGAGAAGCCCGCCAGGATGATGCGCGAGGCCGGAATGCCACGCGCTTTTTCGCGCGCGATCAGGGCTTCGACCTGCAACTGCGAGGCGCGCAGGCCGGCTTCGTCTTCGCGCCGGCCAAGGTCGGCGTTGACGATGTCGTACCACGAACGCATCACGTAGCCGCCGTTGATCGTCACCGGCATCGTATTGGCATGCGGGAAGACGAAGCGGATGGCGGGCAAGCCTTTCAAGTCGAGTTCGCTTGCCAGCGGCACGAAGTCGTTGCCGTCCGCACCCAGGCCGTGCATCCAGATGATTGCCACCGTCGGGTTGGGGGCGGTTTCGATTTCGATGTTGTCTAACAGTTTGCTCATGCGTTGTTCCCGGTGGACGGCGCCGGACGCAGCGCCGATTTCGGCCGGAATGCCTTGCATACGGCCGGGTTGGTTTCCATATATGGCCCGCCGATCAGGTCGACGCAGTAGGGCACGGCCGCGAAAATGCCGCCGACTAGTTGCTTGCCGTCAGCATCTTTCAGGCCTTCGAGGGTTTCCTTGATCGCCTTCGGCTGGCCGGGCAGGTTCATCACCAGCGCCGCGTGGCCATCGATTTCGCGGATCACGGCGGTCTGGCGCGACAGGATCGCGGTCGGCACGAATTGCAGGCTGATCTGGCGCATCTGCTCGCCGAAACCGGGCATTTCCTTGGTGCCGATGGCGACCGTGGCCTCGGGCGTGACGTCGCGCCGCGACGGACCGGTGCCGCCGGTGGTCAGCACCAGGTGGCAGCGTACAACATCGACCAGCTCGACCAGGGTCGCTTCGATGCGCGCCCGTTCGTCGGGAATCAGGCGCGTTTCGATGCGGTAGGGGGTGGTGAGGGCGCCGGCCAGCCAGTCGGCCAGGGCCGGCAAGCCCTTGTCTTCGTACACGCCGCCGCTGGCGCGGTCGGAGACCGACACCAGGCCGATCACCAATTGCGCGGAATTACTCGTCGTCGGACTCGTCATCGATCGGCTCGCCGTCCTCGTCTAAATCCGCAGCCGCAGGCTTGGCGGCGGCCTTGCGCTTCTTGTCGATATCCTTGAGGATCTGGTAGATCTCGCGGTAAGCCTTGGGCGGCTTGTTCTCGGCCTGTTCCTTGCGCGCATTGCGGATCAGGGTGCGCAGGTGCTGCACGTCGAGTTCCGGATTTTCTTCGAGCAGCACGGTCAGGGCCTTGTCGTCGGCCAGCAGCTTGTCGCGGCGGCGTTCGAGCGCGTGCAGGGCGGCGGTATCGGCCTTGGACATGCCTTTCCAGCTATCGATGGTGCGCTGGATGACGGCCACTTCTTCCTCGTCGAGGGTGCGCATCTTCTTGCCGACGAACTGCATCTGGCGACGCCGTCCCTCGTGGTTGGTGATCAGCTGGCAAGCCAGGATCGCATCGCGCACGTCTTCGGGCATGGGAACGCGCTTGACCCTGTCGCGCGCTTCGGCGACCAGTTCTTCGCCGAGCTTTTGCAGCTCGCTCATCTGGCGCTTGAGTTCGGACTTGGAAGGGCGTTCGTATTCTTGCTCGAACTCGGACGATTGGAAGCCGCAGGCGCCCCGGTTTGGATTTGGCATGATATGGTTCCGATAGGCGTAAAGCCGATCAGTAAAAACTGTAAACGACTGCTATCATACCCGTTTAACCGGACAGCCGAAGAAAACACCACATGAACGACTCCGTCTTTATCCACACCCAGGATCAGCTGCAGCAGCTGGCGCGCGACGTTTTGGCCTTTGCCAAGGAGATGGGCGGCACCGATGCGGCCGTCGACATCAGCGAGGGAAGCGGTCTGTCCGTGTCGGTCCGGCGTGGCAAAATCGAGACGATCGAGCAGAATAAAGACAAGGGCATGGGCGTGACCGTGTATATCGGTCAAAAACGCGGCAATGCCAGCACCTCCGACTTTTCCCCGGCAGCCCTGCGCGCCACCGTCGACGCGGCCTACAACATCGCCCGTTTCACGGCCGACGACGACTGCGCCGGCCTGGCCGACGCCGACATGCTCGAAATGAAGCCGCGCGACCTGCGCCTGTGCTACCCGTGGATGATTTCCACCGAAGAAGCGGTGGTGCTGGCGCAACGCGCCGAAGCGGCCGCCTTCGACGTCGACCCGCGCATCACCAACAGCGAAGGCGCCAGCGTGCACGTGCAGCAGTCGCACTTCGTATCGGCCAATTCGCGCGGTTTCGCGGGCGGCTATCCGTTTTCGCGCCATACCCTGTCGGTGGCGCCCATCGCCGGCAAGGGCGCCAAAATGCAGCGCGACGACTGGTACACCTCGGTGCGCGACCCGAAAAAAATGGCCCAGCCAGAAGCGGTGGGCCGCTACGCCGCCGAACGCGCCCTGGCGCGCCTGAACGCGCGCAAGCTCGATACGCGCACCTGCCCGGTGCTGTTCGAGGCCCCGCTGGCGGCCGGCCTGCTGGGCGCCTTCGTGCAAGCCACCTCGGGCGGCGCGCTGTACCGCAAGTCGACCTTCCTGCTCGATTCGCTGGGGCAGTCGGTGTTCCCTTCGCATATCCAGATCCTGGAAGATCCGCACGTGATCGGCGCGGTCGGTTCGGCCCCGTTCGACGAAGAAGGCGTGCGCACCGTGCGCCGCAATGTGGTCAAGGATGGCGTGGTACAGGGCTACTTCCTGTCGTCATACTCGGCGCGCAAGCTGGGCATGAAAACCACGGGCAACGCGGGCGGTTCGCATAACCTCACCATGAGCTCGACCCAGACCAAACGCGCCGACGACTTCGCCGGCATGATCAAGAAGATGGGCCGCGGCCTGCTGGTCACCGAACTGATGGGCCAGGGCACCAATTACGTGACCGGCGACTATTCGCGCGGCGCTTCCGGTTTCTGGGTCGAGAATGGCGTGATCCAGTATCCGGTCGAGGAAATCACCATCGCCGGCAACATGAAGGATATCTTCCAACAGATCGTCGCCATCGGCAATGACGTGCTCATCCGCGGCAACAAGCAGACCGGCTCGATCCTGATCGAAAACATGGTCGTGGCCGGCAGCTGATCGCCACTGACGCTCTCGCGCGTGGGCACCTTGTGTCCACGCGAAACACCCCTGCCAATCCTCCGCGGCATCCTGTAAGACTCCTGTAAGATAAATTACATTGCATGCTTGCCTAGACGCAAATACACTAGCTCTAGCAGCATGACATTGGTGGTTTTTCCGTGACGTAAACACTTCAGGAGACACAGACATATGGAACGTCGTTCCTTTATTAAAAAAGCGGCAGCCGGCGCCGCAGCGGGCGCAGTCGCCGCACCGGCCTTGGCACAGTCGCATCCCACCATCAACTGGCGTCTCGCCAGCAGCTTTCCCAAATCACTGGATACCATTTTCGGCGCTTCCGATATCCTCACCAAGCGCGTTTCGGAACTGACCGGCGGCAAGTTCAACATCCGCTCGTTCGCGGCCGGCGAAATCGTGCCGGGCCTGCAAGTGCTCGACGCGGTCCAGGCCGGCACTGTGGAAATCGGCCACAGCGCGTCCTACTATTACTTCGGCAAGGATGCCACCTTTGCCTTCGATTGCGCAGTCCCGTTCGGCCTGACCTCGCGCCAGCACACGGCCTGGTACCAGGAAGGCGGCGGACGCGAATTGACGCGCAACTTCTTCAAGGGTTACGGCATCGTCAACTTCCTGGGCGGTAATTCCGGCACCCAGATGGGTGGCTGGTTCCGCAAGGAAATCAAGTCCGTGGAAGACTTGAAGGGCACCAAGATGCGGGTCGGCGGTTTCGCCGGCAAGGTGCTGGAACGGCTGGGCCTGGTGCCGCAGCAACTGGCGGGTGGCGATATCTATCCTGCGCTGGAAAAAGGCACGATCGACGCGGCCGAATGGGTCGGTCCTTACGATGACGAAAAACTGGGCTTCTACAAGGTCGCGCCATATTACTACGCGCCGGGCTGGTGGGAAGCGGGCGCGAGCTTCTCCTTCTATGTGAACATCAAGGAGTGGGAAAAGCTGCCCAAGGAATACCAGGCCGCGCTCGAATGCGCCACGTATGAAGCGCACATCGGCATGCAGGCCGAGTACGACGCCAAGAACCCGGCGGCCCTGGCGCGCCTGCTCAAGAACGGCGTCAAGCTGCGCACCTTCTCGAAAGAGATCATGGATGCCTGCTACAAGGCGGCGCAGGACGTGATGAACGAAGAAGCGGCCAAGAACGCCAAGTTCAAGACCATCTACGAGCCGTGGAAGCGATTCCGCCAGGACCAGAACATGTGGGCCTCGGTGTCCGAAGCAGTCATGGTGGACTACATGATCAAAGCCGGGCGCAAGTAAAAATATCCCTCCTTCCCTGCGCGCTAGCGAGGGGCGGCGTCGGGCCAGGCAAAGCGTCTGGTGCGGCGCCGTTATTCATTGAAGTGACTATGAAAAGAATCCTGTTCCTGGCCCTGATCGCCGGCGGCGCCTTGTATGCCTACAAGAGCGGGCGCCTGTCCGCTGGCGGCAGCGGCGCGTTCGACAAGGACGGCAAGCCGCTCGTGATGCTGTTCACCAGCGCCGAGTGCGGCGAGCATTGCGACAAGATCCGCAACGAGCTGAAAAAGCGCGTGCCGGCATTCCAGGAAGTGGTCCTCACCGAGCCGGATAAAAAATACAAGGTGGACGCACTGCCGACGGTCATCGCCGGCAAGCAGCGCAATGTCGGCGACGATGTGCATGCCCTGGCCGGGATGCTCGGCGAAGTGCTGGGCAAGGAGGCGCTGACCCGGCGCGAACGCATCGTCATGGCCAACCATTTCGATGCGCAGGACAAGCCCAGGGTGGTGCTGTACGGGACCAAATGGTGCGGCTACTGCAAGGCGCAGCGCGAACTGTTCGAGGAAAAGAAAATCCCCTTCGAGGATGTCGATGTCGAGGCATCGGAAGCCGGCGCAATCGCCTACAACGCGCTCGAAGGCAGCGGTTATCCGCTCACGTACGTGGGATACCGCCGCTTCGGCGGCTACAAGGAAGCCGAGATCCTGGCGGCGGTCGACGAACTGACCAAAAAACCGCAAGCCAATCTGCGCTAGCCCTGCGCGGGAAGTCTTTTCTGCCAATGGCAGGAAGTCTTTTCTGCCAATGGCAGGAAAGACGGCCTTGGAATTTGTGGTCAGAAAAACGCTGAACCTGACGCCATCGAATCCAGAGGCCGGTTCCTGGAGAGGTGGGAACCCAAGTTTAGTTTGAGAATCTTTCATCTCGCTTATCCATACCTTCCTGCCGGCACTCAATGATCGATCCGGCCGGCGCGCGGGAGTTAGCCGGGGACCTGGAAAAAACCGTTCATGCTGAGCAGTTTCCCCGCCGCGTCGTATTCGCCATAACTTGTGCCGGTGCCGATGGTCGCGCCGTCCGGCGTTTTCATGTCCCAGCTGGCGATGCTCTTCTGGTGGTGGGACGAAAAGCTGGTGGTGACGAAATGGCCGCCGGGCACCTGCTGGTGGAAGTTCTCCATGTAGGTGATCAGCTCGTCCCAGGAAGCGGCCTGCACCAGCGGATCGGTGTAGACGGCGCCTTCGGTGAGCGCCTCGGCGAAGACGGCCAGGCGGCCGGCCCGATCCGTCATTTTCCAGGCCGACGTGTATTTTTCCCAGGTGTTCTGCAACGTTGCATTCATGTTTTCTCCTTCGGTGGTGGGCAATCTTCGATCGGAATCGCATAGTGCATCAGCGACTGGTCCGAGGTGGGGCTGTAGGCCGCGCCGTAAAACTCCAGGTCGGCGGCGTAACTGTGTCTGCGGCCGCTGCGCGGCAGCCAGGTCGAGTAGATATAGTTGACGGTGCTGTCGACCAGCTTCACCGCGCCCCTGTGCGCGAACCTGGCGTAGGTCGCCGCCGGATTGGTCAGCGCCAGCATGCCGGCCGGGATGGCGGCCAGCTGGCTGACCTCGATCGCGCAAAAGTACTCCAGCTCGTCGCTGTTGGCGCGCAACTGCCGGACCACGCCGTAGCAGGTGCCGCCGACCGTGTGCTCGATCTCGGACAGGCGCGCCAGGAATTGCTGCCACAGCGGCGGTAGCCGTTCAGCGATGTTGTTTTTCTCCGAGTCGGTGCCGAAGTAGCTGGTGCGCATGCCGACCAGGTGCATCTGCGCCTGGGTGTAGATTTCCGGCTCGGCGCTGATGCCCTGGGCGATGTGCGCCAGGTAGTCCTGGTCGAATCTGGCCTTCGGCGGGAACGGGCGCCGCTTGCCCGCCTTGCGGTAGCGCGCCGGCGTATCGTCGAACGCCGCCTTGAACGCCCGCGTAAAACTCTCCTGGCTGTCGAAGCCGGCTTCGACGGCGATGTCGATGATCCTCCTGTCGGTGTTGAGCAGCAGGTCCAGGGCCCGCGCCAGCCGGCGCGAGCGGATGTAATCCTTGACGGTGTCGCCCGTCAAACCCTTGAACATGCGCTGGAAATGCCACTGACTCATGCCCGATTCGCGCGCCACCACGCTGATGGCGATGGGCAGCGCGAGATGGCCTTCGATGTAGTCGACGCCGCGCTGGATTTGACCGAGATAGTTCATGTGCTCTCCTGATGGAGCACATGATAAGGGAAGCGCCAGTTCGACTTTTGATATTTTGTGCTGGCTAAAAAAGGGCGGAAACTTTGCGGGACGGGTTAGCACAACGCGCGCGTAACCCGGCACGCAGCCACTTGCCGCACCGGCGGCCGCCCCTCCGATGAGCTCAGAAGCGGTAGCCGGCGCCCACGGAGACCAGGACCGGATCGATCTTCACGGTACTGACCTTGGCGCCCGCGATCATCACATCGCTGCGGATATTGATGCGCTTGATATCCAGGTTGACCGACCATTTTTTATCGATCCTGAAATCGACCCCGGTCTGCAGGGCCAGGCCCACGCTATGGTTTTCCAGGCCGCCCGCGCCGTCCAGCAGCTTGACCTGCGAGATGCGCGTGTAGTTGATGCCGGCGCCCAGGTAAGGCTTGAACTGGCCGATTGGGTTGAAGTGGTACTGGCCCAGCAGGCTTGGCGGCAGGTGCTTGAAGCTGCCGATCCTGGCGCCATCGAGCATCACATCATGTTTTTGCGGATAGGTCAGCACCAGCTCGGCCGCCAGGTTGGGCGTGAAAAAATAGCTGACGTCGACTTCCGGGATGGTCTTGTCGGACACCGAAATGCGGTCCGATGCACCGACGCCGGCGACCGGCGTGGACTTGTCGGCCGTGTTCAGGTGCGCGGCGCGCGCGCGCACCAGCCATGCTCCATCCTGGGCTTGGGCATCAATGGCGATCAGGCCCAGCATGCTCACTGCGACTGCTAACAATTTGCTTTTCATCACTACTTCCTTCTTCGTTTGTCATTGGGTATGGAAGAAGTTTATTGATTGGCCCCAACTAAATCGTTGATGTGAATCAAAAAATCGAAGCAATGACGAAAAGCCGTATCACATCAGGCCGGGTGGCGCAGCGCTTGCAGGATCGGTTGCAGCACCGCGGCGCCCAGGCGTGCGCTGCGCGCGCCGTCCCAGCCGCAGATCGGATCGGGATCGTTGGCATTGTCCTTGAACGGCAGCTCCAGGGTCAGCGACAGGCAGCCGAAGGCGTGGGTGATATGCGGCGAACCCATGGTGATGGTTTCGTCGGTGTAGGGCGAGTCGCCGTAACCGTGCACGTCCTGGAAGTCGGGGCTGGCGATCTTGAAGTCGTCGGCGAAGCGTTTTTCCTGCGCGGCCTGTGCCGGCGTGAAGGTCGGCAGCGAGTTGCTGCCGGCCACGAACACGTAAGGCAAGCCTTCATCGCCATGCACGTCGAGGAACAGGTCGCAGCCGGTTTCCTTCATCTTGTTCTTGACCACGAACACTTCCGGGCTGCGTTCCATGGTTGGCGTATTCCACTCGCGGTTGAGGTTGGCGCCGGCCGCGTTGGTGCGCAGGTTGCCGCGCACCGAGCCGTCCGGGTTCATGTTCGGCACCACGTAGAACACGGCTTGCTTGAGCAGCTGGCGGCCGAAGGCGTCGGCCGGGTCGAGCAGGGCGTCGAGCATGCCCTCGACGAACCACTCGGCCATGGTTTCGCCCGGATGCTGGCGCGCGATGACCCATACTTTCTTCTTCGCGGCCGGGTCGCCGATGACCAGCACGTTCATGTCGCGCCCTTCGACACTGCTGCCCAGGTCCAGCATGCGCACCTGTTCGGAGAGCTGGGCGCGGTCGAGCAGTTCCAGGTGGCGTTCCCACGAGTAGGGCTCGAAGTAGGCGTAGTAGACGCTATCCATCTCGGGCGCGTGGGAGATCGTCATCACCTCGCCATCGAAGCTGGTGGGCACGCGGAACCACTCCACGCGGTCGTAACTGGCCATGGCCTGGTAGCCTTCCCAGCCGGCCGGATAGGCGCTCTTGCCGGCGTTGAGGAAGCGGATCGTGCACGCTTCGCCCTGCGCACCCTGCAGGCGGAAATAAAACCATTGGGTGATGTCGGCGTGCGAGTCGCGGCGGATGTTCAGGTCGATCGAGGAGGCGCTGGTGGCGCTCACGATATCGATGGCGCCGGCGTCGAACTGGCTGCTGATTTTGATAGACATGGTGTGTCCCTGGCTGGTGAATGAGAGGCGCGCCTGGTTTGCGCGCGAGGCGTCATGATACGCCTTCGGATTAAACACGGAAAACAGGGCGAAAACCGCCCTGTTTGGGATTTATGCTGATGTTTTGAACACAGCGAAGGAGAACGGCATGAACAAGACCTATCACGGCAGCTGCCATTGCGGCGCGGTGCGCTACGAAGCCGACATCGACCTGAGCCAGGGTACGGGCAAATGCAATTGCTCCATCTGCCGCAAGACGCGCGCGTGGAATGTGACGATCAAGCCGGAAGCGTTTCGCTTGCTGGCTGGGGAAGAGCAACTGAGCGATTACCAGTTCGCGACCAAGAGTGGGCATCATCTGTTCTGCCGGCAATGTGGGGTGCGCTCGTTCGGGCGCGGGTATGTGGAACAGATGGGCGGGGCGTTCGTGTCGATCAATCTGGCCGCACTGGACGATGTGACGCCGGAAGAGCTGATCGCGGCGCCGGTGAAGTATTCGGATGGCTTGCACAATAACTGGTGGAACGTGCCGGCGGAGACGCGGCATTTGTAGTATCGGAGCAGATTGTTGTTTACTCGCAGACCACCGTCATCCGGGCACCCTCCGTCATCCGCGTACCCACCCCGTCGTCCCCGCCTGCGCGGGGACGACGTGGAAACTCCAACTCAGCAATCGTAATTCATGCTATCGCGCGGATACGCCATCGGATTGCGGATCGCCTCCAGGGTCAGATCGACATCGAGCGCCGGCCAGTACAGCCGTCCGGTGCTCACGCACTTGACCGCGCAAATCTGCGCAATGGTCGCGTGCTCGAAGACCGGAAACTCCACGAACGGCAAGTACAACTCTTCCTCGCCACACTGCAGCCAGAAGCCGTGCGGGCTCAGGCTCGTCACGTCGGCGCAGGAAAAATAGATGCCATCCATAATCAGTCCCCGGTAAGCGACGCACCCAGGCAGGGTCGCCGCATCGAAGGTATCAAATGCGCCGGCCGATTCGTTTGACCTGGCGCAAATGAGCCCTAAGCTACTTTCTTCCTATCGAAATCAGATAGTTCTGCATCACTTGCTCGGATACCGAGGCCCACATGTTCTGGTCCTGGCGGAACCGCTTCCATGGATCGTACACTTTTTTGAACTTGGCGTTCTTCGACGCTTCCTCTTCCATGACCTGGGTCGAGATCTTGTAGGCCTCGTCCATGATCGCCTTGGAGAAGGTGTGCAGCTTGGCCCCGTTCTTGATCAGGCGCGCCAGCGCGGCCGGGTTCTTGGTGTCGTACTCGGCCTGCATCGTCACGTGGCACTCGTAACTGGCCGCTTCCACCGCCGCCTTGTACTGCGCGGGCAGCTTTTCCCATTCCTTGATGTTGATGTAGAACGATAGCTGCGGCCCGGCTTCCCACCAGCCCGGCGCGTAGTAGTGCGGCGCCACCTTGGCCAGGCCGAGCTTTTCATCGTCGTACGGACCGACCCACTCGGCCGCGTCGATCGTGCCTTTTTCCAGCGCCGCATACACGTCGCCGGCCGGAATCTGCTGCGGCACCGCGCCCATGCGCTCCATCACGCGGCCGGCGAAACCGGCGATGCGGATCTTCATGCCCTTGACGTCTTCCAGGCTCTTGATCTCCTTGCGGTACCAGCCGCCCATCTGGGTGCCCGTGTTCCCCGCCATGAAGTTGATGATGCCGTAGCCCTTGAAGAAGTCGCGCATCAGTTCACGCCCGCCGCCCTGGTCGAACCAGGCGGTCTGCTGGCGCGAGGTGAGGCCGAACGGCACCGCGCAGTCGAAGGCGAAGGTGGCATCCTTGCCGAAGTAGTAGTACGACGGCGTGTGGCCCATTTCGACCGTGCCTGCCTGCACCGCATCCATCACCTGCAGGCCGGGCACGATATCGCCGGCGGCGAACTGGCGGATCTGGAAGCGCCCGCCGGTCAGTTCCGCCACGCGCTTGGTAAAGGCGTCGGCCGAACCGAAGATGGTGTCGAGCGACTTGGGAAAGCTCGACGCCATGCGCCATTTGACTTCAGGATTAATTTGCGCCAGCGCCGGCGTGGCAATGACGCCGGCTGTGGCGCCGAGCGCGCTTTTGGTGAGGAAGGAACGACGTTGCATGACAGTCTCCGAGTTTTTTGTAATGTGGCTGAGGGACGTGGGCCCAATTGTAGCCGCTTGTGCGCGCAAAAGTTACGTGTAATTGTAGCGTCGCTATTGCGGCCCCGGCGACCCATTTTGCGAGGCGCCTTGCGCGCCGCCGTCGGCCAGCCCGCCGAAGCGCTGGAAGAAGCCGGCATCGGCCTGCGGCGCGCCATCGTCCTCGCGCCGCAGGGTGTCCATGATGTGCGTTTCCGCGCCTGTGTAGGTACGTGCATACACGGCGCGCGCCAGTTCGTAGGCGCTGCTGCCGGGCCATGGATCGGGCAGCAGTTCGATTGGCAGCATCGGGTCGTGCAGCTGCACGCGCCGGTAGGCATGGACCAGCAGCGTGCGGATCACGAACGCCTGCTCGGGCGCGAGCGAATCATCGCTTTTCAACAGGTCCAGCAAGGGCGCGAAACGTTCGATGAAGTGGCGGTAGCCCTGGACCACGCCTGACAAGTCCCAGCCTTCGCGCACCAGGTCCTGCAACGGCCTGCTTGATACGCCCGGCAGTGCGCTGGCCCGGCACACGAACAGCTTGTCCTTCACGCCCACGCGCGCAAGCAGTTCTTCGAGAACGCCGGCATTGCTGGCCGGGTGGCCGAACATGCCGGGCGCGATCATGGCATAGCCCTCCCACAGCATTTCCTTGCGCAGCAGCGCGCGCTCGGGCGCGTCGATGCTGCCCGCGCCGGAAAGCACCAGGGTCCAGTTGCCGTCCCAGTGCGCGGTCAGCGGCGCGTAAATGCGCCGGTTGGCGCGCTCGAAACGGGGCAGGGCTTGCGGCAGGATGGCGTAGGAACTGCGGCGCCCGTCGCGGTTGGCCACCAGCCAGCCTTCCTGCGCCAGCCGGAAAACGCTGGTGCGCAGCAGGCGGTCGTTGACGCCGAAGGGCGCCAGCAACTCAATCAGGCTGCCTAGCCAGATGGTGCCGCCGTGCGGGGCGATGGCATCGCCGAAAATCGTCATCACAAGGGACTTGGAACGGGGCGGATCGCTGGCGAGAAAGTCGGCGATCCATGCTGTGCTGGTAAGTTGTTTCATGGGTGCATGGTCTGGCGCGCTGGGGTGATTGTCAAGCAAAGCAGCCGTTTACTTTACTGCCTGTTGGGCGCAGCATGGTTTTTTGCTATCGGTCTAAACTTGATCAGATACATGTATACAATATGACTCAATTAAACTGTGTACATCTGATTTTACGTATCGTATTATCGGTCGATCGCCTTTGCAATGGGAGAAGCACCATGTACGCACAACTCGTAGAAACCGGCCTCAAGAAAGTCCAGAGCGCCGAGGACATGGATGAGCAGGAGCGCGAGTTCCAGGCGCGCATCGATGCCGGCGTCAAGATCGAAGCCAAGGACTGGATGCCCGAGGCTTACCGCAAGACCCTGATCCGCCAGATTTCCCAGCACGCGCACTCCGAAATCGTCGGCCAGCTGCCCGAAGGCAACTGGGTCACGCGTGCCCCCACGCTCAAGCGCAAGTCGATCCTGCTGGCCAAGATCCAGGACGAGGCGGGGCACGGGCTGTATCTGTATAGCGCGGCCGAAACGCTTGGTGTCTCGCGCGACGAGCTGCTGGCCGCCCTCCACTCGGGCAAGGCCAAGTATTCGAGCATCTTCAATTACCCGACCCTGTCGTGGGCCGACATGGGCGCCATCGGCTGGCTGGTGGACGGCTCGGCCATCATCAACCAGATCCCGCTGTGCCGCT
Source organism: Massilia antarctica (assembly GCF_015689335.1). Lineage (GTDB taxonomy): Bacteria > Pseudomonadota > Gammaproteobacteria > Burkholderiales > Burkholderiaceae_D > Telluria_A > Telluria_A antarctica. The sequence goes on along the minus strand of NZ_CP065053.1, from coordinate 827,493 downwards.
GCTCGTACGGTCCGTACGCGCGCGCCATGATCCGCGTCTGCAAGGAAGAATCCTTCCACGCGCGCCAGGGCTACGACATCATGATGAGCCTCGCCCAGGGCACGCCCGAACAAAAGGCGATGGCGCAGGATGCGCTGAACCGCTGGTGGTGGCCATCGCTCATGATGTTCGGCCCGTCCGACGCCGAATCGGTCAACAGCGCGCAGTCGGCGCAGTGGCGCATCAAGCTGTTCTCGAACGACGAACTGCGCCAGCGCATGGTCGACCAGACCGTGCCCCAGGCCGAGTACCTGGGCTTGACCGTGCCCGATCCGGACCTGAAGTTCAACGCCGGGACGGGTCACTACGAATTCGGCGAGATCGACTGGAGCGAGTTCCAGAATGTCCTGAAGGGGAACGGCCCGTGCAACCGCGAGCGCCTGCGCACGCGCGTGAAAGCGTACGAGGACGGCGCCTGGTTCCGCGATGCGCTGGTCGCCTACGCCGACAAGAAATCCGCGCGCGCCGCCGCTTGAGTCCCACCACATTGGAGAATAAAAATGAGTAAAGAATGGCCCCTGTGGGAAGTCTTCATCCGCAGCCAGCACGGCCTGGCGCACAAGCACGTGGGCAGCCTGCACGCGTCGGATGCCGAAATGGCGGTCAATAATGCGCGCGACGTCTACACGCGCCGCAACGAAGGCGTGTCGATCTGGGTCGTGCGCGCCGCCGACATCGTCGCCAGCAGCCCGGGCGACAAATCGGCCTTGTTCGAGCCGTCCAACAGCAAAGTCTATCGCCACCCGACCTTCTTCCCAATGCCGGAAGAAGTCAAGAACCTGTGAGCGTGCCCGTGGACGATGTCGTGAAAAATAAAATCGAATACCTGCTGCGCCAGGGCGACAATGCCCTGATCCTGTCGCAGCAGTTGTCCAAATTATGCGGCAAGGGGCCGGCGCTCGAAGAAGACATGGCGCTGACCAACGTCGCCCTCGACCTGCTCGGCCAGACCCGCATGTGGCTGACCTACGCCGGCGAACTGGAAGGGCGCGGCCGCACCGAAGACCAACTGGCCTTCCTGCGCGACGTCCACGAGATGCGCTGCTGCCTGATGGTCGAACAGCCCAACGGCAATTACGCCGACACCATGGTGCGCCAGTTCTTCTTCGACACCTGGCACTACTTCCTGATGCAGGGGCTGGCCAAGTCGGTCGATACGCGCATCGCGGAGATTGCCGAGAAATCGATCAAGGAAGTGACCTACCACCTGCGCCGCAGCGGTGACCTGATCGTGCGCATGGGCGACGGCACGCCCGAAAGCCACGCCAAGACCCAGGCCGCGGTCAACGAACTGTGGATGTACAGCGGCGAGATGTTCCTCTACGACACAATCGACAACGCCATGGTGGAGCAGGGCCTCGCGCCCGGCGCCGACGGCTTGCGCGCCGCCTTCATCGAACATGTGTCCGAGATCTTCGCCGAGGCGACACTGACGATGCCCGATCCGGCGGCGTGGATGCAGCGCGGCGGCAAAACCGGCCGTCACAGCGAGCACCTGGGTTTCATTTTGGCCGAAATGCAGTTCCTGCAGCGGTCGTACCCCGGGGCCGAGTGGTAATGAGCACGCAGCCGGCCAGCACGGAACAGGTCTGGGCCTGGCTGGGCGAGGTCAGCGACCCGGAGATCCCGGTGATCTCGGTGGTCGACCTGGGCATCGTGCGCGCGGTGGCATGGGAAGACACTACCTGCGTGGTCACCATCACGCCCACGTATTCCGGCTGTCCGGCCATGACGGTGATCGCCGATTCGGTGCGCGATGCGCTGCACGGTCACGGCGTGCCCGAGGTGCGGCTGGTGAACCAGCTTTCGCCGGCGTGGACTACCGACTGGATGAGCGACGCCGGCAAGGCTGCCTTGAAAGGCTACGGCATCGCCCCGCCCGCGCAGCAGGTGATCGACATCAGCGGCCTGCATGCGGGTGTCAAGCGCGTGGCGGCGCCGAAGCTGGTCGTCATCTGCCCCAATTGCGATTCCGGCCACACGGAGCTGACCAGCCAATTCGGCTCGACGCCGTGCAAGGCGCTCTACAAGTGCCTGGACTGCCGCGAACCGTTCGATTATTTCAAGTGCCATTGAGTTATCACGAAGGCTGTTATGAGCAAATTCTATCCCCTGACCGTCGCCAAGGTGCGCAACGAAACGCGCGATACCATCGCCGTCACCTTCGCCGTGCCGGACGACCTGGCCGCCAGCTTCGCCTACCAGCAGGGCCAGCACCTGACCCTGCGCGCGCGGATCGGCGACGAAGACGTGCGCCGCTCCTACTCCATCTGTTCGGCGGTGCAGGACGGCGCGCTGCGCGTGGCCATCAAGCGCACCCAGGGCGGGCTGTTTTCGAGCTGGGCCAATGAACACCTGAAGGTCGGCGCGGTGCTCGACGTGATGCCGCCGATGGGGCACTTCAACGTGCCGCTGGCGCTTGACAATGCGCGCCACTATGTCGCCTTTGCGGCCGGCAGCGGCATCACGCCGATCCTCTCGATCATCAAGACCACCTTGATCACCGAGCCGAAAAGCCGTTTCACCCTGTTTTACGGGAACCGCGCATCGTCGTCGGTGATCTTCAAGGAAGAACTGACCGACCTCAAAGACAGCTACATGGAGCGCCTCAACCTGGCCTACGTGATGAGCCGCGAGCAGCAGGACCTTGAAATGTTCAACGGCCGCATCACCAAGGAAAAGGTCGAGCAGTTCATCAAGCACTGGATCCGCATCGACGATATCGACATCGCCTTCATCTGCGGGCCGGAAGACATGATGCACGGCGTCTCGGCGGCGCTGCAGGAAGCCGGCATGCCGAAGCGGAATATCAAGGTGGAGCTGTTCGCCGCCAGCATTCCCAAGCACCAGCACAAGCCGCGCCAGTTCGACGCGCTGGTGCGCCACGAGACCGAGGTCACCGTCATTTTGGACGGCAACCACACCAGCTTCACGATGGACAAGGACAAGGAATCGATCCTCGACGCCGGCCTGCGCGCCGGCATCGACATGCGCTACTCGTGCAAGGGCGGCGTGTGCTCGACCTGCCGCTGCAAGCTGGTCGACGGCAAGGTCGACATGGACGCGAACTACGCGCTGGAAGACTATGAGATCGCGCGCGGTTTCGTATTGAGCTGCCAGAGTTTTCCGGTGACAGATAAAGTGGTCGTCGATTTCGACCAGCACGAATAATCCAACCTACAGAACAGGACGCGCCATGAACTACGAAAACATCAAGTTCCAGATCGAGCACGGCATCGCCACCCTGACCCTGAACCGCCCCGACAAGCTCAATAGCTTCACGCAGGCGATGCATCTGGAAGTGCGCTCCGCGCTGGCCGCGGTGCAGGCCGACCCCACGGTACGCGTGCTGCTGCTCACCGGCGCCGGACGCGGTTTCTGCGCCGGCCAGGATTTGTCGGACCGCGCGGTCGAACCGGGCGCCGAAGGCGTGGACCTGGGCCACTCGGTCGAAACCTATTACGCACCGCTGGTGATGACCCTGCGCTCCTTGCCGATGCCGGTCATCTGCGCCGTCAACGGCGTGGCCGCCGGCGCGGGCGCCAACCTGGCGCTGGCCTGCGACATCGTCATCGCCGCCAAATCGGCCAGCTTCGTCGAGGTGTTCTGCAAACTGGGCCTGATCCCCGACACCGGCGGCACCTGGCATCTTCCGCGCCTGGTAGGCCACGCGCGCGCCATGGGCATGGCCATGCTGGGTGAAAAAATCCCGGCCGAACTGGCCGAGCAATGGGGCCTGATCTGGAAGGCCGTTGCCGACACCGCCCTGATGGACGACGCGATGGCCATGGCCGAACACTTCGCGGTCGCGCCGACCAAGGGCCTGGCCTTCACCAAGCGCGCCATCCAGGCCAGCTACGCCAATACCCTGCCCGAGCAGCTCAAGCTCGAAGGCGAGATGATGCGCGAACTCGGATACAGCCACGATTATCGTGAAGGCGTGACCGCCTTCATCGAGAAGCGCACGCCGCACTTCATGGGGGAATGAGCATGGCAGCACTGGAACAAGGCAGCATCGTCGCCGTCATCGGCAGTGGCGCCATGGGCGCCGGCATCGCGCAGGTGGCGGCCGCCGCCGGCTACACGGTCAAGCTGTTCGACACGCGCCCCGACGCGGTCGACAAGGCGATTGCCGATATCGGCAAGGTCTACACCACCTTGGTGGAAAAAGGCCGCATGAGCGGCGAGGCCGCCATCGCGGCGCGTGCGCGCCTGCACAGCGTGGCGACCCTCAAGGAAGTCGATGACGCCGCTCTCGTGGTCGAAGCCATCGTCGAAAACCTGGATGTGAAGCGCATGCTGTTCGCCGACCTGGAGAACGTGGTTGGCGACGACTGCATTTTGGCCACCAATACCTCCTCGATTTCGGTCACGGCGATCGCCGCGCCGCTGCGCCGCCCGCAACGCCTGGTTGGCATGCACTTCTTTAATCCGGTGCCGCTGATGGCGCTGGTGGAAGTGATCAGTGGCCTGGCCACCGACCGGGACGTCGCCGAGACGGTGTACTCCACCGCCACCGCCTGGGGCAAGAGCCCGGTGCACGCCAAGTCCACGCCCGGCTTCATCGTCAACCGCGTGGCGCGCCCGTTCTACGCCGAAGGCTTGCGCCTGTTGCAGGAACAGGCCGCCGATGCCCCCACCCTGGATGCGGTGATGCGCGACTGCGGCGGTTTCCGCATGGGTCCATTCGAGCTGATGGACCTGATCGGCCACGACGTCAATTTCTCGGTCACGCAATCGGTGTTCAACGCCTACTTCGGCGACCCGCGCTTCACGCCGTCGGTGCTGCAACAGGAAATGGTCAACGCCGGCTTCTTCGGCCGCAAATCGGGGCGCGGCTTTTACCAGTACGGCGAAGGCGCGGCCAAGGCGGCGGCCAGCCAGGAAGCGGCGCATGCGCGTCCGGAAGTGGTCAGCATCAGCATCGATGCCGACGTGCCGGATACCGTGACGCATCCGCTGGAACAGCGCCTGGCCGGCGCTGGCTTCACGGTCGGCCACCGCAAGCCGCTTCCGAATGCGGGCGAAAACGAGGCGCCGGCTTTCCACTGCAACGGCGCCGCCATCTTCCTCACCGACGGGCGCAGCGCCACCGAACGCGCCAGCGCCAACCGCCATCCGGATACGGTGCTGTTCGACCTTGCGCTCGATTACGGCAAGGCGACCCGCATCGCCCTGGCGCGCGCGGACCAGTGCAGCGACGCCGCCTACAACGCGGCGGTCGGCCTGTTCCAGGCGGCTGGTTTCGTGGTCACGCGCCTGGACGACGTGCCTGGCATGGCGGTCATGCGCACCGTCGCCATGCTGGCCAACGAGGCCGCCGACGCGGTCAACCAGGGCGTGTGCACTGCTCCAGCGGTCGACATCGCGATGCAAAAGGGCGTCAACTACCCGCGCGGGCCGCTGGCCTGGGCGAATGCGGTGGGCGTACCGCACATCGTGACCGTGCTGGCCAACCTGGCCGCCGCGTATGGCGAAGACCGCTACCGCGTCTCTCCGCTGCTGCGCCGCAAACTCGCCAACGGAAGCGGCTTCTGACCCATGCAAATTGACCCTCAAGCGCTGGCCGAACTGGCCGGCAAAACCATGTTCGAGCGCGACCCGGCCAGCCAGGCGCTCGGCATGCTGCTCGCCGACATCCGTCCCGGCTATGCGCGCATGACGATGCCGGTGCGCTTCGACATGCTCAACGGCCACCAGACCTGCCACGGCGGCTACATCTTCATGCTGGCCGACAGCGCCTTTGCCTTCGCCTGCAATTCGCACAACCTGAACACCGTGGGCGCGGGCTGCACCATCGATTACCTGGCGCCGGGGCGCGAAGGCGACCTCCTGACGGCGGAAGCGACCGAACAGGCGCTGGCCGGGAAAACCGGCATCTACGACGTCACCGTCACCAACCAGGATGGCCGCACCGTCGCCCTGTTGCGCGGTAAATCGCACCGGGTCGCCGGCAACGTGGCCGAACTGCCGCAATAAGGAGAACACCATGGTCCAACGCACACCGGTTCCCGGCGACCTGGAGCCGATCGAACGCGCCAGCCGCGACGAACTGCAGGCGCTGCAGCTCGAACGCATGAAGTGGTCGCTCAGGCACGCCTACGACAACGTGCCGCACTACCGCGCCGCGTTCGACGCCGCCGGCGTGCATCCGGACGACCTGCGCACCCTGGCGGACCTGGCCAAATTCCCCTTCACCGACAAAAAAACCCTGCGCGACAATTATCCCTTCGGCCTGTTCGCCGTCCCGCGCGAGAAGGTGGTGCGCATCCACGCCTCGTCCGGCACCACCGGCAAGGCGACCGTGGTGGGCTACGCGCAAAAGGACATCGACACCTGGGCCCATGTGGTGGCGCGCTCGATCCGCGCCGCTGGCGGGCGCGCGGGCGACATGGTGCAGGTCTCGTACGGCTACGGCCTGTTCACCGGCGGGCTCGGTGCCCATTACGGCGCCGAGCGGCTGGGCTGCACCGTGATTCCGATGTCGGGCGGGCAGACCGAAAAGCAGGTGCAGCTGATCTGCGACTTCAAGCCCGAGATCATCATGGTCACGCCCTCGTACATGTTGAACATCATCGAGGAATTCACGCGCCAGGGGCTCGATGCGGCGGAGTCGTCGCTCAAGGTCGGCATTTTCGGCGCCGAGCCGTGGACCGACGCCATGCGCGGCGAAATTGAAAAACGCGCCGGCATCGACGCGGTCGACATCTACGGCCTGTCCGAGGTGATGGGGCCTGGCGTGGCCAGCGAATGCATCGAGAGCAAGGACGGTCCGGTGATCTGGGAAGACCATTTTTACCCCGAGGTGATCGATCCGGACACCGGCGAAGTGCTGCCCGACGGCTCCGAGGGTGAGCTGGTATTCACTTCGCTCACCAAAGAAGCGCTGCCGATCATCCGCTACCGCACGCGCGACCTCACGCGCCTGCTGCCGCCGACCTCGCGCGCGATGCGCCGCATGGGGAGAATCACCGGCCGCTCGGACGACATGCTGATCATCCGCGGGGTGAATGTATTTCCCAGCCAGATCGAGGAACTGATCCTCAAGATGCCGCTGCTCGCGCCCCATTATCAGCTGGTGGTCTCGCGCGACGGCCATCTGGACAAGCTCGATGTGGTGGCCGAACTGCGCGACGCTTCCTCATCGCAGGACGCCGTGGCGGCCTTGGCGCGCGAACTCGAACACCGCATCAAGACCTATGTGGGCGTGACCACGCGGGTGAACCTGCTGCCGGCCAACGGCATCGAGCGCACCCTGACCGGCAAGGCCCGGCGCGTGATCGACCAGCGTCCAAAATCGAATTGAACCAAGGAGCACCTGTGAGCACACTGACCGACGCCTTTATCTGCGACGCCATCCGTACCCCGTTCGGCCGCTATGGCGGTTCCCTGTCCGGCGTGCGCGCCGACGACCTGGCGGCGCTGCCGATCGCCGCCCTGATGGCGCGCAACCCCGGCGTGGACTGGACCGCCGTGGACGACCTGTACTTCGGCTGCGCCAACCAGGCCGGCGAAGACAACCGCAATGTCGCCCGCATGGCTGCGCTGCTGGCCGGGCTGCCGCCCGAGGTCCCGGCCAGCACCATCAACCGCCTGTGCGGCTCCAGCCTGGACGCCGTCGGCATCGCCGCGCGCGCGATCAAGGCCGGCGAAGCGAACCTGATCATCGCCGGCGGAGTGGAAAGCATGACGCGCGCGCCTTTCGTCATGGGCAAGGCCGACAGCGCGTTTTCGCGCGCGGCCAAAATTGAAGATACAACCATGGGCTGGCGCTTCATCAACCCGCTCATGAAAGCAAAATACGGCATCGATTCGATGCCCGAGACGGCCGAAAACGTGGCGAAGGAATTTAACATCAGCCGCGCCGACCAGGATGCGTTTGCCCTGCGCAGCCAGCAGCGCTGGGCCGCCGCCCATGCCGCCGGCGTGTTCAAGGATGAAATCGTCCCCGTCACCATCCCCCAGAAGAAGGGCGACGCGCGCGTGTTCGACACCGACGAGCACCCGCGTCCCGACACCAGCATCGAGATGCTGGCCAAGCTGAAAGGCGTGGTTACGGCGGACGGCAGCGTCACCGCCGGTAACGCGTCGGGCATCAACGACGGCGCCTGCGCGATCCTGATCGCCTCCGGCAGCGCCGCCGAACGCTTCGGCCTGACGCCGCGCGCGCGTATCGTCGGCATGGCCATGGCGGGTCTTGCGCCGCGCATCATGGGCTTTGGTCCGTCGCCGGCGACCAAGAAGGTGCTGGCGATGACGGGCCTGACCATCGGCCAGATGGACGTGATCGAGCTCAATGAAGCATTCGCCGCGCAGGGCCTGGCGGTCACGCGCGACCTGGGCCTGGCCGACGACGCCGCGCATGTGAACCCGAACGGCGGCGCGATCGCCATCGGCCATCCGCTGGGTGCGTCGGGCGCACGCCTGGTGCTGGCGGCCGTCAACCAGCTGCACCGCACGGGTGGACGCTACGCGCTGTGCACGATGTGCATCGGCGTCGGGCAGGGGATTGCCCTCGTCATCGAAAAAGTATAAGGTGCGCGCCATGGTCAAGGTCTACGCAATCAATGGCGTTACGCCGGTGGTCCATCCGAGCGCCTACGTGCATCCGAGTGCGGTGCTGATCGGCGACGTGATCGTCGGTCCGCGCTGCTACATCGGCCCGCTGGCATCGATGCGCGGCGACTTTGGCCGGCTGATCCTGGAAGAGGGCGCCAATTTGCAGGATACCTGCGTCATGCACGGTTTTCCCGGCGAAGACACGGTGGTCGAAATCGATGGCCACATCGGCCACGGCGCCGTGCTGCACGGCTGCCGCATCAAGCGCAATGCCATGGTGGGCATGAATGCGGTCGTGATGGACCGCGCCGTGGTGGGTGAGGAATCGATTGTCGCCGCGATGAGTTTTGTCAAAGCCGGCATGGTGATCCCGCCGCGCAGCATGGTGATGGGCGCCCCGGCGCGTATCATGCGCGAACTGACGGACAAGGAAATCAGCTGGAAAAGCTTCGGCACGAAGCAGTACCACGACCTGGCGGTGCGTTCGATGGAGACGATGCGCGAAGTCGAGGCTTTGAGCGAGGTCGAGCCAGACCGCGCGCGCATCGATCTGGGTCCCGAGATGCACGCCCCTAAAGAATAAAACAGAGAATTTGGAGAAGACACAATGCAAACCATATCGACCCTGCAAAGCTTGATCGGCGGCCGCTGGCTTGGCGCCGAAGCATCGGTGCCGCTGCACAGCGCACTCAATAACAGCCTGATTTACCACACCCACGCCGAAAAAATCGACTTCGACGAGGCAGTCACCTATGCGCGCAGCACCGGCGTGCCGGCCCTGATGTCGCTCGACTTCCAGAAGCGCGCCGCCTGCCTCAAGGCGCTGGCGCTGTACCTGATGGAGCGCAAGGAAGAGCTGTACACGATCTCGCACCTGACCGGCGCCACCCGTCCGGACAGCTGGGTCGACATCGAAGGCGGCATCGGCACCCTGTTCGCCTACGCCAGCATGGGCAGCCGCGAACTCCCGTCGAGCAATGTGCTGCACGAAGGCCCGGCGCTCGCTCTCGGCAAGAACGGTGGCTTCGCCGGCACCCACATCCTGGTGCCGCGCGGCGGGCTGGCGGTGCACATCAACGCCTTTAACTTCCCGATCTGGGGCCTGCTCGAAAAATTCGCACCGAGTTTTCTCGCGGCGATGCCGTGCATCGGCAAGCCGGCCACCGCCACCAGCTATCTGACCGAAGCCGTGGTGCGCATGATGGACGATTCCGGCCTGCTGCCGAAAGGCGCGCTGCAACTGGTCATCGGCAGCACTGGCGACCTGCTCGACCGCCTGACCGGCGCCGATGTGGTCACCTTCACCGGTTCGGCCGACACCGCCGCCAAGCTGCGCGTCAACAAGAACCTGATTACCCACTCGGTGCCGTTCACTGCCGAAGCGGACTCGCTCAACTGCGCCATCCTGGGACCGGACGTGACGCCGGACGATGTGGAGTTCGACCTGTTCGTCAAGGAAGTAGCGCGTGAGATGACCGGCAAGGCCGGCCAGAAGTGCACCGCGATTCGCCGCATCATCGTGCCCAAGCAGCATGTGGAAGCGGTCGGCGAACGCCTGCGCGAGCGCCTGGCGAAGATCGTCGTGGGCGATCCGTCGGTGAAAGAAGTGCGCATGGGCGCGCTGGCGTCGATGGACCAGCACCGCGACGTCAGCGAGCGGGTCGAGATGCTCGCGCGCGGCAACGAGATCCTGTTCGGCGCCAGGGATGGCTTCAATCCGGTGGGCGAGGGCGCGGCCAATGGCGCCTTCTTCTCGCCGACCTTGCTGCTGTGCCGCGATGGCATGAACAACGATGCCGTGCACGATATCGAAGCTTTCGGCCCGGTCAGCACGATGATGACGTACTCAAGTCTGGACGAAGCGCTGGCCCTGGCCGCGCGCGGCAAGGGAAGCCTGGTCAGTACCCTGGTGACCAAGGACACGGCGATTGCGGCGCGTGCGGTGCCGGTGGCGGCGGCCACGCACGGACGCGTGCTGGTGCTGGAGCGCGAAGCGGCGGTCGATTCGACCGGTCACGGCTCGCCCTTGCCGCAGTTGAAACATGGCGGGCCGGGACGCGCCGGCGGCGGCGAGGAACTGGGCGGGATTCGCGCGGTGCGTCACTTCCTGCAGCGCGCCGCAGTACAGGGTTCGCCGACCATGCTGGCGGCGATCACGGGAGAGTACGTGCGCGGCGCGGCCGTGCGCGAAGAGGCTCTGCACCCGTTCCGCAAGTATTTCGAGGAACTGCAGATGGGCGACTCGCTGCTCACGCACCGGCGCACGGTGAGCGAGGCCGATATCGTTAACTTCGGCGGGATTTCGGGCGACTATTTTTACATGCACTTCGACGAGATCGCGGCCAGGGATTCGCAGTTCGGCAAGCGCATCGCGCACGGCTACTTTGTCCTGTCGGCGGCGGCGGGGCTGTTTGTCTCGCCGGCACCGGGGCCGGTGCTGGCCAATTACGGGCTCGATAACCTGCGCTTCATCACGCCGGTGGCGATTGGCGACACGATCCGTGCGCGCCTGACGTGCAAGCGCAAGGTCGATCGCAACCGCACCGACGATAAGGGCGTGGGGCAGGGCGTGGTGGCGTGGGATGTGCAGGTCACCAACCAGCATGATGAACTGGTGGCCAGTTATGACATTCTGACCTTGGTGATGAAGAAGGGGTAATTGGCGCGGAATACCGCTACCTTTCGCGCCGTCGTTCCTGGCATTGCTAGAAACGACTTCCCGCGCAGGGCTAGGCGCCCCCGCGGGAACCCAAGTGTGGCGAGCCGCCTGTAGCTACGGTTCGAAATTGGGTTCCCGCCTCTCCAGGAACTAGTCTTTGCCGCTAATTTGAGCAGCTTTGCGACTACAAACCTCGAAACCGTCGCTCCCGCGCAGGCGGAAACGCATGCGTTTCCCCCATAGCACCGTCGATATACGAATGTGCTATGGATTCCCGCCTGCGCGGGAAGTCATTTCTGCCAATGGCAGGAATGACGGAGCTTAGGTTAGCGCCATTTGGAAGCGCCCTTGCACTTTGCACAGTTCCCAGAGATTTGAGGAGTTTCATAGAAACTGGGACCTGCGCGGGAACGACGGATTTGCGGTTTGTGGCCTTACACGAACCCGAGATTGCGCGAACTGGCGTTGTAATTGCCCAGATTCGGCAGCAATGCCAGCAACTCGCTGTTCGACACGCCGAGCCAGGCGCCCATGGTGGCGGCGAACTGGTCGACCGAGGTGGTCGGCAGCAAGCGTCCCTGACCCACATCATCCGGCCCGCCATTGGCCACGATCGGCGCGGTGCCGTAAAAGCGCTTGCCCTTGACCGCGCCACCCATCACGAAATGCATGCTGCCCCAGCCATGATCCGAGCCGTCGGCATTGCCCGCCATCGTACGGCCGAAGTCGGAGGCGGTGAACGTGGTCACCTTCTCTGCCACGCCCAGTTCCACCGTCGCCGCGTAAAACGCCGCCATCGCCTCGCCCAGCTTGGTCATCAGCCCCGGGTGATTGGTCAGCATGCCGTCGTGCGTGTCGAAGCCGCCCATGGAGACGAAAAACACTTGCCGTTTCGCACCCAGGGTCGGGCCGGCGGCGATCATGCGCGCGACCAGTTTCAACTGGTCACCCAGGTTGTTCGCGGCCGGGAATACCGTTTTCGGTGCCGGCGTCGAGCTCAGCGCTGAGGTCAGCACTTCGTTGGCTTCGATCGAACGCTTGCCGATGCGGTTGTACTCGTTTTCCAGCACGTGGCTGCGCTGCTGCGTCATCAGGGTGCGCAGCGCCGCCGAGGAACTTGTCGAGCCGAACAAGGCGTTCTTGATCCCCGCCAGCGGTACCGAACCACTGGTCGACACCTGGTATTGCACCGCCGTATTTCCCGACAGGAACACGGCATTGTTCGAAACATTGATGCAGGTAAATGTCGAGTGCGTATTGCTCGCTTGGAACAGGTCGCCGATGCGTCCGCCCCAGCCGGACGTGGCGCCTTCCGGCGAGGACGACTGGAAGATCGATTGCTGGTCGTTGTGCGAGAACAATTTCGGTGGCACGCGGACGGACTTGTTGGTGTACTGGAGCTTGGTGATGGGCTGGACCAAGGTGCCTACGTTGAGCATCACCGCCAGCTTTCCGTCGTTAAACAGCGGCACCAGCGGCGCCAGGTTGGGAGCCAGGGCGTACTGGTGCTGGAAACCGGCCGAGTCCACCGGCGCCACGGTCGGGGTCAGCGCGGTCGCGGCCAGCGCGGCGCGGCTGTGCGCGAAGTTGGGACGGTAGGACTGGTACAGCGCATGACTGCTGGCATCGTAGGGCGTGACGGTATTGGCATAGTCGTTGCCGCCGTAGAGAAAGACGCACACCAGCGCCTTGTAGTCGGTGGCCGTGGCGGCACTCGCCTCGGCCATGGCGGCGACGTTGATCGCCCACGGCGCGGCGACGCCAGCGACCGACAGCGCGGAAGCGCGTTGTAAAAAGGCGCGGCGCGATGCATTGGTTCCATTTTTATTTTGCATGGCTGCTCCTTATTTTTGGACGATGAATTCGGGGGATGCCAGCACCAGCACCAGCGCGGCGTAGATGCGGTTCAGGCGGGCGGCCTCGGTTCCCTTGGGCATGGAATCGATCCCGCCCTTGATCAGGTTGGTCGTTGCCGGCGCCAGTTGTCCGGCCACCAGCACGAGGTTGAGTTCGCTCACGAGGGTCTCGGCCACGTCGGCCATCGGCAGCAGGGCGCTGTAGTCGGCCTTGACGTCGCCTACGCCTTTGCTGACCACGGTCTGCATGTAGTTGACATAGCCGACCACGGTCGATTCATTGGTGATCTGAAATTCCGGCGCGACCATGCGCGCGTTGGCAATGGCGCTGTTGGGCGGTACATAGCCCGGACGGAAGAAATTGAACACCGTGGCCGAGCGGCCGGGACTTTGTCCCAGGCGGGTGCCGGGGTCGGACGTGTTGCCGACCGCCCAGGCATCCGTCGGCGAATTGGCCTTGAACGCGCGCGCCCATGCCGTAAAGCGCAGCACCGGTTCGCGCAGCTTGCCGAAGGTGGAGTCGCTCAGGCGGCTGGCGCTGCGTGCCTCGGTATCGAGCAGGATGGCGGACACGACCTTGGCCAGGTTGCCCTTGACGCCGTTATTATCGCTGTTGAACACGGCGCTGACCCTGGCCACATAGGCGGGCGACGGATTGCTGCACACCAGGCGCTGGATCAACTGGCGGCCGATGAACGGGCCCACGTTCGGGTGGGCGAAGATGATGTCGAGCGCGCGGGTCAGGCTGGTCAGGCCGTCGGTGCCGGCGGGGATACTGCTACCCAGGAAGTTCTTGGCGCTCGTGTCATGGCGGCTGGCCGTCAGGATCATCGGGCGGCGTTTGTAGTCCGGCGTATTGTTGTCGGTGCCGGTCATGTCGTAGTTCCAGCCCGTGAACACGCGCGCCAGGCCGGTAATGTCGTCCAGGGTATAGGTTTCCTGCTGCAAGCCGCCGCTGAGCTTGGGCGTACCGTCGTTGTTCAGCTGCACCAGGCCGATGGTGAACAACTGCATGACTTCGCGCGCGTAGTTTTCGTCGGGCAGGGCGCCGGTGGTCGGGTTGACCTTGACGTTGCCGCGATAGGTCAGATACTCGCCCATCGGTGCGCTCAGCGATACTTGCTGGAGCAAGGAGCGGTAGTTGCCGAAGGCGTGGGTTTCCAGCAAGTCCATGTGCGCGGCGCTGGAAAAATTACTCCAGCTTGCATTAAAGCCGCTCAGGGACGCGACCAGGATCTCGGACAGCGCCAGGGTGACGCGCTGGCGCAAGGTGTCCGGCGAGGACAGCATTTTCTTCCAGAAAGCGGCATCGTGGCCGGCTTCGGAGTTCTTGGATTCGACACCGTTCAGTTTCTTGGATACCAGGTAATCCCAGCGCGACTGGGAGCTCGGCATGGCCATCTGCTCGTTGATCCAGCCGGCGTAGCCCAGTTGCTGCACCCGGGCGATCTGCTCGCGCGTGGCGCCCATCGATGCCTGCGCCAGGAAGCGTGATGCTTCGGCGACGCCGATTTTTTCCACCGGCGTGGGCGTCGGGGTTGGTGTCGGGTTTGGCGTTGGCGTCGGGGTGGGTGTCGGCGTCGGGGTAGGCGTTAGATTTGGCGTTGGCGTTGGCGTTGGCGTCGGCGTCGGAGCGGCCGGGCCTGGTGCGGTCGGCGTCGGCGTCGGAACCGTCGGCGTCGGAACCGTCGGCGTTGGGGTCGGAACGGTTGGCGTCGGAACAGTCGGCGTTGGAACAGTCGGTGTCGGCCCCGTCGGTGTCGGAACAGTCGGTGTTGGAACCGTCGGTGTTGGAACCGCCGGTGTCGGAACAGTCGGCGTTGGCACTACCGGGGCCGGCATGGTCGGCGTGGGCAAAATCACAGGCGGCGCCGCCACAGAGGGCATGGATGAGCTGACGCTGCCACCACCGCTACTGCCGCCGCCGCAGGCTGCCAACACGGTGGTCGACAACAGCGCGGTGGCCGCCGTGACCAGCGACACGCCGCCTGTTTCTTCATTTCCAGCAACATCAAGCCGGATGGTTGAGGTCTTGTCGTCCAGATCGACATCAGCGACGTCTGTGTCGAGTACTTGTTGCTCTTGCATGAAATTATCCCGGGGTGTGTCCACAACCAGAGATAGTAGATGATTAGCGGAAACAAATAAACGCGAAAATTTGTTTATTTTGTAACAACCCAGTGTTTTTCTACTTCTTTGCAACACTGTTTCATGCGGGGAGGGTCGACAGCGAGGAAAGCTGACTAAGCGGCAAAGGAAATTACAATATCTTAAATGCATCATTGCATTTGTGCGCCGGGCCGCCATCGTGGCGTCCGGCGCGTGCGCACAGGCGGCTTCAGCGGGCCATGCCGAACGGATCGTCGATCGTGTGCGCCGGTTCCGTGAACCACTTCGGTCCCGTCTCCGTCATATAAAAATGGTCTTCGTGGCGCACGCCGAATTCGCCCGGAATGCAGATCATCGGCTCGTTCGAGAAGCACATCCCGACGTCGAGCGGCGTATTGTCGCCGCCGACAAGGTAAGGCCACTCGTGGATATCCATGCCGATGCCGTGGCCGGTGCGGTGCGGCAGGCCGGGCAGCTTGTAGCCGGGACCGAAGCCATTCGATTCGAGCGAGGCACGCGCCGCCGCATCGACCGCGCGGCACGGCACGCCCAGTTGCGCGGCCTCGAACGCGGCCAGCTGCGCCGCCTTCTCCGCATTCCACACAAAGCGCTGGCGCTCGCTGATCTCGCCGAACACGTAAGTGCGCGTGATGTCCGAGATATAGCCGTGCACCTGGCAGCCGGTATCGATCAGCACCACGTCGCCCGGTGCCAGGGTCTGCGCATAACTGACGCCGTGCGGATAGGCGGTCGCCTCGCCGAACAGCACGATGCAAAAATACGAACCCGGCGCACCCACCTTGCGGTGCGCGCGCGCGATAAAGTCGCTCACCTCCACCGTGGTGATCCCCTCATGCAGGATGCTGGCGGCGGCCTTGTGCACTTCCAAGGTCATGTCCTTCACGCGCTGCATCAGGGCGATTTCGGCCGACGACTTGCGCGCGCGGCAGAACGCCGTGACCGTTTTGGCGTTTTCCAGCGCGTAGCCCGCCGCCAGCGGGGCAATGCCGTCGGCGATGAAGAAAGCGGCGCTCTCGCAAATGCCGATGCGCGGCGGCGCGGCCGCATCGGGCGCGATGCCCATGCGTTTCAACACGTCGATGAACAGCTGGTAGGGGCTCTCGTGCTCCTCCCAGCAATTGACCTTGCCCTTGACCAGCATGAAGTCGGTCAGCGAGCCTTCCTCGAACACCGGCGCAATGTACTCAAGGCTGCCTGTGGCCGGCAGGATGGCCCCCACCATGCGTTCGCTGGCATACCACTTGGTGCCCGTGAAGTAGCGCATGTTGGTGCCCGCGTTCAGGAACACCGCGCCGATGCCCTGCTCGCGCATGAAGGCCTGGGCCCTGGCGATGCGCTGCTCGTGTTCTTCCTTGCCGATCGGGGTCATTCCGCCGGTCATGTCGGACAAGGCGGCCAGCGCCTCGTCCATGCTTTTGCCGCCAATATTCATCACGCTCATTTCTTTTTCGTCTCCGTTTCAGTGTCGGTCGAGAAGTTCAGCTCCGGTGTGCTGTCTTCATCCTTTTTGTCGGCGCCGGCGGCGGGGAGCTTCAGCGGTTCCGCTTCGCCGGCGGGTGGGTCGATTTTCAGTTCGAGGTTTTCTTTCATGTCGACCTTCGCTTCGACCGAGACCAGGTGCGGGAAGGTGATGATCAGGGCCACCATGACCACTTGGATCACCACGAACGGAATGGCCCCCCAGTAAATGTCGGACGTCTTGACTTCTTTCGGCGCAACTGAGCGCAGATAGAACAGCGCAAAGCCGAACGGCGGATGCATGAAGGACGTCTGCATGTTCACGCCCAGCAGCACGCCGAACCAGACCAGGTCGACGCCCATCTTGTTCGCCACCGGTCCGACCAGCGGCACCAGGATGAAGGCCAGTTCGAAGAAGTCGAGGAAGAAGGCGAGTATGAAGAACATGATGTTGACGACCAGCAGAAAGCCATTCACGCCGCCCGGAAGGCTGGTCAGCAGGTGCTCGACCCACAGGTCGCCGTTCACGCCGCGGAACACCAGCGCAAACACGGTCGAACCGATCAGGATGAACATGACGAAGCAGGCCAGGCGCGTGGTCGAATTCATGGCTTGCTTGAGCAGGCTCCATGACAGGCGGCCGTTCAGCATGGCCAGCAAGATGGCGCCCATCGCGCCCATGCCGCCGCCTTCGGTCGGCGTGGCGATGCCGACGAAAATCGTCCCCAGCACCAGGAAGATCAGCGCCAGCGGCGGCACCATGACGAATATCACGCGGTCGGCCATGCGCGAGAGCAGGCCGAGTTTCATGCGGCGGTTGGCCAGTGCGAACGCAAACCCGAGCAGCACGGTCACGGCGGTGGAGTAGATCCCCGCTTCGTCCTTGGCCAGCTCCGGGTGGGTCGCGCGCAGGACGGAGGCAACCGCGAACCCGATCGCCAGCGTGACGCCGACCATGGTAAACAGCGAGCGCGCGCCGCTGTCGCCGTTCGGCTCGCCCAGGTTGCGCGCTTCGAGCGGCAGCGCCGGCACGTGCGTGGGCTTGAAGATCGACAGGGCCAGCACATAGCCGGCATACATCGCGGTGAGCATCAGGCCCGGGATGAAAGCGGCCTTGTACATGTCGCCCACCGATTGGCCCAGCTGGTCGGCCATCACGATCAGCACCAGCGAGGGCGGGATGATCTGGGCCAGGGTGCCGGAGGCGGCGATCACGCCGGAGGCGAGGCGCTTGTCGTACCCGTAGCGCAGCATCACCGGCAGCGAAATGAGTCCCATCGAGATCACCGAGGCGGCCACCACGCCGGTGGTCGCGGCCAGCAGCGCGCCGACGAAAATGACCGCATACGCGACTCCGCCGCGTATCGGGCCGAATAGCTGGCCGATGGTGTCGAGCAGGTCCTCCGCCATCCCCGACCTTTCCAGGATCAGGCCCATGAAGGTAAAGAAGGGAATCGCCAGCAGATTTTCGCTGCCCATGATGCCGAAGATCCGGTTGGGCAGCGCCTGCAGCAGTTCGGGTTTGAGCAGCCCCAGTTCAATGCCGACCAGGCCGAAAAACAGGCCGTTGGCGGCCAGCGAGAATGCGACCGGAAACCCGGATAGCAAGAAGATGACCAGCGCCCCGAACATGATGGGCGCCAGATTGGCGATGATGAATTGTTCCATGTGTCCCTGACCGAAGTGGCTGTTTGCGTGACTGCTCTTAACTGATCTTGTTGGCGGCTTTGATCGCGTCGATCTCGTCCTGCGGCGTGGTGACCTGCTTGTTGAACGAACTGGCGTCGATGCGTCCGGCCAGGAAAGCGATGCGCTTGATGATTTCGGAGACGCCCTGAAGGACGAGCAGCGCAAAGGCCAGCGGCACCAGCAGTTTGGCGGGCCACACGATCAGGCCACCGGCATTGCTCGACATTTCGCCGCTTTGAATCGAAATGCGCGCGAAGGGAATGCCGTACCAGAGGATCAGCAAGCACACCGGCAGCAGGAACAGGAGAAAGCCGAACAGGTCGATCCAGACCTGGGTGCGCTTCGAGAAGCGCCCGACGATGACATCGATGCGCACATGCTCGTCGCGCCTGAGGGTGTAGGCGGAAGCGAGCATGAACATGGCCCCGTACAGGTACCACTGGATTTCGAGCCAGCCATTGGAACTGGTATGGAAGGTATAGCGGATCAGGGCATTGCCGGCGCAGATGATGACCGCGGCCAGCAAGGCCCAGCTGACGGCGCTGGCGATCTTCTCATTGAGAGTGTCGATCGCGCGCGACAGCGGGATGAAAAGTGACGTGAGCATGGTGCTGGTATCTCCAGTAGTTTCAAACAAAATGTTCAAAAACGAGCACGGTCGCCGGCGTCTGGTGCGCCGGTCGGCTAAAAACAGGTCACTGGTGGTGTTGCGCCTACCCGGCCAGCTGGGCGCGCACGCGGGCAATCGCCGCGCGCACCTGGCGCGGCGCGGTGCCGCCCACATGGTCGCGCGCCGCCACCGAGCCTTCCAGGGTCAGCACGGCGAACACATCGTCGCCGATCAGCTCCGAAAATTCGCGCAGCTGATCGAGCGACATCTCGGACAGGTCGCATTTGAGGTCGTCGCAGGCACGCACGGCACGCGCCACGGCTTCGTGGGCATCGCGGAACGGCAAGCCTTTCTTGACCAGGTAATCGGCCAGGTCGGTGGCGGTGGCGTAGCCCTGCAGGGCGGCGGCGCGCATGGCGTCCGGCTTGACCGTGATCCCGCCGGCCATGTCGGCGAAAATGCGCAGGGTGTCGACCAGGGTGTCGACGGTGTCGAACAGCGGCTCCTTGTCTTCCTGGTTATCCTTGTTGTAGGCCAGCGGCTGGCCTTTCATCAGAGTCAGGAGGCCGGTCAGGTGGCCGTAGACACGGCCGGTTTTACCGCGTGCCAGTTCCGGCACGTCCGGGTTTTTCTTTTGCGGCATGATCGACGAACCGGTGCAGAAGCGGTCGGCGATGTCGATGAAGCCGACCCGTGGACTCATCCAGATCACCAGTTCTTCGGACATGCGCGAGATGTGCGTCATGACCAGGGCGCCGGCGGCGCAGAACTCGATCGCGAAATCGCGGTCCGAGACGGCGTCGAGCGAGTTGTGGCAGACGTCGTCGAAGCCGAGCGTGCGCGCCACCCGTTCGCGGTCGATCGGGAAGGTGGTGCCGGCCAGCGCGGCGGCGCCCAGCGGCAGGCGGTTGACGCGCTTGCGGGCGTCCTGCATGCGTTCGACGTCGCGCCCGAACATTTCGACATAGGCCAGCATGTGGTGGCCGAAGGTGATCGGCTGGGCCACCTGCATGTGGGTGAAGCCCGGCATGATGGTGTCGGCATGTTGCTCGGCGAGGTCGGTCAGGGCAAGGCGCAGGCCGTTGAGCAGCACCACGATGTCGTCGATGGCGGCGCGTACGTACAGGCGGATGTCGGTGGCCACCTGGTCGTTGCGCGAGCGTCCGGTGTGCAGGCGCTTGCCGGCGTCGCCAACCAGTTCGGTCAGGCGCTTTTCGATATTCAGGTGGACGTCTTCCAGGTCGAGCAGCCACTCGAAGCTGCCCGCTTCGATCTCGCCCTTGATCTGGGCCATGCCGCGCTCGATCTCTGCGCGGTCGCCGGCGCTGATGATCTGTTGGGCGGCCAGCATCTCGGCGTGCGCGAGCGAGCCGGCGATGTCGAACAGGGCCAGGCGTTTATCGAAAAAGACGGAAGCGGTATAGCGTTTGACGAGGTCGGAGACAGGTTCGGAAAAGCGCGCCGACCAGGCTTCGCCCTTCTTTGAAAGTTGTGCGGTCATGTGAAGAGTTCCTTTGCGTTACCTGATTATAAACAAGGAAAGCAGGCTGCGGGCAATTCGTGTTGGGGGTTGCGCAGGTGTTCCGAATTCGCGCGCGGCCCTTGCGCTCGCGGCGAACGAAGGTAGAATTGTTTCTTTTAAAGGGATGCGCCCAGCCATGTCCAATTTACAGATCAGTACCGACCGCTCGCAGCTCGATGTCCCGTTAATTTATCGCTTCCTCAGCGAGCAGTCGACATGGGCCATCGGCATTTCGCGACCGGTGGTGGAGCGCGCGATCGAGAACTCCCTGTGTTTCGGGGGGTACGTGGACGGACGCCAGGTGGCGTTTGCGCGGGTGGTCACCGATTTTGCGACTTTTGGTAACTTGGTGGATGTGTTTGTGATCCCGGAGTACCGCGGGCGCGGTTACAGCAAGGAGTTGATGAAAGCCGTGCTGGCGCATCCGAGTTTGAAGGGCTTGCGCAGGCTGATGCTGGCCACGGGCGACGCGCATGCGCTGTATGCGCAGTTTGGATTTACGTCACCGCAGCGGCCGGAATCGCTGATGGAGCGGTATTTCCCGAATATCTACGTCAGTTAGATATGCTCGATTGACGGCACTGCGGCGTCGCTGTCGCTGTCGCTGTCGCTGTCGCTGTCGCTGGTGTCTGGTGAGTCGTCACCCTTAAAACCGTCGTTCTAGCAGAACGTTACGCTCAAAACCGTCGTTCCTGCCATTGGCAGAAACGACTTCCCGCGCAGGCGGGAACCCAAGTTTGTAGCGTAGTCACCGGCTCAACGAAATTGGGTTCCCGCCTGCGCGGGAACGACGGTTTTGAGTTTAGCGGCTTAATGGCGTCAGCCACCGACGTTTTACGGCGCTACGGTCAGCTCCAGTTCATCAAACACGGCGGAATCAGCAACAGCAGCGCCATCACAAAATACGCCAGCTGCAGCGGTACCATCCACTTGGCCCAGGTCAGCCACGGAATGCGCGCCAATGCCAGCACCCCCACCGTCACGCCCGATGTGGGAATCATCGGCAAGGTCAATTCCCCGAGCTGGAACGCCAGCACCGCGGTCTGGCGCGTGATGCCCACCAGGTCCGCCAGCGGCGCCATGACCGGCATGGTCAGCGCGGCCTGCCCCGTCCCCGAGTGAAGAAAGAAGTTAATCACCGTCTGGATAACGAACATTTTCTGCGCCGCGAACACGGGATTGGCCGATTGCACCAGCGGCACCAGCGAATGCAGCATAGTGTCGATGATCTTGGCATCCTGCGCCAGGATCATGGTGCCGCGCGCCAGGGCGATCACCAGCGCGGTGCCCACCAGGTCGCGCGCGCCGTGCAGGAAAGCGCCGACGAAGGCGTCGCTGTCGAGCCGCCCGATCACGCCGACCGCGATCGCCATCACCAGGAACAGCGCGGCGATCTCGTTGATATACCAGCCGTACTTGATCACGCCGACCACCATGGCCGCCATGAAGCCGACGAACAGCAGCAGCACCGTGGCGTGGGTTAGCGTCATGCCGGTCAGCTCGCCGAGGGCCGCGCTGCTCTCCTTGCGCTTGTCGATATCGAGCGCGTAGGTGGGGCTGCGCGTCGGGTCCTGCTTGATGCGCGCCGCATACCACATCAGGAACCCGATGGTGAGCGCGGTCGCCACGAACCAGACGATCAGGCGGTAGCCGACCCCCGAAAACATTTCGATCCCGGCGATATTCTGCGCCACGCCCACATTGAAGGGATTGAGGAAGGCGGCCGCGAAGCCCACCTGCGCGCTGAGAAAAGGAATCGATACCCCGATGACCGAGTCGTACCCCAGGGCGAGCGCCAGCGGCACGAAAATGAGCACGAACGGAATCGACTCCTCGCTCATGCCGAAGGTGGCCCCGCCCAGCGAGAAGATGGTCACGAACACCGGAATGAGCATCGCCCGCACGAAGGCCGAATGGGTATGCGCGCGCGCCACGCTGCGGATCATCGCGTCGAGCGCCTCGGTCTTTTGCAGCACCGCGAATGCGCCGCCGACGATCAGCACGAAGCCGATGATCTGGGCGGCTTCCTTGAAGCCTTTGATCGGCGCCATCATCAGCGCCACGAAACCCTGCGGATTACTCTGCACGTAGTGGAAGGAGGCCGGATCGATGCGCGGCTTGCCATCGACCAGAACGGTCCCGTACTGCCCGCCCGGCACCAGCCAGGTGGCCACGGCGATCATCGCCAGGATTAAAAACAGCAGGACGAAGGTATTGGGGATGCGCAGTTTCATTGGCTCAGCAGCTTTCCGGCGCGGAAAGCCACTGGTCCTGCGATCTTACCGACCGCCATGCCGCGCAGCAGATGGCGGTGCGCGGTGCGGGCGAAGAACACGCCGTCGACACTGCAGCGCAAGGTCGTGGTGCGTCCGCTCACTGGTTCGACCAGGTCGGCGATCGTGTCGCCAGCCTTGACCTTATCTCCCAGCTGCTTGAGGAACACCACCACGCCGGCGTGCGGCGCGGCGATCGGTTCCACGCCTTCGAGCGGCGTCGGTGCGCACAGGGGTTCGGGCAGCGCGGGCGGCGCCACCGCCAGCACGCCGGCATGCGCCAGGAATTGCAGAAGCGCGCGCGCGTCGCGCTGGGCCAGTTCGTAGCTCACGTCCATCTCGCCGCGCAGCTCCACGGTGGTCGACAGGCAGGCCGCCGGAATCGGAAAGGCCGGGCCGAAGTGTGCCGCCAGGTCCCACCACAGGCGGCTGCAGGCTTCGTCGAACGGTTCCTCGCCCGCTTCGAGCGCCAGCAGCACCGCGTGCGCCTGCATCAGCGCCGACAGCGGTGCCACCGCCTCGGCCAGCGGGGTGCCTGCGTAAATATGCAGTACCGCCTCGTTATCGCAGTGCAGATCGAGCACGATGTCGGCGTCGATGGCCATCCCCAGCAGGATCTTCTTGAGCGCATCGGCGTCGGTTTTCGGCTGCCAGGCGCCGACCGAATCGCGCGCATGGGCGCGGATCAGGGCCACGTTGGCGTCGGCGTCCGGCCCGAGCAAGCCTTCGAGCGAGGTTTTCAAATCCTCGGCCACATGCTTGTAGGCGCGGTTGAAATTGGTGCCGGTCGAGAGGTCAAAGCGGCCGAATGGCGCGCCGTGGATGGCCTGGGCCAGCCCGATCGGATTGGCCGCCGGGACCAGGATGATTTCGCCGCGGATGCTGCCGGCCGCCTCCAGCGCCAGCAGTTCGGTGCGCAAGAACTGCGACACCAGCATGGGCGGCACTTCGTCGGCGTGCAGCGCGGCCTGGATATAGACCTTCTTGCCGGTGCCCGGCGCACCGAAATGGAAGCTGGCCAGTTGCGAGGACATGCTGCTGTCCTCCAGGGAGATGCGATGGATGTTTGCTTGCATGGTCGGGACCGTGAAATGACGTTAGCGGAAGTGTGGCATAAAAAGCCGCCGCCGCGCCGGGTGCATTTCTGGAATACGACATATTATTTCGGCACAGGGTATCATCTTGCCTGCACAAAACACCGGCTGCGCGCGCTCTCCGCAGCCCGACCTACCGAATAAAGGAAGAACCTCCGATGCTGACCCTGGCCCGCCGATATGTACAGTTCCTGATCCTTGTCCTGCTGGCGGCGGGCCAGGCGCAGGCCGCCCCGGCGCCGGCGCCTTCCGTGCCGGCGGGCGGACCGAAAGGCTCGCTGGTGATCATCGGCGGCGCGCTGCGCGGCGAGAACGCGGCGGTGTGGAAGCGCATCGTCGAACTGGCGGGTGGTCCGGGGGCGCGCATCGCCGTTTTCGGCTCGGCCTCGGCCAGCCCTGATGTCGCCGGCAAGAACAACGTCGAAGTGCTCAACTCCTACGGCGCCGACGCCTTTGTCGTGCCGGTCGCCGTCAAGCTGGAAGGCGTCGACTACCGTGTCGCTGCCAACGATCCGGTGCTGGCCGATGCGGTGCGCCATGCCGACGGCGCCTATTTCGTCGGCGGCAACCAGGCCCGCATCATCGAAGCGCTACGCAAAAAAGATGGCAGCAGCTCCCTGGTGCTCGACGCGCTGTGGTCCATGTACCGCAACGGCGGCGTCATCGCCGGCACCAGCGCCGGCGCGGCGATCATGAGCAGCACCATGTTCTACGATGTCAATTCGGTGCTCTCCACCCTCAAGCGCGGCGTGGCCGACGGCATGGAACTGGCGCCGGGCCTGGGCTTCATCGGCAAGGACGTGTTCGTGGACCAGCACTTGCTGGTGCGCGGGCGCTTCGGGCGCATGCTGCCTGCCATGCTGGCCAAGGGCTACAAGATGGGACTGGGGATCGACGAGAACACGTCGATGATCATTCACGGCAACCGCGACGTCGAGGTGCTCGGCTACAAGGGCGCGCTGCTGATCGACCTCAATAGCGCCACCGCCACGCCGGGCGACTTCAATGTCAGCAATGCCAAACTCAGTTACCTCGATAACGGCGACCGTTTCAATCTGTTGAGCGGGGTATTTACGCCATCGCGCGAAAAACTGGCCAACAAGCTCGATCCGGCCGCGCCGTATTACCGCGGCCCGCTGTTTTTCGCCGATATCCTCGGTAACACGACGGTGGTGGACCTGATGCACCGCCTGATCGACAGCGACCAGACCGACGCCATCGGCCTGACCCTGGGCAGCCCGCGCGACCTGCAACCGGAACTGGGTTTCGAGTTCCGCTTCAGCCGCACCAAGGACAGCGTCGGCTATATGTCGGCCATTTCGGATACCTATTCGGTCTTCAACATCCGCCTCGACGTGCTGCCGATCCTGATCCGCCAGCCGCTGTACCAGTACAAGTAAGCGGCTGCTTACAGGTAGCGCACCCACGCGCGGCCGCTGGAGCGCTTGTAGTGCCCGAACCAGCGGCACGGGTAGTACAGCGCCGCGATCACGGCCAGCGCCCACACCCACACTTCTCCGATGCCGTCCGCCCGGTGCGCCTGGCCGTTCGACATGGCCGCCGTCAGGCCGCGCAGCGCCAGCAGCAGATACAGGTGCGCCAGGTAGTAAAACAGCGGCACCCCGCCGAAGGTGGCGCAGAAGGCCACCACGCGCCGGCTCGCCACTTCCATCCATGCCAGTGCCAGCATCCCCACGCCGAGCGTCATCAGCAGGAAATTGAGCGAGGGCGGATACTTGGTCAGATTCAGGAACGACATGATTGTGTGCAGCAGGTCGGCCTGCACGGTCCACGGCCGCGTTTCGCCATAGATGTTAAAACCGCGCAGCAGCGCAAGCAGCAGCAGGCAGGCCGCCCCGGCGAGCAGCAGGATGCGGCGCCGCGCCGGCGGCTGCACCGTTGTTGAAAACAGGGGACCGGTGGCGTAGCCGAGCAAAATCACCCCGATCCACGCCAGCACCGGATAACTGATCTTGACCCGGGTCGCGCCCTCGCTCACCAGGAAGCCGCGCTGCTCCAGCACTGTCCACGCGGCGTGCGCCAGGCTGCCCGGTTCCAGTCCGGGGAAGGACAAGGCATTGTGGCCGGCCACGATCACGGCGCCGAGCAGTGCCAGCCAGCGCAGCGGCACCTTGTGCAGCAGGGCCAGCGCGATCATCGACAGGCCGATCACCCAGATCACCTGCAAGTACAGCACCGGCGGCGGAAAGCGGCCGGCCCACGCAAAATTCACGAACACCAGTTCCAACACGATCAGGAGCAGGCCGCGCTTGAGCAAAAAGCCGCGCGGGCTGCGCGGACCGGACGGCGGATTGGCGTACAGCCAGGCCGACAGGCCGGTGAGGAACACGAACATCGGCGCGCAGAAGTGCGCCGCCAGGCGGCTGAAAAATAGCGACGGCTCGGTCGTGGCCAGGTCCATCGGGTCGCCGACCTGGCGGTGCAGGAAGAAGGTTTCGCGCGCGTGGTCGAGCGTCATGATCAGGATGATCAGGCCGCGCATCGCATCGATGGCGGCGATGCGCCCGGATGGGGCGGGTGCGATGGCGGTCATGGCCTACCTCAGAAGCCGTAGCTGGCCGTCAGCGTGGCGGCGCGTCCGGTGCCCGGCGCCACCCACATCTGGCTGTACGAACTGGCATACCAAGTCTTGTTAAACAGGTTGTCGATATTGAGCGCGATGCGCAGCTTGCGGTCCGGCGCCCAAGCCGCCACCAGTTTCACGGTACTGTAGGCGGGCAGTTCGAAGCTGCTCGACTCTGCCACGTCGCCCATGCGCTTGCCCACATAGCTGGCGCCGGCCCCGAGGCTGGCGTTGGTGTCGCCCAGCTTGAAGCTGGACACCAGCAGCACATTGGCGCTGTGGCGCGCCACGTTCGGAAAGCGGCTGCCCCTGCGGATGGTCTGGTCGCCCCTGGTGACGGTGGCGTCGGTCCAGGCGTAGGCGGCCGAGAGCTGCAGGTTGCGCGCCACGGTGCCGGCCACGTCCACTTCCAGGCCGCGGCTGCCGACTTCCCCTGCGGGGATCGCAAAGTCGGTATTGGCGGGGTTGGTGGTCAGGACGTTCTTCTTGTCGATCTTGTACAGTGCCACGGTGCTGCTCAGTTTTCCGTCAAGCGCCTCGACTTTCGCGCCTGCTTCATACGCCAGGCTCTTTTCCGCTTCAAAGGCCAGGTTCTCGATACTGATGCCGCTGTTCGGACGATAGGCGCGCGCCGCACTCGCGTACAGCGACAGCGCCTTGGTCGGCTGGTACACCAGCCCCGCGCGCGGACTGCTGGCGTGCAGGCTTTGCGCGCTGCCGGTATTGCGGCGGTTGTTGGTGACGGTTTGATCGGCGCTGTCGTAGCGAATGCCCAGCAGGGCTTTCCACTGGCCGCCCAGGTCGATCTGATCCTGGGCGTAGACGCCGTGCGCGCGCTGGCGCTCCAGGGTGTCGATCGACAAGGTCAGCGGATCGGCAACGGCGCCGTAGGCCGGCTGGAAAATATCGATCGCGTACGGATTGGCGCTTGACGGATTGCGGCGCAGCTGCACGCGGCGGTCGTCGAAGCGGTAGGCGTCGACGCCGAACAGCACGCTGTGGCCCAAGCCGCCGGTGCTTGATTTTCCGAGCAGCTCGACACGGCCCGACCTGTCGGTGGCCGAAAAATCGCGGTGGCGGCGCTGGCGGCGCAAGGTGCGGCCATCGGCCAGCAGATTGTTCGCTTCCGTCGAAAAGCCGGCCAGTTCACTGTCGCGG
Source organism: Massilia antarctica (assembly GCF_015689335.1). Lineage (GTDB taxonomy): Bacteria > Pseudomonadota > Gammaproteobacteria > Burkholderiales > Burkholderiaceae_D > Telluria_A > Telluria_A antarctica. The sequence goes on along the minus strand of NZ_CP065053.1, from coordinate 799,862 downwards.
TACGACAGGCCCGATTGCAGCGACCAGTCGTCGTTCAGGGCGTGCTGCACGAACAGCTGGTGCCCCAGCGACTTGACGGTGGTGCGGCCATCGCCAGGCTCGCCCAGAAAGCGCGAGGCGGGAAGCGCGCCGAGTTTTCCGTTCAGCGCCGGCACGCCGCGGTCGAACGGGGCTTTTTGCTCGGTTGCTTCGATCTCGTAGGAGACCGTGGTGTGCTCGCCCGCCAGCCACACGAACGACGGCGACAGCAGCAAGGTGTCGCGCCGGCCGCTGTCGCGAAAGCTTTCGCCCTGCTGCCGGGCGGCGTTGATCCGGTAGGCCAGCGTCTCGCTCGCAGGGCCGGTGACGTCGAGCGCGGTGCGGTACGTATTGAAGCTGCCGGCCGACGCGCTGATGCTGCGCTCCTGGACGAAGCGCGGCTTTTTGGTGACGATGTTGACCGTGCCTCCCGGCTCGCCGCGCCCGTACAGGGCGGCGAATGGCCCCTTGAGCACTTCAATCGACTGGGTGTTGGCGGTGTCGCGCAGGCCGTTGTAGCCGCGGCTCGAACTGAAGCCATTGACCAGGAAATCCGAACCGAAATTGGGGTCGCCCGTGAAGCCGCGCATGGCGTAGCTGTCCCACAGTCCGCCCAGGTCACTCTGGCGCGACACGCCGCTGGCCAGGTCGAGCGCGCCGGCCAGGGTGCTCACGCCGGCGTCGCGCAGCACTTCGCTGGTGAGCACGCGCACGCTTTGCGGCAGGTCGGCAAGCGGTGCGTCGGTCTTGGTCGCGCCGGTGGCCGACAGGCTGCGATAGTGTTCGCGCTGGCCGCCGATGACCACCGTGTCGGTGGGCGCCGGCGCGGCGATGGCGGCCAGCGGCGTCAGACTGGCGAGGAGGGCGGCGGTGACGGTTTTGATGTGCATGCGCGGGATTTCTTCAGGCGTGGCAGGGCCGGATACGGCAAGAGGTTAATGCAACTGAGTTGCCATAATAGAGTGAATCCCTCTTTAATGCAATGCAGTTGCGTTAATCGCCTGGCGGATGCGACACCGGCCTTACTTTTTCGCGTTACAGACCTGGCAAACGCCCTTGATCAGAAAGTCGACCTGCTCGCTGGTGAAACCGTCGGGAAGGGTGATCTGGGCGGGCAGGGCGATGTCAGTAAAACAGGTCACCATTTCACAGTGGGTGCACTGGAAGTGCGCGTGCTGGTGTCCGTGCTGGCCCGCGCCCGCGTTGAAGCGCCACACCTGGTCGGCGCCGGCGATGCGGTGCACCAGTTCGTGCTCGGTCAGCCATTCCAGCACCCGGTACAAGGTCACGGAATCGAGCGCCGCGCCGGCCAGGCCTTCCTGGATCTCGTGGTGGGTCAGGGGTTTGTTCTGCGCCAGCAGATACGCCAGCACGCGCGAGCGCGGCTTGGTCAGGCGCGCGCCGGTGTCGCGGATCAGTGATTCAGCCTGGCTTTCAATCGTTGTGTACATCGTCGCTGGGATTCCAAGGGAAGCGACATGCTACCACGGCGCCGCACGCGTCCGGAACGCTATGCCGATTACGCTCTTTTGCGCCGTCCGGGGCGGGTTTACAATACAGCACGACCCACGCTTGCAAGGAAACCGCCATGCCGCTGTCCCCCGTCCGTTTCATGCGCCGCGTTGCCGGCCTGCTGGCGCTGGCCGCCTCCCAGGCCCACGCCGAGCCGCCCGCCACCGTCCGCGTCGACTATCAGCACAGCGGCAATGCCCTGTCGGACCAGTACGCGCTGGAACGGGTGATGATCGAACCGCTGCCGTGGCCGGGCGACCTGTCGCAAAATCTCGACACCACCAACCGTGGCCAGAACATGGTCGAAGTGGTCGACGCCAAGACGGGCGACCTGCTCTATTCGCGCGGTTTCTCGACCATTTTCGGCGAATGGCGCAGCACCGAGGAAGCCAATCGCATCAGCCGCGGCTTCGAGGAGTCGGTGCGCTTTCCGGCCTTCGGCAAACCGGTGCGGGTGCGGGTGCTCAAGCGCGACGAGCGCAATCAGTTTTCGGTCGCATGGAGCGTCGAGGTCGACCCGGACGCGCCGGACGTGGTGCGCAAACAGGGACCGGCGCCGGCCAAGCCGATCCCGATCCGGGTCAGCGGCCCGTCGCCGGCCAAGGTCGACCTGCTGGTCATGGGCGACGGCTACACGGCTGCCGAGATGACAAAATTCGAGGCCGACGCGCGCCGCCTGGCCGACCACCTGTTCACGGTGTCGCCGTTCAAGGAGCGCGCGAACGATTTCAATGTGTGGGCGATCGCGGTGCCGACTCTGGAAAGCGGCGTGTCGCGCCCCTCGACCGGCATGCACCACGCATCGGCGCTGGGCACGCGCTACGATATCTTCGGCAGCGAGCGTTATGTGCTCACCCTGGACAACCGCGCCCTGCGCGACATCGCCCAGCATGCGCCGTACGAGTTCATCGAAATCCTGGTCAATAACGACACCTATGGCGGCGGCGGCATCTTCGGCCAGTTCAGCACCGCCGCGGCCGGCAACGACTGGGCCAATTACCTGTTCGTGCACGAATTCGGCCACCACTTCGCCGGCCTGGCCGACGAGTACTACACCTCGCCCGTGGCCTACCAGTCGAGCGCGGGAAGGATGGAGCCGTGGGAGCCGAATGTGACCGCGCTGCGCGACCCGGCCAAACTGAAATGGCAGCGCCACGTCAAGGCCGGCACGCCGCTGCCGACCGTCTGGCCCAAGGCCCAGTATGAGGAATATGCGCGCGCCTACCAGAAGCGCCGCGCCGCGCTGCGCGCCGCCAACCGGCCCGAATCGGAGATGAGCGCGCTGTTCCGCGAAGACCTCGCGCACACCAATACCCTGTTCGCCAAGGCCGCGCACCGGCACGACGTGGGCGCCTTCGAGGGGGCCAATTACGAGGCGAGCGGCTACTATCGGCCCGAAATGCAGTGTCTGATGTTCGACCGAAGTGAAAGATTCTGTAAGGTCTGTAACGACGGCATCACCACCATCATCGATTTGTATGCCAAGAAGGGGGCGGGAAAATAGGCGTAGCGCCTGCAACGGCGGGCGATCAGGGTGTTTTTCTGCTCAGTTCGCCTTGCTGAAAGTTGCTTTTCGTTAGCTCTGGAATGCGTGCGCTAGCGCACAGACCCAGTGTCTCGCAAGACATATTCTTGATACCGTTCCTTGACGAAATATAAAGTTGAGAACGATAGATGGCGAAGGACTTCGGTCCAAAACGTCCACGGATAAGAAACCCCAACCAATCTTCTAAAGGTACACACACCATGAACAAATTACTCGTCACCCTGATCGCCGGCCTGTTCGCTACTTCGGTTTACGCACAAACGCCAGCGGCCACCCCGGCCGTTGTCAAAGCTGAAGCCAGCGCCAACAAAGACATCGCCAAAGCAGAAGCCAAGGAAGCTAAAGTAGTTGCCAAGGCCGACGAAAAAACCACCAAGGCTGCTGCCGACGCTACCGAGAAAAAAACCAAGGCGCATTCGAAAGCGGTCAAAGCCCACGCAGAAGCGAGCACCGACGTCGCCAAGGCTGATCCGGAAGACAAAATGAAAGCCGAAGCCAAGGCCGAGAAAAAAATGGCCAAAGCCAATCTGAAAGCCGAGAAAAAAATGATCAAGGCCGACGAAAAAGCGGAAAAAGTGGCTGTTGAAGGTGGCGCCGACAAAGCGACCGCTGCTGCAAAAACCCACGAAACCAAAGTTGAAGCTGCTTCGGACGTGAAAAAAGCCGCTGCCAAGCACTAATCCGTGCGCCCTGCTTGCAGGGTGATGGAATGAAAACGGGGTAAGTATTGCCTGACCGGGGTCCGACCTCGGTTGAGCAACACTTACCCCGTTTTTGTTCGTCGGCCGGCAGACTGTCGGTTCTGGCATTGCCAGAACCGATTTCCCGCCGGCGGCGGAAACGACGCGGATCAGCCGATTGGCGTGAGCGCCGTCACCTTGATCCTGGCCACCAGCGCCTTGCCCTTGCGTGCGCGCTTGCCGAAGTGGACCGCCAGGCCCGACGCCGACAAATCGACCGCGCGCGGCTTGTCGCCTGCCCAGGTCCCGTGCACGGTCACGCCTTTTTGCGAAATCGGCTGCACCGCCAGCAGTTTTTCCTTGTCTTCCAGCTCGATCAGGGTCACGCCACGCCCGCCGTTGGTCAAGGTCTTGAGTTCATCCATCCCGAACACCAGCAGCTTGCCTTTTTCGGTCAGGCAGGCTACCGCGCTGGCATTGGCCGCGATCACGCGCGGCGGCAGCGGCCGTGCGCCGTCGTCCAGGGTGATGAAGGCCTTGCCGCCCTTGAGCCGGCTGACCATGTCGGCCGCCTTGGCCGCGAAACCATAGCCCGCGTTCGACGCCATCAACAGCACGGTCTGGCCGCTGCCCGCGAAATAGTGCAGGATGCGGGCGCCGCCCGACAGGTCGACCAGCGTGGTAATCGGCACGCCATCGCCGCGCGCCCCCGGCAGCGCCGCCACCGGCACCGAGTACACCTTGCCGTTGTCGCCGAAGCCGAGCAGGGTGTCGATGGTGCGGCACTCGAATGCCGCGTACAGCGAGTCGCCCGCCTTGAAGGTGAACTGCGCCACGTCGTGGCCCACGCCGGTGCGCGCGCGCACCCAGCCTTTTTCGGACACGATCACCGTGACCGGCTCGTCGACGATTTTTTGTTCGGCCGTGGCACGCTGCGCTTCTTCGATCACGGTGCGGCGCGCATCGCCGAACTGCTTGGCATCGCTTTCGATCTCGCGGATGATCAAGCGCTTCATCGTCGCCGGATTGTCGAGGATGTCGCGCAGGCTGACTTCTTCCTTGCGCAGTTCTGCCAAAGCCTGCTGGATCTTGATCGTTTCCAGGCGCGCCAGCTGGCGCAGGCGCAGTTCCAGGATATCCTCGGCCTGGATGTCGGAGAGGCGGAATTCGGCGATCAGCGCGGCCTTCGGCTCGTCCGAATTGCGGATGATGTGGATCACCTTGTCGATATTGAGCAGGACCGCTTCGCGTCCTTCGAGAATGTGAATGCGGTCGTTGACCTTGCCCAGCCTGTAATCGGTACGGCGGCGCACCGTCACGAAGCGGAAATCAATCCATTCCTGCAGGATTTCGCTCAGCCCCTTCTGGCGTGGCCGCCCGTCGCCGCCGATCATCACCAGGTTGATCGAGCTGGACGACTCAAGCGAGGTATGCGCCAGCAGCATCAGCATGAATTCGGCCTGGTCCTGGTTCTTCGATTTCGGCTCGAATACCAGGCGCACCGGGGCGGCGCGGCCGGATTCATCGCGAATCGTATCGAGCGAGCCCAGAATGGTCTGCTTGAGTGCCAGCTGTTCTGGCGTGAGCGCCTTTTTCCCCAGCTTGATCTTGGGATTGGTCAGCTCCTCGATTTCTTCGAGCACCTTTTGCGACGACACGCCAGGAGGCAGTTCCGACACCACCGCCTGCCACTGGCCGCGCGCCAGTTCTTCGATCTTCCAGCGCGCGCGCACCTTCATCGAGCCGCGCCCGCTGGCGTACATGTCGGAGATCTGCGCCGGCGGCGTGATGATCTGGCCCCCGCCCGGGAAATCCGGCCCCGGAATGAGGGCCATCAGTTCGGCGTGGGTGATCTTGGGATTGCGGATCATGGCCACCGTGGCGCGCGCCACTTCGGTGAGGTTGTGCGAGGCGATTTCGGTGGCCAGGCCGACCGCGATGCCGGAGGCGCCATTCAACAGCACCATCGGCAGGCGCGCCGGCAAGGCTTTCGGTTCGGCGTGTTCGCCGTCGTAGTTGGGCTGGAAGTCGACCGTGCCTTCATCGATTTCTTCGAGCAGCAGCTTGCCGATGGGGGTCAGGCGCGCCTCCGTGTAGCGCATCGCCGCCGCGCCGTCGCCGTCGCGCGAGCCGAAGTTACCCTGGCCGTCGATCAGCGGATAGCGCAGCGAAAAGTCCTGCGCCATGCGCACCAGGGCGTCGTAGATCGACTGGTCGCCGTGCGGGTGCAGTTTTCCCATGACGTCGCCGACCACGGCGGCCGACTTGCTCGGCTTGGCGGTCGCGCTCAGTCCCAGTTCGTTCATGCGGTACAAGATGCGGCGCTGTACCGGCTTCTGGCCATCGCACACATCCGGCAGGGCGCGGCCCTTGACGACCGAGACGGCGTAATCGAGATAGGCGCGTTCGGCGAAGGTCGACAAGGTCAGCGTTTCGGCGTCTTCCGGCGGCGGTGGTGGAGGTGGTTCAAACAGGTTCGATTGTGAGGACATGTACGTAGGTGCTTATGAAAATTGAGTGTGTTTGTTGGGGGTGTGATGGCCGGTGCGCGCGCCGCAAGGGTGGCGCTCAGCGCGACCATCCCCTGCCCTGGACGACGGCTTCCCATCGTTCCACGATATCGGGATCGAGCCGGAGGTCGAGCATCTCGCCATGGTAGCAGTGGACCAGTTCAAGCAGTTCGCGCATGCGCTCGGTGAACGCGGCATCGGGATACCTGCCGATGACGCCACGCGGGTCGCCGTCGAGCAGCGCCCGCACCACCTCGTCTTCCCGGGCCAGCTGGCAAAAGTGCGCGTACGAGCGCTGGGCGCGCAGGCGTGCCAGCATCATGCCGGTTTCGTCGGGCATCTGGCGCCCCACGAAACTGGCGTCGTCGACCCAGCCGAAGTGCCCGGCCATCGCTTCGCGGAAGTCGTCCTCGCAGCCTTCGCCGGCGCAATACTGGACCGCGCACTCCTCGAAGCAGTCGCGCACCTCGATATTGAGCAGCTCCTCGCCGGCGAACAGCTGTTCGAGCCGCTGGCGCGTGTTGTGGTGCGCGTAGGTCAGGAATGCGGCCCAGACGCGGCGCGCTTCCACCACGGGCGACGCGGGTCCGGTCCCGGGGAGGGGAACTGGCAAGGGCGGCGGCAGGCGATATTGTTCCGGTTCTGGCTTGGGCAGCGACGGATCGAATTCATAAAAAGCGGTGTAGACGGGTACGTCCTGCGGCGCTTCATCGCGCGCCGGCGCCGCATCCGGGTCGAATTCGTAGGCCGCCATGTAGACCGGCGGCTCATATTCCGGCTTTGGCTCCTGCGCACGCGGGGCCGGTTCCTCGTCCGGCCAGTCCATGTCATGCGCCTGGTGTGCCAGCTGCAGCGCGGCCTGGTAGGCGTCGTTGAGGATCTGGAAGGCGACCGGATCGTCTTCCGGACGGGTCACCTTCAGCATGGCCGCGTAGGCGCGCTTGATGGCGCGCACGTCGCGGCTGGCCTTCATTCCGAGCACGCTCCAGACGTTCATAGGAAGGAACTCCCGCCAAGGTCGCGCATGACCCGCGTGAGCGTCTCGCGGGCGCCGCGCAGGGCCGACGGCTGCTGCGTATTGAGCACCGCCGTGAAGGCCGCGATGTGCTGCGCCAGGTATTCGCGTTCGTGACCCAGCAACTGCTCGTACAGGCGGTCGGCCTGGGCCACCAGGGTACGGTTTTCGATCTTGTCGCGCGGGTGGATTTTCAGTTCGCTCAGTTCGGCCAGGCGCTTGTCGACTTCGGCCTGGGTCATCACGCCGGCGTTTTCGGTGATGACCAGGGTGTGCTTTTCCTGGGTCGGCAGGACCGTGATTTCCGCTTCGAGCACACCGCTGATATCGTAGGTGAAGCGCACGTTGGCACTCACTTCGCCCGCCCGTTTCGCCTCGATCGGGAAATTGAGCTTGCCGAGGAAGACGTTGTCCGACACCCGGCGCGACTCGCCCTGGTATACATGCACCACCAGTTCGTCCTGGTAGTCGTTGATGGTGGTGATATTTTCCACGCGCGAGACCGGCACCGTCGAATTGCGCTCGATGATCGGCAGGTAGTGGCCCCCCTCGTATTTGTTCGGGCCGATTTCGCGCGCCACCGAAATGCCGAGCGAGTAGGGCGCCACGTCGGTCATCACCACTTCGCTCAAAGCCGAATCGCGCGCCATCAGGCCCGCCTGCACCGCGGCGCCGAGGGCGACCGCCTGATCGGGATCGAGACTGATCGACGGGAAGCGGCCGAACATGCGCGCGGCCAGCTTGCGCACCAGCGGCATGCGGGTGGCGCCCCCGGCCAGCACCACCGCATCGAGTTCGGATGCCTTGATGGTGGCGTCGCGCAGCGCGCGTTCGACCGGAGTACGCAGGCGCTGGATCAGGTGGTCGCACAGCAGCACGAACAAGTCCTCGGTCAGCTCCCAGCTGTATTGCTGGCCGCCCATGTGGTAGGCCATGCGCGTGGTGGCGCTGTCCGACAGGGCGCGCTTGGCGCGTTCGGCTTCGTCGCGCAGGCGCTGGCGCTGGGTGCCGTTCAACTCAGTGCCGTCCATGGCCTTGGACAGCCCGCTGCGCGAGAGGAAGGCGTCCACCACCACGCTGACAAAATCCTCACCGCCGAGGAAGTTGTCGCCGGCGGTTGCGCGCACTTCCATCACGCCGTCGAACAGTTCGAGGATGGAGACGTCGAAGGTGCCGCCGCCCAGATCGAACACGAGGAATTTGGTTTCGCGCTTGGTATCCTGGATGCCGTAGGCCAGCGCCGCGGCGGTCGGTTCGTTGAGCAGGCGCTCGACGCGCAGCCCGGCCAGCTGTCCGGCCACCCGGGTCGCCTTGCGCTGGGCATCACTGAAATAGGCGGGCACGGTGATGATGGCTTCCTCGACCGGCTCGCCCAGCCAGGCTTCGGCATCTTCCTTGAGCGCGCGCAGCACCATCGACGACAGTTCCTCGGGGCGGAACTTGCGCGCCCCGAGCTGGGTTTCGCGTTCGCTGCCCATGTAGCGCTTGAACATGGCCGCCGTCATGTGCGGATGGGTTTGCAGCCGCGCGCGCGCCGCTTCCCCGGTCAGCACCGTGCCGTCGTCATCCATGCCGACGCAGGAAGGCGTGAGAAAGCTGCCCAGTGCGTTCGGGACGAGATGCGCCTTGCCGTCGCGCCACACCGCCGCGAGACTATTGGTCGTGCCCAAGTCGATGCCGATAATCATGGTTCAGTGTCCGTTTGCGCTGCCACAAACCGGGGTCTGACCTCTGATTAGAAATATTTCGAATCAGAGGTCAGACCCCGGTGTTGCTGCAACTCAGATGTCGGCTTCGGTTTCGTTGCCGTGTTCTTCGATCCAGGCGCGGCGGGCGGCGGCTTCGCCTTTGCCCATCAGCATGTTGAAGCGCGCCGAGGCGTCGATGTGGCTGAAGTCGCCCAGCGAGACCGGCAGCAAGCGCCGCGTGTCGGGGTTCATCGTGGTTTCCCACAGTTGTTCAGCGTTCATCTCGCCCAAGCCCTTGAAGCGCGAAATGCTCCAGCTGCCTTCCTTCAAGCCTTCTTTCATCAGCTTGTCCTGGATCGCCACCAGTTCGCCATCGTCGAGCGCGTACAGCTTCTGGATCGGCTTCTTGCCGCGCGCCGGGGCGTCGACCCGGTACAGCGGCGGACGCGCCACGCAAATGTGGCCGGGCGCGAACAGGGCCGGGAAGTGCTTGAAGAATAGGGTCAGCAGCAGTACCTGGATGTGCGAGCCGTCCACGTCCGCATCCGAGAGGATGCAGATCTTGCCGTAGCGTAGGCCCGACAGGTCGGGTGTGTCGCCCACGCTGTGCGGGTCGACCCCGATCGCCACCGCGATGTCGTGGATTTCATTGTTGGCGAACAGGCGGTCGCGGTCGGTTTCCCAGGAGTTGAGCACCTTGCCGCGCAGCGGCAGGATGGCCTGGAATTCCTTGTCGCGGCCCATCTTGGCCGAACCGCCCGCCGAGTCGCCCTCGACCAGGAACAGTTCGTTGCGCGCGATGTCGCTCGATTCGCAATCGGTCAGCTTGCCGGGCAGCACAGCCACGCCGGAGGATTTTTTCTTTTCGACTTTTTGCAGGGAGCGCAGGCGCGACTGGGCCTGGCGGATCACCAGTTCGGCCAGCTTGCGGCCGTATTCCACGTGCTGGTTGAGCCACAGTTCGAGCGGCGGCTTGGCGAAGGTCGAGACCAGCCGCACCGCGTCGCGCGAATTGAGGCGCTCCTTGATCTGGCCCTGGAACTGCGGATCGAGCACTTTGGCCGACAGCACGAAGGAGACGCGCGCGAACACGTCTTCCGGCAGCAGCTTGACGCCTTTCGGCAGCAGCGAGTGCATCTCCACGAAGCTCTTGACCGCGCCATACAGGCCGTCGCGCAGGCCCGATTCGTGGGTGCCGCCGTTCGAGGTGGGAATCAGGTTGACGTACGATTCGCGCACCACCGCGCCTTCCTCGGTCCATGCCACCACCCAGGCCGCGCCTTCGCCTTCGGCAAAGCCGTCGGTTTCGCCGTTCGAGTACTGGGCGCCTTCGAACACCGGAATCAGGGTCTCGCCGCTGGTGCCCTGGGCCAGCATCTCATTGAGGTAGCCGCGCAAGCCTTCGTCGTACTTCCAGGTCGTCACGTCGCCCGTCTTGGCGAGGGTGAGGGTGACCGTTACGCCGGGCAGCAGCACTGCCTTGGAGCGCAGCAGGCGCGCAAGCTCGACCTGCGAGATCGCCGGCGAGTCGAAATAGGTGGGGTTCGGCCAGGCGGTCACGCGGGTGCCGCTCTTCTTGCCGTCGCGCGGCGCGGGGCTCGATGCCAACGGTTCGATCACGTCGCCGTTGGCGAAGGCCATCTTGTGCAGGCCGTTGCCGTTGTCTTCCTTGCGCCAGACCGTGATTTCCAGGCGCGAGGAGAGCGCATTGGTGACCGAGACGCCAACGCCGTGCAAGCCGCCCGAGAAGGCGTAGGCGCCGCCCGAGCCCTTGTCGAATTTGCCGCCCGCGTGCAGGCGCGTGAAGACGATTTCCACCGTCGGCACGTTTTCTTCGGGATGCAGGCCGACCGGGATGCCGCGGCCGTCGTCTTCGACCGTGATCGAGCCGTCCACATTGACCGTCACGCCGATGTTCTTGCAATGTCCCCCCAAGGCTTCATCGGAGGCGTTGTCGATCACTTCCTGGATGATGTGCAGCGGGTTTTCCGTGCGGGTGTACATGCCCGGACGCTGTTTGACGGGTTCGAGTCCCTTGAGGACCCGGATGGAGGATTCGCTGTAGTCGGATGCAGGTTTTTTGGTGGCCATGTCTAAGTTCTTTATGCGGATGCCTGCGCATTCTATCTTGTCGGACAGAAAAGGAGATAAATTGACTTGGATGAATGTGCTTGCCAGCCCGGGCATTTGTGGTTAGATTTGTACGCACACTAAGAAGTGTGTATAAAAACATTCCATAAGTTATTAAAAATGCATGCAAAAAGGCAGTCACTAAGCGTTCGCCTGTTGGGCTTTCCTTCCGCCGAGGGAGCCGAGCTGGGGACAGCGCTGGCCCATCCCCCGCGCGACGGGCCGTCGTATTCTTGTTTGTTGGGCGATAGTTTGCAAGAGCCGGACCTGGTCATTGCCAACGGTGACGACCTGAGCGCGCTGGCCGCCTTGCTGGCGTGGCAGCCGGGCCTGACCCGTCCGGGACTGGTGATCGGCTCGGCCGGGATGGAGTTTCCCTGCGCGCAGCTGGCGCGTCCGCTGGACATGTTCCAGATGTTCAAGCTGCTCACCGACATGGGGCGCAAACGCGCCGACGCGCTCACTGGCATGCTGGCGCCCGAGGCGCCGCCGGTGCACGAGCGGCGCCGCCGCATCCGCCTCGATCTCGACATCACCGATCCGGCCGACTTCGCGAAGATGCGGCATCACGCGCCCAACGGCGCGGTGCTGATCGTCGACAAGCGCGGCGCGCTGCGCGACCATGTGGCGCGGCTGCTGGCGGCGCAGCAGGTGTCGGTGGAGTGGACCGAAAGCGCGGCGGCGGCGGTGCGCCTGTGCGCGGAGACGCCGGTGTCGGTCGTGATGATCAATACCTCGACCCCCGGCATCGATCCGTATGCGCTGTGCAGCGAGATCAAACGGCAGGAAGGCGCCGAGCGCATCGCTGTGGTGCTGCTGGTGAACCAGGCCTCTGGCTACGACACGGCGCGTGCGCGCACGGCCGGCGTGCGCGGCCTGCTCGACAAACCGATCGCGGACCGCCATCTGGTGTCCGCGCTCAAGAAGCTGCTGTCGCTGCCGCCCTGAGTGCGCGACGGTCACAATTTTGTTACAACTTTGAATCGTGCGCTCGCATGGGAGCGCTATATTTAAGGCATGCCCGATACCGACAAGCCCTTGCGGCAAGCTACTGATCCTGTTCCCGGGACCGACCCTGACAAGGATGGGGGCGTCCATGCCGCGCGCGTGCCCGACCGCCGCTCCGATGCGCTGCCGCGCTACCACAAGGACAGCGACACGCCGCTGGCGCTGGCGCGGCGCGTGCTGGCCTCGCGCTGGCGCAACCTGCGCGACAAGATCGGGCGCGACTTCATGCGCCGCACCTTGCGCATCGGCGTATCGGCCCGCATTTTTCATCCGGAGCCCGGCTCGACTGGGCTGCGCAGCAAAAACCTGCAGTATCTGGAAGAGTCGATCGCGCAGTGGGTGATGTCGCGCGATGTGCTGGTGTTTATGATCCCGACGGTCAATACCAACGGGCTGCTCCACCCGAGCAATATCACCTTGCGTCATTACGCGCGCCATTTGGACGGGCTGGTGCTGCAGGGCGGGGCCGACGTGTCGCCGCAGACCTACTCGGAAAGTCCCACCCGGCCCGAGTGGAGCGGCGACCGCGCGCGCGATGTGTACGAACTCGAACTGCTGCACGAATTCGTCGACGCGGGCAAGCCGGTGCTGGGGATTTGCCGCGGGTGCCAGTTGATCAACGTGGCTTTCGGCGGCACCTTGTACCAGGATGTGGCGACCAATGTGCCGGCGGCGCATGCGCACGTACACAGCGATTACGACGCGCACCGGCATCCGGTGATTTTCCCGTCCGGGTCTTCGCTCGGGCGCATGTTCCCGGATCTGCGCCGGCCGGTGGTCAATTCGATTCATCACCAGGCGGTCAAGGACCTGGGGCGCGATATCCTGGTGGAGGCGATGTCGGACCCGGACGGGATCATCGAAGCGATCCGCTATCAAAGGGCGAATTTTGTGATGGGGTTGCAGTGGCACCCGGAGTTTCACCGGGCCGGCGGGGTAGATCTGCTCGATTGCACGCCGATTCTCGATGAATTCTTGCGGGCGGCGCGCGAGACGCGCTTGTAGGCGCGCTGGCACCATCGTCTTCCCCGCGCAGGCGGGGATCCATACCACCTTTGCTCATGGGTGCCATGGGCCCCCGCCTGCGCGGGGGAGACGGAGCAGAGTGTCATGGACGGCGAACAGGCTAGCGTTTCCCCCTGAAGCGCCGGATCGCCGCATTCACCATCCCCTCCGCGCTTCCCTGTTCCTCATACTGCCTGCGCAAATACGTCGAATCGCTCGCTTCCTGCGCCGCCGTCGACAAATGCCGCAGCGCGCCCAGGCTGCCGAGCGCCTCGCCATGCGGCTCCATCTTGCGCAGGGTGGTCAGGATATCCTCGCGCAGCGACATCGTCTCGTAGGTCTTCGGGTGGGTAATCGCCCCGTCCAAACCGAAGCGGCACGCCTGGAAGCGGTTGAAGTTATACACCAGGTAGTCGTCTTCCACCGGCGGCTCCTCGCGCCGCTCCAGCAGATGGCGGCACAGCGCCTGCAGATACCCGGCCAGCGCCGCCGCCCGTTCCACCGTCAGCGGCGTGTCGCACACGCGCAGCTCGATGGTCCCGTACTCCGGCTTGGGCCGCACATCCCAGTAAAAATCCTTCATGCTCTTGATGATGCCGGTGCCTTCCATCTTCGCGAAATAGACGTTCGCGAATTCGTCCCAGCTCAAGGTGAACGGCGCGCGTCCGCTCATCGGAAACGCGAACACGGAATTCAAGCGCGCTGAATCGAACAGGCTGTCGTGCCCCTGCACGAACGGCGACGACGCCGACAGCGCGATGAAGTGCGGAATATACCGGTTCAGCGAATGCAGCAAGAACATCGCATCGTCGCCCGAGGCGCAGCCGATGTGCACGTGCTGGCCGAACACCGTGAACTGCTTGGCCAGGTAGCCATACAGCGACGACAATTCCTGGAAGCGCTGCTTGGGATAGATCTTCTGCTCCGACCAGTGCTGGAACGGATGCGTGCCGCCGCCGCACAAACCGATGTTCAGGCGGTCGCCCGCCGCCACCAGGATGTCGCGGATCTCCAGCAGTTCCGCCAGCAGCGGCAAATGGCTCGAATGCACGCTCGAATTAATCTCGATCATGCTCTCGGCGATTTCGGGTGTCACGTTGCCGGGGAAGGGTTTTTGCGCCAGCAGGTGCAGCAGATCGGGGCTGGCGGCGGTCAGGTCGAAGTCCGACAGGCTGACTAATTGCAGTTCCAGTTCCACGCCAAAAGTCAGTGCCTTCGATTGGGCAAACGGTTCAAGCGCCATCTCAGGCCTCCGTGGTTTCGCGGGCCCAGATCAGGGCGCGCTGGATGATGATGGGACCGAACACTTCGAGCAGCATGGTCACCGCAGCCATCGAGCGCAGTTCCTGCACGTCGATCCCGCGCAGGCGCGCATGCTCGAGCAGCAGCACCACGAACACCGACACGGGCGCCAGCGCGAGGCCCGTGAGCGCGCCCTTGCGCCAGGAAATGCCGGACAGCTGCGAGAACACCGTCACGCCCAAGGTCTTGGTGGCCAGGCGCACGATCACCACCGTCACCGCCAGGGTGCCGCCGACGAATACTTCGCGCCATTCCAGGGTCGAGGCGGCATACACGAACAGCAGCACAGTAAGCAGTTCGCCGAGCGCGCCGAAATTGCGCTGCGCCTGGCTGAAGGCGACGCGCCGGTGGCGCGCCGTCAGGCCGAAGGCGAGCGTGGCCACCACCGGCGAGAGCTGGGTGGTGTAGGTGATCGACACGAGCAGAATGACGGCCAGCGCAAAGCCGACCGTGGCGTCCTGCGCCAGGTTGCCCAGGTGGCGCAGCAGCGCCGGCACCACCACGCCGAACAGGGCGCCGACGACACCCGACATCAGCAGCGCCACCAGGCTGTTGATCGTGGCGTCGCCGATGTCGGACGAACTGTGGAAGATCCAGAAACCCACGATGACGTTGAACGTAAACACCGACAGCACGCAGTTGATCGCGGACAGGTGCAGCACCCGTTCGGTCACCTGGCCGGAGCTGCGCTGTTCATTGATGATGCGAACCACCGTGGCGGGCGAGGTGGACATGGCCAGCGACGCGAGCATCAGCGCGGTCATGGTGGTGACGTTGAACCACATGGCGACGAAATAGACGGCGACGAAGGTGCCCAGCGCTTCGACCAGCGAGGCCATGCCGAACCAGGGATTGGTGCGCAGCCAGCGCAGGTTGATGCGGTAGCCCAGTTCGAACAGAATCAGGCCGAAGGCGATATCGGCCATGACCAGCACCGGGCCGGCGCCGGACGGCGGCAGTACGCCGGTCTGGGTGCTGGCGAGGGCGAAGCCGACGATGCCGTAGAAGCTGATGCGCGGCAGGCCGGTCCAGCGCTTGCCGAATTCGCCGGCCATCCACGCGAGACAGATCGCAACGGGCCAGGCGAGATTGGTGAGGATCGTCAGCAGATCGGGCATGGTTTCCTTTCGTTCCATCGGGTCGATGGGTGCGCCAAGATTCTACAAGACAAGAAGGCGCGCACGATTCCGCATAGCGAAAAAGTTAATTAAAAAATAATGATAGGGGAGGTGCGCCGTGTCGGTCGCGATGTGTCGTCGCCCCGCAATGCGCGGGGAACGGAAAACCATCGTCGACCAATGGGTCGACGATGGCGGACTCACTTAGCCAAGCCGTGGCGTCAGATCGACCAGGGCAGACGGCGCCTGCAGCGTTTGACTCGCCGTTCCGAATTGCGCCGATGAGAGCACGGCACCGGCCGGCATCATCGACAATGCCGCCAGATTGCCATTCTTCGCATACTGCGTAGCCAGATCGCCGCCCAGGGCGGCGGTATCGCTGCCACCGAGGTGAAAACTCAGCAAGGAAGAAGACAGCGCCCAACTCGTCAACGCAGGATTGGTGGTCCTGGCCTGGTCGAAGGCGCTTGCCAAGCCATCGAAGTTAAAGCGCTCTATCTTCTTGTTGTTGATGGCATTCGACGACGAAGGGTTGTAGTCGCTGGACCCTTCGACGACAACCTGCAGATTCGCGACACTGTGGTTATTCGCGTTCAGATACCAATCCTTGAACAAAAGTTGCTCTCCTGCGCCCGTTGCCAGGACGAGATCGTTGCCGCTCTTGTTGAACGCCAGGTCGGCATACAGGATGCCGTGTCCCAGAGAGATGGTATTGTCCTTGCCGGTGCTCGCCGCGATGACATCCTGGCCGTCGCCGCGATTGAACGCAATCACGTCAGCACCTGCGGCGCTGGTGATGCTGTCGTTGCCGGCTCCTCCAATCAACATCTCATTGCCTGCGCCACCGGTCAAGGTATCGTTGCCGGCACCGCCATCGAACAGGTTGTTGCCCACGCTATCCGTGAGCGTATCGACGCCTGCGCCGCCCTGCATGATGTCGTTGCCGCCGCCACCGTTCAATACATTGTTGCCGGTACTGCCGATGAGCAGGTTGGCCAGGGCATTCCCGGTACCGTTGACCGACGCGGAGCCCAGCAAGGTCAGCACTTCCACATTGTCGGCGAGGGTAAGGCTCAACGAGGATTCGACCCGGTCAAGCCCTTCGTTGGCCGCTTCGGTCACGACGTCGCCCACGTTATCGACAATATAGACGTCGTTGCCCAGGCCGCCGAATAGTTTGTCGGCGCCGGCCAAGCCATTCAAGGTGTCGTTCCCGGCGTTGCCATACAAAATGTTGATCGCCGCGTTACCGGTGAGAACATTGTCGCCCGCGTTGCCGCTGCCATCGATCGCGACGCTGCCGCCCAATGTCAGGTTTTCGACGTTGGCCGCCAAGGTGTAAGTGACGCTGGAGCGTACCAGGTCGATGCCCTCGGCCAGGCTCTCGGTGACACTGTCGCCAAGGTTGTCGACGACATAACTATCGTCGCCAGCGCCGCCGGCCATGGTATCGAGACCGGTACCGCCATCGATCAGATTGGCGCCACTATTGCCTTTGATGGTGTTGTTGAAGGAATTGCCGTTTCCGTTCAGGGCGCTTGAGCCCAGCAGTACCAGGTTCTCCAGGTTGGAGCCCAAGGTGTAGCTGAAGCTTGCCTGAACCGTATCCGTCCCGGCGTCCGTGTTCTCGGTGATCACATCGGTGGCGCCGTCGACGAGATAGGTATCGTCGCCCGCACCACCGATCATGCTGTCCGCGCCGGCGAGCCCGTCCAGGATGTTGGCACCGCTGTTTCCAACCAGCACGTTGGCTGCGCCATTGCCGGTGGCGTTCAGGTTGGCTGTGCCGGTCAGTGTCAGGTTTTCAAGGTTGGCGCCCAAGACGTAGCTGATCGCGGACTCGACCTTGTCGATGCCGCCATCGGCATTTTCGACGATCACATCGGCGAGAACGTCGACCACATAGGTGTCATTGCCGGCGCCGCCATCGAGCGTATCGGCACCGGCGCCGCCGGAGAGCGTATTCGCGCCGCTGTTGCCGGTCAGGACGTTTGGCGCCGCATTCCCGCTGCCATTGATGGCGGCCGTTCCGGTCAGCACGAGGCGTTCCACGTTCGCTGGCAAGGTGTAGGTAAGGGATGATTGGACCACGTCCGTGCCGCTGCTGAGCTCTTCCAGCACGATGTCGCCCGTCGCATCGACCAGGTAAACGTCGTCGCCGCCGCCGCCGACCAGGGAATCGGCGCCAACGCCACCGTCGAGGGTATCGTTGCCCGCACCGGACATGATGGTATCGTTGCCGCCCAGGCCATTGATGATGTCGTTGCCTGCGCCGCCCTTGAGCGTTTCGGACGCCGCGGTGCCGTTAATGGTCTGGTTCTGCACGCTGGCGACCAGACTGAAGACATCCGATACGCTCAGCTTGCCGGTATCGGTCGCGCTGACCCGGATGTCGAGCGTGGCCGCTGCCGTTGGCGTGCCGCTGAACACGCGGGTGCCCGGATTGAACGACAGCCAGGCGGGCAGCGCGCTGCCATCGGCCAATGCGGCGCTGTAGGTAAGAACGTCGCCGGCATCGGCATCGTTAAATGCCGCGCCGGCCACGGTGTAGCCGAAAGGCGCGCCCACGGCAGCGCTTTGATCCGGCAAGGCCGTGGCCAGGGTTGGCGCACGGTTCGCCGCGCCCGTCACCATGTTCACATAGGTGCCGGCGGCAGAGCCATAGTTATCGGTGCCCCATAAAACGAACTTGAACGTGCCCACGTTCGCCGTGCCCGGCGTGCCCGACAGAACGCGGGTGACCGGGTTGAACGACAGCCAGCTCGGGAACGGTGCGCCTGCTTCCATTGCGACGCTGTAGGTGACCGCATCGCCGACATCGCTGTCGACAATGGTCGCCGCCGGCACCGTATAGGTAAACAGACTGTCGGCCCGGGCGCGCAAGGTTGGCACGGAAGCCACCACTTTGGGCGCGGTGTTGGTGGCGGCGCGGTCCAGGATGGCCTGGATGGCGGCGCCGTCCCAGACGACGTTGTTGGCGAATTCCACGGTAGCGATCTTCCAGTCCATCATCGCTCCGTCGCCTTCGCTCTCGGCCCCGAAGTAGTTGGCGACCGTCACCTGGTCGCTGCTTCCCTTGATCTTGAGGACCAGGCTGTTGTTGGCGGTCCTGGAAAGCATGACGTCGGTATCGGCGATGCCGGCGGCAAACTGCAATACGTCGTGCGACGAAGCCACATCGAGATCGGTAATGGTGTCCTTGCCGTCGCCACGTCCGAACACGTAGCGGTCATTGCCGCTACCGCCGGTGAGCTGGTCATCGCCTGCGCCCCCGATCAAGGTGTCATTGCCGGATTGTGCGTTCAGGATGTTGGCTGTTTCGCTGCCACGGATGAGGTTATCCAACTGATTACCGTTTCCAAACATGACTTCGCCGATGAGGGTCAGGTTCTCGACGTTATCAGCAAGGGAATTCCAGGCGTCGGCGGTCAGCAACTGTGTATCGATGCCGCCGTTTTCCGCCTCCACCACGGTGTCGCTGTCCGAATCGACGACGTACACATCGTCCCCAGCGCCGCCTTCCAGGCGGTCGCCGCCGGCGCCGCCATCGAGACGATTCTTGCCGCCGTTGCCGATCAGGGTATTGTCGGACGCGTTGCCGACGCCATCGAGGTCGGCGCTGCCGGTCAAGGTCAGCATCTCGATGTTGGCGCCGAGCGTGTAGCTGCGATTGACCTTGACCGCGTCGAAGCCAGCGTTGTCCAGTTCGATGACCACATCGCCCGGCGAATCGATCACATAGCTGTCGTCGCCTTTTCCGCCAGTCATCAGGTCGTTGCCCGCGCCGCCATCGAGCGTATCGTTGCCGTCAAAGCCGTTCAGAACGTCATTGGCGGCGCTGCCCACGAGCGCCACGCCGCGCACCGGCACCAGCACATCGAAGACATCGGTGACGGACAAGCCCGAGCGATCGCTTGCGGTGACGGCAATACTGAAGCTGCCGCTGGCGGTCGGGGTGCCGCTGAACGTTTGCGTCGCCGGCGAGAAGCTCAGCCAGGATGGCAATGCTTTCCCATCGGCCAAGGTGGCGCGGTAGCTCAGCGCATCGCCCATGTCCGCGTCGGCGAAGCTATCAGCCGGTACAGCGTAGGCAAAGTTCGTATCGAGCGGCGCGACATGGTCGGGCAATGCCGATGTCAGCGCCGGGGCATTGTTTTTTGCAACGGTCAAGGAGATCCAGCTTCCTGCGGTATACGTGGTCCAGCTTCCGTTCACCACCTGCAAGCCGTCGGTGCCGTACAAGCCAATTTTCAAGGTCCCGACCTCGCCCAGACCGGGCGTGCCGGAGAACGTCCTCGATTTCGGATCGAAGCTCAGCCAGGCCGGCAAGGGGGAACCATCCGCCATCTTGGCCGAGTAAGTGAGACGCTGCCACAGATCCGGGTCCTTGATGGCGTCGCTTGGCGCGCTATAACTGAATGCACTGCCGCTGCGCGCGTTCAGTGGCAGCACATCGCCTGACGAGATCGGGTGCCGATTGTCCTGTTCCACCGCCCGGTACATCTCCGTGCCAGCCCATACCACGCCGTTGGCGAACTTGAACGAATGATTGGCGACGCCACCGTTGGCGTAGAAATTATCGAACAACAAGGTGTCGCTGGTGCCGGCAATGCCGAGCACCAGCGAACCGGAGAAACGGGTCAGCGTCACGTCGGCCGGCAAGATGTCAGCGCCGAACAGCACCGTTTTTTTCTCCCCCGAGTTGTTGGACGAGGTAGAGACAATATCGTCGCCATCACCACGCTTGAACTGGTAGGTATCGTTGCCGAAGCCACCGTCGAGGTCATCGTCCCCGGCGCCGCCGGCCAGCAGGTCGTCGCCCATGCCGCCGGTCAAGGTATCGTCGCCGCTACCGCCGCGCAAGGTGTCGTTGCCGTCGTCGCCGTGCAGGGCGTCATTGCCGGCCCCGCCGTCGAGAACGTCATCGCTGGCATAGCCGCCCAGGTCATCATCGCCGTCGGTGGCCGTGGTCAGGAACGTCGTCAGCGAGGCGGCATTCCACACAGTTCCATCGGCAAACGTCATGTCGACTTTGCCAGAGTAGCCGTTCGATAGCGCGGCAAAATACTCCTTCACCTTGATGGAACCGCTCTGGCCGACCAACACCATCAGGTCTTGCCCGCCGCGTTTGACGCTGACCGCGGACGGCAAAATCCCCGCGCCGAAACGCAGCATCCCCACGGTGGGGGAGTCCGACCGTGCATTGACAGTGTCGTGACCGTCGCCGAGCTCGTAGAGGAAGCTGTTTTTCCCGTTGCCGCCGATCAGGACATCGTCGCCGACGCCGCCCGCCAGGGTATCGTCGCCGGCGGCGCCATTGAGCGTGTCGTTGCCGGCGCCGCCTTCGAGCAGGTCGGCGCCGGGGCTGCCGCGCAGGTTATCGCCGCCGATGGTGGGCTTGAGCGCCATCGCGACCAGCATGTCCGGCGTCCATTTGGTGCCATTGTCGAACACGACCTGCTGCAGACCGTTATAGGGATTGAGCGGGGTGTCACCTTCGAAAAACCAGTCGACGGTGATCTTGTCGGTGGTGTTGGCGATACTCAGTTCGAGCCCGCCGTGGTCGCTGTCGGGTACCTGCCGAACCACGATGTCGGATGGGGTGACGCCCGGCTTGAACTTCACCGTGCCGAACAGCGGCTCGGCATTGTAGTTGCGCTCGATACGGTCCTGACCGTCGCCCTTGCCGAACAGGTAAATATCGTTACCATAACCACCATGCAAGGTGTCGTTGCCGGCGCCGCCGTCGAGCAGATCGTCGCCGCTTCCGCCGCTCAAGTGATCGTTGCCGGCAGCGCCGCGCAAAATATCGGCGCCATCGCCACCGTTCAGTGCATCGTTGCCGATGCCGCCATCGAGCACGTCCGCGCCGATACCGCCAAATAGGCCGTCATTGCCTTCGCCGCCCTCGAGCGTGTCGTCGCCGCCTGCGCCGTCGAGCTCATCGTCGCCGAGCCCGCCTTTCATCAGATCCGGCCCCGCCATGCCATGCATGCTGTCGTTGCCGGCGCTCGGGGTCAGCATGGTACGCACGATGTCCACCGCGGTCCATGCGGTCCCGTCTGCGAAGGTGATCCGCTGCAGGGGATTGGCTTGACCGCCGATCACATCGGCATTGAACATGCCGTTCACCGTCACTTTGTCGCTGCCGCCGGCGATGCTGATTTCAAGCGCGCCCAGATCGGTCCCGAAAGCGCTGTCGCGCACGCGCTTGATGCTCACGTCGGCCGGCGCGATCCCGGCCTGGAATGCCAGCGTGCTGACAGCAGTCCCATTGGCAAAGTAGTTGTACTGGATCAGATCCTGGCCATCGCCTTTGCCAAAGCGATACAGGTTGCTGCCCACGCCGCCATCCATCGTGTCGTTGCCCTGGCCGCCTTCGAGCGTGTCATTGCCGGATTCTCCGGACAGGACATCGTTGCCGGCCCCACCCGCCAGCATGTCGTCGCCTGCGCCGCCGTTGAGCGTGTCGTTACCAGCCATACCGCTGAGCTCGTCGGCGCCGGCAGTGCCCAGAACATAATCGTTGCCGTCGCTACCGGCGAATAGCATGGCTTGCATCGTTGCGAGGTTCCATACCGTGCCATTGGCAAATTTAACTTGATGCACCGAGCTAAACGCCGGGTTTTCCGGTTCGCGGCTGTCCCGGAACGCCTCGAACGTCACTGCGTCGGTGGTGCCGGCAATGTTCAATGTCCAGCTGCGGTCATACTCGCTTTGGGTGATGCGCACTTCGGAAGGCAACACCCCCTCTTTGAATTGCAAGGTGGTCAGCTTGCCTGCTTTATTGTCAGCATAGTCGTAGCGGCTATAGTCGTGTCCATCTCCCTTGCCGAACAAGAACACGTCGTTGCCGGGCCCATCCACCAAGGTGTCAACGCCCGCTCCACCGTCGAGCGTGTCGTCGCCGGCACCACCCGAGAGCCAATCGCTATCCGCACCGCCGTTAATCACGTCATTGCCGGCAGCGCCGTTGAGTCTATCGTTGCCCGGACCACCCGACAGGGTGTCGGCTCCGCCGGTGCCAGTGATATGATCTTCCCCGTCAGTGGGAATGCGCACCATCGCCTCAATCATGGCAATGCTCCAGACCGTGCCATCGGAGAATGAAACCTGCTGTACCGGGCTATAGGTGCTTCTCAGGTCGGCATGATCGAAAAATCCGCTGACCGTGATCTTGTCGCCGGTGCCCGCAATGCTCAGCTCCAGCTCGCGGCTACTTGAGTTGAAACGTTCTTTCGCCACGACCTGAGACGCATCAATTCCCGCCTTGAAGCGCAACGTGCTGAAGTTGCTCAGTTGCCTGTCGTTCGCCAGGATGGCATCTTCCCCGTCGCCTTTGCCGAACAGGTAGAGGTTGTTGCCGGCGCCGCCGAACGAGGTATCGTTGCCGGTGCCGCCATCGAGCACGTCGTTACCGTCGCCTCCCGCCAGCCAGTCGCGCCCGCCGCCACCGACGAGATTATCGTCGCCGCCATCCCCATTGAGCTGGTCGTCGCCGTCCAGGCCCAGCAACATGTCATCGCCCTCACCGCCATGGAGGACATTTGGTTCTGCCTGACCGAGCAGGATTTCGTCGGCGTCGGTGCCTGTGCGGCTCCCGCCAACGCTGACACCCAGACTCGCCAGTGTGGCGAGCAGTGGCGCATCAGCTGCAAGGCCCTTGGTCCATTCATCCAGCTTGGCCGCCGCCGTCAGATCGAAGCCGTATGCGCGCAGGGCGCCGCCGGCATAGCGATGTAACTCCACCAGATCGATCAATGCCCCGCTGGGATCACTATTCCTGCGCGCACCGAGCTTGCTTGCCATGGCACTAGCGTCGTAGCGCACCCCTCCTTGTGCATCGGTGACCACGACCACGCTGTCCAGGTAAGGTTTGAGATGGGTTTGCAAGGCGATTGCGCCGTACACGGATTCACGCAAACTATGGAAACTTTGCTGTATAAGCGCATCCTGTTCGGGCGACTTGACGATGAAACGATCACCCCGGTACGTGGTGATCAGATCCCAGCCTGCAAGGATAGTTCGTCCATTGAATCTTTCCAGCGTTGTGATTGTCTGGTATTCGTGCTGATTAAATTTCGCGAAATCTTCAATGACTGTGGGCTTCTGAAATGTCACCCCCCCAGTTTCAGACCAGGTCTCGATATTGTGATTTTTATCGATATCGATACTGGTGGGCATTGCACTGGTTGCCCCCCATGCATGGATCAGATCATCCAACTGGGCAAGCCGGCCCGCCCGCGTCGGAATAGCAGCGTAGGTGGTGAGCTTGTCGAGCAGCGCCGTACCTGCGGCACTGCCCATGCTGGCTGCCTCCTGCAATTGCCGGACCTGGCCTGACCCTTTCACGGCCGGCAGCACGCTGGCCTTGGCGAGTACGGGAATTTTTTCGATGAATTCGCTGTGGAAGGTATCCTGTATCAGATTGATGTCTCCCAAGTGGCCGACTTCGGCGATGGCCGCCGTTGTGCCGTCGGTTCTGGCATAAGTGCCCACATCGGCAAGTTGGTTGCCGTCCGCCAGGAACACACTGTTTTCGGTTTGTTTAACGCTGACGCTGGCAATGCCGAGTGCATCGAGCGTGAATAATTCATGGGCTTGAGAGATCGCGTCCTGGTTCACATCACGCCAGACGCGTAATGCATTCCAATGTGCATCCTGATGGTCGACCTTCCCATCCAAGTTGGTATCTTCCTGCAATAATGCGAAAAAGCCGTCGTAGGCCTTGCCACCGGCGGCCAGCGGCGTCGCATCGCCGAACAGTTCCGTGCCGTCATCGATGACGCCATTCGCATTACGGTCGAGCACCAGGAATCCATCATCCGGTTTGACCCAGCCGGTACTGATTTTGATGCCGTCTCCCGCATGGCTGAACATGATCGGCTGGGAGCTGGAAATGCCTGTCGTTTCAAGGCCATCGCCGTCGAGGTCGAGCGTGAGAGGATCGCGCCGGGAAACCCAACGCTGAGCCTCGGTGTACTTTCGAGCTACCTCTTCGTGGATCTCCGGCTTTTCCCAACCGTCATCGCCGTAGTGCGCGCGTGTGCGCTTCGGATCGGACGGCGGCTCGGTTGGCAATGCCTTGTCCGTTTCAGACAGGTAGATACCAAGTTGGCCGTTTTGCCAGTTTTCGATGGTCAACAGTCCCTGGGGACCGTTCACCAGCAGCGTGGTTCCGGCGATCGTATAGCTAACTTCTCCATCCCAAGAGGCATAGGCGCTTCCACCCTGCATGCGCCAGCCGCCGTCGAGGCGACGCTGCACGTAGCGCACCGTGCCATAACCATCGCTGTCGTTGACGGTATCGCCCTCGGCCGCCACGTAATAGTCGAAGCCCTCACCGCCTTCGAGTCTGTCGGCGTCCTTACCCCCTGCCAGAATGTCTTGGCCTTCGTCGCCGATCAGGCGATCCTTGCCGTCGCCCCCGGACAGGACGTCATCCCCGTCGCCACCCGTCAGAACGTCGTCGCCCTGGTCGCCATAGATGCGGTCATCGCCGCCGTGTCCAAAGAGATTGTCCTTGCCGTAACCGCCGAACAGGCTGTCGTTGCCACTGCCGCCCAGAATCTCGTCGTCGCCGTCCATGCCGTAGAGATGGTCAGCGAGTGCAGTGCCGCTTAAGGTTTCGTCAGTTTTGTTTCCGAAAGTAACTTTGGCCGCTGATTCGCCGAAAGGGGTACTGTTATCCACCTGAAGTTGCAGCTTAAGTGCGGTATCGGTGTAAATGACAGGATGGGAAGCGCTGTAGTCCACTAACTTGCGCGACCCGATTACTTTTAATAACGCGGCACGGTCTTCCATCCACAGTACAGGATAGGCGAGATTGCCATTTTCAACTGAATCATCGACCTTCCCGTCATCGGTCCAGCGCCGATAAATGATCGGGTGAGCGGAAGCAAGCTTGTCCTCACCTGCTGGATCGACAACCTTGAAAATGCTCAGGCTTTCCAACGCAATGAGCGAACCAAACGAGTTGTTGGCGGATGACTTCAAGGCGGGGATATCCTCGATCATTTCAATACCGATATTTGCTTCATCGAGGGAGTTGAAAAGATTCAGGCTATTCAGCGCAAACTCTGCCTTGTCACTTCTTGTATCTGCAATCTGGTTTCCCAGAAAAGTTCGGCGCAACATGTCGAGCACGGTGAATTTCCCCTGCTTCTCGATTTCGATGATATAGGGGGCTACCAAGGTACCGCCTGCCACCGCGCTGATGAATGGGGAAAGCGTTTTACTACTGATTGCTATGTTCAGCTGGGCTTCCAGGTCTTGCGCGATGGGGAGCGGATCTCCACTCCCCGGCTCGTAGGCCATTAGCTGCAGAAACATCTTCAAGGCAGATGCGAAGCCTTCAATCGCGCCGCTCTTCAATGCCGCGTCATAGGCATCCACAGCAAATAGAAGATTCTTCAGGTCGTCCAATCGATTAAATTGGGCGGTATCCGACGTCTTATCTCCGGCCATGAGCAATCGCCACGTTTCAAATGGTTTCGCTCCGCCAAGCACGTTAAATCCGATCGCGCCCGCCCAGCCGGCGTTGGCGGAGAACGCCGTGTCGTCCCTTAGATTGCCGTATAGCTCAACGCCGATTGCAGAAGCATCCGCCAGGGCGAGTTCGGCGATGGTCGGTATGGACCAGTTTTTTTTCGAATCCGCATTCTGGGTCAGATTAATCCAAAAATTCGTCGCTACTGCGTTGGAAGCGCGCTGCATCTCTGCGTCGGTGAAGGTACGTCCCAGGCGCACTTCGCCCTCGCGTGCAGTGTACGTGCGGATGAATGCCGCGTGCATTCCGGTATTACCGTTTGCCCCAATCGCGACATCCAGCCACAACTTGAGGGATTTTATGTGTGTGGTATCGGCGCTGGGTGGGTCATTCTGGTGCTCTTTCAGAATGTCGGAAAGGGTCTGATAAAGGACGACAAAATTGCCCGGCGCTGTGAGATTCACAGGGCAAAGATCGCGTGCTGCCTTGATTCTTGCTTGTTCGGCATTGCTAAAATAGAAGGTCATACTAATTGAGTATAAAAGAAGTTAATTTTGCATTAAATTTTCTGATCAAAAGCTCGCCATCCGCGAAAAAATTCGCTTCATTTATTCGAATGTGCCCAGAGAATTGATTGGAAATTGCAAAAAAAGAAATGCACGTGTATGTTGGGAAGGCGGGGTCTTTTTTTAGCTGCACTCCGGCACCACTCTTCTTCAGGCCTGTATCGCATGTAAAACGGATAGAATTCCCTAGGCCGTCCGTAAGGTGACGGAATTCGAACATCGGCCGCCAAAGATTCACATCGCTGATATCGCGGGGAACCGACTGTTCCAACGCGTACTGTGCGAGCGGCAAGACACTAATTGACGGATGATCTGCCAATTCCACAATCCCTTTCCTGGTCCACAGCGGGGGGGCGACAGGCCGAAAAGGATGCTCCGCGAAATCGCCGAAAAATTCGAGCATTCTGAAATCGGCGTGCAGCAAAGCCGGACCCAGGAGTAATTTTGCTTTTGTTGTGGAGATATCTTCGTACAGATCAATGCCATTCCACCAAAGCCTGATGTACACCTGTTTTGCCCTGCATTGAACATCCGGGTCCAATGGTCCCCCGGCATAATCCGGCAATCGCCATGTTTTCCCGGACACCGTTTTGAATTGGATAAAGCCGCTGGTCTGTGCGTGTTGAGGTTTTTCCGGCCTTGCCGAGGTTTGGGGTGCGTAGCACTTTACCTGAAGGCTTTCTTCCGCAAAGCTTGCTGTGCTAAACCCCGCAATGGCCAGAATAAGAAGGACATGTTTCCCAAGTTTGAGCCAAGACTGATTAAGATGTGATTTCATGTGGGCGGAAAATTGTATCTGTTCGGGATGGGATGAATTCGCGAAGTGGCGGCTTTGCTCTTTGCATTGGGAGCGCCGTTCTACCACAACTTGCATCGGTGCCAGGTATCATTTGATGAGTATGGAATGCGTAGTTCATAAGCAGTTATTTAAAGAGAAAATTAACGCCGAAAAAATCTCCACTTAACAAAAGTACGATAGATCATTGCCAATCGATGAGCGCGGCCGCACGAAAAATAGGGGTGATATAACCAAGTCCCTAGGGCTCCCATCAACAAGTCAAGACAAGCGCCAAGTCGAAGCGTTGTCCCCCGTTGGACCCGTTTCTGATACGCCGCGAAGAGGATCAATATCGGCCGTTGCATGCACAAGACATGTCACTCCAAGGACCAGCACCATGCGGTATCTGATATAAGGCGCCGAAATATTGCCAAGCGCACGCCGGGAAAAAAGTGAGACGAGTGCTGCGCATTGTATTGGGAATATCCAGTAAACCGTCACCAGCAAAGCAGGCGCAAGAAAATAAGTGGACACAACCGCCAGCGAGCTGCGGCGTGATACGGGTCACTCTGACGACATAACGAAGCATCAGTTTTGCAAGCGAGATCGTGCGCGGGGTTGCATCGTCCACCTCGATGATGAGCACATTATCTCCATCGGCTTGCAGAATCAACGCAGGGGCGGCGCCCGGTTCGTGACGGAAACCACGCCACGACAGGACGGCGCCGTAATGCAGCTTGGCAGGCTTGACTGAGCAACTTGGGCTCTATGACGTTTTCGGTGAAACTTGACGACCGTCGCGGTATCGCCTAATTGAAACAGACCTTTTTCCTGCTGTCTGCAAGGGATTGACAGGCAAATGAGTCAGCTTGGACATGCGCAGATAGGCGATGGCAATGAAATTGGCGGCGCTGCGGAAACCGCGCGCTGCACGCTTGGATTGCTGAAGCATGCCGTTCATCGCTTCGACATAGGCGTTACTGCGGCCATCGAGCATGCCGCGCACGACGCCCGGCAGTCGCTCGCGCAGCGTCAACGCCAGCTTCTTGAACGGCTCGAGTCGACTCCGGCGAGCCCACGACATCCAACTCTCCAGCGCTGACTGCGCCACCTCCGCGTTGTTGGCGGTAACGGCCTGCCGATAGGCGTCCCGCAATGCTTCCTTCAGCCGCCACGCCCTTGCAGTCTTGAGTCGGGAGCGCTGCAAGAGATACATCGTGTCGCGCTGGCGTGCCGTCCAGCTACGCGCGTCGCGACGCATTCCCCACATCAATGCGCGGACGGTCTTGCGTTCGATGCCCAAGGCGCTGCGAACGACACGCGGCTGTTCCGCCATTTCCAGCTTGCGGACCTTGTCCATGGCATCGTTGGCCATGGCAATGACGTGGAAACGGTCGAAGCTGATCTGAGCCTGCGGCAATTGCTCGGTGACGCCCTTGACGTAGGCCTGGCTCATATCCATACAGACATGCGCGATTCCCTGCACCTGCCCGCCATGGGCAATCAGATCGGCCTTGAAAGCGGCTACCGTCTCGTGGCCGCGGCCTTCGGTGGCGAACAGCAGGCGCTTGGCGTCCAGATCGTGAACAACAGTCACATACTGGTGACCGCGCCGAAGGCTGGTCTCGTCGATGCCGATGAGCTTCACGTCGCTCATGTCGTCCTTGCCGCGCGCCACCGCGACGTAATGGCCGACGCTGCGCCACAGGCGATGCGCCGTCACACGCAGCAGCCGGGCGGTCTCGGCCACCGTCATCGTCTGGCACAAGGACATGGCCAGCGCCTCGAAAAGCAAGGTGAAATGACTTCCAGGTCGCGACCACGGCACCTCAATGCGCGAGGTCTTGCCGCAGGAGCGGCAGCGCACGCGCGGTACTTCGGCGTGCACCCAAGCTTCATATTGGAAGAAATCGAGATGTCGCCAGCTGCGCCGCATGCGGCTGTGGATCTTCTGTGCTGGTGTCTCGCAAACGGGGCAGGCCATCTCCTCGCTTTGATAGCGTACTTCGAAATCGATCCGTCGCGCCCCAGTGTCGAGCTTGAATTCAGTCACCTCCCACGGAGCTTGCAAGCCCAGCGCGGTGGTGAACAAGGTTTCCATGCTAATACTCAAACTGCCTTCTCCAGCCGGATACGCCGGCACGCCTGTTATCCATGGTCATCGCCACGGCCTGCCGCGTCGACGACCATGGCCCAGCGTATGCGCCCTACATGCCGTCAAGGGTGCGCTACGCCGGCACGCGCACAACGCGCGCCGCCCTTGACCGCATTCCGGGACGGCAAAAACTCACAGCATAGCCGATGTCAAGTTTCACCGGAAACGTCATTGGGCCGCAACTTGACGCCGAAGGCTTTCGCGGCGTGGACGAAAGAAGCCGGACTATACCGTGCTGCTAGCTGTCGGTATGGGGATTCGGGAGAAAAGAGCTTATGGTGAATTGCGCGAACTCCTTGCAACACCCAAAAAAATGATGGCCTGCTGATCATTAAATGACTCATTACTAATGGTGCTCGGGCCGATTGCAAATATCGAATGATATTCCACCGGCAATATATCCAAAAAATACATTCGTCGCAATGTATTTATTGCAATTTTTCAAAACACATGCCGTCCGGTGCAGCTGCGATTTGATCTTTGGCCATTCGCCGCGCACGATGCTGTACATGACCGTGTCGCGCACGGTGCCGTCGCGGCGCAGGGCGCTGTGGCGGATCACGCCATCCTTTTTGGCGCCGACGCGCTCGATGGCGGCCTGCGAGGCATGATTGAAATTATCGGTGCGCAGCCCCACCGCCGCGCAGCCGAGCGTGTCGAACGCGTGCGAGAGCAGCAGTTTGCAGCTGGTGTTGACATGGCTGCGCTGGAGGCTTTTGGCGTACCAGGTCCAGCCGATTTCCACCCGGTCGACCTTGGGCAGGATGTCATGGTAGCTGGTGGTGCCCATCACAAGGCCGCTGAAGGCGTCGGTCACGGCAAACGCCAGCCGGTCCGGCATATCGAGCGCGTTGCGGATGTACTGCTCCACGTCCTGCGGTTCCGGCACCGAGGTGGCGCGGATGTTCCCGGGGAACGGAAAACCATCGTCGACCGATGGGCGATGCGTTAGGGTAATATCGCGCGACCATCGTCGACAAATAATCGCGTGGACAGCCGCACCCGGAATACATCGATCGAAGACGGCACGCCTGGTAGTGCGGCGTAAAAGCCCGTGTAGGAATCGGCAGGGGAATCTGTCGTCTCAGCATCTCGATCGGCACGGCCGGTAACTTGGCCGATGTCCACAAGTTACACGGGCTGTTGCATGGCCGCGAGGAAGGTCTGCACGACGATACGGGCTATCGCAGCGTGACGAAGCGTCTCCGCAACCCGGTTGAGATAGTAAATTTTGCTGCCCAAGCAAGCAAGGAGCCATCTGAAACGTGTACTCGACTGCCAGCATAACTGGCGTCAACGATGATGCATTCAGCCTTTTACTTAGCGGTAGGGTGCGTCCCCCCAATGCGCTGGAAAACTATTTGCTCAAGGTGCGCATGGCGCGTTCCAGGCCTTCGATCGTGAGCGGGAACATGCGGTTGCTCACAATCTGGCGGATCACGGAGATCGACTGGCGGTATTGCCAGACGCCTTCCGGCTCGGGATTGAGCCAGGCGAATTTGGGGAACGCCGTGCAGAAGCGCGCCAGCCACGCGGCGCCGGCTTCTTCGTTGTTGTATTCGACCGAGCCGCCGGGATGGAGCACTTCATAAGGGCTCATGGTGGCGTCGCCGACGAAAATGAGCTTGGTGTCGGCCGGGTACTTGCGCAGGATGTCCCAGGTCGGAAAGCGTTCGGCGTTGCGGCGCCGGTTGTTCTTCCACAGGTAGTCGTAGACGCAGTTATGGAAGTAAAAGAACTCCATGTTCTTGAATTCGGTCTTCGCCGCCGAGAACAGTTCCTCGGTGCGTTCGATATGGTCGTCCATCGAGCCGCCCACATCGAGCAGCATCAGCACCTTGACCTTGTTGCGGCGCTCCGGCCGCATCTTGATATCGAGGTAGCCGGCATTGTTGGCGGTGGCTTGGATGGTGGCGTCGAGCGCCAGTTCGTCTTCGGCGCCTTCGCGCGCGAACTTGCGCAGGCGCCGCAGCGCGACCTTGATGTTGCGCGTGCCCAGTTCGCGTTCGGCGTCGTAGTCGCGGTAGGCGCGCTGTTCCCACACCTTGACCGCGGTACGGTTGCCGCCTTTGCCGCCGATGCGCACGCCCTCCGGATTGCTGCCGCCATTCCCGAACGGCGAGGTGCCGCCGGTGCCGATCCACTTGCTGCCGCCTTCGTGGCGCTCCTTCTGTTCCTTGAGCAGTTCGTTCAGGCGATCCATCAGCTTGTCGTAGCCGAATTTTTCGAGCTGGCGTTTCTGTTCGTCCGACAGTTCGCGCTCCATGCGCTTGACCAGCCAGTCGAGCGGAATGGCCGCATTCGTCTCGAAAGCGGCGTTGATGCCCTTGAAATACTGGGCAAAGGCGCGGTCGAACTTGTCGTAGTGCGCTTCATCCTTCACCAGGGTGAGACGCGAGACATAGTAGAAGTCGTCCATCGAGGCGCCGGTGACATTGCGCTCCATCGCTTCGAGGAGGGTGAGGAACTCCTTGATCGTGACCGGGATCTTGGCGTCCTTGAGCGTAAAAAAGAAGTCGATCAGCACCTTATGCTCTCCCCCCTCGCCCCCGCCCGCTGCAGCCGGTAGTGCAGCTGCGACTTGATCTCTGGCCATTCGCCGCGCATGATGCTGTACATAACCGTGTCGCGCACGGTGCCGTCGCGGCGCAGGGCGCTGTGGCGGATCACGCCATCCTTTTTGGCGCCGAGGCGCTCGATGGCGGCCTGCGAGGCGTGATTGAAATTATCGGTGCGCAGGCCGACCACCGCGCAGCCGAGCGTGTCGAACGCATGCGAGAGCAGCAGCAGCTTGCAGCTGGTATTGACATGGCTGCGCTGGCGGCTCTTGGCGTACCAGGTCCAGCCAATTTCCAGCCGGTCGACCTTGGGCAGGATGTCGTGGTAGCTGGTGGTGCCCATCACCAGGCCGCTGAAGGCGTCGATCACGGCAAACGCGAGCCGGTCGGGTATCTCGAGCGCGCTGCGGATGTACTGCTCCACGTTCTGCGGTTCCGGCACCGAGGTGACGCGGATGTTCCACAGTTCGCCGTCGGTCGCGGCCGCGCGCAGGCCGTCCGCGTGCGAGCGCGCGAGCGGCTCCAGGCGCACACCGTTAAATTCGAGGGTGAGGGCGTCGACCTGGATCATCAGCGGTTGGTCCGCGACATATAGACCAGGCGCTCGAACAGATGCACGTCCTGTTCATTCTTGAGCAGGGCCCCGTGCAGCGGCGGCACGATGGCCTTGGCATCCTGGCTGCGCAGCGCTTCGGCCGGGATGTCTTCGGCCAGCAGCAGCTTGAGCCAATCGAGAAATTCGGAGGTCGAGGGCTTTTTCTTCAGGCCCGGCACGTCGCGCACTTCGTAGAAGCTTTGCAGCGCCTGCGCCAGCAAGTCCTGTTTCAAGTTCGGGTAGTGCACCTTGACGATCTGCTCCATCGTATCCTTGTCGGGGAATTTGATGTAATGGAAGAAGCAGCGCCGCAAGAACGCGTCCGGCAGCTCCTTTTCATTGTTCGAGGTGATGATGACGAGGGGCCGGTGCTTGGCCACGACCATTTCGCGCGTCTCGTAGACGTAGAACTCCATGCGGTCAAGTTCGCGCAGCAGGTCGTTGGGAAACTCGATGTCGGCCTTGTCGATTTCGTCGATCAGCAGCACCACCGGCTCGGGCGCGGTGAAGGCCTGCCACAGCACGCCCTTGACGATGTAGTTGTGGATGTCGCGCACACGCTCGTCGCCGAGCTGGGAATCGCGCAAGCGCGACACCGCGTCGTACTCGTACAGGCCTTGCTGGGCCTTGGTGGTGGACTTGATATGCCACTGCATCAGCGGCATGTTCAGCGCGGCGGCGACTTCCTCGGCCAGCATGGTTTTGCCGGTCCCCGGCTCGCCCTTGATCAGCAAGGGACGCTGCAAGGTGAGGGCGGCGTTGACCGCCAGTTTCAGGTCGGCGGTGGCGACGTAACTGTCCGAACCCTGGAAGCGGTGCGCCTGCGAATGCGATGCGTGCATGGAGGTGTATGGTCAAAAGTGGAATTATTTGGAGTATATGCCAGAACCGGAAGGGCGGCACTGCAACACCGTGAAAGTGGACGGGTCACTTCACTTCGGTTAAAATCTCAGGTTGATAGTGCAAAACATAATAATTTTGCACGCGCGATACCCGATTATCACTTACCCTCGCCACCATGAAAAAAATCATCGCACTCCTCGTGCTCGCCTGCGTCGCGAACGTGTCCGCCGCAGCGGACATCGTTGGAAACGCCAAGGCTGCAAAAGTTGAACAATGTATCGGCTGCCACGGCATCGCCGGTTACAAAGCGACTTTCCCTGAAGTCTATCCGGTGCCGATGATTGGCGGCCAGTCGGCCAAGTACATCGAAAACGCGTTGAATGCGTATAAAAAGGGCGAGCGCAAGCACCCTTCGATGCGCGGTATCGCGGGCAGCATGTCCGACCAGGACATCGCCGACGCCGCTGCCTACTATTCGCAGCAAGTGAAAAAATAAGGACAGAGCCATGAAAAAACTGATGATCGCCCTGTTCTGCGGCGCTGTTTCCCTGAGCGCCACCGCCGGCGGCAATATCGCCAACGGCGAAGCCCTGGTCAAGAAGCGCACCTGCGCGTCGTGCCACGGCGCCGACTTCAACAAGCCGACCAACGAGATCTATCCGCGCCTGGCCGGCCAGCACGCCGAGTACCTCAAGCACGCGCTGATCGCCTACAAGCGTGGCGATGGTCCGAATGGCCGTAACAACCCGATCATGGCCAGCAATGTCGCCGACTTGTCCAACCAGGACATGGCCGATATCGCCGCTTACCTGCACAGTCTTCCGTCGGACCTGGTCCTGAAGCGCTAAACCGCACCGGCAAGACCGACGCTGTCACCAAGGCGCCTTCCGTCTTCTCCTCGCCGGGAAGGTGGGAGGCGCTTTGTTTTTGTCCCCTTTAAACTGGCCTGAACCCATGACGCAAAGCGCGCTGTCCGTACTCCTGCTGCTGGCAATGGGGCAGGGCGTGTTCCTCGCGCTTGCCCTGCTGGCGGCGCGCCAGGCCGAGCTGCGCGGGGCCAACCGGCTGCTGGCCGCCCTGCTGCTGGGGAGCGTGGCCGTCATCGGCCATGCCTGGCTGGGTATCAACCGCCTGTATGCAACGTATCCGCACAGCGCCCTGGCGATTGCCACCATCGGTTTGCTGAGCGGGCCGCTGCTGTATTTATATCTGCGCAGCGCCCTGACCGGGCAGCGCCTGGGCGCGCGCGACTGGCTCCACGGAGCCCCGTTTTTGCTGGCGACGGGTGCCATGCTGCCGTTTTACCTGCAAAGCGCAGCGGCCAAGCTGGCCTGGATGCAGCACCGCCCGGCGCTGCCGTGGTATGTCGGCGTGTCCGTGCTTGTGAAAACGCTGCTGTTCATCTGCTATGTGGTGGCCAGCTACCGCCTGATTCGCGATGCGGCAAGCGGTCCGCTGGCCGCCGGCCTGGCGCGCCTGACCAGGATCTGGGTGCTTGGCGCGGCCGGCAGCGTGGCCGCCTTCGGCATGGAGTTCCTCGACGTGGAGTTGCCGCTGTCGTCGGATGCGCTGGGCGCCATCGCGCTGGCCTGTTTTGTGTACGCGACCGCTTTCCTGGCGATCCGCTTGCCGCTCGGCTACCGCGCGCACTTGCCGGCGCCCGCCCCCTTGCCCGAACCGGCCCCCCGTTATGCCAACAAACGCCTGTCGGAGCCGGACCGCGCCAGCTTTCTCGATGCACTGAAACGGTGCATGGAAGTCGACCAGGTTTACCGCAACGGCGAACTGACCCTGGACGAACTGGCCGCGCTACTGGCCATGACGCCGCACGAACTGTCGCAACTGATTAACGATGCCTGCGGCGTCAACCTGCAGGAATACCTGAACCGCTACCGGGTCGATGCGCTCAAACTGGCGCTGCATGCGCCCGACCAGGCCAGCGTCAGCATCCTCGACCTGGCGCTGGCCTGTGGCTTTAACAGCAAGACGACCCTGAACCGCGCGTTCAAGAAACAGACCGGCCTGACCCCGTCCGAATTTCGCCGCGGCGGCGCTGGCGCGGGGCCGGAAACAGGTGCCGAATCATCATCTGGAACGACTCCCCCGGGCTAAATCGTGAAAATAGGCTCATTCGCCCCTTCACTCACAGCCACGGAGTTTTCATGAAACGCACCCTGTTGTCGGCCTGCCTGGCCACCCTGATGTTGTGCAAGCCGGCCTTTTGCGCCGACCTGACCTGGATTTCAAACGTCAAACTCGTCTCGCCCGAAAAGCTCGACCGCATCGAAACGGGCAGTGTGCTGATCGACGGCGGACGCATCACGAGGGTCGAACGCGGGCCGGCCAAGGCCGCGCCGAGCGGCGCCAAGGTCGTCGACGGCAAGGGTTACTACCTCACGCCGGGCCTGATCGACTCCCATGTGCACCTGCACGCCGTGCCTGGCATGAGCATGGAGCAGGGCGCGTCCGGCGACAGCATGGCGCAAAACTACTTCCGCCAGATGCCGCGTTCCTTCCTGTATCACGGTTTTACCACCGTGATCGACCTGGCGGTATCGGACTACGGCGTGATCGACCGCTTCCGCAAGGAGCCGCTGCATCCGGACGTATTCCATTGCGGCGAAGCGCTGGTGCTGGCCAACGGCTACCCGATGTCGTTCATGACGCCGGATACGCGTTTCAAGAGTTTCGGCAATTTCCTGTTCGATCCGGCCATGCCGACCGCCGTGCCGGCCGAATTTGCCCCGGCCACCCACACGGTAGCCGCTGGCGTGGCGCGCGTGGTCAAGGCTGGCGGCATTTGCGTGAAGACCCACTTCGAGCGCGGTTTCGGGGCCAACCGCAACCTGCCGGTGATGAGCAGTGCCAAATTCGCCGAAGTGCGCGCCGCCACCACGCAAGCCGGCAAGGTCCTGGTCACCCACGCCAATTCGTTCGAGGCGCAGTCGTTCGCGGTGGCCGGCAAGGCGGACGTGCTGGCGCACGGCATGTGGCACTGGGGTGCGCTGAACGGCCAGGCCGGCCTGCCGAACGAGATCAAGGCGCTGCTCGACAAGATCGTCGACCAGCGCACCGGCTATCAGCCGACCATGCAGGTGCTGTACGGACTGCGCGCTTACGTGGAATCGGGCTACCTGAACGATCCGGCGCTGCGCAAGGTGGTGCCGGCGTCATTGTTGGCCTGGTTTTCCACGCCCGAAGGGCAGTGGTTCAAGCCCGAAGTGACCGAAGGGGAGGAAGACGCCGCCGTCATGCCGGGCATGGAAGGGCCGCTGCGGCGCCAGCGCGCGGTGGTGGCCTACCTGGCCGGCCGCGACGCCAATTTCGTGTTCGGCTCGGATACGCCATCGTCGCCGACGTACGGCAACCTGCCCGGCCTGAACGGCTACCGCGAGATGCAGCAGCTGCACGCGGCCGGCATGTCGCTGGCGCAGATCTTCAAGGCGGCCACCATCAACAATGCGCGCACCTTCAAGCTCGATGCCGAACTTGGGTCGATTGAAGTGGGCAAGGCGGCCAACCTGCTGCTGATGAAAACCTCGCCGCTGGAGGACGTGAGTGCGTACGACAGCGTGGTGACGGTGTGGGTGCGTGGGCAGCAGACGGCGCGGGAGGCGCTGGCGGCTGACTATAAATAGGATCAGTCGGGCCGCGTTATTTGCTAAGCGAATTAACCGTGAAATCGTCATTCCCGCGCAGGGCTAGGCGCCCCCACGGCAATCCAAGTAATGCCGGCGACTCGAAGTTGCCTTGGATTCCCGCGTGCGCGGGAATGACGGTTTGGGCAGCATCACGCGCAGCGCGCGCGTACGCATTCGACGTAGGCGACGCTGTCGGGCGGCACGCCGTTGCGCTGCGAGGTCCAGATCATCTGGCCCAGGCACTCCATGATTTCGTGATGGGCGTCGTGCGCACCCAGGCGCTGGGTCAGCGCAGTGCAGGCGGCGCGGATGCCGGGCGGCTGGTCAATCGACACCTGCTCGGCGATCGACAGATGCATCGACAGGTGCAGGAAGGGATTGGCCTGGCCGCCATCGACCGAGTAGTCGCGTGCCAGGGCCGCCTCGGCGTCGGACAGCACATCGGCGTATTCGGGGTGCTGGACGATCCAGTCGGCGGCGATGGCGTCCATCGGGCTGAGAATCTCGCCGCTGCGCTGCTTGCGGTAGGCTTCGCAGAAAAAACGGCGCACATCGTCGGAAGAGGGGGTGAACATGGTTGGCGGGACAGGCAAATGAGGTAGGCCACATTGTACCGCCATCGCCACGACGCCGTCCCGGCCCGTCCAATGGCCCGGGGCGGGCGCCGGACGCGATGCTGGTGCGCCAACTTGCCTTATGTGCAACTTCGAGGGCGAAAAAACGGCGCCGTGAAGCGCCGTCGGGTGTTGCGATTGCCTGCTATTGCTTGCCCGGCACCAGTACCAGCTCCGCTTCCGGGGCGCAGGGCTGTTCCGGGGTCGGCTGGCGCGGCGCGTGCGGCTGGCGCAGGTAGCGGGCCGTGTGGCGCCGTTCGTGCGTATGGCCGCCATTGGCCGGCCAGGTCAGGAAACGCGATAATTCCTGCAGGGCGCGCTGGTAGACATCGCGCTTGAACTCGATGACGACATCGAGCGGCACCCAGTAATCGTGCCAGCGCCAGGCGTCGAATTCCGGATGGTCGGTCAGGCGCAGGTTGACGTCGTTATCGCGCGCGCACATGCGCAACAGGAACCAGATCTGCTTTTGCCCGCGGTAGTGGCCGCGAATCTCGCGCTTGATAAAATGGTCGGGTACTTCATAGCGCAGCCAGTCGCGCGTGCGTCCCACAATCTTCACATGCTCCTGGCGCAAGCCAATCTCTTCCTCCAGTTCGCGATACATTGCCTGTTCCGGTGTCTCACCGTATTTAATGCCCCCTTGCGGGAACTGCCACGAGTGCTCGCGCACCCGCTTGCCCCACCACACCTCGTTATGGGCGTTTAGCAGGATGATGCCGACGTTGGGCCGGAACCCTTCACGGTCGAGCATAGTGCACCTCGAAACTTTCTGCCAGCGCGCGTCCTTCTTACATATTTACCCACAAATTCTGGTCCCCGCCAGGCTTTCGGGGTACGAAAACGGCGGGAACCGCGTCAAACGGGCCCATTTGTATAAAGATTGGACGCATCAGCCAGCTAATCCTTTAAAATTAGGTTGATTATAACCCTCTCTTTTTAAAAAGAATTCACCGATATGCGTGCCTCCCGTTTTTTTATTTCAACTTTAAAAGAAGCACCGTCCGACGCTGAAATCGTCAGTCACCAGCTGATGATGCGCGCAGGAATGATCAAGCGCCTCGGCTCCGGCATCTATACGTACATGCCGACCGGCTTGCGCGTGATCCGCAAGGTCGAAGCGATTATCCGTGAAGAAATGAACAAGGCGGGCGGCATCGAAATGCTGATGCCCCTCGTGCAACCAGCCGAGCTGTGGCAGGAAACCGGCCGCTGGGAAAAGATGGGCCCGGAACTGATGCGCGTGAAAGACCGCCACGGCCGCGAGTACGCGATCCAGCCGACGTCGGAAGAAGTCATCACCGACGTGGTGCGCTCCGAAATCAAGTCCTACCGCCAGCTGCCGCTCAATTTTTATCACATCCAGACCAAGTTCCGCGACGAGCGCCGTCCGCGTTTCGGCCTGATGCGCGGGCGTGAATTCACGATGAAGGATGCCTACTCCTTCGACCGCGACGAAGCGAGCATGAAGGTCTCGTACCAGATCATGTACGACGCCTACACCGCCATCTTCAACCGCTTCGGCCTGAAATTCCGCGCGGTGGCGGCCGACAACGGCGCCATCGGCGGCTCCGGCTCGCACGAATTCCACGTCATCGCCAGCACCGGCGAAGACGCCATCGTCTACTGCCCGACGTCCGACTACGCGGCCAACATGGAAGCGGCCGAAGCGCTGCCGCTGGCCGCCGCGCGCGCCGCCGCCACGGCACCCCTGACCAAAACCGCGACGCCGGGCACCACCAAGTGCGAGACCGTGGCCGAGCTGCTCAAGCTGCCGCTGTCGCAGACCGTCAAGACCATCGCCCTGACGGTGGAAAAGGAAGTCGGCGGCAAGCAGGTGCTGGAAAACTGGATGCTGCTGCTGCGCGGCGACCATGAACTGAACGAGATCAAGGTCGGCAAAGTCGCCGGCCTGGCCGCGCACCGTTTCGCCACCGACGCCGAGATCCTGGCCTGCTACGGCAGCATTCCCGGCTACCTGGGGCCGATCGGCACCAAACAGCCGGTCACCATCGTTGCCGACCGCACGGTCGCCAACATGGCCGATTTCGTCTGCGGCGCCAATGAAGAAGGCTTCCACTACACGGGCGCCAACTGGGTGCGCGACCTGCCGGAAGCGCTTGTCGCCGACCTGCGCAACGTGGTCGAAGGCGATGCTTCGCCGGACGGCAAGGGCGTGCTGGCGATCGAGCGCGGGATCGAAGTCGGTCACGTGTTCCAGCTCGGGACCTCCTACTCCGAGAGCATGAAAGCGACTTTTCTGGACGAAAACGGCAAGCCTGCGCCGCTGCAGATGGGTTGCTACGGGATTGGCGTGACGCGTATTCTGGGTGCGGCGATCGAGCAGAATTTTGACGACAAGGGCATCATCTGGCCGGCCGCGATCGCGCCGTTCGAAGTGGTCCTGTGCCCGATGGGGATGGACCGCAGCGAGATGGTCAAGACCGAAGTCGAGAGCCTGTACGCGGCCTTGCAGGCGGCCGGCGTGGACGTCATCGTCGACGATCGCGGGCTGCGTCCGGGCGCCATGTTCGCCGACTGGGAACTGATCGGCGTGCCGCACCGGGTGGTCATCGGCGAGCGTGGCCTGAAGGAAGGCAACCTCGAATACCAGGGACGGCGCGATGCCGAGGCGACCGCCGTGCCGGTCGCCGGCATGGTCGAGTTCATCAAAGGCAAATTGAGCCAGTGAGCGGATCGGTCATGGTCAATACGCTGGCACAGGTGGTGCTGGCGGCCGCTCTGCTGTGCTCCTGGAGCGCGTGGGCCGGCAACCAGAAAGAGGAAGCGATGGCCGACTCGGTGCGGCTGGCGCTGTCGAATGCGATCAAGGACACGCGTCCGCCGCAGCCCGTGTTTCGCGACGAGGCAGGGCGGGCGCGCTACCAGCAATGGCTGGCGGCGATGTCGGACCGGCTCAAGCGCAAGCTGCCGGACGACCAGGTGCGGCTCGAATTCCTGCAATCGGTCTGGTACGAATCGAACCGTGCCGGGCTCGATACGGGCATGGTGCTGGGGCTGATCCAGGTCGAATCGGCGTACCGCAAATACGCCGTCTCGATGGTGGGCGCGCGCGGCTACATGCAAGTGATGCCGTTCTGGACCAACGTGATCGGCGATAGCGACCGTAGCAAGCTGTTCCACATGCAAACGAACCTGCGCTACGGCTGCTCGATCTTGCGCATGTACCTCGACATGGAAAATGGCAACACCTACCTCGCCTTGGGCCGCTACAACGGCAGCCGCGGCAAGCCCGCCTACCCCAACTCCGTGCTGGCCGCCTGGGAAAAGTGGAAATTTCCTACCTAAGAACGCGGATACCCCCTACAACCGGGGTCTGACCTCTGATTCGAAATTAATTGCAAAACCGGTGGCTGGCGTATCGTTGACAGCTCCGGTTTGCCTGCCCGCACTTGTAAAGGACTGCCTGTCTTGAGTCGTAGCCGTCGTCGCAGCCCCATCTGGGGAGTTACCACGTGCAGCAGTGAACGGTGGGACAAGAAGGATTGGCATGGCCGCTTCCGTATCCGCGAACGCCAGGCGCTGGCGGCTGCCTCGCCTGAGGCGCTGAAGTCCCACCTGCCCGTACTGGAACGCCAGGTCAGTAATGTGTGGTCCATGGGGAAGGACGGTCATCATTACCATCCTTTGGCGGAGCAGATCTACTGGGCCGACTGGTTCGCTCAGCGAAGAGGCCGTAACGTGCACGAGTGCGCGGCACTGAAAAAACGCCTGCTGCACAAGTGGATGCGCAAATGATCCGCTGCATGCCTTCGCCACGCACACGCCAGACGCACCGGGAAAATTTCTAATCAGAGCTCTGACCCCGGTTGTAGGAAGCGTAGACGATGGTTGTAGGAAGTTTGACGGAATGTTTCGAATCAGAGGTCAGACCCCGGTTGGGAATCTATTTAGTCAGGTAACTATCGGATTGTGCAGGTGGGTAAGTGCTGACGTCCGGTACCACGGCGGCGGCCGGCGGTGTAGACTGCTTTTTTTTTCTCCAAGCTCACGAAAGTGCACATGCGATTGACTCTTCTTGCCGCAGCGTCCGCGCTGGCGGTCTTGTCGGGATGCGCCAGCGTCCAGCCGCCGGCCCCGGCCATCTCCCACGCTCCAGCGAAAAACATTATCTTCTTCCTCGGCGATGGCATGGGCATCAATACCCTGACCGCCGCCCGCATCTATGCCGTCGGCGAGGAGGGCGAGCTGACCCTCGATACCCTGCCCGAATCGGCTTTCATCAAGACCTTTTCCAACGACGCCCAGGTCACCGACAGCGCCGCGTCCATGTCGGCTTATATGACCGGCGTGAAGGTCAATAACAATGTGCTGTCGATGAGTACCGATACGCCGGCCGCCGCGCCCGCCCTTGACGCCGCCGGCAACAAGCTGGCGGGCCGCTGCACGGGCGGGCGCCCCGTCGCCACCCTGGCCGAACTGGCCAAACAGCGCGGCATGTCGGTCGGCGTCGTCACCACCACCCGCGTCACCGATGCCACCCCGGGCGCGGTCTTTTCGCACGTGTGCCATCGCGCCATGGAGAACGATATCGCCGCCGCCCTCGTTCCCGGCGGCGCCGGCTACAACCTCGCCCTCGGCACGCGCGGGCTCGATGTGCTGCTCGGCGGCGGCAGCGCCCATTTCACCACCACGGCCAAGGGCGGCAAGCGCAGCGACGGACGCGATCTGCTGGCCGAACTGGCCGCGCAGGGCGTGCGCTCGGCCACCGACAGCGCCCAGCTCAAGGCGGTCGACACGACGTCCTCCCAGCCGCTGGTCGGCCTGTTCAGCGCGCACGACATGAGCTTCGATTCGATGCGCGATGCGGCCAAGGAACCGGGCCTGCCCGAGATGGCCGGCAAGGCCATCGCCATCCTGGCGAATAATCCGAAAGGCTTCTTCCTGGTCGTCGAGGGCGGCATGATCGACCTGGCGCTGCATAATTCGAACGCGCGCCGCGCGCTGCAGGAGACTGTCGTTTTCGACAATACCCTCAAGGCGGCCATCGCGCAGATGCGGGCCATCGATCCGGACCTGAAAAACACCTTGATCGTGGCCACCGCCGACCACGATCATTCGCTGCTCCTGAACGGCTACGCTCACCGCACCGGCAAGACCACGCCGACCGAACCCGGTGTGCTGGGACTGATGCACCGCGTCGATAACAATGAGATCAAGCTCGATGCCGATGGCGCGCCGTTTACCATCATCGGTTTCGGCAGCGGCGAAAAACGCACGCAGGGCAGCCGCGGCGGCGCCCCCCACCTGACCAGCGCGCAGGTGAGCGCGGACGATTACCGCCAGGAGGCGGTGGTGCGCACCGAGCCCGGTTACGAGACCCACAGCGGCACCGATGTGTACTTGGGCGCGATCGGCGCCGGCGCCACGCGCTTCGGCGGCACCATCGATAACACCCGCGTGTTTGAACTGATCAAGGCGGCCGCCGGCTGGTAAGCCGCGCCCCATTTATGAGACCTACCATGACGCCTTCCCACTTTCCCGTGCTCCTGCTGGCCGCTTCGTGCGCGCTGGCGCCTTCCTTCGCCGCCGCCGCGCCGGCCGCGAAGAACATCCTGTTCTTCCTCGGCGACGGCATGGGGCCGACCACCATCACCGCCGCGCGCATTTATCGCTACAAGGAAGAGGGCTTCCTCAACTTCGAGCGGATGGAACGCTCGGCGCGCATCAAGACCTATTCGAACGATGCCCAGACTACCGACAGCGCGCCGTCGATGGGGGCCTATATGACCGGCATCAAGATCAACAACGATGTCATTTCGATGGCCGACGCCAAGCCCTTCGCCCCCAAGAAGGATGCCAACGGCAATGCCGGCATCGATGCCTGCCCGCTCGGTAACGGGCGCGCGGCGGCCACCATCCTGGAACTGGCCAAGGCCAGCGGCAAGTCGGTGGGCTCGATCACGACCACGGAACTGACCCACGCCACGCCGGCGTCGACCTTTTCGCATGTGTGCGACCGGAACATGGCGTATTCGATCGCGGCGCAGATCGTGCCGGGCGGCGCCG
Organism: Massilia antarctica; assembly: GCF_015689335.1. GTDB lineage: Bacteria > Pseudomonadota > Gammaproteobacteria > Burkholderiales > Burkholderiaceae_D > Telluria_A > Telluria_A antarctica. The sequence goes on along the minus strand of NZ_CP065053.1, from coordinate 756,061 downwards.
GCTACAACCCGGCGCTGAAGGATGGCGTCGATGTGCTGATGGGCGGCGGGCGCAATCACTTCACGCCCTTCGATCCGGTGCGCAATCCGAAGGGCCGCGCCGACGGGCGCGACATGGTGGCCGAATTCGCGGCGCGCGGTTACACGGTGGCGGCCAATGCGGACCAGATGCAGGCCGCGCCGGCGGGCAAGAAATTCGTCGGCATTTACAGCGATGTGAGCCACCTCGATTACGCGCTGACCCGGCGCGCCGCCCAGCCGGCCCTGGCGCAGATGACGTCCAAGGCGATCGACCTGCTGGCCGCCAACCCGAAGGGTTTTTTCCTGATGGTCGAAGGCGGCAAGATCGATCATGCGCTGCACGATTCGAACGTGAAGAACGCGTTGGCCGAAACCATCGGCTTCGATGACGCCATCAAGACGGCACTCGACAAGATGGAGACGCTCGATCCGGGCTTGCGCCATACCCTGGTGGTGGTCACGGCGGACCACGATCACACGATCGTGATGAACGGGTACGCCAAACGCGGCAATCCCATCCTCGATATCGTGCGCAATGTGGACGACGGCCAACCGGCGCGCGATGCCGATGGCAAGACCTACACCGCGCTGGTATTCGGCAATGGCCCGAACCGTCCCAATCAGCGCGTGGACGTGGACAGTACGCAAGCGCTGGCCGACGACTACCATCAGGAGACTGGCGTGCGCCTTCCCGGCGAAACCCATGGGGGCGGCGACGTCAAGCTGTTCGCCACCGGCGCCGGGTCGGGCGTGTTCAAGGGGACAATGGAAAACACCAAGGTGTTTCATCTGATGAAGGCCGCTTTCGGCTTGTGAGCCGCGCATCGTCCGGGAAGACAGCTTGTCGGGCCTGGCTCGGCGAGGTTTTTCTTCCGGAAGGTCGCGCTAGCAAGAGGCTGCGCCGGGCGGAGAGCTGATGACATTCAGATTAGAAGAAATGACGATGGACGATGAAGCGATCGTCTATTCGAAAACGAACAAGGACCTGATCTGCAAATTCGGCTGGGCGGCCAGAAGCAGCACGCCCGGCCGCCTCGAATCGTGGGCCATCGACCATGAGCGCGCGCTGTCGCTGCTCAGGCTGCGCCAGCCCGATCCGCGCGAACCGCGTACCCGCTTCCTCTTGTCGATCGAGGGTGAGCTGGTGGTGTTCGGGATCGATCGGGACCTGTCGCCGCAGGTAACGGCGTCGATTCTCCACCTGCCGCCCAAGCTGGCCGTCCGCGAGCCGGAGTTGCAGGCGCTGTTCGCGCAAGCCTTCGAGGCGGGCGCCGACATCTTCGTCCTCATCGTCGGCTTCGTTCCGGTCAGCGTGTCGTTCGCATCGCAAAAGGATGCGCAATAATGGCGCTCAATGTCGACACGCCCGGCGGCTTGACGGACGATGAAGTAAGGCCCTTGCAGCGCCGCGGCGCCGCACGTCTGGTCCAGTGCCCCCCGTTTTGCGCGGTGCAAAACAAAAAGCCCCGGTCGTATGAGCGGGGCTTTTTGTAATCAGGCTTGGACGAGCAATCTGTTTTTATTTCAGATGATCGGAAATGAGTTTGGTCATTTCAAACATCGATACCTGTGCTTTGCCGCCGAAGACTGCTTTGAGCTTGTCGTCGGCATTGATCATGCGGCGGTTGGCCGCGTCTTGCAGATCGAGCTTCTTGATATAGTCCCAGACTTTCTTGGTCACTTCGGTGCGCGGCAGCGGCGTTGCGCCAACCACGGCTGCCAGGACGGCGGACGGAGTCATCGCCTTCATGAAGGCGGCGTTCGGCTTGCGTGGGGCTGCTGCAGGTTTTTTTGCGGCTGCTGCTTTTGGTGCTGCAGCTTTTGCTGGAGCAGCTTTCTTCGCTGCTGCTGGCTTTGCCGCTGCGGCTGGCTTAGCTGCGGCGGCCTTCTTTGCTGGCGCTGCTGCTGGGGTTTTTTTGGCTGTTGCCATCTTCAAGCCTCCTTAACGAACACATGGGAAATTGCGCAATTCATCGCACGGCTTATATTGGTGGGGATTTACCGATGACGCAAGTGTTTTTCAAGAATTTTTCGGCGTTTTCATAGGGAAAAGCCAGAACTAAGCCCCGCAAGGCGATTTTTGATGTTGCTGTCGCCCCCGCGGCTGCCGCCCTGGCGCGGGGGCGAGAATTGCCTACCGCATCCCGCCCGGCATCATGCCCTTCATCGAGCGCATCATTTTCATCATGCCGCCCCCTTTGAATTTCTTCATCATGGCTTGCATCTGGTCGTACTGGGCCAGCATGCGGTTCACTTCCTGCACCTGCACGCCGGCGCCGGCGGCGATGCGGCGCTTGCGCGTGGCCTTGATCAGTTCCGGCTTGGCGCGTTCCTGCGGCGTCATCGAATCGATGATGCCGACCATGCGCCGCACCTGCTTGTCGGCCTGGTCCATGTTGGCGCCGCCGGCCGCCTGCTGGAATTGCGCCGGCAGCTTGTCGATCAGGCTCGACATGCCGCCCATCTTTTTCATTTGCCCCAGCTGCGACTTGAAGTCGTTCATGTCGAAGCGGCCGCCCACCTTGATCTTGTTGGCCAGGTCGGCCGCGGCCTTGCTGTCGACGCCCTTGCGCGCTTCTTCCACCAGCGCCAGGATGTCGCCCATGCCCAAAATACGGTTGGCCATGCGCTGGGCGTCGAAGGCTTCCAGGCCGTCGAGTTTTTCGGACACGCCGGCAAACTTGATCGGCTTACCCGTGATGTGGCGCACCGACAGCGCCGCGCCGCCGCGCGAGTCGCCATCGAGCTTGGTGAGCACGATGCCGGTCAGCGGCAGCGCGTCGTTGAAGGCCTTGGCCGTGTTGATCGCATCCTGCCCCAGCATGGCGTCGACCACGAACAGGGTTTCGATCGGGTTGACCGCCGCGTGCACGGCGGAGATTTCCTGCATCATCGCTTCGTCGATGCCGAGGCGTCCGGCGGTATCGATGATCAGCACGTCGTGGTAGTGCTTGCGCGCCCAGTCCAGCGCGGCCAGGGCGATGTCGACCGGCTTGTCGGTGGCGGCGGACGGGAAGAAGTCGGCGCCGACCTGCTTGGTCACCGATTCGAGCTGGGCGATCGCGGCCGGACGGTAGACGTCGGCCGAGACGGTCAGGACCTTCTTCTTTTTCTCTTCCTTGAGGTACTTGGCCAGCTTGCCGACGGTGGTGGTCTTGCCCACACCCTGCAGGCCGGCCATCAGGATGATCGCCGGCGGCTGCTGGGCAAAGCTCAGCTGCGACGCTTCCGGACCGAGGTCGGCGCCCATCAGCGCGCCCAGCTCGCGCTGGACCACGCCGACCAGGGCCTGGCCCGGGCTGAGCGAGGCCATGACTTCTTCGCCGAGGGCTTTTTCCTTGACGCGGCTGATGAACTCGCGCACGGCGGGCAGGGCCACGTCGGCTTCGAGCAGGGCCAGGCGCACTTCGCGCAGCATCTCGGCGGTATTCGATTCGGTCAGACGCGCCTCACCGCGCATGGTCTTGACGACCTTGGCAAGGCGTTGGGTTAAGTTATCTAGCATGGCAGACCTGACTAATATATAGGGCGATGCCGGCACGCGCCGGTTGTGGCGTCATTTTACCCTATGTCTTGACGAAAAAAGACCGGCGCCGGGCCGGTCTCCTCATGGCCGCGCGCGCCGGATTACGGCAGTGCCAGCCGGACGATGGCGTTACCCGAGATGAAGGCGTAACTGTTGATGCCAATGCGTACCAGTCCACGCGGATGTTCGATGCTGCCGGGCAGGGCGCCGAGGATCGTGACGGCGCGCCCGGGCGTACCGGCGACGATGCTCGATACGCCAGCCGCGCTGATCCGGGTAATCGTGCTGCGCTCGCCGTCGGCGACGTAGCGGTTGCCGGCCTCGTCGCCGACCCGCCCCACTTCCGCCGGCACGGCGGCAACCGTGCTCACGGCGCCGGCCGGGCTGATGCGGCGGTAGCCATTGCCCTCGTCCTGTACGTACAGGTCGCCGGCCTGGTCGAAGCCCAGAAGCGACGGTGCGCTGAAACGGGCGGCGGCGCCGATGCCATCCTGCTTGCCTGTTTCGCCATCGGCGCCGGCGAACACGCTCCAGACGCCGTCGGTGCCCAGCTTGTGAATGACGGCGCCACGCGGTCTGATCCCGGGAATCGGTTCGCCATGTAACAACGCCGACACATAGATATTACCGGCCTTGTCGATGGCGATGCCGCTCGCAATACCGCTCGGCGTGGAGTTGCTGGTGGTGGTGCCGTCCGGCGCCACCTTGCGCAGGAACACCCCGCCGCGCAGATAGGGACCGGAACTGCGGTAGCCGCTCGGCTGCTGTTCGATAACAAACAGCTTGCCTGCCGGGTCGGCGCCCATGAACCGCGGGCGCACCAGGCGGGCGGCGCCGCCCTTGCCGTCGACCGGCAGCCGGGACAGGTCGGGCTTGCCCACGAACGGCGCCATGCTGCCGTCGGGGGCGAGCAGTGAAACATGGTTGTCGTGGATGATGTAGACGTTTCCCTTGCCGTCGGACAGCAGTTGATGCGGGTTCGGCGGCCTGGGGCCGATGGTCTTGACCACGCCGGCGGTGCTGACCTGGCGCAGCCCGCTATGGTCGATCACCAGCAGCTTGCCCTCCTGAAATGCAATCAGCTCGGGCTCCTCGAAGTAGGCACCGCTGCCGCTGCCATCCTGGGCGGGCAAGGTGGCATTGGCGACGCCGGCCAGGGTGGTCACCATGCCGCCCGGCGTGACCCGGCGGATCGTCCTGGCGTCGATCAGATACAGATTGCCGTCCGGGTCGACCGTCACGCCGCGCTGCCTGATGTCGGTGAAGCGCGCCGCGCTGCCCTGGCCGTCGAGCGGCGCCGAGGCAGGCGTGCTGCTCCCCGCCACGGGGATCAGGCTGCCGTCGGCCCCGATGCGTGCGATCGCGGTGTGTGTGGCGCTGCTCTCGTTGTACAGGATGCGGTAACGCACCCCGGCCGCGTTGCCGACGATGAAGGAACGGTCGGGGTCGTACGGTACAGGGGTCGTGCTGCCGTCTGGTCCGAACAGGTAGGTCATGAACCCCACCCTTGCCAGGATCTGTCCGTTGCGGTCGAACGACAGGGCAGCGCCAAGCGGCGTGAGGGACAGCGTCTCTTCCTCCGCCGGCTTGGGGGCGGTCAACACGGTGCGTACCACGCCATCGCGTCCGAAGGCGCGCACAACGGCGCCGCTGCCCACGTACACGCCCATCTCATTGATCGTGGTCTCGCTGACGTAGACCGTGCCCTTGCTGTCGATCAGCGCGCTGGCGATATAGTTGAAGCGGGCATCCTGGCCGCTGCCGTCGGTACTGATCATGCTGCCCGTGTCGCCGGCGATCAGGGTCAGGCCGGCCGGCAGCGCCGGACCGGGGTAGGCCGGAGGCGGCGTCGGTGTCGGGGTCGGCGTCGGCGTCGGCGTCGGGCTTGGTCCATCGCCGCCGCCGCAGGCGGTCAGGAATGCCGCGGCGCCCATCTGGAGCGTCAGGCGGCGTCGTTGAAACGAAGGTAAAGTCATCATTTACTCCTGGTTAATTCCGATCAGTGTAGCCCAAAATATTTCTTATTTTGTAATGTTGTGTATCGGGCATACCTGCTTCAGCGGTGCGTCCGGGTGCGTTTGGCCCATTCGTTGCGCGCGAAGTATTTGTGCAGGTGCTTGAACATGGGAACTGTGTATTGGCCCCTGGCGTCGCCGCCGTGGGCGCGGATCAGCATCGACAGGGCCTGCGGCAGGCGCGCATCGCGCGGCTCGCGCGCGGCATGCTCCATGACCAGGCCGGCCAGGTAGTCGGTGCCGCTCGGTAAGGCCGCCAGGGTGGCGCGTTCGGTGCGCAGGGTGGCCGCCGCGCCGGCCGCCAAAAAGGCTGGCATGGCGGGCGCCGCCAACCTCTTGCCGTAGGTGGGGTCGCCGCCGGCGAAGACGCGCCACCAGTTCTCGCGCGATTGCTCCAGCTCGTTGCTGGCCCGCATGTTTGGGTAGGCGAACTTGGCGGGGTCGGTCTGGTAGCCGATGAAGGGGCTGACATTGCCGACCATGCCAGGATAGCGCGCCAGCAGCATGGCGCCGATGCCGCGCCGCAGCGCGGGGTCGGTCTCGGCCAGCATCTGCTCCACCAGCGCGGCGGCACCGGCAAAGCGCTTCTTGATGGCGGGCGCCAGGCGGGTGGCCACGTCGGGCCGGGCCAGCGGCAGGGCGCGCGTCCACGCCACCGTTTCCAGTTCGGCGCGCAGCTTGGGTGGCAGGGTTTTGCGTTGCGCCAGGGTGAGCAGCATGTCCAGCGGCAGGCCGGTGTTGAGGAAGGTGGCCACGTCCATGGCGGCCACCGGCGCTTCTCCGTGCACCGGCAGCACCTTGCTGCGCACGATGAAGCGGGCGGCGTCGTCCAGGTTGCGCGCGCGGGCCAGGCCGATGCGCTTGAAGGCGTTGGCGTCGTCCGCGCTAATGGTCGGGCGCAGGGCCAGCGCCGCGTCGACGATGGCGACGGCGTCGGCGTCGCGCGCGGCCAGGCGCGCCAGGTGGTAGCGCGCCGTCAGGTAGGCCGGCGAGGTGGGTGGCAGCGCTTGCGCGGCCGCCAGCAGCGCGCCTGGCGCCTGCGGCTTGGCCAGGGTGAGCGCCGCCACCAGCCACGGCAATTGCTGGGTCGATTCCCACTGGCGCAGCGCATCGCCGGGGGCGGCCTTGGCGCTGCCTGCGCTGCGCATCGCCGCCAGCCAGGCGCCATACGCCAGTTGCGCGCGTTCGGCGGACGGGGTGGCGCGCCAGGCGTAGCTGTAATCGCGCACATCCTGTCCGATATTCGCGGACGGGGCCGCGTTGCCCAGTTCCGTGTCGAGCCGGGCCAGGACCTGCGCCGGCGCGGTGCGCAGCAAGACCAGCTGGCGCAGGCGGCGCGCGTCGGCGCGCAGCGGCGTGTCGGCGGCGGCGTCGGCCAGCGGATCGAGGCGCTTCAGGGCGCTGGCCATCGGCGCCGCATCGACCGTGCCGTAGCCGACGGCGCTGGCGGCGCGCACGTCGGCGCGCGCGGCCAGGTAGGGCGCGAGCTGGCGCCAGGGCGACGCCGGGTCCTGGGCGATGGCATCGAAGCGCGCCGCCGCCTCGGGGTAGGCGGCGCGGTAAAAGTGGGCGGCGGCCTGCTGGTAGGCGCGGTCCATGCGCAGCCATTCGGGCGCGTCGGCCGGCGCATCGGCCGGCATCGCGGTGGGCGCGGCGCAGTTGGCGAACACGGCATCCTGGCCGGCGATCCAGTCGAGCAGGGCGGGGCCGCGCGCGGCGCTGGCCAGGCGGGCGCCCAAGGTGCGGACGGCGTTGCGAAATGCGTCCGCCGGGCAGTTCAGCACGGAACTGTCCGGACCGGCGATGGCGAGCGCGGCGAGCTTGGGAGCGCCGGCGCGCGCGCGTTCCGTCTGCCACGCTTGCAGGGCGCTCTTGAGGGCGGGGTCTTCATGCGGATCGAAGTCGCGCGGCTCGCTGGTGCCGGTCAGCCAGCAGGGGTCGAAAGGGCGCAGGGGCTCCTGGGCGGCAGTATCGAGCGGCATGCCGGCCAGCGCGCGCCAGGCGATGAACTGGTAAAAATCGTCGCGTCCGGCACGCACGATGCCGGGCTGGACATACATGCCCGGGGTCAGGCTGCCCGGCCAGCGCGGCGGCTCGAACACATTGCCGTCGTTCGACGGGCCTTCATAGAATGTGCAGCGGCGCTCGCCGGCCTGCGCCGTCGTCATGGCGGCCAGGCCGAGCATCATGAAAAACAACGGTGCGCCTAGGCGCTTATGCAAAATGGGTTTCATTGATTTCTTTCACGGCGGGGCGGTCATCTTATCAGCGCAAAGCTTGCGCCAGTCGTTAGACATTGATTTCTCCCCGGGCTATCTTTCCCTGAGGTAAGCATGGATGTGCGGCAATGACGCCGTGGACGCAGGCCAATGGCGGCTTGCGTGCATGCATGACGACACGCGGTACCTCATCGACTCTGCACCATCCAACGGAGACAGGCATGACAGGGAAGCTCATCTGCAAGACGATCATGCTGGCGGCGCTGTTCGCCGCCGGCCACAGCCACGCCGAGGAAGTGATCCGGCTCGGCAACCTGAAATTCGCGCATTTCGGCGCCGTGTCGTACATTAAGGAAATCGCCCCCAGGTGCGGCATCAAGGTCGAGGAAAAGGTCTTCGCCAAGGGGCTCGATGTGATGCAAGCGATCATCGCGGGCGAGCTGGATGTGGGCACGACGGCGTCCGAGGCGGCCATTTCGGGCCGTGCCAGCGGCGCGCCGATCTTCATCGTCGCCGGTTTCGCCAGGGGTGGCGCGCGCCTGGTGGCGCGGCCCGAACTGGCCATCAAGGGTATTCGGGAATTGAAAGGCAGGAAGGTGGGGGTGACCCGCGGCGGCATCCAGGAAGTGCTGCTGATGGCGCAACTGCAAAAGCATGGCATGAGCGCCGACAGCGCGCCGGGCAAGGACGTGCACGTGATTTACCTGCCGTTCGCCGACCTGAACCAGGCGCTGATGGGCGGCAATATCGACGCCATGATGCAGTCCGAGCCGCAATCCTCGCAAGCCATCAACCGCGGTTTCGGCAGTGAAGTGCTGAAACCCTACGACACCCCGATCGGCGAGCCGGTGCGCACCATGGTGATGACCGAGGCGTTCTACCGCGGCAAGCGGGCGCTGGCCGACAAATTCATGCGCTGCTTCGTCGAAGCGACCCGCACCTTCATCAGCGAGCCGGCCATCGCCGAAAAATACGTGCGCGAGGTGATCTACAAGGGCCAGATCAGCGGCGCCGACTTCCGCGATGCGATCGCCAATTCGCCGTATTCCCTGGACGTGACGGCCGAGCACATCCAGATCACCACCGACACCATGGTCAAGACCGGCGTGGGCCGCATGGCGCGCCCGCCGCTGGCCAGGGACTGGGTCAAGACCGACATGCTCGATTCGGCCAAGAAAAGCCTGGGGGTGAAGTGAGCGCCACCGTGAGCAGGACCGTGTTCGACAATCCGGCAGTATTGACCGCCTTGACAGGCAGACGTTTTTCGGAGATGGCATGAATAGCAGACAGTTGCGTGAAGTGGGAATCGGCCTGGTGGCGCCGGCCGTGGTGATCGCCTTGTGGCAGCTGGCGGCGGCGCAGGGCCTGGTCAATCCCCAGGTGTTGCCCTCGCCGCTGGCGGTGCTGCGCAAGTGGGTCGAGTACCTGTTGCCGCTGCAGCCGCACGCGGACGGCAGCTGGCTGGCCTGGGCCTTGTCGGGCGAACTGGTGGTCGATTCGCTCACCAGCATGTATCGGGTGCTGCTCGGTTTCGGCATCGGAGCCGCGCTGGCGCTGCCGCTCGGGCTGGCCATGGGGGCGAGCGCGCGCGTGTATGCCTGGCTCAATCCCCTGGTCCAGCTGCTGCGCCCGATTCCGCCGATCGCCTATATTCCGCTGGCCATCCTGTGGTTCGGGCTGGGCAATCCGCCGGCCGTGTTCCTGATCGCGCTGGGGGCCTTCTTTCCGGTGCTGATCAATACCATCGCCGGGGTGCGCCAGGTCGACGCCATTTACCTGCGCGCGGCGCGCAACCTGGGCGCCAGCCGGCGTACCATGTTCGTGCGCGTGATCCTGCCGGCCGCCGTGCCCTACATTCTGTCCGGCGTGCGGATCGGGATCGGCACCGCCTTCATCGTCGTGATCGTCTCTGAAATGATCGCGGTCAACAATGGCCTGGGTTTCCGCATCCTCGAAGCGCGCGAGTATTTTTGGTCCGACAAGATCATGGCCGGCATGATCACCATCGGCATGCTGGGGCTGGCGATCGACGTCGGCATGAACCGCCTGAACAATTACCTGCTGCGCTGGCACCGCGGCCTGGAGAACTGAGATGAGTGCATCACCGATCCATATCGAGGGCGTCGACAAGGTCTTTCACAGCGCCGGGGGCGAGCTGGTCGCGCTCAAGGACATCAACCTGGAGATCCCGGCCGGGCAATTCACTTGCCTGCTCGGGCCTTCCGGCTGCGGCAAGTCGACCCTGCTCAACGCCATCGCCGGCTTTGCGCTGCCCACGCGCGGCACCATCCGCACCGGCGCGCACCCGGTGACGGGGCCGGGGCCGGAGCGCGGCATGGTGTTCCAGGAGTACGCGCTGTTTCCCTGGATGACGGTCGAGCAGAACGTCGCCTTCGGCCTGGAAATCAAGGGCATGGACAAGGCAACGATCGTGGCCACCGTGGCGCGCCTGCTGGCGATGCTGTCCTTGGGCGACTTCCGCCAGCGCTATCCCAAGGATTTGTCGGGCGGCATGCGCCAGCGGGTGGCGATCGCGCGCGTGCTGGCCTTGGACTCGCCGATCATGCTGATGGACGAACCGTTCGGCGCGCTCGACGCGCTGACCCGGCGCAACCTGCAGGACGAGCTGCTGCGCATCTGGGCCGCGACCGGCAAGACCATCATCTTCGTCACCCACAGCATCGAGGAAGCGATCTACCTGGCCGACCGCATCGTGGTGATGACTTACCGTCCGGGCACGGTCAAGCGCGACGTCATGGTCGATCTGGCGCGCCTGCGCGACCCGGCCGCGCCCGAGTTCAATGCGCTCAAGCGCGAGCTGGGGCAGCTGGTCATGGAAGAGCAGCAACGCCACCACAACGACGAGTTGCGCATGGCGGCAGTCGATTAGGCGGGATTGAGCGCGGCGGCGCCACGCCGTCCCCGCCAGCGCGCGCCGATAGTGTAAACTTGCAGCATGCAGACTTACTTACTTATCGCAGCGGCGCTGCTGTACGCGCTGTGCGCCCTTCTTCCCTCGCCCCGGGGCGCGCTCATTTCCGGCGTCACGGCCGGGGCCTGGCTGCTGCACGGCGCCGCCCTGTGGTTCGACATGATGGCGCCCGGCAGCGTGCGGATCGGCTTCGCGCTGATGATTTCCGCCGCGCTGTGGATCTCGGTGGCCGCCTACTGGATCGAAAACCGCAATTTCGCGCTCGACGGCCTGCGCCGCCTGGTGATGCCTTGCGCCGCCGCCGCCGCGCTGCTGCCGGCCGTGTTTCCGGGCAGCGTGTTGCAGCTCGAAGGGCGCGCCCCGGCATTCGGCTGGCATATCGCGGTCGCCATCCTCGCCTACAGCACCCTGACGATTGCCGCCTTCCACGCGGTCCTGATGGCGCTGCAGGAAACGCGCTTGCATGCGCGCAACCCGCAAGCGGGCTGGCTGGCCACGGCGCTCGACCAGCTGCCGGCCCTGCTGACCATGGAAAAACTGTTGTTTCGCCTGATCTGGATCGGTTTCGTGCTGCTCAGCCTGACCGTGCTGTCGGGGATCGTGTTTTCGGAGCAAGTGTTCGGCACCGTGCTCAAGTGGGATCACAAGAGCGTCTTCACCTTGCTGTCGTGGTTCCTGTTCGCCGCGCTGCTGGCCGGGCGGCGCTGGCGCGGCTGGCGCGGCAAGACCGCGCTGCGCTTCACCCTGGCCGGTTTCGCCACACTGGTGCTGGCCTATGTCGGCAGCCGTTTTGTTCTTGAAGTCGTTTTGCACCGGGGGTTGGCATGACACGCATACTGTTCTGGATCGCGCTGCTGGTCCTGATTATCGCGGCCATCCGCAGCAAGCTGCGCGGCATCGTACCGCCGCCCGGGCAGGAAAGCGCTGCGCGCCCGGCCGCGCGCGAGGCCGAAACCATGATCGCCTGCGCCCACTGCCATGTGTACTTCCCCGAGTCGGAAGCGGTCAAGGCCGGCGGGCGCGAATATTGCAGCCCGGACCACGCCCGTTTGCCGCCCGCCTGAGTGATGTCCTTCTGGAGCGCGCTGTCGGCCGAGTCGCGCGACACATTCTGGCGCTCGCTGCAGGCGCTGACCGCCACCCGCATCGTCATCTCGCTGGTGCTGCTGGCCTACCTGGCCTTCGACCAGAAAGATGTGGCCAGCGCCAGCTACCATCTGTATACCGAAACCTGCATGGCCTACCTGGTGCTGGCCGGCGCGTTCGTGCTGGCCAGCGTGTACGTCCGCAATCACTTCCTGATGCAGGTGGTGCTGCAGATCGCGGTCGACATCGCGGTCATTTCGGTGCTCTACATGGCCGCCGAGGCCAGCCGCGGCAGCCTGGTGATCCTGTACCTGTTTCCGCTGGCGGGCGCCGCGATCCTGGCGCCGCGCCTGCTGGCCCTGTTTTCGGCCGCGCTGGTGACCCTGTTCCTGCTGACCGATTCCCTGTACCAGGTGTTCCTGGGCGAGAGCGGCATGCCGCTCACCCAGGCCGGGCTGTACGGCGCCGCCTTTTTCGCCATCGTGATGGTGGTCAGCCGCCTTGCCGCCAGGCTGATCCGGCAGGAAGAACTGGCCGCGCGCCACGGCGCCGACCTGAAAATCCAGCAGGCGATCAACCAGATCATCATCGCCGACGTCGACGATGGCATTCTCGTGGTCGACCGCGACGGCCACATTTTCGCCGGCAACCCGGCCGCCCAGCACATGCTGGGGCTGGCCAACGGCGACAGCGGCTTTGCCCTGTCCGAGGTGCCTGCGCTGGAACCGGTCGCGCATGCGTTTTCGGAGTGGCAGCAGCAGGTCGGGCCGGCCACCGTCGCCGGCGTGGCGCGCGCCGCCTTCGTCACCGTCAAGCCCTACCGCGACAGCGGCGGCGGCGACGCCGGCACGGCCGCCTGGAGCGGCCGGCGCGACCTGGCGGCCCACCTCAAGCTGCGTTTCGCGCGGGTCGACACGGTCGACGAGGCGTCCGAGCGCTGCGTGATTTTCTTGCAGGACGTCACCGCCATCGAAAACCAGGCCCAGGAACTGAAACTGGCGTCGATGGGACGGCTCACTGCCAGCATCGCGCACGAGGTGCGCAATCCCCTCTCGGCCATCGGCCACGCCACCGCCCTGCTGGCGGAAGACTTGCACGAGCCGGGCCAGGCGCGCCTGCTCAAGATCGTCGGCGACAATGTGGCGCGGGTGAACCGTATGGTCGAAGACATACTGCAATTGTCGCGCAAGGTCCAGCCGAATGGCGATCCCTTGTTGCTCGGCCCCTTTTTGAATGACCTGAAAGCCGAATTTGACGAAACCCAGGGTGTCGCCGATGATATAGTGTGGTTGGGCAATACTGGCGCCGTGCCGGTGCGTTTCGACGCGCTGCACCTGCGCGAAGTGCTGATCAACCTGCTGACCAATGCGCTGCGTTACGCCAGCGGCGGGGTGGGCAGTATCCGCGTGTATGTCGTCACCGATTCGGCCGGCGGGATGGAGCTGCACGTGCAGGATGACGGTCCGGGCATCACGCCCGACGTGCGGGCCCACCTGTTCGAACCGTTTTATACGACCTCGAGCAAGGGCACCGGGCTGGGGCTGTACCTGGCGCGCGAGCTGTGCCTGAACAACGCGGCGATGCTCGATTACGAATATCGCTTCGATGCCAGCGGCTTCGGCGTGCGGGCGGCCACTGGCCGCTTTGTGATTTCGTTCGCGCCGCCGCTGGGGGCGCGCGGCGCTACTAGTAACAGAAAGGCAACAACATGACATCACCCCGCGTACTGGTCGTCGATGACGAGGCCGATTTGCGCGAACTGCTGGAAATCACCCTGGTCAGGATGGGGCTCGATGTGGACAGCGCCGAAACCTTGCGCGAGGCGCGCGCCTTCCTGGCACAGAACGATTACGGCCTCATTCTCACCGACATGCGCTTGCCCGACGGCCTGGGCCTGGAGCTGGTGCAGGAAGTGAACGCCTCCAACAAGTCGACCCCGATCGCGGTCGTGACCGCCTACGGCAGCGCCGAAAACGCGGTGGTGGCCCTGAAGGCGGGCGCCTTCGATTACGTCTCCAAGCCGGTGGTGCTGGACGATTTGCGCGTGATGGTGCAGTCGGCCCTGCGCCTGTCGGCCCCGGCCACGCAGAGCGGCAGCCCGGCGGCGGCCGGCACGGCCTCGCGCCTGATCGGCGAATCGGCCGTGATGCAATCGCTGCGCAACCAGATCGAACGGCTGGCGCGCTCGATGGCGCCGATTGCCATCACGGGCGAGTCGGGCAGCGGCAAGGAGCTGGTGGCGCGCGAAATCCACGCCCGCAGTTCGCGCGCGGGCAAGCCCTTCATTGCCGTGAATTGCGGCGCGATTCCCGAAGCGCTGATGGAAGCCGAGTTTTTCGGCTACCGCAAGGGGGCGTTTACCGGCGCGGCCGACGAGCGCGACGGGTTTTTCCATGCGGCCAACGGCGGCACCCTGATGCTCGATGAAGTGGCCGATTTGCCGCTGGCGATGCAGGTCAAGCTGCTGCGCGCGATCCAGGAGCGGCGCGTGCGCAAGATCGGTGCTACCAGCGAGGAGCCGGTCGACGTGCGCATCATCAGCGCCACGCACCAGAACCTGGCGCAGTGCGTCGAGACCGGCAAGTTCCGCCAGGATCTGTTTTACCGCCTGAATGTGATCGAGTTGAGCGTGCCGCCGCTGCGCGAGCGGCTCGACGACCTGGGGGTGCTGGTCAATGGCATGCTGGCGCGCCTGGCCGGAGCGGGGCAGCAGGCCGCCCTTGGGCCGCAGGTGCTGGAAACCTTGAGCACGTATTCGTTCCCGGGTAATGTGCGCGAACTGGAAAATGTGCTGGAACGGGCGCTGGCGTTCGCCAACGATGGCGTGATCGAAGTGGGCGACCTGTCGCTCAAGGGCGCGCGCCTGGCCGAGCGACCGGCGCCGGTGGCCGAGGCGGTGGCGGCGCCCGTGCAGGCGGCGATGGCGCCGCAAGCGGCTCCTGCGCCGATGAGCGCGAGCGGGCCGGCGGAGTTGCCCAGCAACTTGCCCGATTATCTGGAGCAGGTCGAGCGCGAGATCATTCTGCGCGCGCTGACCCAGACTCAGTTCAACCGCACCCAGGCGGCCCTGCTGCTGGGGATCAGTTTCCGGCAGCTGCGCTATCAGATGCAGAAGCTCAATATCCAGGAGCCGGAGGGGTAGGGTGTCAACGCGGTTGCCTGAGCCTTGATGCCACAGTGCGAGGCTGGTGGCTGCTTGCATCCCTACCGCGTCATTCCCCGATGCGTCATTCCTGTGCGCAGGCGGAGCCGATGCCGCCTTTGTTCATCGGTGCCATGGGCCCCCGCCTTCGCGGGGGTGACGGTGGTTCGCGGGGGCGACGGTGGTTCGCTGTGCCGACGGTAGTTCACTGTGCCGCCGGTGGCTCGCTGTGCCGACGACGGTAGTGGCGTATTGACATCCTGGCCTGTTCCGACGCCCGCTCCCCCCACGGTTTATAATGCTGCCCCGCGAGGCAAAAACGGCAAGCGTGCGAGCTCGCGGCTGCTTCTTAAAATGGCACCCGTTAGTAAGTGCTAACCGCGTAATCCTTCATGCGGCGTGACTCAAAAAAGTCAAGCGAAGCGCAGGAAAAAATTGCTACTAATTCTATTGCCACTGTCATGGTGAGGTACTACAATTAGTCCCAGATTTGAGCAATCGACTAGATATAGTGGTTCATGAAGCTCTGCCACCGATTGGTCGGCCCTTAACGCAGCATCGGCAAGCCTAGTTTTTAACGCAATCAATCCTCCATCGCCAGTGACGGCGCCGGCCTCGACAATCCAGGCCGGCGGGGTAGTTTTTTTGTTTTTATATTTGTTGGGGACGGTTGATCGACGCCGTCCACTTGATAACAACCGGCGGCAGACCAAAGCCCGCCGCTCCAGGAGGTCCCATGCAAACATCCCAAGATTCTTCGATTAACCCATTGCACATCACACCTGGAGCAGCAGGCCAGCCGGCGCCCACCAGCGCCGCCGCCGTCGCCGCCCGCGGCGACTATCGCATCATCCGCCGCAACGGCGCTGTCGTCGCGTTTGAACCATCGAAGATCTCGATCGCCGTCACCAAGGCCTTTTTGGCCGTTAACGGTGGCCAGAGCGCCGGCTCCGCGCGCGTGCGCGAACTGGTCGAGCAACTGACCGAGAACGTCGTGTCGGCCCTGATCCGGCGCCAGCCATCGGGCGGCACCTTCCACATCGAAGACGTGCAGGACCAGGTCGAACTGTCCTTGATGCGCTCGGGCGAGCATGATGTGGCGCGTGCCTACGTGCTGTACCGCGCCAAGCACATGGAAGAGCGCCGCCTGCAAAAGGAAGCGCTGGGCGGTTCGGCCGAGGTGAGCGCGCCGCAAATCCACGTGCTTGAGAATGGCCAGCGCCGCCTGCTCGACATGAACCAGGTGCGCGACCTGATCGCCGCCGCCTGCGTCGGCCTGGAAAAGCACGTCGACGCCGACGCCATCCTGGCTGAAACGGTCAAGAACCTGTACGACGGCGTGCCGGTCGAAGAGTTGCACAAGTCCGCCATCCTGGCTGCGCGCGCGCTGATGGAAAAGGACCCGGCTTACTCGCAGGTCACCGCCCGCATCCTGCTGCACACCATCCGCAAGGAAGTGTTCTGCGAAGAAGTCCCGCAAGCCAAGGCCGCGGCACACTATATAGAGTACTTCCCGAAATACATCGCCAAGGGCATCGAGAACGAGCTGCTGGACCCGGTCCTGGCCACCTTCGACCTGGCCAAGCTGGCGAAAGCCCTGGTCGCCGACCGTGACTTGCAGTTCGGCTACATCGGCCTGCAAACCCTGTATGACCGCTACTTCCTGCACGTGCGCGATGTGCGCATCGAAATGCCGCAGGCGTTCTACATGCGCGTGGCGATGGGCTTGTCCCTGCGCGAAGAAAACCGCGAAGCGCGCGCCGTCGAGTTCTACAACCTGCTGTCCAGTTTTGATTTCATGAGCTCGACCCCGACCCTGTTCAACGCCGGCACCCTGCGCTCGCAGCTCTCGTCGTGCTACCTGACCACCGTCTCGGACGACCTGGAAGGCATCTACGACGCCATCAAGGAAAACGCGCTGCTGGCCAAGTTCGCCGGCGGCCTGGGCAACGACTGGACGCCGGTGCGCGCCCTGGGCGCCCATATCAAGGGTACCAACGGCAAGTCGCAAGGCGTGGTGCCCTTCCTGAAAGTGGTCAACGACACCGCCGTGGCGGTCAACCAGGGCGGCAAGCGCAAGGGCGCGGTATGCGCCTACCTGGAAACCTGGCACATGGACGTGGAAGAATTCCTGGACCTGCGCAAGAACACGGGCGACGACCGCCGCCGCACCCACGACATGAACACGGCCAACTGGATTCCCGACCTGTTCATGAAGCGCGTGATGGAAAAGGGCGACTGGACCCTGTTCTCGCCATCGGAAACGCCTGACCTGCACGACAAGGTCGGCAAGGCTTTCGAGCTGGCCTACACCGGCTATGAAGCGAAAGCGGCCGCCGGCGAGATCCGCGTGTTCAAGAAGATCGCCGCGCTCGACCTGTGGCGCAAGATGCTGTCGATGCTGTTCGAAACCGGCCACCCATGGATCACCTTCAAGGATCCATGCAACATCCGTTCGCCACAGCAACACGTCGGCGTGGTCCACAGCTCGAACCTGTGCACCGAGATCACCCTCAACACCAACGAGTCGGAAATCGCCGTCTGCAACCTGGGTTCCGTGAACTTGCCGGCACACATGAAAGAAGGCAAGCTTGACCCGGTCAAGCTGCAGAAAACCGTGCGCACCGCGATGCGCATGCTCGACAACGTCATCGATATCAATTACTACGCCGTCGAAAAAGCACGCAACTCGAACATGCGCCACCGTCCGGTGGGAATGGGTATCATGGGCTTCCAGGATTGCCTGCACATGATGCGCGTACCGTATTCGTCGAACGAGGCGGTGCAATTTGCCGACACCTCGATGGAAGCGGTGTGCTACTACGCCTACCTGGCCTCGACCGAGCTGGCCGAAGAGCGCGGCCGCTACGAATCGTACGCCGGCTCGCTGTGGGACCGCGGCATCCTGCCGCAGGATTCGATCAAGCTGCTGGCCGAGGAACGCGGCGGCTACCTGGAAGTGGACATGTCCTCGGCCATGGACTGGACCGTGGTGCGCGAGCGCATCAAGCAGTTCGGCATGCGCAACTCGAACTGCGTGGCGATCGCCCCGACGGCGACGATCTCGAACATCATCGGCGTGTCGGCCTGCATCGAACCGACCTTCCAGAACCTGTACGTGAAGTCGAACCTGTCCGGCGAATTTACCGAGATCAATGCTTACCTGGTGCGCGACCTCAAGGCACGCGACCTGTGGGATGAAGTCATGATCGCCGACCTGAAATACTTCGACGGTTCGCTGGCCAAGATCGACCGCATCCCGCAAGACTTGCGTGACATTTACGCAACGGCCTTCGAAGTCTCGCCGAGCTGGCTGGTGGAAGCGGCATCGCGCCGCCAGAAGTGGATCGACCAGGCCCAGTCGCTGAACATCTACATGGCTGGCGCCTCGGGCAAGAAGCTTGACGAAACGTACAAGCTGGCCTGGCTGCGCGGCTTGAAGACCACCTACTACCTGCGCACCATCGCGGCGACGCACATGGAGAAGTCGACCTCCAAGACCGGCGCGCTGAACGCGGTGGCGGTGGACGGCGGCATGTCGGCCCACGCGATGGGTGCGGCGGCCGATAGCGCGGCGAAGGTAGCCGCGAGCGCGGCGGCGACGGCGGCGGCGGCGGCCGAGGAAGACGGCGCGGCGTGCTACCTGCGTCCGGGCGACGATGGCTTCGAGGAATGCGAAGCCTGCCAGTAATCGCTGGCAAAGAGGCGACAGCGCCACGGCGCTGCGCGCAAGACCGAATTGAAGACAGACGAAAAGAGGAATCACCATGTTGTCCTGGGACGATGAAACAGCCAGCGCGCCTGCCGCGCCCCCCGTGGCGCCAAGCGCCGCCGTAGCGGGAACCGTAGCGGGTACCGTAGCGGGGACCGAACCCGCAGCCGTAGCGGACGCCGACGCCGTAGCGGTCGCCAAGCGCGTGCACGCCGACGACAAGCGCATCATCAACGGCAAGACCGATGTGAACCAGCTGGTCCCGTTCAAATACAAATGGGCGTGGGACAAATACCTGGCCGGTTGCGCCAACCACTGGATGCCGCAAGAGGTCAACATGCAGCGCGACATCGAGTTGTGGAAAAATCCCAACGGTCTGACCGACGACGAGCGCCGTCTGGTGAAGCGCAACCTGGGCTTCTTCGTGACCGCCGATTCGCTGGCCGCCAACAACATCGTGCTGGGCACCTACCGCCACATCACGGCGCCGGAATGCCGCCAGTACCTGCTGCGCCAAGCCTTCGAGGAAGCGATCCACACCCACGCCTACCAGTACATCGTGGAGTCGCTGGGCCTGGATGAAGGCGAGATCTTCAACGCCTACAACGAAGTCAAGTCGATCCGCGACAAGGATGAGTTCCTGATTCCGTTCATTAACACCTTGACCGACCCGGCCTTCACCACCGGTACCGTGGAAAACGACCAGAAGCTGTTGAAGTCGCTGATCGTGTTCGCTTGCCTGATGGAAGGCTTGTTCTTCTATGTGGGCTTTACCCAGATCCTGGCGCTGGGCCGCCAGAACAAGATGATGGGTGCGGCAGAGCAATATCAGTACATCTTGCGCGACGAATCGATGCACTGCAACTTCGGCATCGACCTGATCAACACGATCAAGATGGAAAACCCGCTGCTGTGGACGCCGGCGTTCCGCGAAGAGATCAAGGCGCTGTTCCTGCAAGCGGTCGACCTGGAGTATGCCTACGCGGAAGACACCATGCCGCGCGGCGTGCTGGGCCTGAACGCGACCATGTTCAAGGGCTACCTGCGCTTCATCGCCAACCGCCGCGCCCAGCAGATCGGCCTGGACGCGCTGTTCGCGCACGAGGAAAACCCATTCCCGTGGATGAGCGAAATGATCGACCTGAAGAAGGAACGCAATTTCTTCGAGACGCGGGTGACCGAGTACCAGACCGGCGGCGCGCTGAACTGGGAATAAGCATTGCGCGGAGAAAGCGGGAGGGTCTCCTTCCGCATGCTGATGAAAGCTCCCCGCGGGGAGCTTTCATCGTTTACGGTGCCATCGGCGATGGCGCGCATGGCCAGGGCAGCGGCTTGCGGGTCAGGATTTGCCGGGCTTGTACACGCCGCAGGCGAAGTAGACATCGTCCACCCGCTCGACGTAGGTGCTCTTCGGTTCCAGCGCGCCGCTCTTGGAATTGGGCCACTTGTACTCGACCCAGCCCTTGCCCTCCTTGGCCGCCACTTCGCGGAAGCGGCGCGTGAAATACACGCCGTCGACGTCGCGCATGTCGTTCAGGTCCTTGCCAACGAGCTTGGCGTTGGCGCCGTGCGCCATCACCGGCCCCGGCGCGACGGGCGCGATGAACAGGTACAAGTCCTTGCTTTCAAACATACCGGTCTTGCCATTGATCTCGGCCGCGGTCTTTTCCATGCCGTTCGTCTTGTAGTAGGCGATCGCCTTTTTCACCAGCGCCACCGCTTCCTCGCTGGTGCCGCGTTCGGCGGCTCCCGCCGCCGCCATCAGCGATGCCATGCCGAGGACGGCGAGCCACTTGACTAGTCTGTTCATTGATCTTCTCCTGTCTTGTTGTGGTCGCCACGCGGCGCCTGAAGCGATGCTATGCCGGCGTCACATCCGGCACAAGAGCGCACGCGACAAGTGGCGGCGCGGCGCAGCAAAACTGTTTACCTCAAGAGACGGCACGCTCGCGCGGATGCGGACATTGCGTGCGCATCAGCGCGAATGCGTCTCGCAGCAGCAACGAACAGCACGCGCTGTGCGCGTCGCACTGCCATTGGCGCATTCGACGCCGCGCACCTCGCCGCGCGCCGCGCGCAGGCGCGCCGCATGTCGCTGGTGCTGCCGGCGTTGCGCGCGCCGGCAGCGTCGCGCAAGGCATAGCGCCTTTAGGTACGGCATGTCTGCGTTGACCACGCACGCGCGCCCGCAGTTTCAGGGCCGCGTCGAGAGCACGCGCGCCGACGCGCCGCGCGCATTGGCGCCGCGCCGCGCATGACGATCACGCAGGCACGCGTGCGCCGCGCGAAAAAAAAAGTCAAACAAATGCTGTGTGCCAGTTGCGCACTGACAAGGTTTTCGTGTACTTTACGTGATTGAATTTGTCAAAACGTGAACGCGAAGATGCAAGCCGCGCGCGACGACAAAATCATCGATCAAAATGGGACGCTGATTCAACAGATATGTGCTTAAACTTCTGCAAAAGACAAAGCCGCACTGCCTGATCCGGTTCAGGCATGGCGGCTTTTTCTTTTACGGTTGTGGGCTTTTGGATGTGGACAGCGAACCATGAACACCGTATCCGTCGTCTCTGTTTTCAGAAACGACTATAGCTGAAGCGCTGCAAACTTGAGGAGTTGCAGCAGTTCAGCTGGTGCCGAATTCATTAGCATAAACACGATCACGTTTGTGCCGATGAATAATTCGCCTGACCTCCAGTTACGGGTCGGACGGGTTTTACATCTTGTAGCGTGATTTTTTCCCATCGCAGATGAAGGAGAACCCAAATGGCAACAGCCGCTAAGAAACCCGCAGTAAAGAAACCAGTCGCGAAAGCCGCTGCCGAGAAACCAGTGAAGAAAGTCGCCGCGAAAGCAGCCGCAGCCAAGCCAGCCACGAAAGCCGCAGCCAAACCTGCAGCCAAGCCGGCAGCGAAAAAGGCCGCAGCGAAAACCGCAGCCAAGCCAGCAGCAAAGCCAGCAGCGAAAAAAGCCGCAGCCAAGCCAGCAGCGAAGCCAGTAGCGAAAAAAGCCGCAGCAAAAACCGCCGCCAAGCCAGTCGCCAAGTCGGCAGCGAAGTCGGCAGCCAAGCCGGTAGCGAAGAAAGCAGCAGCCAAGCCAGTCGCCAAAAAAGCAGCAGCCAAGCCAGTCGCCAAAAAAGCGGCAGCCAAACCAGCAGCCAAGGCAAAAGCCGCGGCCAAGCCGGTAGCGAAGAAGGCAGCAGCGAAGCCAGCAGCGAAAAAAGCCGCAGCGAAGTCGTCGGCCAAGCCAGCAGCCAAGTCGGCAGCCAAGCCGGTAGCGAAAAAAGCCGCAGCTAAATCGGCCGCCAAGCCTGTCGCCAAAAAAGCGGCAGCCAAGCCAGCAGCCAGCAAAGCCGCAGCCAAGCCAGCCGCCAAAAAAGCAGCAGCGACGTCGACCGCCAAAAAACCAGCAGTAACTAAAGCAGCAGCAAAGCCAGCAGCGAAAGCAGCAGCAAAGCCAGCAGCAAAAAAGGTGGCGGCTAAGCCAGCAGCAAAAAAGCCGGTTAAGGCTGCGGCGAAGCCAGCAGCCAAGCCAGCAGCGGCGCCAGCGGCAGCTCCTGTCGTTGCGGCAGCCAAGCCGGTTGTAAAGAAGGCGGGACCGCCGAAGAAGGCAGCTGCGCCGAAAACCGACGCGGCATCGAAGCTGGCAACTCCTGCACCAGCAGCAGTGGCAGCACCGGCTCCGGCCCCAGCGGCGAAAACTGTGTTGGCTCCGGCAGCAGCATGGCCTTTCCCGACCAGCAGCCGTCCGTAACAGGCAGTTGGGCCTGGATCAGGCAAAATACCGCTGTGTGACTCGTATCACACAGCGGTTTTTTTTTAAGGAGACTCCGTGCTCAGTATTGTTTATTTGATTGTCGACACGGTCGCCACGATTTTGGGCGGCGCCCTGTTGCTGCGTTTCTGGATGCAGGCGATCCGGGTACGTCCACCGGCCTCGGTGGCGCAATTCACCTTTACCCTGACCGACTGGCTGGTCAAGCCGATGCGGCGCATGGTGCCTGGCGTGGGTGGGTACGA
Organism: Massilia antarctica; assembly: GCF_015689335.1. Taxonomy (GTDB): domain Bacteria; phylum Pseudomonadota; class Gammaproteobacteria; order Burkholderiales; family Burkholderiaceae_D; genus Telluria_A; species Telluria_A antarctica. The sequence continues at coordinate 733,390 of NZ_CP065053.1, read as the reverse complement.
CTGGGCCAGCCTGATTGGCGCCCTGCTCGTCGTCGGTCTAGCGACCACCTTGTACTTCCTGATTGGCTTCACGGGCGAAATGGTCGCCGTGAAAGTCCTGTACCGCTTTATTACCTGGATGATTTACGGCCTGATGGCGCTGCTGATTCTCGAGGGCGTGTTCAGCTGGGTCAATCCGCACGCGCCGCTGGCGCCGTTCGTGCGCGCCCTGAACGAGCCCTTGCTGCGTCATCTACGCCGCGTCGTACCGCCGCTGGGCGGGGTCGACTTCTCGATGCTGGTGCTGCTGATCCTGCTGCAGATCATCCTGATGCTGGTCAGGGAGATCTTTCCTCCCTACGTGCTGGCTTGATGGAGCAGGCCTGGTGTTCGGCGCAGCCGCGCGGCATTCGGCTGGCGGTACAGATCACGCCGAACGCCAAGAAGACCGAAGTGATCGGCGTGCTGGGCGATTCGCTCAAGCTCAAGCTGCAGGCGCAGCCGATCGAAGGCAGGGCCAACGAGGCCCTGATCAAATATCTCTCGGGAGAGCTGGGCGTACCCAAAAGTGCGCTCACCATCACGCACGGGCTGACCAGCAAGCGCAAGCTGGTCGAGGTGGTATCGGCGACCCTGACCCCGGGGCAAGCCGCACGGATACTGCTGAAGCAAAGCAACTAACAACCGGGGTCTGACCTCTGATTAGAAATCTTTCAAACGACCGGGGTCTGACCTCCGATTAGAAATCTTTCTAAACAGAGGTCAGACCCTAATGCCGTTAAGTTAAGCGCTTGACTTCAATCTGGTGACCGGATATCTCTGGGCTTTCGCTTTTACGACCCGGTCGAATTTTCGACCGGGTCGATGAGTCTTCAGATCAAGCACGAGCCGCTCCCGCAGACGTTTCAAGGTGGCGGGGAGTTTTCCTTGCGCCTGCGTTGCTGCGGCGATGAGCAGCTCATATTGAATTGTGTGCAGTGCCAGCACGAAGCTGATGTCGGTAGGCTGGCACTTCGCTTCGAGAGCAGCCTTGGCGATTTCAATTCGCAACAAATTGTAGGCGATGAGCGCGCCCCAGATTTCCTGCATCGTCCCGTCGACTGTCATGCTGCGTAAGGTATGCGCTGATCCCAGCATGGTCTGCTTGATTTCGCGATAACTCGTCTCGATCGCCCAGCGGCGCCAGTAGCAGTCGACGATCTGCTTGGCTGTGATGGCTTTTTTATCGGTGAGCGAGGTGAGTACATATTTCAACTCGCCGGTGCCGTCACCTATGCGCACCGCGCGGGCACGCCACGAAGCGAGCAGCGTCGGATCCTTGCGCATGGCCGAGTCGGACACCTCCATCTCAACAAGCCCATCTTCCACTGTTCCCTCTATTAACTTCCAGCGCGTATTACTCTTTGCCGGAATCAGATAGTGACGACAATGTCCCTGCCCAGCCAAATTGCACAGGATTTCTGCTGACAGAAAGCCTGCATCGAAGACGGTGAGGGAGCTGTCCGGCACGCTTGCGATCAACTCCTTGGCGAAGCTCGCTTCACTCGTCGCGTAGGGCCCGAAACGGGCATCGAGGATCAGATGCGTCGGTACGGCGGTCAGTGTGACACCCTTCGCTTGTGGGTAACTCGCCACACTCCCTTTGGCATATTTCTGGGCGCCGAAGTGCGCGCGGTTGGCCTCGCTCTCGGCAAGACGCAAGGTCGTGCCATCCATGGCAAAAAGACTCATCCCGTGAAACAAATAGGCTGAGTGATCTTCCTCACTCCATGCCTGGGCCGAGCATTCAAACAGCCAACGCAGTGGTTCGGGCCCAAGCCGCTGGCGCGCCTGGCAGGCCGCGCTGGCGGTTAAGCAGGCACCTTCCAATTCCGGGAGTGCCAAGTCCAAGTCATCGAGTACTTCTTTGACAGACAGATGGCGATACAGGGCCAAAGCGATGACTAGCCACACCACTTGCTGTGCAGGAAGGCGGCGCCGACGGATACTGGCTTTGCCTTTCGCTTCGAGGGCAGCTTCAATCCATTCGTACGGTAATTCCTTACCCAGTCGCCTCCAATCTGGAGGAAATCGCGGGAGGTCAATGGCAAGAGAGAGGGCATCTGAGAACATAGTTCCAGACGTTAACACTTCTGGAACTTGTTTACAAGAAGCGACAGTCAAGGGCTTAACTTAACGGCATTAAGGTCAGACCCCGGTTGTGTTTCTATTATCGGGAGAATTGGGCGTACCGAAAAGTGCACTCACGACCACGCCCGGCCTGATTAACAGGCGCAAGCTGGTCGAAGTGGTGCCGGCGACCATGATGCCGGAGCAGGTCGCGCGGATAATGCTGAAGTAGAGCAACTAATTTCTAAACAGAGGTCAGACCCCGGTTGTGGGAATTTAGTAGCGGTAGCCGAACTCGGCTTCGAACTTGTCGGCGATCTGGGCGGCCGTGACGACGTGGTTCTGCCCGCCCTGGTGGGCAATCTTGATCGCGCCCATCAGGCTCGCCAGGCGGCCTGTGGCTGGCCAGTCGAGATCGTTCGTGATGCCGAACAGTAGCCCGGCGCGGTAGGCGTCGCCGCAACCGGTCGGGTCGACCACCGCCGCCGCTTGCACGCAGGGAATCTCATGGCGCTTGCCGCCGGTGTAAATCTCCGATCCCTTTTCGCCGCGCGTGACGATCAGCGCTTCCAGGCGGCCAGCAATGTCGGGCAGGGTCAGGCCCGTGCGGTCCATCAGCATCTCGAATTCGTAGTCGTTGGCCGCCACATAGGTCGCCTGGTTGATGAATTCGATTAATTCGTCGCCGCTGAACATCGGCAATTGCTGGCCCGGGTCGAACATGAACGGCACTTTTAGCTCCGCGCAGTCGCGCGCGTGCTTGAGCATGCCGCCACGCCCGTCCGGCGCGATGATGGCCACGCGCAGCTCGCCCTGGTCGCCGACATTGTTTTCATGCGCGAATTCCATCGCGCCCGGGTGGAAGGCGTTGATCTGGTTGTTGTCGAGGTCGGCCGTGACGAAGCATTGCGCGGTGTACGAGTGGGCGATCTTGCGGATCGCGCGCGTCTCGATGCCGAGCTTTTCGAAGCGTTCCAGGTATTCGCCGCCATCCTGGCCGATCGCGGCCATGATCAGCGGTTCGCCGCCCAGCATCTTGAGATTGTAGGCAATGTTGGCCGAGCAGCCGCCGTATTCGGTGCGCAAGGTGGGGACCAGGAAGGAGACATTGACCTTGTGCAGTTGGTCGGCCAGAAGTGTTTCGCCGAAACGGCCGTTGTATTGCATGATCTTGTCGAATGCGAGCGATCCGCAGATCAATGTAGTCTTGGTCATGAATGGTCCCTTATGGATAGAAGATGGCGATGCGGTAGCCTGATGCCTTGATTTGTTTTACTTCAAAAGTCAGTTTGACGGCTTGTTCGGAACGCGCCGCGAAGCCTTTGGCCGGGACCGTGCCCTTGGGCAGGTATTCGGACGGAACCACCACGCGCCGCAGCAGGGTCTTGTCATTGCCATCGGTCAGCGCCAGTTCGATGTTGGGCCAGGCCTGGGTCAGGTCGCTCTGGTTGCGCAGCAGGGTCGACAAGGTGAAGGCATTGGCGCCGAGCGATTGCAACTCGCCCGTTTCGATGCTCAGGCTATCGATCTGGGCCGGCAGTTCGAGTTTGCAGCCCAAGGTGGCGCAGGCCGAGACGAGTACAGGCTTGATGGCAGGGAACTTGGCCACCAGGATGTTGCGGAAGGTGGTGACACCCTGGCCCACCAGCAGGATTGCCAGCAAGATCGAACCGAGCAGCATCGCCATGCGGCGCGAGCCTTGTTTTTCTTCCAGTTCACGGCTGCGGCGCAGGAAATCGGGCTCGTCGTGCTCCGGCTCGGGGACAGGCGGCGCCGGCGGCGGTGGCGGTGCGGCCGGCTTCTTCGCTGGCTTTCTGGCTGGCTTCTCCGTCGGATTGTCGCCCGATGGATTGTCGCCCGATGACTGGCGCAGCAGCGGCAGCGGAGCATGCTCCAGGTCGCGCACGAGCGGTTCGGTGTTTGGGTTCAGCAATGCGTCGCTGTGCGCCTGGTCGTCGTGGGACGGGGTTTCTTCGGCGTAGGAAAGCACCAGTACGGTGTGCCCCGGCTCGTCGTACGCATGTTCGACCAGCGACGGCTCGAACCTGGCCGGTTTGGCAACGCGCGGCTCGACGTGAACCGGTTCGTCGAAGGCCGGCTCGATATGCGGCGGCTCGAACCGGGCTGGCTCGGGGGCGGCGGACTCAACGTGAATTGGCTCGTCGAACGCAGGCTCGACCAGCGGCGGCAGGAATGGGGTTGGCTCGGCGAGTTCCGCTTCGACGTGGACTGGCTCGTCGAACGCGGGCTCGGCCAGCGGCGGCAGGAATGGAGCAGGCTCGGCGGCTTCGGGTTCGGCATGGACCTGTTCGTCGAACGCGGGCGCGGCCAGCGGCGGCAGGAACTGCGCAGGCTCGGCGACTTCCGGTTCGGCGTGGACAGGTTCGTCAAACGCGGGCTCGGCCAGCGGCGGCAGGAACTGCGCGGGCTCGGCGGCTTCAGGTTCGGCATGGACAGGCTCGTCGAACGCGGGCGCGATCGGCGGCAGTTCGAATTGAGCCGGCTCGACGTGCACTGCCTCGACAAATGCAGGCGCGATTGGCGGCGGTTCGAGCGGCGCAGGCGCGACAAATACCGGTTCCGCGACGGGTGGCTCGGTAACGCCATGCACCGCCGGGGCACCGTTCTCGAAAACCGGTTCGGCAAAGCGCGGCTCTGCGAACGTCGGCTCGGAAAAATGCGGTTCCACGAACAAGGGCGCGACAAATTCCGGTTCCTTGCGCTCCGGCTCGAAGAACACCGGCTCGATGCGCGCATTCGGATCGCGCACCTGGGCGGACGGGTAGCTCAGGTCGAGTAAGGGCTCGTCGAAGCTCAGCTCTCCGAATTCCGGCTCGGACAGGTCTTCCGGCGGCGCAATCGCGACGATTTCTTCATCGATCGGCATGTCGACCGGAAATGGCGCAGGGCTTGATCCTGACGGCGATGCTTCGTGGCCATCGATATCGATCGTCGGCCACGGCGTCTTGGACTTGCCGCGCCAGGCGGCGGGCGGCGGCTCGGGTTCGACGTATGGTGCCGCGTAGGGCTCGTCATACATGTCCTCGGGCTCGACAAAGGTCGCGATCGAGAGCGGAATGAAGGGCTTGGTACGCGGGGCGGGTTCCGGCTCGGGCTCCGGTTCCGCGACAGGCTCCGGTTCAGGCGCATGCACCAGCTCGGGTTCAGGCTCAGGAACAGGCTCAGGCTCGGGAACAGGTGCCTGCGCCGGTTGCGGCCTGAGCCACACCGGAACGAAGGCAGACTCCATTTGCAAGGTGGACACGGCATTGCCGGGATCGGCGAACGCACTCGCCGCCGGGGCGGCAGGTGGTTCGACAACAGGGGAGGGGATCGCTGGCGGCAGAGAGTCGAGTTCGACCAGTGCCGCGTTGCCATCGAAAATTTCATTGCAGGCGCCGCAGCGCACTATGCCCCCACGTAACTTCAGCTGGTCGGAGGCGACCCGGAAAGTCGTGCTGCAATGGGGGCATCGAGTGGCGAGCGCCATGCCTTTATTGACCGCGCGGGGTAGGTGGAACGTTGCTGCCAAGCTGGCCGTGCAGTGCTACCCAGCCATCTTGCTCCGCCCATACGCCCAAGGTGATGAAGGGCGCATACGCTTCGGCCACTTCTTCCGCCTGGCGCGCGAGCACGCCTGACAACACCAGCGAACCACCGGGAGCGACCCGGCCGGCCAGCATCGGCGCCATCAGTTTCAATGGGCTCGACAGGATGTTGGCCACGACCGTGTCGAACTTGCCGGTGGCGTGATGCGGCTTGGCCGAGACGGCGAAGCTGTCCGGCAGGTAGTAATCGATCTCGCACTGGTTGCGTGCGGCATTGTCACGTGCCGATTCGATCGCTTGCGGATCGATATCGACGCCGGCGACATCGCCCGCGCCCATTTTCTTGGCCACCATGGCCAGGATGCCGGAACCGCAACCGTAGTCGAGCACGGACTTGCCGGGAGCGGGATGCGCTTCCAGCCATTCCATGCACAAGCGCGTGGTCGGGTGGCTGCCGGTGCCGAAGGCCAGGCCCGGGTCGAGTTCGAGAATCAGGGCGTCCGGATCCGGCGCTTCGTGCCAGCTCGGAACGACCCAGATGTTCTTGCCGATATGAATAGGCGCGAATTGCGACTGGGTCAAACGCACCCAGTCTTCGTCGGCCACGGCGCGCGTGGTAAACGCCGGCGTGGTTTCAATGCCAATCGCGGCAGCCGCTTCGGCCACGATGGCGGCCTGGTCGGCGTCAACGTCGGTCAGGGCCACCACGCGGCTGTGTTCCCACGCCGCTTCGGTCGGTTCCATGCCAGGTTCGCCGAACAGCGGCTTTTCCTGGTCGGTGCCTTCGTCGGCGTCTTCCACCGACACCGACAGGGCGCCCGCTTCCATCAGCGCGTCGGACAGGGCTTCCGCGTGTTCACGTGCAATTTCAATGACAACTTCTGTCCAGCTCATGCGTCTGCCTTCGTTTCCGATTTATTAGGGCTGGTCGGGCCTTTCGGCAGGTCCGGCTTGTCGGCCAGTTTCTGCTCGAGGTAATGGATGTTGGTGCCGCCTTCGATAAAGCGCGCATCGATCATCAGTTCGCGATGCAGCGGAATATTCGTCAGGATACCCTCAACCACCATTTCCGACAGCGCAATTTGCATGCGGCGGATGGCTTGCTCGCGCGTGGCGCCGTAGGCGATGACCTTGCCGATCATCGAATCGTAATGCGGCGGCACATAATAACCGGCGTAGGCATGCGAATCGACACGGATGCCAGGGCCGCCCGGCGCGTGCCAGGACACGATGCGTCCCGGCGACGGGGTAAACTTGAACGGATCTTCGGCATTGATGCGGCACTCGACGGCGTGGCCCGACAGCATGATGTCGCGCTGGCGGAAACGCAGTTTTTCGCCGCAGGCGATGCGGATTTGTTCCTGCACGATGTCGATGCCGGTAATCATTTCGGTGACCGGGTGCTCAACCTGCACGCGCGTGTTCATCTCGATGAAGTAGAACTCGTTGTTCTCGTACAGGAACTCGAAGGTGCCCGCGCCGCGGTAGCCGATCTTGCGGCAAGCTTCGGCGCAGCGGTCGCCGATCTTTTCGATCAGCTTGCGCGGAATGCCCGGCGCCGGCGCTTCTTCGATCACTTTCTGGTGGCGGCGCTGCATCGAGCAGTCGCGCTCGCCCAGCCAGACGGCGTTCTTGTGTTCGTCGGCGAGAATCTGGATTTCCACGTGGCGCGGATTTTCCAGATACTTCTCCATATACACTTCCGGATTGCCGAAGGCGGCACCGGCTTCGGTCTTGGTCATCGCCACGGCGTTGAGCAAGGCTGCTTCGGTGTGGACCACGCGCATGCCGCGTCCGCCGCCACCGCCGGCTGCCTTGATGATCACCGGATAGCCCACGCGGCGCGCGGTCTGGATGATTTCTTTCGGGTCGTCCGGCAAGGCGCCGTCCGAGCCTGGCACGCAGGGCACGCCGGCGCGGATCATGGCTTGCTTGGCCGAGACCTTGTCGCCCATCAGGCGGATCGAGTCGGAACGCGGGCCAATGAAGACGAAGCCGGATTTTTCCACTCTTTCGGCGAAGTCGGCGTTTTCGGACAGGAAGCCGTAGCCGGGGTGAATCGCTTCGGCATCGGTGACTTCGGCCGCGCTGATGATCGCCGGCATGTTCAGGTAGCTCAGGGCCGATGGCGCCGGTCCGATACATACCGATTCATCGGCCAATTTTACGTATTTGGCGTCTTTGTCGGCTTCGGAGTGGACCACCACGGTCTTGATGCCCATCTCGCGGCAGGCGCGCTGAATACGGAGCGCGATCTCGCCACGATTGGCAATGAGAATTTTTTCAAACATAGTGGTCGGTCAGCCAATCACAAACAGCGGTTGGCCGAACTCGACAGGCTGGCCGTTTTCGACCAGGATCTTGGTCACGACGCCGGACACATCCGAGTCGATTTCATTGAGCAGCTTCATCGCTTCGATGATGCACAGGGTGTCGCCTTCCTTGATATTCGAGCCGATGTCGACATAGGCTGCGGAGCCCGGCGCCGACGAGCGATAGAAGGTACCGACCATCGGCGACTTGACGATGTGGCCGGTCGGCTCGGCCGGCACGGCCACGGGGGCAGCCACCGGTGCCGGGGCCGGGGCGCCGGCGTAGTGCTGCTGCATGCCTTGCGGCTGCATCATGACCATCTGATTCTGCGGGATTGCGGATGACTTGACGATGCGGACCTTGCTCTCGCCTTCGGTTACTTCGAGTTCAGCGATGTCCGATTCGGCGACGAGATCGATCAAGGTCTTGAGTTTTCGTAAATCCATGTGAAACCCCTTGGAATTTATTGTGTTTTAAGAGTATGCGGAATGCTCGTGATAAAAGCATAGCCGCGCATAATGCTTGAAGATGCCAGTAGATTAACGCTTTTTAAGCGCAAAGTCGATGGCATAGCGATATCCATCAATGCCGAGCCCGCAAATGGTGCCCTGCGCAATCGCGGACAAAAAAGAATGATGGCGGAACGCTTCGCGCTGATAAATATTCGAGATGTGGACTTCGACAAACGGGATGGCAACGCCGGCCAGGGCATCGCGCAAGGCCACGCTGGTATGCGTCAGCCCGCCCGGATTGATGACGATCGCGTCCACGCCATCGGTGCGGGCGTCGTGGATGGCATCGATCAGGGCACCTTCATGATTGCTCTGAAAGCAAACCATGCTGGCACCCGCCGCGGCAGCCTGGGCTATCGCAGCGTTACAGATGTCGGCTAGTGTTGCTTTGCCGTACACCTCTGGCTCCCGTGTCCCCAGCAGATTCAGGTTGGGGCCGTTGAGCAGAAGGAGCTTTTTTGCCATGGTTGAAGGGTCGTTATTGCGCGAAAGTCCCGCATTTTGCCGCCAACTGCGGGCATTGGCAAGCGAAAAAAATTGCTTGAAATTACTTAGTGGTGCATTCCGTACCGTAAAGCACGGTTGCGCCGGGGCTTTTGCCTGTCAAGACTTGAGCGCGGCCAGGTCTGCCTTGAGCTCGTCGAACTTGATGCGCCCCAGATAGGTTTTCTTGACCAGGCCGTCCGCTCCGATCAGTACGGTGTAGGGCAAGCCGCCCGCATTGTTGCCGAACTTGCGCGATAGTTCGGTGCCGTTGATGCCGGCCACGTAGATGGGATAGGTGATCTTGAATTTGGTCGCAAATTCGGCGATGTTGGTTGGCGAATCGATGCCGATGCCGATCACATTGATATGTTTCGCGCTGTGCTCGCGCGCCAGGTCGGACAGTTCCGGCATTTCTTCCACGCACGGCGGGCACCAGGGCGCCCAGAAATTGACCACCAGCGGCTTGCCCTTCCATTGCGCCAGCGCCTGGGCCTTGCCGGCCGGGTCGTTCATGGTTTCGGCAAACAGGGTCTCGACCGGCGTGTCCGCGGCCCCGGCAAGGTGGCCGGCCGGATGCGCGTCGGCCGGCGCGCTGGCCGCTACCGTGGGCGCTGGTTGATGGCGCGTGCCGACATAGGCGCCCAGCGCGCCAGCCAGCACGGCAATGCCGGCAAAGGTGAAAAGGGTTTGCTTGTTCATGTCGGGTCCTGGGGTGAAGTCGGGGGTGTCATCATGCTGCGCAAGGCGGCGGCGTCGATCCGCTGGGGGCGGCCGTCGGCGCGTGGCTTGAGGGCGCCGCGCAAGTCGTGCTTTTCATACAGTTCGGCGTGCACGCCTTCGCCATGCCATAAAAAGCTGACCGTCTCGACCGGGTCGTAACGGGCGCCCTTGAAGTGCGGCGTTTCGGAAATATCGATGGTGACGTTGCGGTTCAGCAGATAAATCTGCACTTCCTTGGCGCTGTCGGCGAACAGTTGCAGCTCGATGTCGTCATGCTCGCCGGCAGTGCCGTTCAGCACCGCGCCGGTGATGTACGGCGAAAATTCGGCCAGCGCATCCATCACTTGCAGGGCCGCCTGGCGCAGCGCGAGCAGGCGCGCCGGCTGCGTGTCGGCCTGGAACAGGGCCTGGTAATCGCGTACGGCGTCTTCGATCTGCGCGTTGTCGGGCAGCAGGTTAGCGAGGTCGGCACGGTCACCGAGCACCTGCAGCGCAGCCTTGCGCTTGGCGCTGGCATAGTCGGCGCCGTCCTGGGCAATCATGCGCGCGGCGACGGCGGCGATTTCCGCGCGCAGCAGGGAGAGATCGTCAATCGGGGTAGGCATCATGAGCGAGATAATACTCTGGAACGGTAATTCCCATTGGGTCGGGTAAAATCGCGTATTCATTCATTTGGCCACACCCCGACATCATGCATATTCACATCCTCGGCATTTGCGGCACCTTCATGGGCGGCCTCGCGGTCCTGGCGAAAGAAGCCGGCCACAAGGTCACCGGCTGCGACGCCAATGTCTACCCGCCGATGAGCACCCAGCTCGAAGCCCAAGGCATCGAGCTGATCCAGGGCTTCAGCCCCGAGCAGACCCAGCTGAATCCCGATCTGTATGTGATCGGCAATGTGGTGGCGCGCGGCAATCCGCTGGTCGAGGAAATCCTGAACCGCAGCCTGCCCTACATGTCCGGTCCCCAGTGGATCGGCGAACACATCCTGCACGATAAATGGGTACTGGCCGTGGCCGGCACGCACGGCAAGACCACCACCTCGGCCATGCTGGCCTGGATTTTGGAAGATGCCGGTTATGCGCCGGGCTTCCTGATCGGCGGCGTGCCGATGAACTTCGGCATTTCGGCGCGTCTGTCGGGCGCGGAACCATCGATCTTTTTTGTGATCGAAGCGGACGAATACGATACGGCGTTTTTCGACAAGCGCAGCAAGTTCGTGCATTACCACGCCAAAACGGCGGTGATGAACAATCTCGAATACGATCATGCCGACATCTTTCCCGATATCGGTGCCATCGAAACCCAATTCCACCACCTGGTGCGCACCGTGCCGGGTGTCGGGCGCCTGATCGTGAACGGCGACGAAGCCTCGCTCGGGCGCGTGCTCAAGCGCGGCTGCTGGAGCGAGAAGGAAATGTTCGGGGCCAGCGACGGGGTCGACTGGACCATGACCGAACACGCCGGCGGCGACTTCGATGTGGTCTTCAAGGGCGAGGTCGTCGCCACCGTGGCCTGGGGCCTGACCGGCAAGCACAACCGGCTGAACGCGCTGGCGGCGATTGCCGCGGCGCGCCACGTGGGCGTGCCGGTGGCCCAGGCGGCCGAGTCGCTGGCCCGCTTCGAGAGCGTCAAGCGGCGCATGGAAGTGCGCGGCGTGGTGCGCGACATTACCGTGTACGACGACTTTGCCCACCATCCGACAGCGATTGCCACCACCGTCAACGGCTTGCGTCAGAAGATAGGAAGCGGCGACAAGGCGCGGGGGCGCATCCTGGCCGTGCTGGAACCGCGCTCGAACACCATGAAACTGGGCTCGATGAAAGATGCCTTGCCGGGCAGCCTGCGCGAAGCGGACCTGGTGTTCGGTTTCGGCAGCCAGCAGGCGCTCGGCTGGAGCCTGGCCGATGCCCTCTGTCCGCTGGGCGCGATCGCGCACAGCTTCGACCAGATCGATTTCCTGGTGAAAGCCGTGGTCGACTCTGCCCAGCCGGGCGACCATATCCTGGTCATGAGCAACGGCGGCTTCGGCGGCGTGCACCAGAAACTGCTGGAGGCGCTGGCCCGATGATTCTTTACCTGCACGGTTTCCGCTCCTCGCCGCGCTCGTTCAAGGCGCGGGTGGTGGGCGAGAAGATGGCGGCGCTGGGGCGCGCGTCCGAGCTGATCTGCCCGCAGCTGCCGGCCTCGCCGAAAGAAGCGATGGCGCTGGCGCTGACCCTGGTCGAGCGTTATGACACAAGCGAGCTGGCCATCATCGGGTCCTCGCTGGGCGGTTATTACGCCACCTGGCTGGCCGAGCGCCTCGGCTGCCGCGCTGTGCTGCTCAATCCGGCGGTGTATCCCCTGAAAGACCTCGACAAGCATGTCGGCGTCACGACCGAGTATCATTCCGAGAAAGTTTTTGAATTCAAGCGCGACTATATCGACGAACTGGGCGAGCTGGCGGTGCCGGCCATCACCCGGCCCGAGCGTTATTTCCTGATCGCGGCCAGCGGCGACGAAGTGCTGGACTACCGCGACATGACGGCGCACTACGCCGGCGCGCGCCAGCAGGTGATCGATGGCAGCGACCACGCCATCACCGAATTCGGGCAGTACGTGGACGAGGTCCTGGCGTTTTGCCTGGACCGCGCCGCGAGCCCGGCGCGGTGAGGGGCGTCTCGCTGCGCCAGGCGTTGTGGCATCGGCATGTGAACCGGCTCAACGCGCCGCCGGCACTGCGCGACTGGCTCACCAGCGCCGGCTCGCTGACGGCGCGCCTGATCGCGCACAGCCAGGCATTCCGGGTGCAGCGTTTGCACCAGCGGCGCGCCCCGTGCCTGGCCGACGAGGCCGCCGCGCTGCATCTTCCGCGCGCGGTCCAGGTGCTGGAGCGCGAAGTGCTGTTGCGCTGCGACGGCACGCCGGTGGTGTTTGCGCACACGGTTGTGCCGCTGTCGGCCACCGCCAGCGACTGGCCGCTGTTCGGCGGGCTGGGTGAACGCTCGCTCGGCAGCACCCTGTTTTACGACCCGCAAGTGGTACGCGGCGAACTGGAATTTGCGCGGATCCGCGCCGGCCACCCCTTGATGGCGCGTGCCCGCGCGGCCCTGGGCGCGGCTGGCGACACTGTTTTATATGCACGGCGCTGCCTGTATCGCCGCCACCGGGGCATCTTGCTCGTGACCGAGGTGTTCCTGCCCCCGGTCCTGGCACTGGCCCGGCGCGATGTGACCCCAGCGCCAACTAACAATAAGTAAAGATAAAGCATGCACATGAATCTATTTTTTGAAGAATCCGGCGATTTCAAGGTCGGCACCGTGTTGTCGCAAGCGGGCGAGGCTTACCAGGTCGAAATGCCAAGCGGCAAGCGCACCAAGGTCAAGGTCAAGGACGTGCTGCTGCAGTACGAAAAGCCATCCGCCGCCGAGCTGCTGGAAGCGGCCAAGGCGGTCGCCGCCGACGTCGATTTCGAGTTCCTGTGGGAAGTCGCTGGGCAAGAAGAGTTCGGTTTCGCCGAGCTGGGCGCCGAGTATTTCGGCCACGCCCCGCTGCCGTCGGAAGCGGCCGGCCTGATCCTGGCGCTGCACGGCGCGCCGATCTATTTCTACAAGAAGGGACGCGGCCGCTACAAGGCGGCTCCGGAAGCGTCCCTGCGCGCGGCCCAGGCCGGCATCGAGAAAAAGAAACAGCAAGGCGTGATCCAGGCCGGCTATGTGGACGAGCTCAAGGCTAACCGCTTGCCGGATTCCATGCGCCCGCTGGTGCAGCAATTGCTGTTCAAGCCGGACAAGAACAGCATCGAATTCAAGGCGCTCGACGCCGCCTGCAACGAATTGCACACCACGCCGCCGCGTCTGATGCTGGCCGCCGGCGGCATCGCATCGCCCAAGCAATTGCACATGGCGCGCTTCCTGTTCGAGAATTTTCCGCGCGGATCGGGCTTCCCCGCCGTGACGGTACCAGCCGCGCCGGCCAATTTGCCGCTGGCCGCCGTGGCCGCGTTCTCGATCGATGACGTCACCACCACCGAAATCGACGATGCCTTCTCGGTCGTGACCCTGGCGGACGGCATGGTGCAGGTCGGCATCCACATTGCCGCGCCGGGCCTGGGCATCCGTCCCGACGATCCGATCGACAAAATGGCGCGCGCGCGCATGTCGACCGTCTACATGCCGGGCGACAAAATCACCATGCTGCCGGATGAACTGGTGGCGAGGTTCACCCTGGCCGAAGGCAAGACTTGCCCGGCGGTGTCCTTGTACGCCACCATCGACCCGGCCGACTGGAGCGTGAAGTCGACCGTGACCCGCGCCGAACTGGTGCCGATCAAGAGTAATCTGCGCAACAACGACCTGGACGAGGTAGTCAGCGAAGAAGCCCTGGCTGCCGGCACCGGCGAGTATCCGCACAAGGCCGAGATGGCTGTGCTGTGGCAGTGGGCGCTCACCCTGGAAGCGGCGCGCATGGTCAAGCGCGAAGGTTTCGGCCTGAAACCCGAGCAAAACAACCGGGTCGACTTCAATTTCTATGTGGAAGACGACGTGGTCACGGTGCTGCGGCGCAAGCGCGGCGCGCCGCTCGACAAGATCGTGGCCGAGCTGATGATCTTCGCCAACAGCACCTGGGGCAAGCTGATGCACGACTCGGGTGTGCCGGGTATTTACCGCTCGCAAGGCGCCGGTAGCGGCGCCGGCTGGGCCGCCAAGATGCAGGTGCGCATGGTCACCCATGCCGCCCCGCACCAGGGCCTGGGCGTGGACCAGTACGCATGGAGCACCTCGCCATTGCGCCGCTATACCGACCTGGTCAACCAGTGGCAGATCCTCGCTTGCGCCGAGCACGGCGTGACGGCCCCGCTGGTGGCCCCGTTCAAGCCGCGCGACGCCAACCTGTTCGCCATCGTCTCGGCGTTCGACGCGGCGTATGCCGCCTACAACGATCACCAGCAGAATATGGAGCGCTACTGGTGCCTGCGCTGGCTCGGCCAGCAAGACCGCCGCCAGGTCGAAGCGGTGGTGCTCAAGGATGAAGTGTTGCGTCTGGCCGACATTCCGCTGATTGTCCGCCTGCCCGGCATGCCGCAAGTGGCGCGCGGGGCGCAGGTCAAACTCGACATCCTGCGTTGGGACGAGCTCGATTTGACGATCGAAGCGCGCCTGCTGGAGCTGCCGTCGAGCACCGAGATCGCCGCCGATGCCGACCTCGACTACGAGGAAGAGGAGCCAGCGTCGGCTACCGCGTCGGCTACCGCGCCGGCTACCGCGTCGGCTACCGCGCCGGACACCGGTGAAGCAGCGGTGTCCGAAGCAGTGGAAGCCGAGGGTTCGGTAACGGTGGTTACCAGCGAGCCGACAGCCGGCTGACGTTGTCAGCATCGCCACGGCGGCCATTAGAATGTAGAATGGCCGTTCCCTGATTCAACAGATTCTTCCCGGTATCGTGTGAAGCACTTGCAAAATTTAAGCTCCCTGTCCATCGCCGTCGCCGTTTCGGTCACGGTGCACGCGGCCCTGCTGGCGGTCCGTTTCGTCGCGCCCGAGGCGTTTGCCCTGACCCCGGCCGATCCCGGCCTCGAAGTCATCCTGGTCAACGCCAAGCATGCCAACAAGCCGCTCAAGGCCGATGCCCTGGCCCAGGCCAACCTCGATGGCGGCGGCAATGCCGAGAACGGTCGCGCCGCCTCGCCCCTGCCCGACATGCACAAGAACGAGACGGGCGAAAGCGTCAAATCGACCTTGCGCCGCATCACCGAGCTTGAGCAGATGCAGCAAAACCTGCTGACCAAGACGCGCGACTCGTCCCTCAAGGCGTCGCCGGTCACCGAAAAGGAAAAGCCCGATCCGGACCGCGATGGCACCGACCTGATCGAAAGCACCAAGCCGCTGGCGCGCAAGACGGCCGAGATTGCCCAGCGCATCGAAGACCAGAACAAGCGCCCGCGCAAGACCTACATCACGCCGAGCACCCAGGCGGTGGGGTACGCGATCTATTACAAGACCATGCAAAAGCGGGTCGAGGATATCGGCACCCTGAACTTTCCCCAGCGCGAAGGCAAGAAGCTGTACGGCGAGCTGACCGTGTACATCCCGATTTTCCAGGATGGCAGCATTTACCAGAAGGATGGCGGGGTGCGCATCGAAAAGAGTTCCGGCAATCCGGCGCTCGACAAGGCCGCGCTGGCCATCGTGCGGCGCGCCGCGCCGTTCGGGGCTTTCCCGAAGAACATGCTGTCTTCCGACAAGGATGACCTGTGGGTCATCATCACGCGCTTCAAGTTCACGCACGACGACAAGCTGGAAGCCGAGTTGCGTGGCGACGGACGATGAGCGAGCGTTATTGCGTCATCGGGAACCCGATTGCCCATAGCAAGTCGCCCGAGATCCACGCCGCCTTTGCCCTGCAGACCGGGCAAGACATGGTCTACGAGCGCTGCCTGGCGCCGCTCGACGCTTTCGAGGCGACCGTGCGCGCCCTGGTGGCCGCCGGCTGCAAGGGGGCCAACGTCACCGTGCCCTTCAAGCTGCAGGCCGCCGACCTGGCCGACCGCCTGACCGAACGCGCGCGCGCGGCCGGCGCCGTGAATACCTTCCTGTTCAACAGCAGTGGCGGCATCATCGGCGACAATACCGATGGTGCCGGGCTGGTCGGCGACATCATTCGCAATGCCGGCGTCGCCCTGGAAGGCAAGCGCGTGCTGCTGCTGGGCGCGGGCGGCGCGGCGCGCGGCGTGGTCGTGCCGCTGCTGGCTGCCTTGCCGGCCGAACTGACCATTGCCAACCGCACCGCGGCCACGGCCGACGCCCTGGTCGAGCGCTTTGCCGCCCAGCTGGCGCAAGACCAGCGCCTCGCCGCCTGCGCCTTCGAGGACATTGCCGGCCCCTACGATGTCGTGATCAACGCCACCTCGGCCAGCCTGGCCGGCGACCTGCCGCCGGTGCCGGGTAGCGCCTTCGGGCCTGGCACCCTGGCGCTGGACATGATGTACGGTAAGGAGCCGAGCCGCTTCATGCTGTTTGCCAGCGAGCATGGCGCGCGCCAACGCGATGGCCTGGGCATGCTGGTCGAGCAGGCCGCCGAAGCCTTCCTGCTGTGGCGTGGCGCCCGTCCCGACACCGCAGCCATCCTGGACCGCTTGCGCCTGGGCGGTTGACATGAGCAAGGGTGGCAAGGCGGGCGGGCGGCGCTGGGTCAAGTGGATCTTCCTCGGCCCCTTGCTGCTCATCGTCCTGATCCAGCTGTATTTCTTCTTGATGGTGTGCTGGTGGTCCTGGTTCAATCCCTCGACCAGCAGCATGATGAGCGACCAGCTGGCGCTGATGCGCGAAAAAAACCCCAAGGCCGTGCTGCGGCAGCAATGGGTGCCCTACGAGCGCATTTCCGAGAACCTGAAACGGGCCGTGATCGCGTCCGAGGACGCCAATTTTTCCGAGCACGACGGGGTTGACTGGGAAGCGCTGCAAAAAGCCTACGAGCGCAACAACCGCAAGCACAAGGTGGTCGGCGGCGGTTCCACCATTACCCAGCAACTGGCCAAGAACCTGTTCCTGTCCGGCTCGCGCAGCTACCTGCGCAAGGGCCAGGAAATGATCATCGCCTTCATGCTTGAAACGGTGATGAGCAAGCAGCGCATCCTGGAGATTTACCTGAACGTGGCCGAATTCGGGCGCGGCATTTTCGGCGCCGAGGCGGCTTCGCGCTATTATTACCGTACCAGCGCGGCCAACCTGGGCGTGGCGCAGGCCGCCAAACTGGCCGTGATGCTGCCCAATCCGCGTTATTACGACCGGCACCGCAGTTCGAGCTACCTAGCGCAGCGCACCACCTTGATCGTCAACCGCATGAGTTCGGCGGAATTGCCCTAATCCTTCACCAGGAGATGACCATGTTCCATCCCCGCCGTTTCCAGGAAGGCGCCATTTCCCTGTTCTGGGTCGGCATCGGCTCGGCTGTGCTGGCCGCGCTTGCCATGGCGGCCTTGTTTTCCATGCGCTACGAGCGCAATCTGTTCGCCGAAGGCGCGGCCAAGGCCGGCAAGATGGTCGGTGCCAGCCCCGCCGGCACGGTGATCGACTCGGCCAAGAAGGCTGTCAATGAGGTGACCGGTCAGGGCGATGGCGTGATGCGCAAGTGCATCATCAACGGCAAGACCGTCATTTCCAACACCGATTGCAGGCCCGGCAACCGCACCAGCAAGGTCATCGAGATCCACGAGACCAAGGGCTTCGAGGCACCGAAAAAGCCGCCGGTGGAGAAGGCAGCCCCGGGCTCGAACCCGGCGATTGACAAAATCATCGAAAAACAGCTGCGCTGAGCCAATTTAAGTGTTTCGGGGTGGCCGGGCTCAGGCCTAACGGGTACACTTGCGCTGTTTTGAATCCGGCCGAGAAAGCGCATGATCAACGTATTTGTCCTACAAAATGGCCGACTCAATCAGGTACCGATCGAGTCCCGCGCGGATCTGGAAAACGTGGCGCCGGTCTGGGTCGACCTGACCGACCCGACCGACGACGAGCGGGCCTGGGTCAAGACAATCTACGGCGTGATCTTGCCGGGCGAAGACGAAGTCAAGGATATCGAAGCGTCGGCCCGCTATTACGAAGCGGAAAACGGCGACCTGCATCTGCGCACCGATTTCCTGCTGGAAGAAGACGACGGCCCCTCGCGCGTGGTCACGGTTGCGTTTATTCTCGCGCGCAAGATGCTGTTTTCGGTGCACACCGACGACTTGCCGGTGTTCCGCCTGGTGCGCATGCGCGCGCGCTCGCGCCCCGGGTCGATCGCCGACTACATGGATGTGCTGCTCGACCTGTACGCCACCGACGCCGAGTATTCGGCCGATGCGCTGGAAGGGATTTACCAGCATCTGGAAGAAGTCAGCGGGCTGGTGCTGCAAAAAGAATTCACCGATAAAGACGCGGCCGACGCCCTGAACGCGATCGCGCGCGAAGAAGATTTGAACGGGCGCATCCGGCGCAACATGATGGATACGCGGCGCGCGGTCAGTTTCCTGATGCGCGGACGCTTGCTCAACGCCGAGCAGTTCGAGGAAGCGCGCCAGATTCTGCGCGACATCGAATCCCTGGACGGCCACACATCCTTCCTGTTCGACAAAATCAACTTCCTGATGGATGCCACGGTCGGCTTCATCAACATTAACCAGAACAAGATCATCAAGATTTTTTCGGTGGCCTCGGTGGCCTTCCTGCCGCCGACCCTGATCGCCAGTATTTACGGCATGAACTTCAAGAGTTTTCCGGAGCTGGAGTGGCAGTACGGCTATCCGCTGGCCTTGACCCTGATGGTGGCGTCGATGATTTCGCCGGTGTGGGTGTTCTTGCGCCGGGGCTGGCTCAAATAGTACCCTGTCGTTCCCGCGGGGCGCCCAGCCCTGGCGCGAACGACGTGTTGACCCCAGCTTGGCAAGCACCCGGCGCGCCGCCAGGATGGTTTCCCCGCTCACGGCCTGGCACCTCCTGCGCTGGCTGATCTTCCCCCCCCTCGAAAAATGATCCCTCTGTCTGACTAGTCAGATTGATTCCTTGCGGCCATTTATTTCCTCTGCCGGAGTTGGAAAAACAGCGTATGATGAATTGCAAAAAAAGCAAAGTGTCTTTTTTTGCCATATCCAACGCCCGCGCCCGCGCCGGCGCCATGCATCTTAGCCCTGGTTTTTCTCCTATAGGTTAATCATGAAAATCATCCCCTTACTCTCTTTATCCTTGGCTTCGGCATTGCTTGCCAGCCCCACTGCGGCGTTTGCAGCCGAGGCGCCGACACTGTCGGTCAGCGTCACCGCCGAGGAAGCGGTCGGCCCGTTCGCCAGCTGGGGCGACGTGAAGGCCTATGGCGCCGTCGGCGACGGCAAGGCCGACGACACGGACGCGTTGCAGAGAGCCCTGGACGACATGAACAAGTATATTAACAACGTCGACGGCTGGAAAATCGAGAAGCCCGGTTCCCCGGCCGTCCTGTATTTCCCGGCTGGCACCTACCGCATCACCAAAACGCTGGTCTCCAAGAACCAGTTCGGCGCCAGCCTGGTCGGCCAGAACCCGGCCACCAGCGTCATCGCCTGGGACGGCCCGGCGGGCGGCACGATGCTGATCGCCGACGGCGTCTTCGGCGGCAAATACGCGCGCCTGACATGGGACGGCAGGAAGAAGGCCGGCATCGGCGTGGCCCACTGGTGGAACAAGAAGACGCCGCAATACGGCGCCAGCCCGGAGCACGTCGATGAGGTCTTCGTCGATATGGGCGTGGGCATCGTCGCCGGCTGCTGCGGCTCCAGCAGCACCAAGGCCAGCCACCCCGGCACCGACTGGGTCGCCGGCGAGTACAACAATCTGGACTCGGAAGGCTCGGTCAAGCGCACCAAGTTCATCCGCAACACGGTCGCCGGCGTCAGCAGCGAAAGCTTCAACGCGCTCGACTGGTGGGTCATGGATTCCGAATTCACCGACTGCGCACGCGGCGTGACCAACGCATTGGTGGGACCATCGGAAGGGGGCGGCAACATTCACGTTTACCGCAATCTGTTCCAGCGCTCGACGTTCGCCGACATCCATGTTGGTACTGTGCGCTGGCACTCGATGCACAACAACGTGTCGGTCGGTTCGCAGCGCTTCCTCCATGCGAACCTGGCGGGCAGAAATGGCCGCGCCTTGATCCTGAAAAACAACCGCATTCTCAATCATCGGGTCGATTCATCGCCGATTTCATCGGCAACGTCGGCCCCCTGGTCATGATCGACAACCAGATCCTGAGCCCGGTGGGCGCCACCGCACCGCTGATTCAGCAAAGCAATAACGCCGAAGCCCCGGGCAGTGGCATTGTCCTGGTCGGCAACAAGGTCACCGTCGCCAACGCGGGAGCGCCGCAGTTCGCCGGCACCCACTCGCCATCGGACAGGACGGTGCCGCAGCCGAATCTGCTCACCTTCTACGACACGACGACGGTCCCCCGCGGCGCCATCCCGAGCGTGCTGCCGGCGCTGCCGCGCACGGCCGTGAACATGGGGCGCAAGGTGTTCGAGGTGCCGGTGGCGACCAATAAAACCACGTACGTCAACGAGACCACGACGGCGACGATCCAGGGCGTCATCAAACAGGCGCTCGCCAGCACGGACCCCAACCCGATCGTGCATTTCGGACGCGCCACGTACTTGATCGATGCGCCGCTCGAGATTCCGGCCGGCCGCCGCATCCAGATCGTCGGCGACGGCATCGCCACCCGCCTCATGGCGGGGGACAAACTGGGCAACAGGCCGCTGCTGCGCCTGAGCGGGCCGAGCCTGGCGACCATCCGTGAGTTGAGCTTGTTTTCGAACGGCTACACCGTGACGGCGGTGGAGCTCGACAATGCCGACCAGGCCGGTGGGCGGATTCTGTTTGACGGCGGCATGAACGGCGTGGTCAACCTGTCCAAACTGGCCTCGACCAAGGTCGAGTTCCAGCACAGCACCGGCATCAAGAAGATTAACGCCAGCGGCGCCGCCAGCGTGCTGGCGATCGGTTCGGGGGTGATCGGCCCGGTTACCGTTAACAACAGCAATGTCATGCTGGCCGATACCTGGTTCGAAACCGGCTACAACAACTTCACAAGCGACCCGATGCTGCGCGCAACGTCCGGCAACTTCACCTACCTCGGCGGACACATCGCGCCGCCGGAGTACACCCCGGCCAATACCACGCCGCCCACGCCGGCCGGCGCATCCATTATCGTGGACGGCTTCGCCGGCCAGTTGACGGTTATGGGCTTGTCCTACGAAATGGCGTCGCCGGCACTTGGCATCGAGGTCAGGAACGAATTGCCATCCACCAAGGCGCTGTTCATGGGCGTGTCGGCCAACGATAAAGGCGGTACCACCTATTACCGCCGTTCCTACGGGGTCGGTTCCGGCACGGTCGGGTTCAGCCTGATGCGGCACAACGGGGCTCAGCCGCTGCCCGACCAGGCCAGCAACAAGGGAACCGACAAGGCCGCCGTGCTGGCCGCCATGGCGCAGATGCGTGCCCAGACGTGGGACACGGTTCCGAAGGTGATCCCGGCGGGTGCGACGGACGTCCTGTTCTATCGCGTGCGCACGATCGAAACCAAGATTGGCTACAACATCAGCGGCCAGTAATACAGCCGGTAGCGGGCGGCTACTGCACAGTAGCCGCCCGCCCGCCGGGCTTACGCCAGCCTGGCAAACACCCGGCGCGCCGCCGCAATGGTCTCGTCGATCACCGCGTCATCGTGCTGCGCCGAGACAAAGCCCGCCTCGAACGCGGCCGGGGCAAAGTACACGCCTTCGTCCAGCATCGCGTGGAAAAACGCATTGAAGCGGCTTTTATCGCCCGCCATCATCTCGGCATAACTGCCCGGCACTTCTGCGCTGAAATAAATCCCGAACATGCCGCCCACCGAATCGGCACAGAAGGTCACGCCCGCGTCCCTGGCCGCTTGCGCCAGCCCGGCCGCCAGCCTGGCCGTCTGCGCCGTCAGCTTCTCGTAGAAGCCCGGTTCCTGGATCAGCCTGAGCGTGGTCATGCCCGCCGCCACCGCCACCGGATTGCCCGACAGGGTGCCGGCCTGGTACACGGCCCCGATCGGCGCCATATTCTGCATCAGCTCGGCGCGCCCGCCGAAGGCCGCCACCGGCATGCCGCCGCCGATGACCTTGCCCAGCGCGGTCAGGTCCGGCACGATGTCGTACAGTTCCTGCGCCCCGCCCAGGCCCACGCGGAAACCGCACATGACTTCGTCGAAAATCAGGATCGCGCCGTGCCTGGTGCACAGCTCGCGCATGGCGCGCAAGAATTCCGGCGTGGCCTTGATCAGGTTCATATTGCCGGCCACCGGTTCGACGATCACGCAGGCGATGGTGTCGCCCATCGATTCGAACGCGTCTTCCAGCTGGGCCACATTGTTATAGTCGAGGACCAGGGTGTGCTTGACGAAGTCTTCCGGCACGCCGGCCGAGGTCGGGTTACCGAAAGTCAGCAAGCCGCTGCCGGCCTTGACCAGCAGGGAATCGGCGTGGCCGTGGTAGCAACCCTCGAACTTGACGATCTTGTCGCGTCCGGTGGCGCCGCGCGCCAGGCGCAGCGCGCTCATGGTCGCCTCGGTGCCCGACGACACCAGGCGCACCTGCTCGATCGACGGCACCAGGCGGCAGATTTCCTCGGCCATCAGGATCTCGCCTTCGGTCGGGGCGCCGAACGAGAGGCCGCGCGCGGCCGCGTCCTGCACCGCTTTCACCACTTCCGGATGGGCGTGGCCGACGATGGCCGGACCCCAGGAACCGATGTAGTCGATGTAGCGCTTGCCGTCGGCATCCCAGAAGTAGGGGCCTTCGGCGCGGGTGATGAAGCGCGGCGTGCCGCCCACCGATTTAAAGGCGCGCACCGGCGAATTGACGCCGCCCGGGGTGGTTTTCTGGGCGCGCGCGAACAGCGTGGTATTCAGGGAGTCTGTGGTCATGGCTTGCTCGATGGAGGAATAGGGTGGGCGAAAAATTTGTTGGGAACCAGTTTGCCCATGCCGAAGCGCTGCGCGTTGGCCAGCGCGCCGACGGTAAATTCCTGGGCCGCCTGGATGGCATCGACGGTATCGACGGCGTCGCCGGCGTGGATCGTGCGCGCCATCAGTGCGGCCAGCGCGCCCGACAAGGTGCTGCCGGCGCCCACGAACGGCCCCGGGAAATGCTGCCAGTTGAAGGTGCCGACCACGCCGTTTTCGTCGAACAGGGTGTTGGTCAGCTGCGCCGCGGCGCCGTTGCCGCTGGTCGAGGTGCATTTGACCAGCACGTACTCGCAGCCCATGCCGGTCAGCTCAGCCACGTCTTCCTTGAGCATGTCGCCGCCGCCGTCGCGCCAGGTCTCGGCCATGCGCGCCAGTTCCACCTGGGTGAGCAGCAGCACGCTCGCCTGCGGCACCAGGATCTGGCGGATCGCGACCAGCATGTCGTCATCGGCCAGGCCGGAGTCGGGCAGGCTCGATAAAAACGGGTCGAGGATCAGCGGCACGTCCGGATAGTCGGACACGATTTCGGCGATCGCCGAGGCTTGTTCGACGCTGCTCAGGGCGCCCACCTTGAAGGCCGCCACCGTCATGTCTTCGAGGACCACGCGGGCCTGGTCGCAGACCCAGTCGGCGTCGACTTCCTGCAGGTCTTCGACCCGCGCGGTGTCGGCAATGAGAATGCCGGTGGTGACCGACAGGCCGTGGCAGCCTAAGGCCGAAAAACACGCCAGGTCGGCCTGGATGCCGACGGCGCCTATGGGGTCGGACACGCCGAACGTTAAGATCAGAGGAGAAGTTTGGATTTGCACGGCCGGTAGATTAAGATGCCTGATTCGTCATTTTACTAGATAGAAGGGTAGTCAACGTGAGCAGCATTGAAACAACCGGCGCCGCGGGCGCCGCTTTCCAGACCTGGATGTGCCTGATCTGCGGCTGGGTCTACGACGAGGCCGCCGGCATCCCGGAAGAAGGCATCGCCCCCGGCACCCGCTGGGCCGACGTGCCGATGAACTGGACTTGTCCCGAGTGCGGCGCCCGTAAAGATGACTTCGAAATGACTGTTATCTAATCGCCATGAGGCTTATTGCAGACACATGTTGACTGGCCGCAACATTAAGGGGACAAAAGGGTTGCCCTATGATATCGTTCAGGTTCATGCTGAGTGAAATTGAAAATGACGACATTGCCGCAACCGAATGTACTGAAAATCATGGTGATCGACGACAGCAGCACGATCCGTCGTTCGGCCGAGATTTTTCTCACCCAGGCCGGGTATCAGGTGGTGCTGGCCGAAGATGGTTTCGATGCCCTCGCCAAGATTAACGACCATCATCCGTCGCTGATTTTCTGCGACATCCTGATGCCACGCCTCGATGGCTACCAGACGTGCGCGCTGATCAAGCGCAGCGCGCGTTTTCACGCCACCCCGGTGCTGATGCTCTCATCGAAGGATGGCCTGTTCGACCGCGCCCGCGGCCTGATGGTTGGTTCTTCCGCCTATCTTACCAAACCCTTCAGCAAAGACAGTCTGCTCAGCGCGGTGCGCGAACATACTGCCGACGCCGACTCAAAATAATATCTCTGGAGCCTACCGTGGCCATACAAAAAATCCTGATCGTCGATGATTCCCCGACCGAGCGTTACTACCTGACCGATATCCTGGTCAAAGCCGGCTTCACCGTAACCACCGCCGAAAACGGCGAGGAAGCGCTGCTCAAGATCAAGGAAGACAAACCTGAATTGATCCTCATGGATGTGGTCATGCCCGGCGCCAATGGCTTCCAGGTCACCCGCACCATCGCGCGCGACCCGGACCTGGGTGACGTGCCAATCATCATTTGCAGCAGCAAGAACCAGGAAACCGACCGCGTCTGGGGCTTGCGCCAGGGTGCGCGCGACTACATGGTCAAGCCGGTCGATGCCGAACTGCTGCTGGCGAAAATCGCTGCCCTCGGCGGCGCCTGAACGTGAGCGACGTCGATTTCGCCCCAGTCGCCTCCGCCCCGTCGGACGGCGCCGGCCGCCGCACCCGCTTGCGCCAGTACCAGGTGCAGCTGCTCGAACGCATGCAGGCGGCCCGTACCAATAGCGGTGCGCGCGTCAATCAACTGGGCGTGCTGATCGGCGCCGAGCGCTTCCTGCTCGACCTGACCCAGGCCGGCGAAATCGTGCCGATCCCGCCGGTGACGGTGGTGCCGCTGACCCAGCCCTGGTACCTTGGCCTGGCCAATATCCGGGGCAATCTGGTCGGCCTGATCGATTTCGCGCGCTTCCAGGGAGGTGCCGAAACGGTGACCGGCCCGGACAGCCGGATCGTCACCCTGGCCACCCACCTGGGCTTTAACTGCGGCCTGCTGGTGGCCCGGGTGTACGGCCTGCGCCACGCCGGCGACATGGAAGTGATCGGCGACAGATTACGCGATACCGATGCAAACGAATGGATCCCGCTCGACCTGGCGGCCCTCGTCACCGATGCGCGGTTTTTGCACGTTGGATTTTAAGCCGCAGTCATAAGTGGCCATACCTTAAGAAACTGGGAGCTGGAATGGGATTTGCATGGAAGAGTACCCCAAAGGGTGAGCCGGTACCGGATACTGAATTCGGTCCCGACCTGGAGGCTGCGGCCTTGAACAAGGACGATAGCGCGCCTGCGCCGGCGCGCGAGGTGGTGGACGATAGTCTGCGCGCCGAGCTCGATCAGCACGACGAACTGCGTCTGGCCAACATCATGGGCCGCAAGCGAGGCGGCGGCGACGACGACGACGGCGGTAGCGAAGCGCGCCTGCCGCTGATCGGCCACCTGTCCTTGCCGCGCCAGCTGCGCATTTTGCTGATGGTGTTCGTGGCCGGCATCCTGGTCACCGTGGTGGCGCTGTGGCGCAACGCGGCCAGTAGTTCCGACGCATCGGCCCAGACGCAGATCGCATCCGACGCGCTGATGCACTCCCAGCGTATCGGTAAAGCGGCACCTAACGCGATCCAGGGTAACCCGGAAGCGTTCATGCAGCTCGATCAAAGCCGCGTCCAGCTGACGGCCGACCTGAACGCGCTCCAGCGCGGCGGCAAGATCGGCGGCGTAACGCTGCCGACGCCACCGGCCAGCATGAACAAGCTGATCGCCGCTGCGAAAACCAAGTGGGTTACCTCCGACAATTCCGCAGGCACCATTTTGCGCATGAAGCCGGAACTGACCGGTTTTGAAAAGACCCTGCGCCAGCTCGACACGCTCTCGCCAGAGCTGTTGTCGATGACCGAGGAACTGCTCAACGAAAAAGTCCAGCGCGGCGGCACGCCGCGCGAACTGGCTGCCATCGGCCGTCTGATGATGCTGACCCAGCGCCTCTCGCGCAGCGCCAGCGAATTCCTGACCTCCGGCGGTATCCGTTCCGAAACCGCGTTCCAGCTGGGCCGCGACACCACGACCTTCCGTACCACGGTCGAAGGCTTCCTGAACGGGAACGAGACCATGCAGCTGGCGGCCACGCGCGACGCTGAACTGCGGATCAAGCTCGAACTGATCAAATCGAAGTTCGACACCTACCAGAAACTGGTGGCCTCGATCCTCGACAACCTGCCGAAATTCACGGCCGCCAAGGGCGCCGAACAGTCGATCTTTTACGAGAACGAAGAAGTCAAGGCGCTGCTGACCAAGGTGCAGGTAGGCTTTCGTACCGAGCAGGATTCGAACAATGTCTGGTTCTGGGTGATGGCCCTGGCCACCATGTTCACCCTGGCCGTCGGCGTCAGTATCGCCCGCGTCATGCTGCAAGACTCCCGTACCCGTGCCCGCGGCGCCGATGCGCGTCGCCAGGAAGCGGAATCGATGCGCCAGCTGGCGCAGTCGAAGGAAGAAGAAGCGAAAGCGACCAACGACCAGAATCAGGCCGCTATTTTGCGCCTGATGAACGAACTGCAGGAAGTGGCGGATGGTGACTTGACCGTGCACGCAACGGTGTCGGAAGACATCACCGGCGCGATCGCTGACTCGGTGAACTACACGGTGGAAGAGCTGCGCGGGCTGGTGGAACGCGTCACGACCACGGCCGAACAGGTGACTTCCGCATCGACCAACGCACAGAATATTTCGACCGACCTGCTGGCGGCGACCGAGCAGCAGTCGCGCGAGATTCAGGAAGCGTCCGAGACGGTTCTGAAAATGGCGAACGAAATTACCGACGTATCGAAGTCGGCGAATGAATCGGCGGAGGTTGCGCGCCAGTCGGTTGCGGCGGCATTGCAAGGTTCGACGGCGGTGGAAAACTCGATCAAGGGTATGCACGAAATTCGCGAGCAGATCCAGGAAACCTCGAAACGAATCAAGCGACTGGGCGAATCGTCCCAGGAGATTGGCGAGATCACCGAACTGATTTCCGACATTACCGAACAGACCAACGTACTGGCGCTGAACGCGGCGATTCAGGCGGCATCGGCCGGCGAAGCGGGTCGCGGCTTCTCGGTGGTTGCGGAAGAGGTTCAGCGACTGGCGGAACGTTCGGCGGAAGCGGCAAAACAGATCGGCGCGCTGGTGCGTACCATTCAGACCGATACCCACGATGCGGTGGCCGCTATGGAAAAATCGACGCAGGGTGTGGTCGAGGGAGCCAGGCTGTCCGATGCCGCGGGTGCCGCGCTGTCCGACATTTCACGCGTTTCGAACCGCCTTGCGGAACTGATTCAGGGCATTTCGTTTGCGACGGAGCTGCAGGCGACATCGGCGAACGATGTGGCGCACAACATTCAGCACATCCTGTCGGTGACCGAGAATACCCAGGACGGTACCCAGCAAACCGCACAATCGATTCGCCAGCTGTCGCTGCTGGCGCAGGAACTGAAAAACTCGGTATCGCGCTTCCGCGTGGTGGCTTGAGAACCCGGTTGATTTATCAAGGTAAGCATGACCACTACTGACAATTCGCACGTACCGCAGTTCGACACAGGACCGCTGTCCTGGGTCATGAGCGAGATCCGCGATGCGCTGGGCCGCTCCAACACCGCGCTGGCAGAGGCGGCGGAGCATACGGCGGAAGCCCAGGCAAGTTCGCTCAAGCATGCGAAAGCCTATCTGCACCAGGCGCACGGCGCCTTGCAGATGGTCGATGTCGATGGCGCCGGCGCCATGACCGAGGCCGCGGAAAACGCGCTGGACCGCTTCAAGGATGGCCTGCTCGACTGCACGCCAGAGCGCGCGCAAGTCATCGCCCACGCTTACCAGGCGGTGATCGAGTATCTCGAAGAACTGCTTTCGGGCGCGCCACAGCAGCCGGCGCGTCTGTTCCCCTACTACCGCGCGCTCAAGGAAATGCTGGGCGCCGACCGGATTCACCCGGCCGACCTGTTTTTCGCCGACCTGTCGGCGCCGGTGTCGCTCAAGCGCCACGTGGCGCCCGACAGCGCGCCGGATTACGCGGCCTGCCGCACGCGCTTTGAAAAAGCGCTGCTGCCGTTCCTGAAAAGCCCGGACCAGGCAGGCCAGCAACAGCACGCGCAAGTGCTGCTCGAAGCGATCGCCCATGTGGCCGACGCCCAGGACCAGCCCTTGCCGCGCACCTTCTGGATGGCGATGCAGGGCTTTGCCGAACTGGTGACCGAAGGCCATCTGGCCAGCGACCTGTATGTCAAGCAGCTCTTCGGCCTGATCAATCTGCAGATCCGCCGCCTCTCGCAAGGCCAGGTCAGCCTGCCCGAAACGATGCTGCGCGACGCCCTGTTCTTCATGGCCGCCGTGCCCAATCCGCCGCCGACGGCGCTGGCCCTGCGCCGCGCCTATCATCTGGACGGCATGGTGCCGGCCGATTACGATACGCGCCGCTACGGCCGCATCGACGCCGAGGCGCTGAAAACCGCCAAGGAAGCGCTGGCCAAGGCCAAGAGCAACTGGGACCGACTCTCGGTCGAACCGCTGGCGGCGCTGGAAACCGAATTCGAAGAACTGCTGGCCACCCTGGCCGCGGCCGGCGAAAAGCTGGGCGCTCCGGCGCTGGCGCGCCTGCAGCACCAGATGGTGCGCGTTACCAAAGATTCGGCCGCCTCCAAGCGCAACAGCGTGTTCAGTCTCGAAATGGCGACCGCCATGCTGTTCGTCGAGAACAGCCTCGATAAAATCCGCCAGTTGCCGGACGATTTCGACGCCCACGCCGAAGTGATCGGCGCGCGTCTGCAAGCCATCGGTGCCGGCGAAACGCCGCCCGAAGCGCCGCAATGGCAGGGCGACCTGTCACGCCGCATCCAGCACGAGCAAACCGTCGCCGTGCTGGCCGCCGAAATGAAAAACGGCCTGCGCCAGGTCGAAAAAGTCCTCGACGATTACTACTCCGACACCAGCAAGCGCGCCACCCTGGCCCAGATCGATCCGGTGCTGCACCAATTGCAGGGCGCCGTCGCCATCCTCGACCAGGAAGACGCGATGCGCGCCGCCCTGCACGTCAAGGATGCGGTGCGTACCTTGGCCGCGGCCGAAGGCAATGCCGAACTCGAAGCCGCGTCGCTGCAGAACATCGCGCAAAACGTCGGCGCGCTGGGCTTTTTTGTCGACATGCTGGCCAAGAACGTCGACGAGGCGCGCGAGCGCTTCACCTTCGACAGCAACGACGGCATGCTGCGCGCCGTTCCGTTCGAAAAGCAGGCGCATGGCGAATCGCAATTCGACCAGGACCCGGTGATCGAGATCCCGGCCGTGCCGGTCGCCGAGGCGCCTGCGCTGGCGGCGCCGGAGGTGGTCGACGAAGAAGTCAGGGCACCGGTGGTGGTGGTGGCAGCACCCGCGCCGCCGGGCGACGACGAAATCGAAGCCGAGCTGCTTGAGATTTTCATCTCCGAAGCGCAGGAAGTGCTGGCCTTTGTCGGCTCGACCCTGCCGGCGGCGCAAAGCATGCCGACGAATATGGAAACGCTGACGATGCTGCGGCGCTCCTTCCACACGCTCAAGGGCAGCGGCCGCATGGTTGGCCTGAACAATTTCGCCGAAGGCGCCGCCGCCGTCGAAAAAGTGATGAACCTGTGGTTGTCGGAAGAACGCGCGGCCGACGCCAACCTGCTGGCGCTGCTCACGCGCGCCACCACCGACATGACCGTCTGGGTCGAGCAGCTGGCAACTACCGGCAGCTCGCAGCGCACCAGCGAAGCGCTGGTCGCCGCCGCCGAACGGGTGCAGCATGGCGAAGCCTTCTCGATGGACGCGACGCCGGCCGAAGGCGTGGCCGACGAGCCGGCGCAGGCGGCAACGCCTGTGGACGAGCATCACGACGAACACTTCGCGATCGACGACTCGTTCGAGCCGATGATCCTGGACGACATCATCGCCCTGCCGGCCACGGAGGGCGCGGCGCCGGGCAATGTCATCGACTTCCCGGTCCCGGGCACTCTGGCCGCGGCCGACGACAACACCAAGCGCATTGGCGAACTCGAAATCCCGCTGCCGCTGTATAACATTTACCTCGCCGAGACGGACGAACTGGTTCGTTTGTTGAGCCAGGACTTCGCCGAATGGCGCCACGAGCCGCAGCGCCAGGTCACGCCAGAAGCTGAAAAAGCCGCGCATACCTTGGCCGGCACCTCGGCCACGGTGGGCTTCCACGCCCTGCGCGAAATCGCGTACGAAGTCGAGATGGTGCTCAAGAGCCCAGCCCCGGTCTTCGACGAAGCCCAGCGCGACCTGCTCGACGAAACCATCGAGCGCGTGCGCCACATGCTGCAGCGCTTTGCGCTCGGCGAACTGGCGCCGGCCGAACCGGATCTGGTGGCACGCCTGCACGTACTGCGCGAGCAGCTCGCGGCCCAGGAAGCGGCCGCCGTGTACGCGGGCGCCGACGAAGACCTGGCACGCCGTCTCGATGGCCTGTTTGCCGAGACGCTCGACAGCCTGGTGGCCGAGCCGCCAGTGATGCCGGAACGCGAATCTGCCGTGGCGCAGACCCCGTCCGCGCCGGAAGTCGACGCGATCGACGCCCTGTTCGGCGAGGACGATCCGTTCGATGTGCCGTTGCTGGACAATCCGGAACCGGCGCAGCCGCTGGTGGAAGAACACCACGAGGCAGTGCCCGAAGCCGAGCCGGTGATCGAAGCGCAAGCTGTGATCGAGGCCGAACCTGTGTTCGACGAGCCGGTGATCGAAGCCGACGCCGTGATCGAAGCCGAACCGGTATTCGACGAGCCGGTGATCGAAGCCGAAGCCGTGATCGAAGCCGAACCTGTGTTCGACGAGCCGGTGATCGAAGCCGACGCCGTGATCGAAGCCGAACCGGTATTCGACGAGCCGGTGCTCGAAGCGGAAGCCGTGATCGAAGCCGAACCGGTATTCGACGAGCCGGTGATCGAAGCGGAAGCGGTCATCGAAGCCGCACCGGTGTTCGACGAGCCGGTGCTCGAAGCGGAGCCCTTGGTTGAAGAAGCCCTGATCGAAGAAGCTGCGCTTGAAGCCGAGCCGCTGGTTGAGGAAGCAGTGATCGAGGAGCCGGTGGCCGAAGCCGAGCCGGCCGTCGAAGCGGTGGCGGAGCTAGAGCCAGAGCCAGAGCCAGTACCAGCACCGGCGCCGGTTGTACCGATGCAGCCGATGACGGCCCACGTGCCTCTGCTCGAAGCCTTGCTGCAACCTGAATCGGACACGCCAGCCGTGCCTGCGGTGCCTGAAACGGCCTTCGCCGATGACCTTGACGTCGACCTGCTGCCGGTGTTCCTGGAAGAGGGTACCGACCTGTTGCCGGAAATCGGCAACAACCTGCGCAAGTGGCAGCAGAATCCGTCCGATACCAGCCCGGTACAGCAGCTTCTGCGTACCTTGCACACGGTCAAGGGCAGTGCACGGATGGCCGGTGCGATGCGCCTCGGTCAGCACACCCACGAGATCGAAACGCAGATCGAGAACATGGTCCACGCCGGAACGTCGACGCCAGCCGCGTTCGACGAACTGATGGCCAACTACGATCACGCGCTCCTGCTGTTCGAACAACTGCAGCAGCCTGCCCTCGGCGTCGTGCCGGTGCCAGGCCTGGCTGCGGCGACCGCCGGCAGCGTGGACGATGCGCACGCCGCGCAAACCCGTACGCCGCTGGTGCGCGTGCGCGCCGACATCCTCGACCGCCTGGTCAACCAGGCAGGTGAAGTGTCGATCACACGTTCGAAGCTGGAGAGCCAGATCTCGACCCTGAAGGCGTCGCTGAGCGACTTCTCGGACAATCTTGGGCGCTTGCGTCGCCAGCTGCGCGAAGTCGAGATGCAGGCGGAATCGCAGATTTCGTCGCGCATGTCGATTTCCAGCGAACGCGAATTCGATCCGCTCGAATTCGACCGCTTCACCCGCTTGCAGGAACTGACGCGGATGATGGCCGAATCGGTGAACGACGTTGCGTCGTTCCACGAAAGTTTGACGCGCACGGTCGACGGCGCCACCGACGACTTGAACGTGCAGTCGCGCCTGACGCGCGATCTGCAGCAGGATCTGATGCGGGTGCGGATGGTGCAGTTTGCCAGCCTGTCGGAACGTCTGTTCCGCGTGGCGCGCCAGACTGCGAAAGAAATCGACAAACGGGTCAATCTGGATATCCGGGGTGGCACGGTCGAAATCGACCGCAGCGTTCTGGAACAGATGGCCGCGCCGTTCGAGCACTTGCTGCGTAACGCCATCGTGCACGGTATCGAATCGCGTGCACGCCGCGGCGCGGCCGGCAAGGCCGAAACGGGCGAGCTGCTGATCCAGGTCAGCCAGCAGGGTAACGAGGTGGTCATCCAGTTCAACGATGACGGCGCAGGTCTCGACCTGGCGCGTATTCGCACCAAGGCCCGTGAAAACGGCCTGCTGGCACCGAATGCCACCGTCACCGACGCCGAGGCGGCCGACCTGATTTTCGAACCAGGCTTCTCGACCGCCGATGCGCTGACCGAACTGGCCGGCCGCGGCGTGGGTATGGACGTGGTGCGCTCGCAGGCGCAAGCGCTTGGCGGCCGGGTGGCGATTGCCACCGAAGCCGGCAAGGGCGCGCGCTTCACGATTCACCTGCCGCTGACCCTTGCGGTCACCCAGGTCGTGCTGACCACCAGCGGTACCAAGACGTTTGCGCTGCCATCGATCCTGGTGGAGCAGGTACTGCAGATGAAAGAAGCGGCCGTCAACGCCGCGCACGCCGAAGGTTTCGTGGAGTTCCAGGGCCAGAAGGTGGCGCTGCATTATCTGCCGACCTTGCTGGGCGATGCCGAAGCGCGTCCGCTGTCGCAGCGTTCCTGTCCGGTGATGGTGCTCAAAAGCGGCGCCGACCGCCTGGCGGTGCAGGTTGACGATATCCAGGGCAACCGCGAGGTCGTTATTAAGAATATCGGACCGCAGTTGTCGCGCATGATCGGCATTTCCGGTGCAACGGTGCTCGGTTCGGGCGATATCGTGCTGATTCTTAATCCGGTGGCCTTGTCGCATCACCTTGACCATCATCCGCAAATGCGTCAGCGCGTTGTCGTGGAAACGGCGGCGGTGGTGCCCGAGACGCGGGCGGCGGACTTTGTCATCATGGTGGTCGACGATTCGCTGACCGTGCGCAAAGTGACCCAGCGTTTGCTCGAGCGCGAGGGCTATCAGGTGGTGCTGGCCAAGGACGGCGTCGATGCGCTCGAACACCTGCAAGAGACGGTGCCGGACCTGATGCTGGTCGATATCGAAATGCCGCGCATGGATGGTTTCGACTTGACGCGTAACATTCGCGGTAACAGCAGCACCAACGAGATCCCGATCATCATGATCACCTCGCGTACCGCGGACAAGCACCGCAACTACGCGCTCGATCTGGGTGTGAATGCCTACTTCGGTAAGCCGTTCCAGGAAGACATGCTGCTGGCGGCGATTGCCGGTTTGCTGAACCGGGATATGCCGGTTGCGCATTAAGCGGTAGGCGGCAAAGACAAAACGCCCTGCACCATTCGATTGGTGCAGGGCGTTTTTTATTTTTGGACACGACACAGACCCCACCACCGTCGTTCCCGCCCCCACCCCCCGTCGTTCCCGCCAAGGGGGCCGCCAAGGCCGGGAACGACGAGCTAGCGAGCGGCTGGTTCTTGCAATGCCAGGGACGACGTCAGCCCGCCTTCACCACCCCATACCGCTCCAGCGTCTTCACTCGTGCTTCGTCATGCCTGACAATCGGCGCCGGATAATCCTTCCCCAGCACGACCTTCTTCTGTGCCAGCACCATCGGCGGCACGCTCCACGGCGCGTGAATCTCCTTGTCCGACAAGCCATCGAGCCGCGGCAGATAACGCCGGATGAACTTCCCCTTGGCGTCAAATTTTTCCGACTGCGTCACCGGATTGAAAATCCTGAAGTAAGGCTGCGCATCGCATCCCGACGACGACGCCCACTGCCACCCGCCATTGTTCGACGACAGATCGTAGTCGTTCAGATGCAGCGCGAAATACGCCTCCCCACGGCGCCAGTCGATGCCCAGATCCTTGATCAGAAAACAGGCAGTGACCATGCGCAGGCGGTTGTGCATGTACCCGGTCTGGTTCAACTGCGCCATCGCCGCATCGACCAGCGGATAACCGGTACGCCCCTCGCACCACGCCGCGAACATCTCGTCCGCTTCCGGCCCTGTCTCGAACACGATCGCATCGTAGGCCGGCTTGAACGCGCGCTCGACGACGTGCGGATGATTGAACAGAATCATGGCGTAGAAATCGCGCCAGATCAGTTCCGACAGCCACACCGGCGCGCCTTCGCCACCGGCCCCGCGCGCGATCAGCTCCGTCACCGTGCGCACCAGATGGCGCAGCGACAGGGTACCGAAGCGCAGGTGGATCGACAGGTACGATGGCCCCTTCACGGCAGGGTAGTTGCGCGCCTCTCCGTAGTCCGCAATGCGCCCGATGAAGTCTTCGAACAACTGCGCCGCGCCGCTCATGCCGGTGGGGATCGACAAGGCCGACAGATTGGTCGGCTCGAAACCGATGTCGCTCAACGTCGGCAGGCGTTCGTCGCCGCCAGGAGGAGCAAGGCGCGCCGCATGCGGCTCCACCGAATACGGCGCCACGCAATCCGGTTCGGCTGCCATGCGTTTGAGCCAGGCGTTCTTGTACGGCGTGAACACCGAGAAGTTCTGGCCCGCCAGGGTGAGTACCTCGCTTTTCTCGAAAATAACTTGGTCCTTGTAGCTGAAAAAGCGCCGTCCGTCGGCCTCCAGGCGGCTGGCCACGGCGGCATCGCGCGCGATGGCTTGCGGCTCGTAGTCGCCGTTGACGAAGACCGCGTCCACGCCCAGTTCCGCCGCGAGTGTTGGAATTTCCTGCGCCGCATCGGCGTGGCGCACGATCAGGCAGCCGCCCAGTTGACGCAATTCGGCATCGAGTTCGGCCAGGCTGGCATGAATGAACTCGACCCGGCGGTCCGCGCGCGGTAAACTGTCGAGGATTGTGTTATCGTAAATGAACGCGCAATAAACGCTGTTCGACGACGTTAGCGCATGATGCAATGCGGCGTGGTCGAAGACGCGCAAGTCGCGGCGGAACCAGACGAGCGATTTACTCAGAGGCATGGTGGTGTTCGGTGTCAAGTAAGGAAGAAAATTTGTCGGCTACCATCGCAGTTAGCTGCGCGCACGAGGGCGCTTCCGGTGGTGGCGGCCCCAAATCAGTGTAAACTATCGAAAATTCCATCGTTTGCAAGCCCGGATACTAGCAGTAAACATCAGAGAGCGAGCAGAGAGAGTGACGCGTATGAAGAAAAGCAAAATCGGCAAAACTCTGCCCGTGCCCGGCATGTCGCAGGACGACGAGGTTCGTCCCGACGAGGGCACTGCCCTGGCATCGGGGTCCACCTTGAACCTGGCAAATCATTTCCTGATAGCGATGCCATCGATGCAGGACCCGATTTTCGGCGGCACCGTCGTCTACATCTGCGAGCACAACGACAAAGGCGTGCTTGGTGTCGTCATCAACAAGCCCACCGACATGACCATGGAAGTGCTGTTCGAACGCATCGACCTGAAACTGGCCGACGGCCTGCGCACGGCCGTCGTCAATGAACCGATCATGTTCGGCGGCCCGGTGCAGGACGACCGCGGCTTCGTGCTGCACACGCCCGGCGCGCGCTATTCGTCCTCGCTCACCGTGACCGAGGACGTGGCCTTCACCACCTCGATCGACGTGCTCGAAGCGGTGGCCAATGGCGACGGCCCCCAGCGCCTGCTGGTCTCCATCGGCTACGCCGGCTGGAGCCCCGGCCAGCTGGAAGATGAAATCGGCCGCAATGGCTGGCTGACGGTGGCCGCCGACGCGCACGTGCTGTTCGACCTGCCGATCGAAGAGCGCTACAACGCCGCCATCAAACTGCTTGGCATCGACCCGCTGATGCTCGCATCCGAGGCCGGCCATGCTTGACCAGCACCACGGGGACCGCGCGCGTGGCTGAAGCGGTGATTGAACTCGTACTCGGCTTCGATTTCGGCATCAAGCGTATTGGGATCGCCATGGGGAACACCCTGACCGGTCAGGCGCAGCCGCTCGCGGTGGTCAACGCCATCGACAATGCGGCGCGATTCAAGCAGATCGGCGACCTGATCGCCGCCTGGGCCCCGGCCCGCCTGGTGGTGGGCGAACCGCGCCACCCGGACGGCACGGAGCACGACATGACCCTGCGCTGCCGCCGCTTCGCCAACCAGCTGCACGGGCGCTTCGACCTGCCGGTCACCCTGGTCGACGAACGCTATTCGTCGGCCGTGATCCACGCCAAACGCGGCCAGATCATCGACGACCAAGCCGCCTCCATCATTTTGCAACAATACTTTGACGACCATGCCAACAACAACTAAGCAGTTCGACGCCGAGGCGCTGTACCAGACCTTGCTCGGCCAGGTGCGCGATGGCTTGCACGGGGTGCAGGACGCGGCGATCATCGGCATCCACTCGGGCGGCGCCTGGCTGGCCGAACGCCTCGCGGCGGACCTGGGCCTGAAGGACCGCCTGGGCTTCATCGACGTCTCGTTCTACCGCGACGACTTTGCCAAAAAGGGCCTGCATCCGGACGTGAAACCGACGCACATCCTGTTCAACGTGGACCGCGCCACCATCGTGCTGGTGGACGACGTGCTGTACACGGGCCGCACCACGCGCGCGGCGATCAACGTGCTGTTCGACTATGGCCGTCCGGCGCGCATCATGCTGGCGGCATTGGCCGACCGCGGCGGGCGCGAGCTGCCGGTGGCGGCCGATTTCGTCGCCACCTCGGTCGCGCTGGAAGCCAATCAGTCGCTTGCGCTGGCGCGTGCCGGCGACGGGCAATTTTCGCTCACCATAGAAGAAGACCATGCTTAATCCGCAACTGAATAAAAATGGCGAACTGCAGCACCTGTTAAGCATCGAAGGGCTGCCCAAATCGATCGTCAATCATATCCTCGACACGGCGTCGAGCTTTGTCGGCATCTCCGACCGTGAAGTGAAGAAGGTGCCGCTCATGCGCGGCAAGAGCGTGTTCAACCTGTTCTTCGAGAACTCCACGCGCACCCGCACCACCTTCGAGATCGCGTCCAAGCGCCTCTCGGCCGACGTGATCAACTTGAATATCCAGGCTTCCTCGGCCAGCAAGGGCGAATCGCTGCTCGACACCATCGACAACCTGTCGGCCATGCATGCCGATATGTTCGTGGTGCGCCACGCGCAGTCGGGCGCGCCCTACCTGATCGCCAAGCACCTGATCGATACGAAGCAGTCGCACGTCCACGTGGTCAACGCGGGCGATGGCCGCCACGCGCACCCGACCCAGGGCCTGCTCGACATGTACACGATCCGCCACTACAAGAAGGACTTCACCAATCTGCGCGTGGCCATCGTGGGCGACATCCTGCACAGCCGGGTGGCGCGTTCCGACATCCATGCCTTGACCACCCTGGGTGTGCCGGAAGTGCGCGCCATCGGCCCGCACACCTTGCTGCCGGGCGGGCTGGAACAGATGGGCGTGCGCGTGTTCACCAACATGGACGAAGGCTTGAAGGACGTCGACGTGATCATCATGCTGCGCCTGCAGAACGAGCGCATGAGCGGTGCGCTGCTGCCGTCGGCGCAGGAGTATTTCAAGAGCTATGGCCTGACACCGGAGCGCCTGGCGCTGGCCAGGCCCGATGCGATCGTCATGCATCCGGGTCCGATGAACCGGGGCGTGGAAATCGATTCGGCGGTGGCCGATGGCGCGCAGGCGGTGATTTTGCCGCAGGTGACGTTCGGGATCGCGGTAAGGATGGCGGTAATGAGTATTCTGGCAGGAGCGCAAGGGTGAACGTGAACAACCATCTTCATATCAAGAACGGGCGCCTGATCGACCCGGCCAACGGCATCGACACGGTCACCGACCTGTTCATCGTCGACGGCAAAGTGGCATCGACCGGCACGGCGCCGGCTGGATTCAAGGCCGGCAACAGCATCGACGCCACCGGCCTGGTGGTCGCTCCCGGCCTGGTCGACCTGTCGGCGCGCCTGCGCGAGCCGGGTTACGAATACAAGGCCACCCTCAAGTCCGAGATGCAGGCGGCGATGCAGGGCGGCGTGACCAGCCTGATTTGTCCGCCCGATACCGATCCGGTGCTGGACGAACCGGGCCTGGTCGAAATGCTCAAGTACCGCGCCGGCAAGCTGCAGCAGGCGCACGTGCACCCATTGGGCGCGCTGACCATGGGCCTGAAGGGCAAGGCCCTGACCGAAATGGTGGAGCTGACGGAAGCGGGCTGCATCGGCTTTTCGCAGGCCGAGGAAGTCATCGAAGACACCACGGTGCTGCTGCGCGCCCTGCAGTACGCCAAAACCTTCGGCTTTACCGTGTGGGTGCGTCCGCAGGATGCGCACATCGGGCGCGGCGGCATCGCCCACAGCGGGCCGCTGGCCTCGCGCCTTGGCCTGGCCGGGGTGCCGGTCATGTCCGAGACGATCGCGCTGCATACCGTGTTCGAGCTGGTGCGCGCCACCGGCGCGCGCGTGCACCTGTGCCGCATGTCGTCCTCCGCCGGCCTTGACCTGGTGCGGGCGGCCAAGAAGGAAGGCTTGCCGGTCACCTGCGACGTCGCCGTGCACCACGTGCACATGACCGACGCCGACATCGGCTTTTTCGATTCCAACGCGAGGGTCACGCCGCCGTTCCGCAGCCAGCGCGACCGCGATGCGATCCGCGCCGCCCTGTACGACGGCACCATCGACGCGATCTGCTCGGACCACACCCCGGTCGACGACGACGAGAAGTTGCTGCCGTTCGGCGAAGCCTCTCCCGGCGCCACCGGGCTGGAACTGCTGCTGTCGCTGGCCATCAAGTGGGCCGACGATTACGCCAGCGTGCAGCATGGCGCCGCGGGATCGAGCACACCGCTGGCGCGCGCGATCGCCAAGATCACGAGCGACGCGGCGCGCATCGCCGGCCTGGCGGTGGGCCAGCTGTCGCCGGGCGCTTGCGCCGACGTGGTGGTGTTCGATCCGGCCGCGCGCTGGACGGTCGAGGCGTCAGCGCTGGCCAGCCAGGGCAAGCACACGCCTTTCCTCGGCTACGAACTGGCCGGGCAGGTGAAGGCGACCATCGTGGGCGGACGCATCGCGTTTCAGCGTTAAGATGACCGGCGGCGCGCGACGCCGCAGGCAAACCGGGCGCCATCGGCGCGCCCGGCATTCCCGTTCCTTTGGTGTCATGTGAAGATCAAGCTCTATTTCCGGCTGTGCCGCGTGTTTTTCCATCTGTTGACCGGCCTGTCCGCGTGCGCATTCGTGTTCCCGTGGGCCAGCCATCGGCTGCGCGACCGCGTGACCCAGAGCTGGTCACGGCGTCTGGTGGGCATCTGTGGCGTGACGGTGATGCCGTCGACCGGCGTGCCGGCGCTGGCGCACGCGATGGTGGTGGCCAATCACGTTTCTTGGCTCGATATCTTCGTGATCAATGCGCTGTACCCGTGCCGCTTCGTGGCCAAGTCCGAAATCCGCGAGTGGCCGGTGCTAGGCTGGCTGGCCGACAAGGCCGGCACGGTGTTCCTCGCGCGCGGCAACCGGCGCGACCTGCGCCAGATTTTCAAGGGCTTGGTGCTCAAGCTGGAGCAGGGGGAACGCGTCGCTTTCTTCCCGGAAGGGACCACGGCGCAGCAGGGAAGCCTGATGCCTTTCCATGCCAACCTGTTCGAGGCGGCGGTGGACGCGAAGGTGATGGTGCAGCCGTATGCGGTGTGCTACATGGACGATACACAACGGCTGCTGCACCCATCAATCGAATTTATCGGCGATATGACCTTCGCCCAGAGCATGGTGGCAATTTTGTCCGGCCCGCCGGTATTCGCTCGCTTGGTGTGCTCTGCGCCCATCAATGCCGCCGGCGCGCACCGGCGCGACGTGTGCGCCGCCGCACATGCCGCAGTGGGCGCAGCGCTGTCCCAGGAAATCGTCGGCCGCTAGGGCTTCGGTTTGCCGGGTTCCTTGTACTCGGGGCAGTCGACTTGCAGCAGGCTGCGGTCGTTCAGGCACAGGGCCGTCAGTTTGCCGCCCCACACGCAGCCGCTATCGAGGCCGATGACGTCGGGGCGCAGCAGCAGGCCGAGGGCCGACCAGTGGCCGAACACAACGGTGGTGCCCGCGCTCCTGCGGCCGGGCAGGTCGAACCAGGGCAGCAAATTCGATCCGGGCGGCGCGCCCGCGCTTTCCTTTTCCTTGAAATCCATGGTGCCGTCCGGCGCGCACAGGCGCATGCGCGTGAGTGCGTTGACGATGCAGCGCAGGCGCGCCATGCCGGTAAGCGCATCGTCCCAGCGCGCCGGCTCGTTGCCGTACATATTGCGCAAAAAATCGATCCAGCCCGGCCCGCGCAGCACCGCCTCGACTTCCCCCGCCAAGGCCATGGTCTGCGCCGCGTCCCACTGGGGCGCCACGCCGGCATGCACCAGCAGGTGGCCTTCGGCCATCATGGCCAGCGGGCGATGGCGCAGCCAGTCGATCAGGTCATCGCGGTCGGGCGCGGCGAGGATTGTGTCGAGCGTATCGGACTTCGACATCTTTTGCGCGCCCACGGCGACGGCCAGCAGGTGCAGGTCGTGGTTGCCGAGCAGGGCGTCGCTGGCGCCGCCGCTGGCGCGCGCGAGCGCCGCCACGTGGCGCAGGGCGTCGAGCGAGGCCGGGCCGCGGTTGATCAGGTCACCCACGAACAGCACGCGCGCCTGTCCCGCGGCATCGGCGTCGATCCGCTTGAGCAGGACGGCGGCTTCGTGGGCGCACCCTTGCAGGTCGCCAATTACATAAGTTTTTAACAATTCAATTCCAGTACTGGCGCGTTTCACATAAAATCGTGGTTTCAAATTCCCGACCTCCGCGGATACTAAATGATTTTTGTAACCGGTGGTGCCGGTTTTATCGGATCCAATTTCATCCTCGACTGGCTCGCGCTCGGCGACGAGCCGGTATTGAATCTGGATAAACTGACGTATGCAGGCAATCTGAATAATCTCGCGCGGCTCAAGGACGACCCGCGCCACCTGTTCGTGCAGGGCGATATCGGCAACCGCGCGCTGGTGGCGCGGCTGCTGGAGCAGCATCGCCCGCGCGCGTTGCTCCATTTCGCCGCCGAGAGCCATGTGGACCGCTCGATCGACGCTCCGGACGACTTCATCGCCACTAATATCAACGGCACCTTCGCGCTGCTCGAGGCGGCGCGCGCGTATTGGCAGGGTTTGGCCGGCGCGCGGCAAAGCGCGTTTCGCTTCCTGCACGTGTCGACCGATGAAGTGTATGGCACCTTAGGTCCCGGCGATCCGGCGTTTACCGAGCGCACCGCGTATGCGCCAAACAGCCCGTATGCGGCCTCCAAGGCGGCGGCGGACCATCTGGTGCGGGCCTGCCATCACACCTACGGCTTGCCGACCCTGACCAGCAATTGCTCGAACAACTATGGTCCCTGCCAGTTCCCGGAAAAGCTGATCCCCCTGATGATCGCCAATGCGCTGGCGGGAAAACCCCTGCCCGTGTACGGCGACGGGCAGCAGGTGCGCGACTGGCTGTACGTGGGTGACCACTGCGCGGCGCTGCGCCGCATTCTGGACGCCGGGCGGCCGGGCGAGGTGTATAACGTCGGCGGCCACAATGAAATGAAGAATATCGATGTCATTCACGCCCTGTGCGATCTGCTCGACACGGCGGCCCCGCGCGCGGCCAGCGCGGCCAGTTACCGCAGCCAGATCGTGCATGTGGCGGACCGGCCGGGCCACGACCGGCGCTATGCGGTCGATGCCGGCAAGCTGCAGCGCGAATTGGGCTGGGCCCCGGCCGCGAGTTTCGCCAGCGGTATCGCCAATACGGTGCGCTGGTACCTGGAACAGCGCGCCTGGGCGGCCGATATCGCCTCGGGCGCTTACCGGAACGGGCATCCGCATGCGGGAGCGGCGCCATGACGGCGGCCTTGGCGCGCAAGGGCATTATCCTGGCGGGCGGCTCCGGATCGCGCCTGTATCCGGTCACCACCAGTGTCTCGAAGCAGTTGCTGCCGGTGTACGACAAGCCGATGATTTATTATCCGCTCACGACCCTGATGCTGGCCGGGATGCGCGATATCCTGATCATTTCGACCCCGCAGGATACGCCGCGTTTCTGCGAGCTGCTCGGCGATGGCAGCGCCTGGGGCATTAACCTGCGCTACGCGGTGCAGCCGTCGCCCGATGGCCTGGCGCAAGCCTTCATTATCGGAAGGGATTTTGTCGGCGCGCAGCCTTCGGCGCTGATTTTAGGCGACAATATTTATTACGGTCATGGACTCGATCATAAATTGAATATGGCCAATGCGCGCGCCGATGGCGCCACGGTATTCGCGTATCACGTGCACGATCCGGAACGCTACGGGGTGGTGGAATTCGACCGGGACCGGAATGCGCTGTCGATCGAAGAAAAGCCGCGCTTGCCGAAATCGCATTACGCCGTGACCGGCCTGTATTTTTACGACAAGCAGGTGTGCGACATCGCCGCCTCGATCCGGCCCTCGGCACGCGGCGAACTGGAGATTACCGATGTTAACCGCGCCTATCTGGCCACCGGGCAATTGCGGGTGGAAGTGATGGGGCGCGGGCTGGCCTGGCTCGATACCGGCACCCATGAATCGCTATTGGAAGCGTCGCAATTCATCTCCACCATCGAGAAGCGCCAGGGTTTGAAAGTCGCGGTCCCCGAAGAAATCGCTTACCGCAAGGGTTTTATCAGCGCCGCCGACCTGGAAGCGCTGGCCCAGCCGATAAAAGATAATGCTTACGGGCAGTATTTGCTGCAAGTCTTAAACGATAGGATTTTCTGATGAAAGCCACGCCAACCGCCATGCCCGAAGTGCTGATCCTGGAACCGCGCGTGTTCGGCGACGACCGGGGTTTTTTCTTCGAGAGTTTCAACGAACGCAAGTTCGAGCAGCTGACCGGTGTCGCCGCCCATTTTGTCCAGGATAACCATTCCAAATCGGCCAAAAATGTCTTGCGCGGCCTGCATTATCAGATCAGCCAGCCGCAAGGCAAACTGGTGCGCGTCAGCGCCGGCGCCGTGTATGACGTGGTGGTTGATCTGCGCAAATCATCGGCCTTTTTCGGGCGCTGGATCGGGGTCGATTTATCGGCCGAAAACCAGCGTCAGCTGTGGATTCCGCCCGGCTTCGCACATGGTTTCATGGTTACCAGCGAGAGCGCTGAAGTCCAGTACAAAACCACCGATTACTGGGCGCCCGAGCTGGAACGGGTGATTTTGTGGAACGATCCCGATATCGGCATCGACTGGCCCCTGCGCGGGCTGCCCATGCTCTCCAGCAAGGATAGCAAGGGGACGCCGCTGGCGCAGTCCGACGTGTTTCCGTGAGGATTTTACTCACCGGTGCCAGCGGGCAGGTCGGGCATGAGCTGGCGCGCCGCCTGCGTCCGCTGGGCGAGCTGGTCGCGCCCGGGCACGCGCAATGCGACCTGGCCGACCTCGACCAGCTGCGCGCCGTGCTGCGTGCCGTGCGGCCCGGCCTGATCGTCAACGCGGCCGCCTACACGGCCGTGGACCGGGCCCAGGACGAGGGCGCGCTGGCGATGCGGATCAATGCCGACGCGCCCGCCCTGAT
This sequence comes from Massilia antarctica, assembly GCF_015689335.1. Lineage (GTDB taxonomy): Bacteria > Pseudomonadota > Gammaproteobacteria > Burkholderiales > Burkholderiaceae_D > Telluria_A > Telluria_A antarctica. Next base: position 689,183 of record NZ_CP065053.1, on the reverse strand, counting down.
GGCGCAGGAAGCCCGGGTGCTGGGGGCCGCGCTGCTGCATTATTCCACCGATTACGTGTTCGACGGTACGAGCGCGCGCGCCTACGCCGAGACCGATACCCCGGCGCCCTTGAATGTCTATGGCCAGAGCAAGCTTGCCGGCGAGCAGGCGATTGCCGCTGCGGGTATTGCCCACCTGATTGTGCGCACCAGCTGGCTGTATGGCATGCACGGCAATAATTTTTTGCTGACCATGCTGCGCCTGGCGCGCGAACGGACGCAGTTGCGCATCGTCGCCGACCAGCATGGCGCCCCCACCTGGAGCGGCACGGTGGCCGATGCCAGTGCCCGCCTGCTGGGCCTGGCGCTGGCGGGCGGCGCGCCGTGGTGGGAGCGGCACGGCGGCCTGTACCACCTGAGCAGCCAGGGCCAGACCAGTTGGGCCGGCTTCGCCGAAGCGATTTTCAGCGCGACCGGAACGGCTTGCCAGGTGATCCCGATCAGCGCCGCCGAGTACGGCGCCAGCGCGCCCCGGCCCGCCAATTCCCTCTTGGATTCGGGCAAATTGATGGCCTTGTGCGGCCCCTTGCCGGACTGGCGCGCCGCCCTGGCCGCTTGCCTGGCGGAGGCGCCCGCACCCGGCGGCTCCGGTCAGGAGTGAGCAAAAGGGCCGCAACAGGCGCCGATGGCGCCCTTTTTGCATGAAACCTGAGTATCGTCGGCCGCGGGCCCCCATCCTGGCGTAATTAAGGGGCAGGTAATCCGGTACAATCACGGATTACTCTCACACCAGATCATGGCGACGGCAACACTCACCGCATGCGTTGGTCCGCCGGGTAGGGCACGAGCCTGCCCGCGTTTTTGCATATATAAATAATAATGTTTTCATTTCTCGTGAGTTTCGTCGCTTCCGCACTGCTGACCCTGCTTGTGATCAAGCAGGCCAGGCTGCATGGTCCCGCGCTCGATGCCGATTTCTTCGGCGTGCAAAAAGTCCACGCGCATACCGTGGCGCGCATTGGCGGGCTGCCGATTTTCATGGCGGTCGTTATCAGCGCGCTCATTTCGATCTGGCGGGTGCCGGCCATGGCGGGCTGGCTGATGTCACTGATGATGTGCGCCGGCGTGGCATTTGTCGGCGGCATCGTGGAAGACTATACCGGCAATGTGAGCGCGCTGCGCCGCCTGGTATTGACGATGGCGGCCGCCTTGCTCGGTTATTTCTTGCTCGACGCCAAACTCGACCGTATTGACTTTCCCTTCAGCTCGTGGCGCATCATGTATATCTGGGTGGCGGTGCCGCTGACCGTGCTGGCGGTGGCCGGGATCGCCAATGCGATTAATATCATCGACGGCTTTAATGGCCTGGCCAGCGTGGTAACCATTTGTATGCTGATCTCGCTCGGTTATGTGGCGTGGCAGGTGGGCGATGTGTTCGTGCTGGTGGCGGCGCTGATGGTGGCGGGCGCCACGGCCGGCTTCCTGATCTGGAATTACCCGGTCGGCCTGATATTCCTGGGCGACGGCGGCGCGTATTTTATCGGCTTCATGCTGGGTGAGCTGGCGCTGCTGCTGGTAATGCGCAACCCCGACGTGTCGACCTGGTATGCGGCTTTGCTGCTGATATATCCCGCGTTCGAAACGATTTTCTCGGCCTATCGCCGCATGTTCTTGCGCGGCAAATCCCCCGCAATGCCCGATGGAATTCACCTGCACAGCCTGATTTTCCGGCGCATCGTGCAATGGGCGGTGGGGCGTAAAGAAGCGCGCGCCCTGATGCGGCGCAATTCGCTAACATCGCCCTACCTGTGGATGTTTTCGCTGATGGCGGTAATCCCGGCCACGGTATTCTGGAAAAACACGGGCGTATTGATTTTTTTCTGTTTATTGTTCGTCGTCAGTTATGTGTGGCTGTATGCGCGTATTGTTCGATTTAAGTCACCCCGCTGGCTCATTCTTCGCAAGAAGGACTAGCATTAATACACGGATGTAGTATATTGCGACAATTGGTGAGATTTCACTTAATCTGTTTCAACCCACTTTGAAGGAACGATGATGGATCTGTCAAATATGTCCGTTGGTGACCTGCGCAACCTGCAGGATCAAATCAAGCAAGAAATGAAGAAGCGCGAGCACCAGGAAGTCGCCAAGGCGCGCGAACAGATCCTGGCAATTGCACAGAGCGTTGGTGTGCCACTAAAGGACCTGATTGGTACCGGCATCCGCGCCAAGACCGGCAGCGTGGCCGTGCGTTATCGTCATCCGGACAATGCAGCCCAACAATGGACCGGCCGTGGCCGCCAGCCGAAATGGGTCAAGGAATGGGTCGAAGGCGGCAAAGACATCGACAAGCTGCGCGTCTAGTCGTTTTCCATGTAGCGGCAAGATCTGCGGGCCGGCAATTCCCAACAGCCCCGCTTGCCGCTACAATATCAACCACGTTCCTTTAACCGCTTTCCCCCACATTCATCCCGACGCACTGTTTGCATCCGCCTGTTCCTGCATGGCGCACGCCGGCATCCTTCCGCGCCGCGATTCTCCTAAGGTTTCTATCCCATGCTTCCACTTTCCAAGACGATCTTCAAAGCCTACGACATTCGCGGGGTTATCGGCAGCACGCTCGATGCCGGCATTGCGCGCCAGATCGGCCAGGCCTTCGGCATGGCCGCGCTGGCCAAGGGTGAACGCACCGTCGTGATCGGCCGTGATGGCCGCTTGTCCGGCCCGGAACTGACGGCAGCGCTGGCAGAAGGCTTGCAAGCCGCCGGCGTCGATGTGATCGACCTGGGCGTGGTGGCAACCCCGATGGTCTACTTCGGCACCAATGTGCTGGGCGCGGCCTCGGGCATCATGGTCACGGGCAGCCACAATCCGCCCAACTACAACGGTTTCAAGATGGTGCTGGCCGGCGAAGCGATTCACGGCGAGACCATTCAGGCGCTGTACCACAGCATCGCCGCCCATGACGGCAGCGCCGCGCCGAACCCGGGCGCCTACAGCACCCACGATATCCGCGCCGCTTATCTCGAGCGCATCATCGGCGACGTCAAGCTGGCGCGCCCGATGAAAATCGCGGTCGACTGCGGCAACGGCGTGGCCGGCGCCTTTGCCGGCGACCTGTATCGCGGCATGGGCTGCGAAGTGATCGAACTGTTCTGCGAAGTGGACGGCACCTTCCCGAACCACCATCCCGATCCGGCCCACCCGGAAAACCTGCAGGACCTGATCAAATGCCTGCGCGAGACCGACGCCGAAATCGGCATCGCTTTCGATGGCGACGGCGACCGCCTTGGCGTGGTCACCAAGGATGGCCAGATCATCTACCCGGACCGCCAGATGATGCTGTTCGCGGCCGATGTCCTGGCGCGCAATCCGGGCGCCGAGATTTTGTACGACGTCAAATGCACGCGCCACCTGGCGCCGTGGATTTCCAAGCATGGCGGCCGTCCCCTGATGTGGAAGACCGGCCACTCGCTGGTCAAGGCCAAGCTGCGCGAAACCGGCGCTCCGCTGGGCGGCGAAATGAGCGGCCATATCTTCTTCAAGGACCGCTGGTACGGTTTCGACGACGGCCTGTACTCCGGCGCGCGCCTGCTCGAACTGCTCACGCGCGAAGCCGATCCGTCGGCCATGATGAACGCGCTGCCGCAGTCCGACAGCACGCCGGAACTGCACCTGCACCTGGCCGAGGGCGAGAACGTGGCCCTGATCGAGCGCCTGCGCAACGAAGCGAGCTTCCCCGGCTCCGAGCGCATCATCGACATCGACGGCTTGCGCGTCGAATATCCGGACGGCTTCGGCCTGGCGCGTTCGTCCAACACCACGCCGGTGGTGGTGATGCGCTTCGAAGCGGAAACGCCGGAAGCGCTGCGCCGCATCCAGGGCGAATTCCGGCGCGTGATCGTGGCCGTGCGGCCCGACGCCGAACTGCCGTTCTGAGCGAGCCCCGCTTGGCGCGCCTGAACATCCTGCTGGTGCGCGTGTCGTCCCTGGGCGACGTGCTGCACAACCTGCCGATGGTGGCCGATATCCTGCGCCACCATCCCGACGCCAACATCGACTGGGTGGTGGAGGAGGGCTATGTCAGCCTGGTGCGCCTGAACCCCCACGTGCGCCGCATCATCCCGTTTGCCTTGCGGCGCTGGCGCAAAAGCCTCGGCAAGAAGGAAACGCGCATGGAAATTCGCGGTTTCTTCAAGGCCGTGCGCGAAGAACAGTACGACTACGTGTTCGATACCCAGGGCTTGCTCAAGACCGGCATCATCATGGGCGCCGCGCGCGTAAAAAAAGGCGGGCGCAAGGTCGGCCTAGCCAACGGCAGCGAAGGCTCCGGCTACGAAGGCATCTCGCGCATCTTCCACACCCAGAGCATCGCCACCGATCCGCGTACGCACGCAGTGGCGCGCGGGCGCCTGGTGGCCGGCGCGGCGCTCGGCTACGCGGTCGACACCGTCCCCGACTTCGGCCTGCCGGGACCAGACCAGGCCAACCGGCCGGCATGGATGCCGGCCGGCGACTACGCGGTGTTCTTCCACGGGACCGCGCGCAATGCCAAGAAATGGGCGCCGGAGAACTGGATCGCCACCGGCCGCGCGCTCGCGCCCATGCCGGTATTGCTGGCCTGGGGTTCGCCGCTTGAGAAGGCCGAGGCCGACACCTTGGCGGCCAGCCTGCCGAACGCCACCGTGCTGCCCAGGCTGTCGATGGATGAAGCGGTCGGCCTGGCGCGCAACGCGGCGCTGGCGATCGGCGTCGACACGGGCCTGACCCACATCGCCGCCGCCTTCATGCGCCCGGTGATCGAGATTTACTGCGACTCGCCCAAGTGGAAGACCGAAGGCAACTGGTCGCCGCACATCATCAACCTGGGCGACAAGGGCGCGCCGCCGGCGGTGGCCGAGGTACTGGCCGCCGTCAAGCAGCTGCGAGGCATGGCCTGATGCGCGCGTTCTACAGCGTCATGTGGTACCTGGCCTTGCCGCTGGTGCTGGGACGCCTGTGGTGGCGCGGCTTCAAGGAGCCGGGCTACCGCCAGCACTGGCGCGAGCGGCTCGGCTTCTACCGCACCCGCGTGGCCGGCTGGCACACGATCTGGGTGCATGCGGTGTCGGTCGGCGAAACGCGCGCCGCCGAACCGCTGATCGACGCGCTGATCGAGGCTTATCCAGACAGCCGCATCGTACTGACCCACATGACCCCCACCGGGCGCGCCACCGGACGCGCGCTGTTTGCCAAACATGGCGAGCGCCTGATCCAGGCCTATCTGCCGTACGACACGGTGGGCATGGTGAATCGTTTCATCCGCCAGTTCACCCCGCGCATCTGCATCCTGATGGAGACCGAAGTCTGGCCCAACCTGATCGCCGCCTGCGGCGAGCGCATTCCGGTCGCGCTGGTCAACGCGCGCCTGTCGGAACGCTCGCTCAAGCGCGGCCAGCGCTTCGGCAAGCTGATGACCGATGCCGGCCGCGGCATCGCCCTGGTGGCCGCCCAGACCGAGGCTGACGCCGCGCGCCTGCGTTCTTTCGGCGCGCCGAACGTGGAAGTCACCGGCAGCATCAAGTTCGACGTGGTGGTGCCCGATGCGGCCCTGGAGACGGGGGCCTGGCTGCGCGCGAAAATCGGCGCACACAAGGTGCTGCTGTGCGCCAGCACGCGCGATGGCGAGGAAGCGCTGATCCTCGACGCCTATCAGCGCATGACGTGGGCCGGCCCGGCCCCGCTCCTGATGATCGTGCCGCGCCACCCGCAGCGTTTCGACGACGTGGCGGCGCTGGTCGCCGAGCGCGGCTTTTCGCTGCGGCGCCGTTCGGCCATTGATAACGAGGGCGCGGACGCGCAAGTGCTGCTGGGCGACTCGATGGGCGAGATGTTCGCCTACTACGCCGCCTGCGACGTGGCCTTCGTGGGCGGCAGCCTGCTGCCGCTGGGCGGGCAAAACCTGATCGAGCCGTGCGCCCTTGGCAAACCGGTGCTGGTCGGCCCGCACACCTTCAATTTCGCGCTGGCCACCGAGGACGCCATCGCCGACGGCGGCGCCATCCGCGTGGCGGACGCCGCCGCGCTGCTCAGCGAGGCGTCGCGCCTGCTGGGCGACCCCGCCGCGCGCGCCGCCATGGGCGAGCGGGCTGCGGCGTACGCGCAACGCCACCGCGGCGCGACGGCGCGCACAGTTGGTTTATTGCGACGATTGATTTATTAGGCTTTGGTACCATGTGACCACAATAAATAAAACTGGGGAAATGCATGTGGTTCATTCATCCAAAGCCGGCGGGCAGCCGCAAGCCCGTCGCCGTGCTGGTTCAACGTCAACGGCTCGATTCAGCCAACGGCATCACCATTGACGCTCCGCTGATGCCGCTGCCGGTTCTCGGGCCGGGGCTGGTGCCCGCCGCCGCGCCGGAGACGGTGCAGTTTTCGGTACGTTATGCGCTGCCGGAATACGTCAGCTTCATGTGGCAGCATGCCGGATATATCATCCGCCGCCGTCGCATCGGTACTCTTGCTACGTATTGGATGCAAACCAAGAGTACCTCGTCGGCGGCGCTGCATTTCGTCACCCAGGGGCGTTCCCGCCATACCTACGAATTCACGATCGACACGCATGGCATCGTGCGCGCCAGCGGCAGCGGCGTGACCCTGGTGCCGTGGGGCGATGTATGTTCGATCCGGCGCTATTCGCGCGGCTTCATGATGGTCCTCAAGCGCGGCACCCTGCCGGTGCCGTTCCGCTGCCTGAGCGCCGCGCAGGGCGAGAGCATGGTGCGCTTCGGCGAGTCGCTGCGGGCCGCCACGCGGCTCTGAGAGCGCGCCGCGCTTCAGGCGGTGAATACCACCGGCATTTCCTGCGAACGCTGCTTGAGCGCCATCCTGGCGCCGTCATAATCGGGATACACCGACTCCACCCTGGCCCAGAAGCGCGCGCTGTGGTTCATTTCGATCAGGTGCGCCAGCTCGTGCGCCACCACGTAGTCGAGCAGCGGCAGCGCGTAGTGGATCAGGCGCCAGTTCAGGCGGATGTGGCCATCGACCGTGCACGAACCCCAGCGCGTGCCGGCCGACGACAGCGCCAGCGAGGCGTGGCGCACGCCCAGTTTTTCCCCATACAGGTCGAGCCGTTCGGCGAACAGGCGCTTGGCCTCGGCCTGGAACCAGATCTTTACCCGTTCCTGCAACTGCCATTCGGCCAGCCCGGCCACCACGCCCACCGTCAGCACGCGCGCCTGCGCATCGAACTCGCAGCGGCTGCGCGGCGCGTCTTCCAGGCGCAAGGTGATGTTCGCGCCCAGGTAGGGCAGCTGGGCACCGTCGACCCACACCACCGGCGCGCGTTCCTGGCGCAGGGCGCGCCGCTCGCCGCGTTCGCGCAGCTTGGTGAGGATCCAGCGCTGCTTGGCGCGGATGGCGTTGTCGATGTCGGCCAGGGTGATGCGTTTGGGCGCGGTGACGCGCAGGCCATGGTCGTCGATCATGAAGCCGATCGAACGCCGGCTGGAGCGGCGCAATTCAAATTCGAGGCTGTGGGGGCCGAGCTGGATGCGCCGCAGCGGCGGCGCGTCCGGTGCGCGCACCGGCGTGGGGAAAACGACTTTGGGCGGCGCCGGCGGCGCCTTGAACAGCGGCTGCGGCGCGATGGATTGCTTTGCCGCCGGTTCCAGCGCCGCAAAAAAATCCTGGGCGAACAGTTCCAGCTGGTCGCCGTTGATCTTGGGAGAGGACTCGGTCTGCTGCGGCACCGCCGCCTGGATCAGGGCGCCGACCCCGCTCAGCCAGCGCTGTAGACGTGGGGCGAAATGACGCGCATTTCGGATTCTATCCAATTTTCTACCTCTTGCATCAAGCTGTCAGGGGTGTGCCCGTCCGGCGAAATCGGTTTGCCGATCGAGACCGTGATCACACCGGGGCGTTTCAGAAAAGAGTTCTTGGGCCAGCATTCACCTGAATTATGCGCGATCGGCACCACCACCGCATTGGTTTCAATCGCCAGGCGCGTCCCGCCGCTTTTGTATTTGCCTTTTTGTCCGACCGGGATCCGCGTCCCTTCAGGGAACATGATAATCCATTGGCCGTCGGCCAGGCGCCGTTTGCCATGCGCCACCATGTGCTTGAAGGCGTTCTTGCCCTGCTTGCGGTCGATCGGGATCATGCGCAAGAGCGCCATGGCCCAGCCGAAGAAGGGGATATACAAAATCTCCTTCTTGAAGACGAATACCAGGGGACGGGTCAGGTTCGGCAGCAGGAAAATCGTCTCCCACGCCGACTGGTGTTTGGACAGCACGATGGCCGGTTCGTCGGGCAGGTTCTCGTAACCCTTGAATTCGTAGTGGATGCCGCAAATGACCTTGGCGCACCAGATCACGAAGACGTTCCAGCGCGAGGTGACCCAGAAGCGTTTGTTATACGGCAGCGGCGCGGCCAGGAAGCATACGCAGGCCCACACAATGGTGGCGACGGCCATGACCACGGTAAACAGCAGGGAACGCAGGAACAGAATGGTATGACGCAAAGAAGTCTCCGGGAATGCGTGAGTCGGTGGGGGAGTCGGAACGACAATCAGATGGGGATGTGCGCGGCCGCGGCGTTGACCTTGAGCAGCGCGCCGACCATCGTCGCCAGGTCGGGGAAGACCTGGGTGCCGGGCGGCAGGCCGCCGGTTTCGCGCGTCTTTTCGCCCTTGCCGGTCAGGACCAGGTAGGGCGTGCAGCCGCTGATGAAACCGGCCTGCAGGTCGCGCAGCGAATCGCCCACGGTCGGCACGCCTTTCAGGCTGATTTTGAAGCGCTTGGCGATTTCGTCGAACATGCCGGCTTTCGGCTTGCGGCAATCGCAATTGTCGATGGCCGCGTGCGGACAAAAGAAGATGGCGTCGATGTCGGCGCCGACCTGCTGCGCATTGGCGTGCATCTTCTGGTGAATCGCATTGAGGATCGTCATGTCGAACAGTTCGCGCGCAATGCCCGACTGGTTCGAGGCGATGACCACCCGATAACCCGCCTGGTTCAGGCGGGCGATCGCTTCGAGCGAGCCGGGAATCGGAACCCACTCCGCCGGCGACTTGATAAAGGCCGGCGAATCGTGGTTGATGACGCCGTCCCGGTCGAGGATGATCATCTTCATGTCGCTGTTCTCCTATGCCGCCAGCTTGGAAATGTCGGCAACGCGGTTCATCATGCCGTGCAGGACCGACAGCAGCGCCAGGCGGTTGTTGCGCAGCGCCAGATCCTCGTCCATCACCATCACGTCATCAAAAAACCTGGCGACGTCGTCGCGCAGCTGGGCCAGTGTTTTCAAGGTGCCGGCGAAATCGCGCGCCGCAAAGGCCGCATCGATTTCCGGACGCACGCGCGTAATGGCCGCGAACAGGGTGCGTTCGGCGTCTTCCTTGAGCAGCGCTGCGATTGGTGCGCCCGTGACGGCGCCATTTTTCTTGAGGATGTTGGTGATGCGCTTGTTCGCCTCGGCCAGGGTAACGCTTTCCGGCAGGGCGGCAAAAGCTTGCACCGCTTCCAGGCGCTCGACGATGTCGTGCAGGCGGTCCACGTGCGAGGTGAGCACGGCTTCGACTTCGTTGGCGCTAAAACCGCGCTCGCGCAGCACGCCGCGCAGGCGGTCGAACATGAAGGCGCGCACGTCGAGCACCGGGTCGGTGAAGCCGGCGATGCCGTTGAAGCGCGCGTTGGCGAAACCGAGCAGCTCGATGATCGATACGTCCATGCGCTTTTCGACCAGCATGCGCAGTACGCCGAGCGCGTGGCGGCGCAGCGCGAACGGGTCTTTTTCGCCCGTTGGCTGCAGGCCGATACCCCAGATGCCGACCAGCGTTTCGAGCTTGTCGGCCAGCGCCACGGCGGTGCCGGTGTCGGTCGACGGCAGGGTGTCGCCGGCGAAGCGCGGCTGATAGTGTTCGGTCGCGGTCAGCGCCACTTCTTCCGGCTCGCCGTCGTGACGCGCGTAGTAGGTGCCCATGATGCCTTGCAGCTCAGGGAACTCGCCCACCATGTCGGTCAGCAGGTCGGCCTTGGACAGTTGCGCGCCGCGCGCGGCCAGCTGTTCGTTGTAGCCCATGGTGTGGGCGATGTCGGTGGCGATGGCCACCACGCGCTGCGAGCGCGCGGCCTGGGTGCCCAGCTTGTTGTGGTAGACCACATTGGCCAGCAGCGGCAGGCGCGATTCCAGGGTCTTCTTTTTATCTTGCTCGAAGAAGAACTTGGCGTCGGACAGGCGCGGGCGCACCACGCGCTCGTTACCGCCGATGATGTGCTGGGCATCGTCGGTTTCGATGTTGGACACGATCAGGAAGCGCGAACGCAGCTTGCCGTCGGCATCGGTCAGGGCAAAATACTTCTGGTTGGTCTGCATGGTGAGGATCAGGCATTCCTGCGGCACGGCCAGGAATTCTTCCTCGAAGCGGCATTCGTACACGACAGGCCACTCGACCAGCGCCGAGACTTCGTCGAGCAGCGACTCGGGCATCAGGACCTGGTCGGCGCCGGCCTTTTGCAGCAGCGCGCTGCGGATTTTTTCCTTGCGCGCCTCGATGTTGGCGATCACCTTGCCGTCGGCTTCGAGCGTGGCCGCGTACTGGTCGGCATGCGCGATCGTCAGGGGCGCGCCATCGGTCAGGAAGCGGTGGCCGAGGGTCTGGTTGCCGGCGGCGAGGCCGAGCAGGGTCAGTGGCACGGTCTCGCCGCCATGCAGGGCGACCAGCTTGTGGGCCGGACGCACGAACTGCACGGTGGTGCCGTCCGGACGCTGGTAGCTCATTAATTTGGGGATCGGCAGCTTGGCGGCGGATTCTTCCAGCGCGGCTTGCAGGCCGGTTTGCAGCGCGCTGCCAGCCACCTTGCGGGTGTAGAACAGGCTTTCGGCCTTGCCATCCACGGCGCGTTCGAGCGTAGCGATATCGAGGTCCGGCACGCCCAGGGCGGCGAGCTTCTTGGCCAGCGGCGCGGTGCCCTTGCCGTCGGCGTCGAGTGCGACGCTGACCGGCAAGACTTTTTCGCGCACCGATTTATCGGGCGACATGGCGCGCACGCCGGTGATCGAGACGGCCAGGCGGCGCGGCGATGCGTAGGCGGTGGCCACGCTGTCGTCGGCGAGGAAGTCGCGCGATTTGAGGCCGTTGGTAATGCCGGCGGCGAAAGCGGCGCCCAGTTTGGCCAGCGCTTTCGGAGGCAGTTCTTCGGTCAGCAGTTCGACGAGTAAGGTGTTGTTCATCATTCTAATTTTATCTTTCAGGCGGCGAGCGGCGCTTTGGGAGCCATCGGGAATCCCAGCTTTTCGCGCGAGTCGTAATAGGCTTGTGCGACCAGGCGCGACAGCGTGCGCACGCGCCCGATGTAGGCGGCGCGTTCGGTGACCGAAATGGCGCCACGCGCGTCGAGCATGTTGAAGCTGTGCGAAGCCTTCATGATCTGCTCGTAGGCCGGCAGGGTCAGTTCGAGTTCGATCAGGCGCTTCGCTTCCGATTCGTGGTTGGCGAACTGGGTGAACAGCAGGTCGGTGTTGGCATGCTCGAAGTTATAGGTCGATTGCTCGACTTCGTTCTGATGGAACACGTCGCCGTAGCTGAGCGACTTCTTGGTTCCGTTTTCTTCCCACTCGGTCCAGACCAGGTCGTACACATTCTCGACGCCCTGCAAGTACATGGCCAGGCGTTCGATGCCGTAGGTAATTTCGCCCAGCACCGGCTTGCAATCGAGGCCGCCGACTTGCTGGAAATACGTAAATTGGGTCACTTCCATGCCGTTCAGCCACACTTCCCAGCCCAGGCCCCAGGCGCCCAGTGTCGGGCTTTCCCAGTCATCCTCGACGAAGCGCACATCGTTCTTTTGCAGGTCGAGGCCGAGCGCCTTGAGCGAACCGAGGTACAGGTCGAGGATATTCTCCGGCGCCGGTTTCAGGACCACCTGATACTGATAGTAGTGCTGCATGCGGTTCGGGTTTTCGCCATAGCGGCCATCTTTCGGGCGGCGCGAGGGTTGCACGTAGGCGGCACGCCAGGGTTCCGGTCCGATTGCGCGCAGGAAGGTACCCGTGTGAAAGGTGCCCGCGCCGACTTCCATATCGTATGGCTGGAGCAAGGCGCAGCCCTGCTTGTCCCAGTAGGTTTGCAAGGTCAGGATAATTTGTTGAAATGTGAGCATCTTGGTGGCTGTCGCGCGGCTGACGGCGCGAACGAATGAGTTTGCTAAAACGACCAATTTTAGCGGGTTTTAGCGGGACGCTGGGGGGCAAGTGAGGACAATGTCATGTTTGCTGCGTTTTTGCGTACTTGCGGCCCGAGAACCAGGCAAAAGCCAATGCCAGCGCCGCCAGTGCCAGGAACAGATAATTGCCCATGCGGATGAAGGGCGTCATGCCGCCCATCCCTTGTACCTGGGCGGCCAGGGTGCCGTGCGTGTACATCGGCACAGTATTGACAATCTTGCCACGGCCATCGATCACGACGGTCGCGCCGGTGTTGGTTGCGCGCAGCATCGGGCGCCCGGTTTCCAGCGACCGCATCTGTGACATCTGCACATGCTGGGGAATCGCCACCGATTCGCCGAACCAGGCCAGGTTCGACATATTGAGCAGCATCGTGGCCGGATGCGGCATGGTGCGCAGTTGCAGGGCGATTTCTTCGCCAAAGACGTCTTCGTAGCAAACATTCGGCAACACCAACTGGTCCTTGACGGCAAAAGCGCCCTGGACTTCCTTGCCACGGCTCATGTCGCCCAGCGGAATGCGCATCATGTCGACGAACCAGCGGAAGCCGGCCGGCACGAATTCGCCGAACGGTACCAGATGGTGCTTGTCGTAGCGGTACGACTGGCCGGACGGGCTGACACCGACCGCGCTATTCGCATAACTGCCGGGGCCGTCCGACAAGGGGATGCCGAACAGTACATGGCTGCCGCTGTCGGCGGCGAATTTCTTGATCGAGGGTAAGTAATCGGGCGGCAGGTACTGCGGCAGGGTGGCGACGGCCGTTTCCGGCAGGGCGATCAGGTCGGCCGGCTGGGCGGTAATCATGCCGCGGTACATCTCCACCGCGCGCATGACATGATCCGGATCAAATTTCTTTTTTTGTTCGACGTTGCCCTGCATCAGGCGCACCTTGATGGGCATGCCCTGAGGGGCGGTCCAGGCGACGAATGTCAGGCCGTAGCCGGCCGCGAGGATAGCGGCGAGCAAGCCCATGCCGGGCCAGCGCGCGCGCTGGGTCAGCATGACGAGACAACTGGCGCACACGGCCGCGATCATCCCGATGCCGTACACGCCGACAATCGGGGCGTAGCCGCCCAGCGGGCTGGCGTTATGGGCGTAACCGGTGGAGACCCAGGGGAAACCGGTCATGACCCAGCCGCGCATCCAGTCCGACAAGCCCCAGGCGACCGGCAGCACCAGCAGCAGGAAACCGGCGACCGGCAAGGACCAGCGCTTGCGCAGCCAGGTCGATACCCCGCTGGCCAAGGCCCCGAACAAGCCCATGTACAGGCCAAGCAGGCACACGGCCGCCACCGCCATCGGCCCCGGAATGTTGCCGAAGCGATTCATGGTGATGTATAGCCAGTGCATGCCGGCAACCGACCAGCCGAAACCGAAGGCCCAGCCGATCAAGGTGCTGCGGCGCACATTGGTATCCATGCCGAGCTGGTAGAACAGAAAGGCGAGGGCGAGGATTTGCAGCGGCCACCAGCCGATGGGCGCGAACGCCAGCACGCTGGTCGCGCCGGCGAGGGCGGCGAACAGCATGGGCAGCAAGGTGGTGCGAGGGGCGCGCAGCGCCGGATCGAGCGGAACGGTCGAGCGGCGCAACATCAATCGTGTTCGTCTTCGGGCAGCGGCAGTTTTTCCACCAGCAAGACGTGAACCTGGCGCGCGTCGGCGCGCAGCACCTCGAAGCGCAGGTTGGCGATATCGAATACGTCGCCCTTGTGCGGCATGCGGCCCAGATGGCTGGCAACGAGGCCGCCGATGGTATCGACGTCGTCTTCCGGCAGGCTGGTGCCGAGTTCTTCGTTGAACTGGCTGATCTCGGTCAGCGCCTTGATGCGCCAGCGCGGGCCGAGCTGGCCTTCCTTGATCGACAGAATGTTATCTTCTTCTTCATCGAAATCGTATTCGTCTTCGATGTCGCCGACGATCTGTTCGAGCACGTCTTCGATCGTGATCAGGCCGGCAACGCCGCTGTATTCGTCGACCACGATGGCCATGTGATTGTGATTGGCGCGAAAATCGCGCAGCAGCACATTCAGGCGTTTCGATTCGGGAATGAAGATGGCCGGACGCAGCATGTCGCGTACGTCGAAAGTTTCTTCGGCGTAATAGCGCAGCAAGTCCTTGGCCAGCAGGATGCCGATGACCTTGTCGCGTTCGCCTTCGATGGCAGGGAAGCGCGAGTGGGCTGTTTCCAGCACCTGCGGCATCCATTCCTCGATAGGCTTGCTGATGTCGATGACGTCCATCTGCGAGCGCGGGACCATGATGTCGCGCGCGGACAGGTCCGAGACCTGGAACACCCCTTCGATCATGGACAGCGCATCGGCGTCGATCAGGTTGCGTTCATGGGCGTCGTGCAGGACTTCGAGCAGCTCGGCGCGGTTTTCGGGCTCGGGAGAGATCAGTGCGGTCAGGCGTTCAAACAGTGACCGGTGGGTCTTGGCGTCCGTTCGGACGTCATAAGGGTGCTCTGGCATAGTTGGCGTGAGCCGTTGTTGCGATAGGCGTAGGATACACCAAAAGCGCCAGTGCCTGTTTTTTAAGCGCAGTGGAGGTATGCATGTGTGGCGTCAAGCCGTCGTCCGCGCGAGCATCACTGTCCGCTCGCGCGAGCCTCACCGCCGCTCGCGCGACCGCCACCACCACCGCAACTACCACGACTCCCGCTGCGGCCACCGCGGCCCGCACGACCATCCCCGTCGCCCCCGCGCAGGCGGGGGCGACGGGGAGGCGGGCGGGGCGACGGGAGGCGGGCGGGGGCGACGGAGGAGGTGCACTACACCATCGCGCCCGACGTCCACGCGCTGACCAGTTCCTGCGGCCAGAACTGGCGCGGCGCGATCATCAGGCACAAGGTGTCGGGATGCGTGAGCACCGGGAACCACGCGCCCTGCATCACGTCGGCCGGCATGTGCTTGCGCACCGCCAGGAAGGCCGAGATCATCACGCGGCGGCGCGTGAGCATGTCCGGCACCGCCAGGTCCTGCGGGCGTCGCAGTTCATTGGCAAGGCACGTGGCGATATGCTGCAGCGGCGCCGGTACATCCTTGCCCTTGTACGCAAACAGCTCCTGCGCGACGCGCTGCAGGGCTTGCGGGCGCGCTTCGAAATGGCGGTCAAGGCTGTACGCCAGCAGCGCCGGCATGTCGTGCGGTCCTTCGGAGAACAGCGCGTTGTTGGCCTGTACCAGCGACGCCCACACCACCATGCCTCTTTCCAGCAGCAAGTGCTGGCGGCGGAAGATCTCGGACAGGCTGTCGTTGCCCAGCCAGCCCGGATTGGCTGCGTACATGTTGTCGTAGTCGGCCGACGTGGCCGTGCGGCGCCACTTCATGACGGCGTTGCGGATCTGGTCGAGCGCCATCGCCATCTTCGGCTCGGCCGGCCATTGTTCGATATCGTCTGGCGCCAGCGGATGGGCACCGTCGCCAGCGCCGTGCGGGAGCAGCTTGCGCGCGTAGTCCTGCAGCGATTCGGCGCGGGCGTCGGTCAGCAGGGCGCTGATGCTGGCCAGCGGGTAGGTGGTGTATTCGGCGCTGTCGAGAAAAACCAGGAAATCGCGTGCGCGCGGGCGCTGGCGCGCAAAGGCGGGATGGGCGCGCACCATGTCGTCGTAGTTCATCCATTGCCACTGGCTGGCGTCCGGCGTGTTCCCGCGGATGACTTCACCGAGATAGGCGCCGGCCGCGTCGATCAGGCGCGCCAGCAGCGGCGCCGCCACTTCGCCGGCCGCATGGCGCTGGCGTACCTGCCCCAGCCAGGCTTCGAGCGGGCGCAGCGAGGCGAAGCTGTAGTCGAGTTGATCGCGCGCCAGCTGCGCGTCGAGCGGCAGGCCGGCGCCGACCGCAAAATCGCCCGCTCCGAGCAGCATGGCGCACAGGCGCGGAATGCGGCAGGCCATGTCGTCGGCGCGCGCACAGGCGCTGGCGTCGCTCGCGGCCAGCTGCGCGTACCAGCGCGCCACGTTGTCGCGGGGGCCGTTGACGATGTGGTCGAGCACCTGCAGGTGCGGGTGGCAGACGCGCCCGCGGTGGGTGCGCACCACCATCAGGCGCCGCTGGCCGCGCGTGACGTAGCCCCACTGGCCGCCGATCTGGCTGGCGACCACGGAACCCAGGTAGCAACCGGCGCGCATCGCCCAGCTGGCGGCGATCGGGCTGCTGAAGGCGGCGTTGGCCGGCTGCCTGCTGCGTTCATTGACGTAGAAGGCGTGCAGCTTGTCGAGCAGGCCGGCCAGCGCGGTGATGCTGACGCTGCTGCCATCGAGGACGATCCGGTATTTGTCGTGCACGTACGCGACCAGCCTGGCCTGTTCGGCGTGGGCGCTGGCATACACCTCGCGGTCGCTGGCAAAGCCGGGCAGGGGCGCGCTCAGGCCGGGGCCGGGGCTGACCATGGTGGCGCGGTGCTCCAGCGTACCCAGTGGCGCCGATTCCATGAACAGCAGCGAACTGGCGTCATGCGCGAAGCGGTAGAACGGGTGGTACCCGGGATTGGCGCCGACCGCGGCGTCGACGCGCGCGCTCAGGTTGCGCAGCACGCGCAGGGTGGCGCTGTTGCATGCCTCGGGCCGCGTCGCCAGTTCGATCGACAGTTCTTTGGCCGCCGCGTCGCCATGATCGAACGTCTGCAGGTGCGGGCCGTTGCCGTTGACCTTGGCGTAGCGCAGGGCCGGGCGCTCCGGGGCCGGCATGCCCGCTTCGAGCTGGTCGGGCCAGAGCTGCTGGGCGCTGTCGACGCGCCGCACGCCGTTGGCGCAGGCAGCGCCCATGGCCGGCGGCAGGCCGTGCGCGCCATGCAGCGGCGTGTAGATCATCTCGAGGGCATCGTCGAAGGCGACGCAGGCCAGCTCGCGCATGCATTCCCAGACCAGTGCGCGCAGGGGCGCGTCGAAATACGGACGCTCGAAGCCGACGCACAGCGCGCCGCCGGTGCGCGCGCCGATGACGGTGGCGCCGGCGGCGGTGCGGCCGGCTTCGAAGGTGATTTCAGTGTCGTGCAAACCGCGTCCGGGTTTGCCGTGGCGCGCGAGGATGGAGATCAGGACATCGAACGGCATGGCTGCGGGTTCGCCGTTGGCGAATCGCTGCAGGTAAAGAAAAGTGGTCACAAAGGTCCAGGAAAAAATGCTGTGCCGCGCAACAGCGCCGCCGTACATGCGATTTATATTTTTCCGTATGGTACTTCAGAGCCCTGTGCCGGGTCCATCAAAGTGTTAGCATTGTGGCATTAAAGTGACACGCGGCGGATTAATAGAGCTGACCCCTGTTCCACATGTCGAGCAGATGCAGCGGCCAGAACCAGCTCGGCACGATCATCACGGCGCGCACGCCGGGATGGACCAGCACCGGAAACCAGGCGCCGCTGAGGATCCTCTCGGGCAGGTGTTTGCGGAACGCCATGAAGGACGACATCAGCACTTCCTGGTCGGTGAGCAGGTCGGGTACGGGCAGATTGAAAGTGCGAACGGTTTCTGCGGCAAGGTTTCGGCCGATGATCTTGAAGGCACCCGCCGCCGTCTCGCTTTTGTGCGAAGACACCGCGCGGGCGATGCGTTTGAGGGCTTGGGGGCGGCTATCGAAATGCGGATCGCGGCTGTAGAGCAGATCGCCAGGACAGTCGTGCACGCCCGGCTCGAACAGCATGCTGTTCGCTTGCACCAGAGCGCCCCATACAACGGTTCCCTTGGCCAGCAGGTCCAGCTGGCCTTCGAGGATGACGCCGAGCGGGTCGTCGGCCAGCCAGCCCGGATCGGCGCCGCGCAAGACCTCGAAGTCGCCCTTGTTGGCGACGCCGCGCCAGCGGATCAGGGCCGCGCGCACGTCGTCGAGCACGCCGGCCATGGCCGGGTCGCACGGCCAGTCGTTGATCTCGTCCGGGCCGAGTACAGGGGTATTGGTGCCGTGGATCAGCTGCCGTGCGTAGGCGCGCAGCTTGCCCTGGCCCGCCAACGCCAGCGCCGCCTGTGCCAGCGGAAACGCCATGCCGGCGGCGCTGTCGAGCAAGCCGCGCACGCCCGCTTCGCGCGGCTGCTGCTGCGCGAAGCGCGGGTGGAGCGCCGCGGCGTCGTCGTAATTGGTCCATTGCCAGGCGTCCGGCGTGGCGCCATTGGTGCGCACCACTTCGCCCAGGTAGGCGCCGCAGGCCATGATCATGCGCGCTTCATCCTGCGCCGCGATGGCGCTGCGCTGTGCCAGATAGCCGTCCACATGGCGCAAGGAGGCCAGGCTGAAGTCGAGCGGCGCGTGCGGCAGGCGCGCCAGCAGCATCTGGCACAGCGCGGGCACGTTGGCGGCCACGTCGTCGGCGCGCGCGGTGGTCGAGGCGTGGATCAGGGTGAGCTGGCGCATGCGCTGGGCCACGTTGTCGCTGGCGCCGTTGACGATGTGGTCGAGCACCAGCAGGTGCGGAAAGCAGATGCCGCCGCGATGCGTGCGCAGTGCCGGCTCGGATGGCGCGCCGTGCAGGCAATATCCCCACTGGGCGCCGATGCAGCGCGCAATGACGGCGCCGAGGTAGCTGCCGGCCTTGGCCGCCCAGCTGGCGGCGAGCGCGCTGACGTAGGGCGTATCTGCCGCATGGTTGGCGCGCTCGCGGCGGACCATGGCATGCACCTTGTCGAGCAGCGCCGCGAGGAGGTCGATGCTGGCGGCGCCCAGGTCGAGGTCAATGGCGTAGCGTTCCCGCACCTGGGTGGCCAGGCGCGCAGCCTCGGCGCCGGCGCTGGCGGACAGCGCGCGGTCCATGACGAAGCCGGCCGAGGGCGCCGTTTCGCTCCACGACGGATGGTCGATGCTGTCGCTGTGTTTCAGCACGCCCAGCGCGGGCGAGCTTTTGAGCAGCCGCGCCACCTCGAGGTAGGCATGGAGGTACTCGCACTGGTATGCCGGATTGGCCCCGAGGGCCGAATCGACCCGCAGTTCGAGGTTGCGCAGCACGCGCAGGGTGGCGCCGTTGCAGGCTTGCGGACGCATGCCCAGGACAATCTCCACCTGGTGCGCGTCGCTGTCGATGCTGTCGAACAGCTGCATGCTGCGTCCGGCCCCATTGGCATGACGGTAGTGCAGCGCAGGCGCCACGGCGCCCGCGCCCGGCGCGGTGTCGTACGACCACAGTTGGGCGATGCCGGCGACCTGGCGCGCTCCCGTTGCGCAGGCGGCGCGCAGCGGCTGGGGCAGCGCATCGAGGCCGCCCGGCGGCGTGCCGACGCTGTGGAGCGCGTCGTCGAACACGGTGCAGCCGAAGCGCTCGATGCATTCCCAGGCCAGCGCGCGCAGGGCGGCATCGTAGCGCGGGCGCTCGAAGGCGATGCAGGCGGCGCCCGTGGCGGCGTCGCCGATGACGGTGCAGCTGGCGGCGATCTTGTCAGGGCCGAAGCTCACTTCGGTATCGGCCGGCCCGCGGCGCGCCTTGCCGTGGCGCCGCAGCGAGGTCATGACATCGTCGTAAGGCATCGGCGCCACCTTGCCGTCGTGGAAGCGCTGCAGGAACAGGAAGGAAGTCATGGATGTGCCGATAGGGGGGATAGGACGCTGTGCGCCGCCTGAGGCAAGGCGATGCGTGGACACGGCGTGCCCACGCGGACAATCAGGTGGCGTAAGGGTCGGCGTAGCCGAGGGCGGCGAGGATGTCGGTTTCGAGCTGCTCCATCTCGGTCGCTTCGTCGTCGTCGTCATGGTCGTAGCCCTGCGCGTGCAGCACGCCGTGCACGATCAGGTGGGCGCAGTGCTCTTCCACGGTTTTGTTCTGCTCCAGCGCTTCTTTTTCGAGCACGTCGGTGCACAGGATGATGTCGGCGCGGGTCGGCTCATCCTCGGCGATGTCCTCGCCTTCGTTGTAGGCGAAGGTCAGCACGTTGGTGGCGTAATCCTTGGCGCGGTAGTCGCGATTGAGCACGCGGCCTTCCTCGGCGTCGACGAAGCGGATGGTCAGTTCGGCTGGCGCGAACAGCGCCGCCTGGACCCAGCGCCGCACCTTCGGGCGCGTGATCGATTCCTGCAGGCGGGTGTCGGGATACTGGACAGACAGGGAAAGCTTATTTTTTGCGGGCATTTTTGGCTGCGGCAGGTTTCGGCAAGGCCACCAGGTCGTCGACCGAGGCGGCGGATTCATACGCATCGACGATACGCGCCACCAGCGGATGGCGCACCACGTCCGCGCTGGAGAACTGGGTAAAGGCGATCCCGCGCACGTCTTTCAGCACGTGCACGGCGTCGCTCAAGCCGCTCTTTTGCGTCTTGTGCAGGTCGACCTGGGTGACGTCGCCGGTGACCACGGCCTTGCTGCCGAAGCCGATCCGGGTCAGGAACATCTTCATCTGTTCGACCGTGGTGTTCTGCGCTTCGTCGAGAATGACGAAGGCGTGGTTGAGCGTGCGCCCGCGCATGTAGGCCAGCGGGGCGATCTCGATCACCTGTTTTTCGAACATCTTCTGGGTGCGGTCGAAGCCGAGCAGGTCGTACAGGGCGTCGTACAGGGGGCGCAGGTAAGGGTCGATTTTTTGCGTCAGGTCGCCCGGCAGGAAGCCCAGGCGTTCGCCCGCTTCCACCGCGGGGCGGGTCAGGATGATGCGCTTGACCGCGTCGCGTTCGAGCGCATCGACCGCGCAGGCCACCGCCAGGTAGGTCTTGCCGGTACCGGCGGGGCCGACGCCGAAGCTGATGTCGTGGTCGAGGATCGAGCGCAGGTACTGGATCTGGTGCGGGGTGCGCCCGCGCAGGTCGTGGCGGCGCGTTTTCAGCACCGGGCTGTTGATTTCGATGTCGGGCAGCGCTTCGGTCGGGGTGCTGTCCGGGCTTTGCTGCTTGTGCAGGCCGGAACGCTGTTCGACCAGCGCCAGCTGCACTTCCTCGATCGGGACGATCTTGTTGGCGACCTCGTAGAAGCGTTCCAGGATCCGGACCGCGTGCTCGGCGTTATGGCCGCTGACGATGAATTTTTCGCCGCGCCGGAAAATGGTCACGTCGAGCGCCGACGAAATCTGGCGCAGGTTCTCGTCGAGCGGTCCGCACAGGTGGGCCAGGCGCGTGTTGTCGAGCGGTTCGGGGATGAAGTAGTGAGGCTGGATAGGTGTCTTGGTTTTCAACTGGCGCAGGCTAAAGTGTCACCGCGCGCAACGAGTTCGCCGCGCAGGGTGTAGTTAAAACTCTCGGTGATGCGCACGTCGGCCATCTGGCCGATCAGCGCGCTCGCATTGATGCCGGGTGCGAAATTGACGACCCGGTTATTTTCGGTACGGCCCTGCAGTTCGGCGGCGTTCTTGACGGACGGACCTTCGACCAGGATGCGCTGCACGCTGCCGACCATGGCGGCGCTGTACTTGCGCGTGTTGGCGTCGATCGCCGCCTGCAACTGCTGCAGGCGCGCCAGCTTGACGTCGTGCGGCGTGTCGTCGGCCAGGTTGGCGGCCGGGGTGCCGGGACGCTTGCTGAAGATGAAGCTGTAGCTGGTGTCGAAGCCGACATCAAGAATCAGTTTCATCATTGTGTCGAAGTCGGCTTGCGTTTCGCCCGGGAAGCCGACGATGAAGTCGGACGAAATCGACATGTTCGGGCGCACCGCGCGGATGCGGCGGATGATCGATTTGTATTCGAGGCCGGTGTAGCCGCGCTTCATGGCGGCGAGGACGTTGTCGGCGCCATGCTGGGCCGGCAGGTACAGGTGGTCGACCAGCTGCGGGATCTTGGCGTAGGCGTCGATCAGGCGCTGGGTGAATTCCTTCGGGTGGCTGGTGACGAAGCGGATCCGTTCGATGCCGGGAATGTCGGCCACGTATTCGAGCAGCAGGGCGAAATCGGCGATCTCGCCGCCTTCCATGACGCCGCGGAAGGCATTCACGTTCTGGCCGAGCAGGGTGATTTCCCTCACGCCCTGGGCGGCCAGTCCGGCCACTTCGGTCAGCACGTCCTCGAAGCGGCGCGAGACTTCCTCGCCGCGCGTGTAGGGCACCACGCAGTAGCTGCAGTATTTGCTGCAGCCTTCCATGATCGAGACGAAGGCCGAGGCGCCGTCGACCTTGGCCGGCGGCAGGTGGTCGAATTTTTCGATTTCGGGAAAGCTGATGTCGACCTGGGCGTCGCCGCTGGCGCGCCGCGCGCGCAGCATCTGCGGCAGGCGGTGCAGGGTTTGCGGGCCGAACACCATGTCGACATAGGGCGCGCGCTTGACGATGGCGGCGCCTTCCTGCGAGGCAACACAGCCGCCGACCCCGATCACCAGGTCGGGCCTGGCCAGTTTCAGCTCGCGCAGGCGGCCGAGGTCGGAGAAGACTTTTTCTTGCGCTTTTTCACGGACCGAGCAGGTATTGAGCAAAATCACATCGGCGTCTTCCGGTGTGTCGGTACGGATCAGGCCATCGGAAGCGCCGAGCACGTCCGCCATCTTGTCCGAGTCGTACTCGTTCATTTGGCAACCGAAGGTTTTGATGAAGATTTTTTTCTGCATGGAATGATCAACGTGGCGCTGCAGCCTGGATTCAGGCGGGGTTGACAGTTTATCGTAAATCAGCGTGGGCGGCCATTCCCGCGCGACAACAACGCTGCCGGGCGGCCATTCATTGCGCGCAATCAACGGTCGAGCTAGCCACCCGTCACTCTTGCATATCCTTGGGAAAAATTTCGCACAATAATCTTTCACAATTGCTTCATTGCACACTACCTATTTCTTCATGTAAATCAATGAGTTCCGACAGTATTCTGACAAACGAACTGAGCACACGAAATGTTCTTGCGTGCGCCACAATTTGTCTCCCTGTGTTGAAATGACTATGTGACAAGCTTTCCGGCGGATACCTTGATTTCGAACAATGTCACCTATGCGCGAGTAAGTTGTACTAAAGGCATATGAGTCTCATAATTAGTTTGCAATTCAAGTGCGTTGGAAGTGAGTAGCGCAGAGCGCATACGATCCGGAAAACGTGCTTTTAAGCCAGTTATCAGATTTATTCTGTTTAATCACGCTCAAGGGCGATTTTTCCGGGAACTTATTAAGACGTGTATGGGTCTTTAACATAGTTCGTAACGGCATTATTTCAACCACTCACCACGAGGTAAATCATGGCACACCATGCTCTGGCATCACAGGAAAGTTATAACCCCAACCACCTGCTCGACATTCTGCTGGGCAAAATGCAGCTGAAAAACGATGCAGCCTTGTCGCGCATGCTCGAAGTTGCGCCGCCGGTCATCAGCAAGATCCGCCACCACCGCCTGCCGGTCGGCGCCTCGCTCCTGATCCGCATGCACGAAGTGACCGGCATGAGCATCCGCGACCTGCGCGACCTGATGGGCGACCGCCGCACCAAGTATCGCCTGTCCGATGCCCAAGGCCGTCCCAAAGCGGCCGAGGAAAAAGGCACGCCACCAGACGCATCGACGTCCGGAAACTATGCGCACTAAGTCCTCCGGCATGGCGGTGTCAGCTGTCATGCCATTGGAACGGGGCGCCTGATTGCCGCCTCTGCACGCAGAGGCGGGTCGGTCAGCCCATCAGGATCATCGTGATTTCTTCATACTGCAGTTCGGTTTCACGGAACACTTGCAGATAGCATTCTTCGTTCAGTCCCAGTGCGGTCCACGCAACCGGCGACACGGCGGGAACCAGATCGTCGTCTTCGCGCCCCAGGTCGAGCGCATGGACGATGGCGTTGGCCACATGCACGATGGTGGCCAGCAAACCCGCGTCAGGGGCGCCGGGATCATGATGGAAGGCGATCGCCATCTTCATCGTATCCGAAAAATTCCAGTGTTCTGCCAGCGCCACGCCGGCCAGCACATGGTCTACTCCCATCACCGCCAGCTCCGCGTCCTGCACGTAGGTGTCCTTGGCCGCGCGGTATTCCATGACCTGCTGATATAAATCAGGATAGCTGCTCACCAGCACCAGGCGCCCGATATCGTGCAGCAGCCCGGCGGTGAAGGCGTAATCCTGATTGAAGCGCACCCGCCGCGCCAGCACCTTGGCGCACGCGGCCGTGGCGATCGAGTGGCGCCAGAACGCCTTGTGGTCGAAGGCGGGGCAGCGGCCCTCGGCGAAACAGCCGGTCAGCGCCGAGGCGGTGATCAGGTTGCGCGTGGTCTGGAAGCCCAGGTAGGTGATCGCCTGCTGGATGGTGGTCACCCGCACCTGCAAGCCGTACAGCGAGGAATTGGCCAGGCGCAGGGTCTTGGCCGTGAGGGCCTGGTCGTGCGAGACTTTCTTGGCCAGCACCGCGATGTCGATGTCTTCCTGGTCGATGCTGGTGAGCAGTTCCATGACCACGGCCGGCAAGGAGGGCAGGTCGGCCAGGCGCCGCAGCACGTCATCGAGCACGATGGCGCTCATAAGGCGACCTCGCGCGCGGCGCGGTAATCTTCCACGTAGCGGCGCAGGGCGCTGGTGGCCCAGTCGTGGGTGTCTTCCGGCTGGTGTTTGCGAAACAAGGTGGCCAGGCGCTGCCCGCTGGCGGCCAGGTCGGGCGCGCAACGGGCCGGGGGCGGGGCCGCGCCGGCGCTGCGCAGCACGGGCACGGCATCGATGCCGTGGCTTGGCAGCAAGGCGATGGTGCGGTCGGTCAGTATGGCCCCCTTGGGCAGCAGGACTTGCCCCTGGCGGTCGAGCAGTTCGTCGGACAAAACCATTCCCGGCTCCACGTCGGCCAGGGCCAGGTGCTGGTAAGCTGCGCTCATAGGGCATCCTCCCTCGTAATGCTACGATCTTACCATTGCTGATCCGGCCGTGCGCCACGCAAAAACCTTTACTTTGCACAGGTCCCCACCTCAATTTCTTGCCAATGAGAAGGGCTTACCGTACAGTCGGAGATGCGTTGCGCGCGTACGCTGGCTATCGGGAGGAATCGGATGTTCAGTATTCAAAGCCGGCTGAAGCTGCTATTCGTGGTGATCGTCACCCTGGTGCTCAGCATTTCGGGCAGCTATACCCAGTATTCGCTGGGCAAGGCGCTGGAAGAAAGCAACCAGCGCCTGCGCAAGGGCGTGATCACCCGTTTGCAGATCAGCCTGCCATCGGCCCTGTGGGACCTGGACAAGTCCAAGGTCGATAGCATCGTCGAGGCGGAAATGTTGCCGCCGGAAGTGGTGGCGATCCGCGTCTACGACAGCTCGGTCGGCTTGTTCGCCGGCAAGCTGCGCGCGGCCGACGGCAAGCTGGTCACGGTCGAGCACGCCCCCGAACCGGCCGGCCAGGCGGTCGACGCGCCGCTGGTATTTCTCGAAGGCGGCCCGGCCAGCGCCTCGATCAAGCCGGTCTCGGTGGGCCGGGTGGTGATCAATTTCAGCCGTGCCCAGATCGACCATGCCCTCGCGTCGGAACTGATGCGCAAGGTGATCGAGGTGTTGCTGCTCGACCTGATCCTGGTGGCGGCGCTGGCGCTCTCCTTGCGGGTGGTGTTCGAGCCGCTCAAGCAATTGCGCGACGGCCTGTTCGACCTGGCCACGCGCGGCACCGACGAGGTCGAGGAATTGCCCGAGAACCGGCGCGACGAGCTCGGCGACGTGATCCGCGGCTTCAACCAGATCCAGCGCCGCCTGAAATCGACCATCGGGCGCATCCGCGAAGCCGAGGATGCGGCGCGCCGCTCGGCCCAGCAGACCGCCCAGGCAATGCAGGACTTGCGCCAGACCCAGGAATCCCTGCTCCAGGCTGAACGGCTGGCCTCGCTCGGCAGCCTGGTGGCCGGGGTCGCCCATGAAATCAATACCCCGGTCGGGATCGCCCTGACCAGCGCCTCGGTGCTCAAGGCTGCCACCGACGAGCTGGAACTGGCGGTCAACGGCGCCGGCCTGAAAAAATCCGACATCCTGCGCTACATCGAGACCGCCAGCGAAAGCGCGCGCCTGATCATGAACAATGCCTACCGCGCGGCCCACCTGATCCACAGTTTCAAGCAGATCGCGGTCGACCAGACCAGCGAGGCGCGCCGCCCCTTCGGCCTGCACGAATACATCGAAGAAATCGTCTCCAGCCTGCAGCCCAAGCTCAAGAAAACCCCGATCTCGCTGGTGCTGAACTGTCCGGAAGAGATCATGCTCGACAGTTATCCGGGCGCCTTTGCCCAGGTCATCACCAACCTGACCCTCAATTGCGTGGAGCATGCCTTCGAGGTCGATACCGCTGGCGAAATCATGATCAGCGCCCGGCTCGACGGCGACGTCGTGGAATTGCACGTCAAGGATGACGGCAGGGGCATCGCGCCGGACGTGCTCGACCGCATCTTCGACCCGTTTTTCACTACCCGGCGCGGCCAGGGCGGCACCGGGCTGGGCCTCAATATCGTGTACAACCTGATCGTCAAGCAGTTCCTCGGCACCATCGCGGTGAGCAGCACCCTGGGCCAGGGCACCCATTTCACCCTGCGCATTCCGCGCGTGACCCCGGTCGATGGGGATACGGGGGCCGGGCCGGCCGCGCTCGCGGCCCCGGCCGCGGCCCCGGCGCCGGATGTGCGCGCATGAGCGCCGCGGGCGCCGGGACAGGCGCAGCGACTGAGCCGCCCTGAGCGCCACCCTTGCGCGTGCCCAAGCGTGAGCGCTCGTTTTATTGTACGCTTGCCATTCTTCGGCGGCGCCCCCGGCGGGTGTCGCCTTGTCCGCGCGCCTTTGCACGCCGGCCGCGCCCATCTGCCTCTCAAAGGATCATCATGAAACTGTACTTCAGTCCCGGTGCCTGCTCCCTCTCTCCCCATATCGTCCTGCTCGAAGCAGGACTGGCATTCACGACCGACAGCGTGGATTTGCGAAAGAAGGTCACTGCCAGCGGTGCCGACTTCAGCGCCATCAATCCCAAGGGATACGTGCCCGCCCTGGAAACCGACCAGGGCATGCTGCTGACCGAAGGCCCGGCCATCGTCCAGTATCTCGCCGACCTGGCTCCCGAGAAAAAGCTGGCCCCCGCCGCCGGCACCCCGGAACGCTATGTGCTGGCCGAGTGGCTCAACTTTATTTCGACCGAGCTGCACAAGAACTTCAGCCCCCTGTTCCGTCCCAATGTGGGCGAAGAGCTCGGCAGCTACGCACGCGCCAACCTGACCGCGCGCTTCGGCTATGTCGAACGCATGCTCAAGGGGCGCGATTACCTGACCGGCGCCCAGTTCACCGTGGCCGACGCCTATCTGTTTACGGTGCTGAACTGGGCGAATGTGCTCAAGTTCGACATGTCGGCCTTTCCGCTGGTGCAAGCGTTCCAGAAGCGGGTGGGCGAGCGGCCCATGGTGCAGCAGGCCCTGCGCGACGAAGGCTTGCTCAAATAAGCCATGACCCGGCAACGCTACATTGCCTTGCTGCGCGGCATCAACGTCGGCCGCGCCAAGCGTATCGCCATGGCCGACCTGCGCCAGCTCGTCGGCGAACTGGGCTGCACCGAGGTGCGCACCCTTCTCAATAGCGGCAATGTGGTGTTCAGCGCCCCGCGCCAGACCCCGGCGGCGCTGGCGGCCCTGATCCAGGACGCGCTGGTGCTCAAACTGGGGGTGGCGGCGCGGGTGATGGTGCTCGTCAGCGACGAGCTCGACCGCATCGTCGCCGCCAATCCCCTGCTGCCGGTGGCGACCGACCATGCGCGCCTGCTGGTGTTCGTGTTCAGCGACCCGGGCGCGCCGCTTGTGCTGGCGCCGCTGGCGGCAGCGACGCACTGGGCGCCGGAACAACTGGCCGTGGCGGAACAGGCGGCTTACCTGTGGTGTCCGGACGGTGTGCTGGACAGCAAAATCGCCGTGGCGATGGGCAAGCTGCTGGGCGATGGCTTGACCGCGCGTAACTGGAATACCGTCTGCAAGCTCCAGGCCTTGTGCGCGGACTGCCTCAAGGGGTGAGGCGGCAGGGCAGGCAGGCAAAAAAAATCCCGCGCGCGGCGGGATCGTTCGATGCGATTCTGTGATTAACGGAACTTCTCGCCACTTTCGCGACGCGCGCGGTAACCGATCAGCACCAGACCGAGCAGCATCATGGCGAACACTTCAGGCTCGGGCAATTCGGACATTTGCGGGGCGGGCATCAAGGCCATTTCCATGGCGCTCATCTGCGGGTTGATCACCGTCTGGGCGGCTGGCGCCGGTGCGTTGTCCACGACTTCGATAGCGCTGGCCGGTGCGGTAGCGACCAGGGCAAGCATGAAAGCTGTTGCGACTGCGTATTTTTTCACGGTGTTTCCTCTTCTTTTTGGTTTTCGCAAGCCCACGATTACTCATGCTGCATTGCAACCAGATGAGCAGTAAATGCGAATCATCCAGCTCCGTATTTAACCACGCTCACCGCCGATTTCCAAGCCATTCCTCTCTAAACGTCGTTTTTTTGATGTTTTATTGTCTAGAGGAATTGACATTTCCTGGCGAATGCTGCACTGCCGCAAAATGCAAGAAAACTGTTAAAAGGACACGAGGGTCGACCGGCGCCTACTGCTCGCCGTCGCGCGGCAGCAGTCCCAGGCAGTAAGCGGCATCCGACAGGTCCACCGCCCCGGTCAGGTGGTCGTCCTCGGCCAGGGAGCGGGCGCCGAACAGGCCGGCGAAGTAAGCAAGGAGTCGACGCATAGCACACATCCATTCGTGGGTTTTAAGGATCATCTAATGATCGCGATTTACCATCAAGGGCTGATACGAAATGTTACGAACATACACATATTTTCCTGGCTCGCCTTGAGCTTGCTCAGGTCCACCGCAAGACGCATTGTCGAGTTGATCAGAGGTGTTGCGTCGCAAAATTTTTTCAGCAGATCAAGGTATACCTGGCTTTTTTTTGGCGGTATAGTTCCTCTATCCTATTGCTCTCAGGCATTAAATCGATGGCAAAGGAACATGCCGGTGCCACGTCGCCCGGCATGCAGCTGTACCGTCAGGCGACATCGATTGGCCACATGGTTTGCGGAAATTGTCATGGTCCAGATATCGAACGTCGCTGTCACTGCCGCTCCCCGTCATCGCGCGGCAGAAACGATGTTTGCATAGTAATTCCGTCCGCAGCCACCATTCATAGAGTAACCACATGCCCAATCTTGCCAAGCTCCAGCTCGCCCTCAAGAATGTCTACGTGCGCATAGTCGCCGGCCTCCTGTTCGTCCTGCTGGTCGGTTTGGCCATCTACAACGCCGATGTGGTGCAAGACACCAGCCCGCTGGTCCATTCGCAAGACATCTCGCGCATCACCGCGCTCGCATCGCAGAAGGACAAGCTGGAATACCTGATGGTGGCCAAGCCGCTGTCGGAGTCGCCTCGCTACATCTTCAAGTTCAAGGATGCGCCCCAGCTGCACGTGGTCAAGGTGCCGAGCACCTCGCACCTGAGCCTGGAGCGCGAAGTACTGCTCAAGAACGCCATTCCGTATTCGATCGCCAAGGAAGATTACCTGGCTTCGCACAAGGCGGCCCTGCTCGACGAAGGCCAGAACGCCGCCAGCGCCGAAGCGATCGCCTTCCTCAAGCGCCACGCGCTCGATATCTTCCTGATCCTGCTGATTATCTACGCGATCAAGTTCGGCATTCCCGGCATGGGCATGAGCGCCGCCGTCATCATGCCCGACAAGCTCAAAGGCAGCATGGATGACCTGATCGGCATGGACGACATCAAGCAGGAAGTGCTGCATTTGGAAGACATGATCCGCAACCGCAGCGAATACAAGTCGCACAACATCGACAAGCCGTTCAACGTGATGCTGACCGGCCCCGCCGGCACCGGCAAGACCAAGCTGGTGGGCTACCTGGCCAAGAAACTCAATGTGCCGCTGATCCAGGCATCCGGCTCGGCGCTCGAATCGGGCTACGTGGGCGGCGGTTCCAAGGCGCTCAATGCGCTGTACCGCAAGGCGTGCGCGCGCGGCAGCTGCATCATCTTCCTGGACGAAGCGCAAACCCTGTTCATGCCGCGCGGCCGCGGCGAGAAGAAATGGGAAGACGACACCGCCAACACGCTCCTGGGCCTGCTCGATGGCGTCAAGAGCGACAAGGGCGCGGGCGTGATCTGGGTGGTGGCCTCGAACTTCGACGACGCCTCGGTCGAGATGGATGAAGCGATGCTGCGCCGCTTCTCGGTCAAGATCAACTTCCGCCTGCCGAACAAGGGCGAGCGCGGTGCGCTGCTCAAGAATTTCTTGGGCCGCAAGAAGGATGGCCTGGTCGACTGGAACGACCTCGATCTGGGCCAGGTCGCCGAAATGACCGCCAACCTCAGTCCCGCGCTGCTGGAAACCGTGGTCGAACGCGCCAGCATGATCTCGATCCAGGAAAAGGCGATCATCAACACCGACCTGATGTTCCGCGCGTTTGAACGCGCCACCCTGGGCCTGACCGACCGCGCCACCACGGCTGAAAAGCACAAGCAGCGCGAGAGGGTGGCGCTGCACGAACTGGGACACTTCTTCATGCAGATCGACCCGTATCTGCGTCAGGGCATGACCCTGGCCGAGGTCAAGGAAAAATCGCACCTGCTCAAGATCAGCACCGAATCGGTGTCCAAGCTCGGCGCGCTGGGGTATGTGCTGCAATCGGGCGACGATGTCTCGCTGCGCACCCTGGAAGAACTGGAACAGGACGTGATCCAGCTGTACGGCGGCGTCGCGGCCGAGGAGCTGTTTTACGGTGCGCGCGGGATTTCCGTGGGCAGCCAGAATGACATCGAAAAGGCGACCAAGATGCTGAACCTGATGGTCAACCGCCTGTCGATGTATTCGCGTTCGAAGATCGACTACACGCAGCTGAAGCACGAAGGCAGCGGCGAGCACACGATCCGCCAGGTGGAAGAGAAGTCGGACGAGTTATACAGTTACACCCTGGGCGCGATCCGCGATTACAAGGCCGTGATCGAGTCGCTCAAGGATACCTTGCTCGACCAGTACGTACTGTCGAAGGATGCCGTGTTCGCGCTGCTGGAAGAGCGCCGCGATCTGCTGGCGTTTCATGTGGCCAGCCAGCGCTTGGGGAATCTGAAGTTGTGTACCGAGGCTGCGGCGGTTTAAGCACGTCTTTTAGTACCGTTAAGACAAAGACCGTCGTTCCTGGCATTGCCAGAAACGACTTCCCGCGCCTAGCCCTGCGCGGGAACGACGTGGGTGGTCGCTTAATGTTCCCCGTGCCCAGGCCTCACCCCCGCCAGTTCAATGCTGATCCGCTCCGCCATGCTGCGCGCCAGCTCGCGCTCCCCGACGAACACCTGGCTGCCCGTCTCCTTGCGCAGCAACTCCGCCTCTTCCTCGTTATGCGTGCGCACCAGGGTGCGAATCGCCGGATTGAGCGCGCGCGCCGTCTCGATCATGGCGCGCACATGGAAGGTATCGGGCGTGGCAATCACCAGCAAGGCCGCGCGCGCGATATGTGCCTGGATCAGCACCGCCTGGTCGGCCGCATTGCCCGCCACCGCAGCGATATCGCGCTTGCGCAGATGGTCGACCAGCTCGCGGTTCTGCTCCGCCACCACGATATGCACACCCTGCGCCATGAGTGAATCGGCGATCATGCGTCCCACCCGCCCGTACCCGACCAGCACCACCTGTCCGCTCAGGCGCTCCTGCGGCACCGACATCGGCAGCTCGGCCAGCGGATCGGCCGAGCGTTCCAGCTTGCGCGCCGAATCCGACTTGCCGCGCAACCAGCGCTGCAGCGGCTCGATCGCCTTGAACAGCAGGGGATTGAGCGCGATCGAGATGATCGCCCCGGCCAGGATCAGGCTCTGCCCCTCTTTCGGCAGCAGCCCGAGCGACATGCCCAGCGCCGCCAGGATGAACGAGAACTCGCCGATCTGCGCCAGGCTGGCCGACACCGTCAGTGCGGTATTGAGCCGATAGCGCAGTGCGATCACCAGCGCAAACGCCACCAGCGACTTGCCGAACATGATCACGCCGACCACCGCCAGCACCCGCAGCCGGCTCTCGACCAGCACCATTGGATCGGCCAGCATGCCGACCGAGACGAAAAACAGCACCGAAAACGCATCGCGCAGCGGCAGCGACTCCTCGGCGGCGCGGTGGCTCAGGGGCGACTCGCGCAGCACCATCCCGGCAAAGAACGCACCCAGCGCGAACGACACGCCAAACAGCTCAGAGGAACCGTAGGCGATGCCCACCGCCGTGGCGACGACGGCCAAGGTAAACAGTTCGCGCGACCCGGTGCGCGCCACGCGCCACAAGAACCACGGGAACAGCTTGCGCCCGACCACCAGCATGAACACAATGAAAGCGGCAACCTGCCCCAGGGTGAGACCCAGGGTTTTCCAGATGTTCGCGTCCGCGCCAGCGCCGCCGCCATCGGGGCCTGTTCCGCCCAAGGCACCGACCAGCGCCGGCAATTTGAAGCGCACGGCGATCATGCCGAAGATGAGGCCGAAGCCCAGTGCGGCGGCGATGGTGGTGATCAGGCTGATGTTGTGATGCATGCGGACGCTCTCCTCGCGCTGGACGGAGCCCCCAGTATAGGCGACACGCCTCTGTAAAGACGGCTATGGCACCGTGGCCAGCGCCAGCAGCACCTTGCGCACCGAGGCGCGCACCGCCAGGAATTCGGCGCGCCGCCCGGCCTTATCGAGCCGGAACAGCATCAAGCCCTCGATCTGCGCCACCATCAGAATGGCGCGCTGGCGGTATTCATCGTCGCCGATGGCGGGATTGAGGCCGCGAATGAGCTTGAAGATGGCCTTGCGCTCGCGCGCCATCATGGTATCCATCAGGTTCGAGGCGAAGGCGTTGCGCGACGCCAGGGCCCAGATCTCGAAGAAGATCGCATGCGTGACCGGGTCGGTGATCTCGTCGAGGAACATGTCGCAGGTCGAGAAGAACTGGTCGAGGCGCGAGGCGCTCGTCATGGCCGCCGAAATCGAATCCATCTTCGACTGGAACAGGTCCATCGTATAGAGCAGCAGCGCTTCGAGCAGCGCATCCTTGCTCTGATAGTAGTGCTGCACGTTCGAGAGGCTCATGCCCACTTCCAGCGCCACCCTGCGCATCGACAGCCCCGCATAACCCTCGGCCGCCAGCACGGTGCGCGCCGCGCGCAGGATGTCGTGGGCCCGCCCCAACCCTTTTTCGGTGGTGACGGAGACTTTGTTCTTGAGGGCGCTGGCGACGGTACTGGACATGGACAGGATTATCGCATGGCGCTATGCAAAGCAGGTCGGCTGACCTATAATCGGCGCACTAGGTCGAGCGACCTAGTTTATAAAACATCACAGGAGACGCGCATGAGCCGCAACGTTTTTGTCACTGGCGTGGGCATGATCCCCTTCGCCAAGCCGGGCGCCAGTGCGCCGTACGACCAGATGGGCGCCCTGGCCGCGCGCCAGGCGCTCGACGACGCGGGCGTGGCCTACGACGACATCGAGCAGGCTTACGCCGGCTACGTGTATGGCGACTCGACCAGCGGCCAGAAGGCGCTGTACCAGGTCGGCATGAGCGGCATCCCGATCGTCAACGTGAATAACAACTGCTCGACCGGATCGACCGCCCTGTTCCTGGCGCGCCAGGCCATCGCCAGCGGCGCCGCCGAATGCGTGCTGGTACTCGGCTTCGAGCAAATGAGCCCGGGCGCGCTCGGTTCCGTGTTCGCCGACCGTCCCAGCCCGTTCGAGCCGTTCGACCGTGTGACCGATGAACTGGTCGGCATGCCCGACATGCCGCTGGCGCTGCGCTACTTCGGCGGTGCCGGCCTGGCCCACATGAAAAAATATGGCACCCCGTTCGACGCCTTTGCCAAGATCCGCGCCAAGGCCAGCCGCCACGCCGTCAATAATCCACTGGCGCTGTTCCGCAAGGAAGTCACCACCCAGGACGTGCTGGATTCGCCCATGATCTGGCCGGGTGTGATGACCCGCCTGATGGCCTGCCCGCCGACCTGCGGCGCGGCGGCGGCGGTGCTGGTGTCGGAAGATTTCGCGAAAAAGCGCGGCCTGAAGGCGAATGTGTATATCGCCGCGCAAGCGATGACCACCGACCGCCCCAGCACGTTCGAGTCGGGCGACATGATGCGCCTGGTCGGCTACGACATGAGCCGCGCCGCCGCCGACAAGGTGTACGCGCAGGCCGGCATTGGCCCGGGCGAGCTCGATGTCGTCGAACTGCACGACTGCTTCGCCCACAATGAACTGATCACCTACGAAGCGCTGGGCCTGTGCCCCGAAGGCGGCGCCGACAAATTCATCAACGACGGCGACAATACCTACGGCGGCAAGGTCGTCACCAATCCATCCGGAGGCCTGCTCTCGAAAGGGCACCCGGTGGGCGCCACCGGCCTGGCCCAGTGCTATGAGCTGACCCACCAGCTGCGCGGCAGCGCCGGCGCGCGCCAGGTCGACGGCGCCCGCGTCGCCCTCCAGCACAACCTTGGCCTGGGCGGCGCCTGCGTGGTCACCATGTACCGGGCCGCATGATGGAAATGAACATGTGCGGCACCTCGCCCTGGATGACAGAAGAACTGGAAGGCTTTCGCGACGCCGTGCGCCGCTTCGTGGCCGGCGAAGTGGCGCCGCACCAGCAGCGCTGGCGCGAGCAGCAGCACGTCGACCGCGACCTGTGGCACAAGGGCGGCGCCATGGGTATCCTGTGCGCCGACATTCCCGAGCAGTACGGCGGTTCCGGCGGCAGCTTCGCGCACCAGGCGATCGTGTTCGAGGAACTGGGCTATTGCGGCGACATGGCCTTCGGCATCCACGTGCATGCCATCGTCGCCCATTACCTGCTCAACCAGGGCACGCAAGCGCAAAAGCTCAAATACCTGCCCAAGCTGGCCAGCGGCGAGATGGTGGCGGCGATCGCCATGTCCGAGCCGGGCGCCGGCTCCGATCTGAAAGGCATCCGCACCAGCGCCGTCAGGACGGCCGACGGCTACAAGGTCAACGGCTCCAAGACCTTCATCTCGAACGGCTACCTGGCCGACCTGGTCGTGGTGGTCGTCAAGACCGATGCCGACGCGGGCGCCAGGGGTGTCTCGCTGCTGCTGATGGAAACGAAGGACAACCCGGGCTTTCGCGTGGGCCGCATCCTGGAGAAGGTCGGGCAAAAGGGCCAGGACACCTGCGAACTGTTTTTTGATGATGCCCATGTGGCGCTCGACAATGTGCTGGGCGGCGTGGAAGGCCAGGGCTTCGCCCAGCTGATGACGGAGCTGCCCTACGAACGCACCATCCTCGGCGTGGCCGGCGTGGCCGCGATCGAGCGCGCGCTGCGCCTGACAATCGACCACACGCGCGAGCGGCGCGCCTTCGGCCAGGCCTTGATCGACATGCAGAACACGCGCTTCGTGCTGGCCGAAATCAAGACGGAGGCGACGATTGCGCGCATCTTCATCGACCGCTGCATCGCCGAGACCATCGCCGGACGGATGGATACCGTGACCGCCTCGATGGCCAAATACTGGATCTCGGATCTGCAATGCAAGGTGATCGACCAGTGCGTGCAGCTCTTTGGCGGCTACGGCTACATGCTCGAATACCCGATCGCCCAGATGTACGTGGACGCACGGGTGCAGCGCATCTACGGCGGCGCCAATGAGATCATGAAGGAAATCATCGCCCGTTCACTTTAGGAGCGCACCACCATGGCAGGACCGCTGGCAGGAATCAAAGTGATCGAAATGGCAGGCCTCGGACCTTGTCCGTTCGCGGCCATGATGTTGGCCGACATGGGCGCGCAAGTGATCCGCATCGAGCGCAAGAGCGCGCCCGGCGCGGCCACCCCGTTCCCCATGCTGGGCACCAAGTACGACGTGCTGGCGCGCGGACGGCGTTCGCTGGCGCTGGACCTCAAGCAGCCGGCCGCGCAAGCGGTCGCGTTTGAGCTCATCGCCAAAGCCGACGTGGTGCTCGAAGGCTTCCGTCCCGGCGTGATGGAACGGCTCGGGCTCGGCCCGGACGCCTGCCTGGCGCGCAACGCCGCGCTGGTGTACGGGCGCGTTACCGGCTGGGGCCAGACCGGCCCGCTGGCGCAGGCGGCGGGCCACGACATCAACTACATCGCATTGAGCGGCATGCTGCACGCGATGGGGCGTGCCGATGCGCCGCCGGCCCCGCCCCTGAACCTGGTGGGCGACTTCGGCGGGGGAGGGATGATGCTCGCCTTCGGCGTGGTCTGCGCCGTGCTGGAGGCGCGTGCTTCGGGCAAGGGCCAGGTGATCGACGCCGCCATGACCGACGGCGCCGCGCTCCTCGGCGCCATGATGTACGGCTTGCGCGCGCAGGGCGGCTGGAACGACCGGCGCGAGGCCAACCTGCTCGACGGCGGCGCCCATTTCTACGACACCTACGCCTGCGCCGACGGCAAGTTCGTGTCGGTGGGCGCGATCGAACCGCAGTTCTACGCCCTGCTGCTCAAGCTCGCCGGCACCGACGACCTGGCCTTCGACGCCCAGATGGACCCGGCCAGCTGGCCGTCCCTGAGCGACAAACTGGCGGCGCTGTTTGCGCGGCGCACGCGCGCCGACTGGTGCGCGCTGATGGAGGGAACCGACTCTTGCTTCGCGCCCGTACTCGACTTGGACGAAGCGCCCCTGCATGCGCACAACGCCGCCCGCGCCACCTTCGTGGAGGTCGACGGCGTGATGCAGCCCGCGCCAGCCCCGCGTTTTTCGCGCACGGTGCCGGAGCTGAGCAGCGCGCCGGCGTACCCCGGCCAGCACAGCGCGGCGGTACTCAGCGACTGGGGCTGGGATGACGCCAAGGTCGCCGGCCTGGCCGCGCAGGGCATTATTTAAGGCAGTATCGCGCGTGTGTGGCCGTGCTAACCCGCGCCCGGGGCGATCAGGAGTAAGATCGTCATAATCGAACCCCATGCGGAGGCACTATGCAAGATACCCTGAACGGCCCTGAGTCCTTCCCCGGGGACGGAACGGCCGATGGCACGGCCGAAACAGAAGCGATCCAGGGGCGCGACCTGTTCATCGTCGCGACCTTCTTCACGCCCACCGATGCGCATCTGGCGCGCAGCTTCCTGGTTGCGGCCGGCATTCCCGCCGTCGTGGCCGACGCCAACCTGGCGCAGGCCAACCAGTTCCTGCTGCCGGCAATGGGCGGCGTGCGCGTGCTGGCGCCCGAAGAGTACCTGCAACAGGCGCAGGACCTGCTGGCCGCGCGCGAGCATGGCGACTTCACCCTGAGCGAGGACGCCGATGTCGGTCCCTCCGCCTAGGCGCTAGCGGTCGATCGCCGCTGTCAATCCTGGCAGCGCG
This sequence comes from Massilia antarctica, assembly GCF_015689335.1. Lineage (GTDB taxonomy): Bacteria > Pseudomonadota > Gammaproteobacteria > Burkholderiales > Burkholderiaceae_D > Telluria_A > Telluria_A antarctica. The sequence continues at coordinate 651,869 of NZ_CP065053.1, read as the reverse complement.
CCGATCCGCTGTGCCAGAAAATCCATGAACAGGCGTGCGCGTGCCGGCTGGTAGCGCCGCGACGGATACACCAGTGCCACTTGCTGCGGCGTGCCGCTCCACGCCGGTAGCACCCGCACCAACTGGCCCGCCTGCACCAGGTCGTGCACCAGCCAGTGCGGGCACAGGCCGACCCCGGCGCCGGCCAGCAGGCTGTCGCGGATCGCCAGCGCGTTATTGACCCGATAGCGCCCGCGCGTGGTGACCGTCATCGACTCCGCCCCGCGGTGCAGTTCAATCTCGTCGCCCGCGGGCAGCCACGCAAAGCGAATGAATTCGTAGCGCCCCAGATCGTCCGGCCGTTCGATGCGTGCGTGCTGCGCCAGATAGGAGGGCGCCGCCACCAGCGCGCGCGGCGATGCCGCAATCGTGCGTGCGACGGCATCGGGCGGCAGCGGCCCGCCCAGGCGCACGGCCACGTCCACACTATCGCCGACCAGGTCGACGAAGCGGTCGTTGAGAATGAGCTCGATCTCGATATCCGGATGCAGCGCCAGGAATTCCCGCGCCAGCGCGTTCAGATGAAACTGGCCCAGCGCCACCGGGGCGTTCACGCGCAGCAGGCCTTCCGCTTGCCGCGCGTGACCACGCACGTCCGCCAGCGCGTCCTCATACTCGTCGAGCAGGCGCCGCGCGCGTTCGTGAAAGCGCAAGCCCTCGGCCGTCGCCAGCAGGCCGGTGGTGCTGCGTTCGAGCAGGCGCACGCCCAAATGCGCCTCCAGCGCATTGATCGCCTTGCTGACCGTCGGCTGCGTGGAGCCGGCTTCGCGTGCGACCGCCGACAGGCTGCCCAGGTCGACGGCGCGGGTGAACAGGTGCATCAAACGCAGGGTATCCATCGTCGTTCCTCGTTCCATATTGGAATGGATGATAGTCGATTTACCCCTCTACCAGCGCGATACGGAATGACCTACCTTGAGCGCCTACTTCACTCAAAGGGGAAATACCATGTCGATACGGTGCATATTGCCAGTGCTGTTGCTGTTGTGGGTGCAGGCTGCGGCCGCCAGTGGCCCGCGCTGGGTCGCCAGTTGGGGCGCCAGTCCCCAGGCACGCTGGGACGACAGCTTCATCCTGCCGGTCGGGATGCCGGCATCATTCGAGCAGCAGTCGGTGCGCGACGTCGTGCGGCTGAGCGTGGGCGGGCGGCGCCTGCGCATCGTGCTGTCGAACCGTCATGGCGCGACGCCGCTGCAAGTGGGCGAGATGCGGGTCGGCCTGGCCGGTGACGGCGCCGCCGTGGTAGCGGGCAGCAGCCGCGCGGTGACTTTTGCGGGCAGTGTCCATACCAGCGCGGCGCCCGGTGCGGTGCTGGTCAGCGATCCGGTCGACCTGCCTGCCGCTGCGCTGGCGCGGCTGGCCATTACAACGTACTACCCGACGCCCACGCCGGTATCGACGTTCCACTGGGGCGCGCAGCAAACGCCGTATCTGGTGCAGGGCAATGCCACGGCGGCGGACAACCTGCCGGCGGCGGCGCGTTTCGCGGGACGCGCGTTCCTCAACGCGGTGCTGGTCGAGGCCCCTGCCGGTGCACGCAGCGTGGTGGTGCTGGGCGACTCGATCACCGACGGCAATGGCTCCTCGCCCGACCAGGACCGGCGCTGGACCGATGTGCTGGCGCAGCGCCTGGCGCCGGCCGGCGTGGGCGTCGTCAACGCCGGCATCTCCGGCGCGCGCCTGCTGGGGGACCGCATGGGCGCCAATGCGCTGGCGCGCTTCGACCAGGATGTGCTGGCGCAGCCCGGCGTGGCCAGCGTGATCGTCATGATGGGTATTAACGACATCGGCTGGCCCGGCAGTCCGTTCGCGCCGCACGATCCGGCCATGAGCGCGGAGCGGGTGGTGGACGCCTTGCGCCAGCTGATCGCGCGCGCCCGCGCCCACAATGTGCGCATCGTTGGCGCCACGCTCATCCCGTTCGAGGGCGCGTTGGCCGGCACGCCGTTTGAAGGCCATTACAGCCCGGCCAAGGAAGTAGTGCGCCAGAATGTGAACCGCTGGATCGTCAGCGGCGGGCAATTCGATGCGGTGTTCGATGCCGATGCCGTGCTGCGCGATCCTGCGCGGCCTTCGCGCATGCGGGCCGAATACGACTCGGGCGACCATTTGCATCCGGGCGACGCCGGCTACCGCGCGCTGGCCCACGCCCTCGATGTGAGCGCGCTGATGGGTAAAAGTGAGCATCGCACTGAACCAGATGGTGCCCGGCGACGTCCAAGGAGGTGAGATCACCTGCGAAGGAGTTGTCCATGAACGATTTTTTTGAAGCGCGCAACAAGAAGCTGATGCGCGACCTGCAAACCGCCGCGCTCAATGTGCTGGACCATAACCGTACCGAAGCGCTGTGCATGCCGATCGACGGCACCGACCCGGTGCTGTACGTGTTCGTGGGCGATGCCGCCGCCCTGGCGCGCCTGAGCGCCATCATCGACAGCGGGGGCGGCCCCATGAATTTTTCCTAGGGAGCCAGCATGCCGTCGCGCGAATTAACGTAAAAAAACCCCCGAGCGGTTGAAGTCTCGGGGGTTTTAAGGCAAATCGATATTTGCCGTGTTCGTGGTGGTGATAGGTGGACTTGAACCACCGACCCCAGCATTATGAATGCTGTGCTCTAACCAACTGAGCTATATCACCCGACAGACCAAGATTATAGAGATCTGCTTTTTGCGTGTCAAGGCCATGTGATTATTTTTGCTGCCGGGCTACGATCAAGTCCAGCATCTGTCCGGCGGGGTTGTCACTCAGGCAATCAATCACCACCCGCTCCGGCATCGAGCGCAGCCAGGTCAGCTGGCGCTTGGCCAACTGGCGGGTGGCGATGATGCCGGTTTCGCGCAGGGACGCGCGATCGATCTTGCCATCGAGATAATCCCACGCCTGGCGGTAACCCACGCAGCGCATCGACGGCAAGCCCGGATGCAGGTCGCCGCGTGCGCGCAGGCCGGCCACTTCGGCCACGATGCCCGTATCGTCGCGCGCGCCCAGCATCTGGTCGAAGCGGGCGGCGATGCGTGCGTGAAGCACCTTGCGGTCCGACGGCTCCAGGCCGAACGACAGCAGATCGAAGGGCAGTTCGGTTTTTTCGCGCTTGGCCAGCAGCTCCGACATCGGCTTGCCCGACAGCGCGATGATTTCCAGCGCCCGGTTGATACGCTGGGCGTCGTTGGGCGCGAGCCGGTCGGCCGTGGCCGGATCGAGCGCGCGCAGCTTGTCGTGCATGCCCGGCCAGCCGATGATGGCCGCTTCGGCGTCGAGCTGCACGCGCAGGGCCGGATCGGCCACCGGCAAGTCGTCCAGGCCGTCGGCCAAGCCCTTGAAGTACATCATGGTCCCGCCGACCAGCAGCGCCAGTTTGCCGCGCGCGCTGATGTCCGCCACCAGGCGCAAGGTATCGTCGCGGAACTGGGCCACCGAATACGATTCGGTCGGATCGATGATGTCGATCAGGTGGTGCGGCGCGCTGGCCAGTTCCTCCGGGGTCGGCTTGGCGGTGCCGATATCCATCTCCCGGTACACCAGCGCCGAATCGACCGAGATGATCTCGGCGGGAATCGCGCGCGCGATCGCCAGCGCGGCGGCGGTCTTGCCCGACGCGGTCGGGCCCATGATGGCAACAGCGAATGGTTTCATGACGCGGCCCTCGCAACTGGCGCGGCGGTCATCCGCACCGACGCAAACACGGCCAGACCGAGCCCGCACGACACCAGCGCCAGCGGATACAGCGTGCCGTCGAAGCTCGCGCCGACGACGGTGCCGACGCCGAACGCCACGCACATATATAAAGCGCCCATCAAACCGGCGGCGGTGCCGGCCTGCTGCGGGAAGGGCGAGACCGAACCGGATTGCGACACCGGAAAATTAATCCCGTGCGCGCCCATCGTCATGAACATGGCCAGCACCACCACGCTCCAATGCGCCAGGCCCGCGCCGACGGCGGCCAGGAACACCGCGCCGGCGGCCAGGGACAGGGTGCTGCCGATGCGCAAGGTGACGGCCGCGCCGAACAGCGGCAGCAGGCGGCGGCACACGATGGTGCCGGTCAGGTAGCCGGACACGCCAAGCGCGAAGCAGTAGCCGAACCACGCGGTCGGCACCCCCAGCACGCGGATCAGCACCAGCGAGGAACCGGAAATGAAGGCGAAGATCGATCCGAACGACAGCGCGCCGGGCAGGGCATGCGCCCAGAATTCGCGCGCACCGAGCACCAGCCGGTAATTCGCCACGAGGCCACGGAACTCGGTCGCCCTGGGATTTTTATGCACATTGGTCTCGGGCAGGCGCAGCGCGACCGCCGCCAGCAGCAGCGCCGACAGGATCGACAGCGCCACGAACGCAGCGCGCCAGCCGAAGGCCACCTGAAGATACGAGCCGAGAATGGGGCCGCTGAGGGGCGCCAGCGAGAGCCAGGAACTGGCGCGCGCGATGACGCGCACGCTGTCGGCCGGCGCATAGGCGTCGCGCACGATCGCGCGCGCCACGATCACGCCCGAGCAGCAGCCCAGCGCCTGCAGGAAGCGCGCCCCGATCAGCAGGCCGATATTGGGCGCGGCCGCGCACAGCAGGCTGGCCACCACATACAGCGACAAGCCCCATAGCAGCACCGGGCGGCGTCCGAAGCGGTCCGACAGCGGGCCGATGACCAGCTGTGCCCCGCCGAAGCCGATCACGAACATCGACAAGGTCAGTTGCACGGTGGCGGCCGGCGCGCCGAAGCCGGTAGCCAGGCTTGGGAGCGACGCCAGGTACAAATCGGTGGACAGCGGCTGCAGCATCAGGAAGCCGATGATCAGCAGGAGGATCGGTGCGTGCGCGTACTGCGCCAGCGGGGCGATGGAGTCGGTCTGGCGCATCGTCATTGGCCGCGCAGGAACAGCTTGTCGAGCGAGGAGATGTCGAGCTGCACCCAGGTCGGACGCCCGTGGTTGCACTGGTCGGCGCGTTCGGTGCTTTCCATCTGGCGCAGCAGGGCGTTCATTTCGGGCTGGTTCAGGATGCGGTTGGCGCGCACCGCCGTGTGGCAGGCCAGGGTGCCGAGCAGCTCGTTGCGGCGCTCGATCAGCACGCGCGAGCCGCCGAATTCGCGCACATCGCGCAGCACGTCGCGCGCCAGCGTCTGCGCATCGGCGTTCTTGAGCAGGGCCGGCACCGAGCGCACCGCCAGGGTGGTGGGCGAGAGTGCCGCAATGTCGAAGCCGAGCGCCTGCAAGGTCTCGCGGTTTTCCTGGGCGGTGCCCACTTCCACCGGGTCGGCGAAGAAAGTCACCGGGATCAGGAGCGCCTGGACCTGCATCTCCTGGCCGCCGACCCGCGCGTCGAGTGCGTTTTTCAGCTGTTCGTACAGGATGCGTTCGTGCGCGGCGTGCATGTCGACCAGCACCAGGCCCTTGGTATTCTGGGCCAGGATATAGATACCGTGCAGCTGGGCCAGCGCGAAGCCGAGCGGGTATTCATCGTTCGACATGCTCTGCGCCGGCGCCGTGTAGGGCGTGACGGGCGCGCTGGCCGCATTGGCGCCGCCGGAAGCGCCGGAAAAAAGGGCGCCGTAGCTGTCCATTGTCTGCGCCACGCCGGGGCCGTCGTAGCGGCTGCCGGGCGGGTAGGGCGAAGGCGAATAGGTGGCCGAGAGCTGGGCGCCGAAGCTGGTCTGCTCATGCTCGCGGCGCCATGTCGACGCGCCGCCCACTTCAGCGGCCATCTGCGGCGGCGGCACGCTGCCGTGGTCCGTGGCCGAGGTCTTGGCCAGCGCGCGCTGGACCGCGTGGAACACGAACTGGTGCACCGCGCGGCTGTCGCGAAAGCGCACTTCGATCTTGGACGGATGCACGTTGACGTCGACCAGCGACGGGTCGAGGTCCAGCGCCAGCACGTAGGACGGGAAGCGGTCGCCGTGCAGCACGTCCTGGTAGGCTGCGCGCACCGCGTGCACCAGCAGCTTGTCGCGCACGTAGCGCCCGTTCACGTAGAAGAACTGGCCATCGGCGCGCGCCTTGGATGCGGTGGGCAGGCCGGCGTAGCCGTGCACGCGCAGGGGGCCGGCCGATTCGTCGATGGCCAGGCGCGCTTCGGCGAAATCGCTGCCGAGGATATGGGCGCTGCGGCGCGCCATCTCGCTCACGTTCCAGTGATCGATGGTGCGGCCGTTGTGCGACAGCGAAAACGCCACGTCCGGGCGCGCCAGGGCGATGCGGCGCACCACTTCAGCGCAATGGCCGTATTCGGTCTGTTCCGATTTGAGGAACTTGCGCCGTGCCGGCGTATTGAAGTACAGGTCCTGGACATCGATGGTGGTGCCGTGGGCGCCGGAGGCCGGGGCGACGGTGCCGTGATGCGAGCCGACGATTTCCCAGGCGTGCGGCGCATCGGCGGTGCGCGAGGTGACCGAGACGGCGGCCACGGCCGCGATGGACGCGAGCGCCTCGCCGCGAAAGCCGAGAGTGGCCACGTTTTCCAGGTCGGTCAGGGAGGCGATCTTGGAGGTCGCGTGGCGGGCCAGGGCGAGCGGCAGCTGGTCGGGCGCGATGCCGCGGCCGTTATCGGTGATCGCGATGCGTTTCACGCCGCCTTCTTCCAGGCGTACCGTGATCTGGGTAGCACCGGCGTCGAGCGCGTTTTCGAGCAATTCCTTGACCACGGCGGACGGCCGCTCGACCACCTCGCCGGCGGCAATTTGCGAAATCAGCTGGTCGGGGAGGGCCTGGATCGGGCGGTGCGCGGAAATAGGAGCGTTCATGCGCGAATTATATCCCCTGCTCCCGCGATTGCCGCAGCGCCTTCCCGAGTTCCCATAACCTGAATCAAATTCCTACAACCGGGGTCTGACCTCTGACTTGCAACATTATAAAACCCGGGGTCGCAAACTGTGAAAGAACCGAATTTCCGCGATGGTGGCGCAATGAGCCGGCAAAGTAGGGCGCAAATGCGACAGATTGTTGCCTAACCGGGGTCTGACCCCGGTTAGGCAACAAAAAAGTTTCGATTCAGAGGTCAGACCCCGGTTGGGAAATTAAAAAATTTCGAATCAGAGGTCTGACCCCGGTTGGGAAACTATTGCTGTTCGCGCACGGGAATGGGGGCGTTGCAGAGGTCGATGTGGCCGGCGGCGACCTTGGTCCAGGGGCCGCCGCGGTTGCGCTGGGCTTCGACCGCCGCTTTGTAGGCGGCGCTGTCGGTGCGCATCACTTCGAATTTGCTGCGCTCGGCTTCGGGCACGTCGGCCGCTACCTTGAACGCGGCGATCGGGACGTGCTGCTCGGGCTTGTCGTAAAACCCCATCGGGGCGGCGCCGCGCGGCAGGGTCGATAGCAGCGGCATGCCGGAAATGACCCGCCCCACCACCGTGATGTTGCGGTCCAGGTGACGCGGGGCGTGCCCGATCACCACGTACAGCGAGGAGCCGCCGCCGCTGTCGGCGCCGTTGTCGCGCCCCACCCCGACCATGCCGTAGCAGTGGGTCAGCCAGGCCTGGCCCGATCTGGGGTCGCGCGCCGAGGGAAAGCCGTTCGAGTGCCCCACCCGCGGCGCGTAGCCGTCGTCATCGGGCAGGCGCGTGAAGTGGACGTCGTTTTTCATCGGTACCGTGAATTCGGCGGGCAGGGTGGCTTTGGCATTCTTCATCGGGCGCGGATTTTTTTCGTCCGGGTCGCCCCATTGCACCACCCAGTTGTCTTGCGAGCGGATGATGGCCAGGCCGTCGAAGTAGTTTTCGCGCGCCAGGGTTTTGATGTTGGCCACATGCCTGGGCGCGAACACGGGCGCCAGTTCGATGATCACGCGCCCGCCGGGAATCTCCATATACAGGGTGTTCTCGGGATCGAGCGCGCGCCAGTCCGACGGCTTCGATGCCTTGACCACGTCGGCCACCGTCGGCTTGGTCGCCAGTTCCCTGGCCGGCCGCGCACCGTGCGCCGGCAGTACCAGGCTGCCCGCCGCGATGGCCGCGAGCAGGCCAGCCTTGTTTAATCCATGTAGTACATCCATCTATTGTCTCCAGGTCGGTTGCTGGCATGGCGTCCGCTGCGCCGCTCACGACAATTGTAAACCGCAAGATGGTCAGTCAGGTAACTTCCGTGGCGCCCCGATTTCTTGCCGGCCTCGCGGCGGCGGATACAAATTCCGGCACCGAGTGATGGTATGATGCGGCGCTACCTTTTAGGATATTTATGGATCTGATGCATTTCTTCGACATGATTCTGCATGTCGATAAGACGCTGGGCGTGTTGCTCGCCCAGTATGGTATCTACGTTTACGCCGTCCTGTTTGCCATCGTGTTTTGCGAAACCGGCCTGGTAGTGTTGTTCTTTTTTCCCGGCGATACCCTCTTGTTCATCGCGGGCGCGGCCTGCGTCAGCGGCCAGCTCGATTACTGGGTCCTGATCACCTTGCTGATCACCGCCGCCGTCACCGGCAATACCCTCAATTACTGGATCGGCGAAGCCATCGGGCAGCGCGTGTTCACCCATAATTACAGCTGGATCAACAAGGATGCCATGCGCCGCACCCACGATTTCTTCGAGAAGCACGGCGGCAAGACCATCATCCTGGCGCGCTTCGTGCCGGTGGTGCGCACCTTCGCGCCGTTCGTGGCCGGGGTATCGGATATGACGCATGCGCGTTTTCAGATGTATAACTTCACCGGCGCGGCCTTGTGGGTCGTCACCCTGGTGACGGCGGGCTTTTTCTTCGGTAACTTGCCTATCGTGCGCGACAACCTGACCCTCATCGTCCTGCTCGGCGTGAGCGTGGCGATCGTGCCGCTGGCCCTGGGCGGCTTGTGGAAGGTCAGCCGCAAGATGCTCAGCCGTTAATCGACGGCCATCGCCATCTCCCACCGGCGCACTATTTTCGCGCCGGTGTTGCTTTGCGGACTCAAGTTTCCGGGCGCACCCGCCGATAACCAGACTGTATTTCATACTTTCTGGAACATCATGCGCAACCTGATCGCCCTTTTTGCTTGCAGTCTGGCCATCTCGACGGCAAGCGCCAACGATCCGCCTCCCGCCGCCGCCCACGCGGCCGCTTCCCATGGGGCGTCCAAACCCGCGGCCGCCGAAGCGGCCAAGGAGCCGGCGCCGGCCTCCGCCAAGCCCTCGGCCAAGGCCGCCGCGGCGCAAGCGCTGAGCGAGGCCGATGCCGAAGCCGAACTGTCGGCCAAGATCGCCGCCCGCCTGGCGCTCATGCGCGCCAATCAGGCGGCCCGTCTCGCCGCTGCCGCCAAGGCCAGGAAGGTGGCCGTGACGCGCCGTGAAGCCGTCGCCGCGATCACCCAGCCGGCGCCGGTGCGTCCCTTCCATAGCGATCATTGGTCGTACGAGGGCGAAACCGGCCCGGCCAACTGGGGCAAGATCAATTCGGCCTGGTCCAAGTGCGATACCGGCACGCGCCAGTCGCCGATCGACCTGCGCGATGGCATGAAGGTCGACCTGGAACAGATCACCTTCGATTACAAGCCGTCGGGCTTCAGCGTGGTCGATAACGGCCATACCGTGCAGGTGACTGTCGGCGGCGGCAATTTTCTCACGGTGCAGAACCGTTCCTATGAACTGATGCAGTTCCACTTCCATCGCCCGTCCGAGGAGAGGGTCAACGGCAAGGGTTTCGAGATGGTGGTGCACATGGTGCACAAGGACCCGGAAGGCAAGCTCGCGGTGCTGGCGGTGCTGCTCGAACGCGGCAAGGGGAACAATATGATCCAGACGGTGTGGAACAATCTGCCGCTGGAAAAGCTCGATGTCGTCAATCCGAACGTGGTGCTCGACGTGGCCGAGATGCTGCCGCAGCGCCGCGATTACTTCACTTTCATGGGCTCGCTCACCACGCCACCCTGCAACGAGGGCGTGCTGTGGCTGGTGATGAAGCAGCCGATGCAGGCGTCGCCGGCCCAGATGGCGCTGTTTTCGCGCATGTATCCGCTCAACGCCCGGCCGATTCAATCGAGCGCTGGGCGCATGATCAAGGAGTCGAACTAAGGCTTATTGCACCTCGATGCCGACCCGGTGCGCACCGCGCCAGGCCGCGCCCGGGGCCAAGGTCAGCGGCGCGATCAGGGCCGGTTCGATGCACACGAAGCGCTGGTATTCGGCGTCCTCCATGTCGCTCAGCGCGGCCGAATCGAGCGCGCCCGGGTTCCACACCACCGCGTCGCCAAAGCCGCTTTGCTCAAGGTGCAAGGTGGTGCCGCCGTCGGCCAAAGTCATGGGACCGTCGATGGCGCGGAAGATATGGTCGAACTTGTCCTCGATGTGTAGCCACCCTTCCTGCACGCCGCCGATGCGTACCCGCGCCAGCTGGCCGACCGAAAAATAGGTGTGCAGGGCGGCCGAAAACGCAAACGCATCAAGGCCCGTATTGCGCACCTCGAACGCCAGCGCCAGCGCGGCGCCACGCACTTCCACCCGCAAGGTCAGCGCGAAGCCGTGCGGCCAGGCTTGCGCCAGCGCCGGCGCGAGGTCGCCATGTTCCAGCGCGAAGACGGCGAAGGCGGCGCCATCGTGCGTGCCGCTGTCTTGCAGGCGCCAGGTGGCCACGCGCGCAAAGCCGTGGCGCATGCCGCTACCGCGTTCGGCGAACTGGGGGAAGATCACCGGCACGCCGCCGCGAATCGCACGGCTGCCGTCGAGTTTTGACGCGGCGCTGCAGAACAGGCGCTCGGCGCCATCGGCACCCTGCCACGACACCAGGTGCGCGCCGTACAAGGTGACGATGGCCTGGGCGCCGTCGGCGCTGCGCATGCGTACGGCCGGCAGTTGGCCGTAGTCGACCATCTCGATTGTGCTCATTGTGTCGCTCATGTCTGGCGGCCCTTGGCCAGCGGCGGATTGGCCGCGAAATAGCGCTTGATGCCCTTGGTGATGGCGGCCGCGATCTGGTCCTGGTAGCCGTTGTCGCGCAGCTTGGCTTCTTCCTCGGGGTTCGAAATGAAGGCCGTCTCGATCAGGATCGAGGGAATGTCGGGCGCTTTGAGCACCGCGAAGCCGGCTTGTTCGACCGAGCCTTTGTGCAGGCGCGCGATGCCGCTGATTTCGCCCAGCACCGCTTTGCCCAGCTTCATGGAGTCGTTGATCTGGGCCGTCGTCGACAGGTCCAGCAGCACGCTGGCGATCTGCTTGTCATGGCTCTGCATGTTCACGCCGCCGATGGCGTCGGCCAGGTTTTCCTTGTTGGCCAGCCAGCGCGCGGCGGTCGAGGTGGCGCCCTTTTCGGACAGCACGAACACCGACGAGCCGCGCGCGGTCGGCAGCAGGAAGGCGTCGGCGTGGATCGACACGAACAGGTCGGCCTGCACCTTGCGCGCTTTTTCGACGCGCACGCCGAGCGGCACGAAGTAGTCGCCGTCGCGGGTGAGCATGACGCGCATGTTGGGCTGCTCTTCGAGCTTGAACTTGAGCCGTTTGGCGATCGCCAGCACGATGTCTTTTTCGCGCGTGCCGGATGCGCCGATCGCGCCCGGGTCTTCGCCGCCGTGGCCGGGGTCGAGCGCGATGGTCATCATGCGCACCACCTTGCCGCCCTTGTCGTGCTTTTGCGCGGCCACCCTCGGCGGGTCGGGACGCACCGGGGCCGGGTCGGGCAGTTCGGTTTTCGGCACGGGGACGGCGGGCGCCGGCACGGTTGGCTGGGCCAGCACCGGACCGGCCGGCGGCACGATGTGCGGTACCGGCGGCGCCACCACGGGCGGCGTGACGGCTGGCGCGGGCGGCACGGTAGCTGGCGCGGTAACCGGCGGCGTTGCCGCAAGCGGCGGATTGGGCGCGGGTGCGGGCGCGGGCATTTCCGGGCTGCCGGGCGGTGCGTCGGCGCGCGACCACTCGCCTTTTTCGATCATCGCCGCGATCGGGTCGACCGCCCTGACCGGATACAGGTCGAAAATCAGGCGGTGCTTGTAGCTGCCCACCGGCGCCAGGGTAAATACCTGCGGCTTGATTTCTTCTTTCAGGTCGAACACCAGGCGCACCACGTTGGGCCGGTTCTGGCCCACCCGCACCTGCTTGATGTACGGGTCGCCCGACTGGATCTTGGCCACCAGGCTTTTCAGGGTGGGATTGAGTTCCAGTCCTTCGATGTCGACCACCAGGCGCTGCGGGTCGGGCACGGTGAAGTGGGTGACTTTGAGGTCGCTGTCGTTTTCGAGCGTGACGCGGGTGTAGTCGGCGGCCGGCCAGACGCGCACCGCGAGAATTTGCGCGGCGGCGGCGGGGAGGACGGGAAACACGGAAAGCAGCAGGGTGCCGCCAGCTTTGAGGATGGTGCGCCGGCTTACTGGTCCCGGAATCAAAGGTTTGGTGCGAATGTGAGGCGGTTGAGGCATAGCAAACCCAGGTCAGACAACGCCTGCAATTCTACATCACGGCCGAGCCCGGCAACGTGAAGGAATACACTCAGGTCGGGCGGCGGCAGCACCGGATCGGCTTTTTCCGGCCATTCGACGATGCAGATGTTGTCTCCATTGAATTCTTCGCGAAAACCGGCGTCCAGGAATTCTTCGGCGCTGCCCATGCGGTACAGGTCGAAATGGATGACATTCACCTTGCGTCCGTCGAGTTCGATGCTGTAGGGCTCGGACAAGGTGTAGGTCGGGCTCTTGACGGTGCCCGCGTGGCCGGCCGCGTGCAGCAGGGCGCGGGTGAGGGCGGTCTTGCCGGCGCCGAGGTCGCCGTGCAGGTGGATGGCCAGGCCCGGCAGCAGGGCGCGCGCCAGTGCGGCGCCCAGTGCGGCGGTGCCGGCTTCGTCGTGGAGGTGGGCTTTGAAGTGCTGCATGGAATAGAATGTGGTCTGTGAATTGTCAGTTCCCCGATTGTACTCCCGCCTACCATGCTTTCTTCCCACGCCGAACCCGATTTGTCCGCATTGGCGCAGTCCATCAAGCGCTGGGGCGCGCAACTGGGCTTTGCCGACGTGCGCATCAGCGACGCCGACCTGTCGCATGCGGAAGCGGGCTTGCAGGCCTGGCTCGATGCGGGCCGCCATGGCGAGATGGATTACATGGCCAGCCACGGCATGAAGCGCGCCCGCCCCGCCGAACTGGTGCCGGGCACGGTGCGGGTCATCAGTGCGCGCATGGATTACCTGCCCGCAGCCACGCCGGACGACTGGCGCGAGCGCGAAGCGGCGCGCCTGCGCGACCCGGGCGCGGCCGTCATTTCAATCTATGCGCGCGGGCGCGACTACCATAAGGTGTTGCGCAGCCGCCTGCAGCAGCTGGCCGAGCGCATCGAGCACGAAACCGGGCAGCTGGGCTTCCGGGTATTTACCGACTCGGCGCCGGTCATGGAATTGCCGCTGGCTGAAAAGGCCGGCATCGGCTGGCGCGGCAAGCACACCTTGATCCTCAATCGCGATGCCGGGTCGATGTTTTTCATTGGCGAAATCCTGGTCGATGTGGCGCTGCCGGTCGATGCGCCGGCCAGCGCCCACTGTGGCCAGTGCAGCGCGTGCATCACGGCCTGCCCGACCCAGGCGATCCTGGCGCCCGGGCGGCTCGATGCGCGGCGCTGCATTTCCTACCTGACCATTGAATTGAAAAACAGCATCCCGGAAGAGCTGCGTCCGCTGATCGGCAACCGGGTGTACGGCTGCGATGATTGTCAGACCGCGTGCCCGTGGAATAAGTTCGCGCAGCGCGCCGTGGTGCCCGATTTCGATGAACGCAATGAACTCGGCAGTGCGGACATGGTGAGCTTGTTCGGCTGGAGCGAAGAGGAGTTCGGGCGGCGCCTGGAGGGCAGCCCGATCCGGCGCATTGGCCACGAGCGCTGGCTGCGCAACTTGGCGGTGGGGCTGGGCAATGCGGCCGAGGGCAGCCGCGGCGATGCGCGCATCGTAGCGGCCTTGCAGGCGCGCGCGGACCATGCCTCGCCGATGGTGCGTGAGCATGTTGTGTGGGCCTTGCGGCGGCATGCCTGAGGTTTACGGTGCACCTTACCCCACCCCGTCGTTCCTGGCACTGCCAGAAACGACTCCCGCGCAGCCTCCGGTTTCGAAGAAACTCCTCCTATTCCTTGGAACGAGGCAAGTCCAGAGGCCAGTTCCTGGAGAGGCGGGAACCCCAGTTCCTTGCTCAGCTAACGGCGACAGCACCGACTTGGGTTCCCGCCTGCGCGGGAACGACGGTTCACCTATAAGCCCTACAAGCGCTTCAACCTCACCGCCGACCAGTCGCTATCCATCGACACCATCGCCACGCCCGTCACCCCTCGTTCCTTGGCCCAGGCGAAAATGCTATCGCGCGTGATGTCGGTGGCTTTCGGCGCGCTCGGCTTGAGGTAGGCAACCCACAGCGACCCCTTTTCCCCCAGCCGCTCCAGCGCGGCCGGAAACCATTTTTCAAGCTCAGCCTGGTTCAACGCGAACACCAGCACCACGTCCGCAGGTCCTTCGTCGTCGTTGATCAAGCTCTTCGGCAATTGTTCCATCATGGCCGGATGCACCGCGCCGTTAAAGACCGCCAGCGACTTGGCAGTCTTCAGGTACATCTTGTCGGCTATCGTCTTTTCGCTCATCGGATGGTACCCAGATTGAATTAGGAAGCGAAATTATGCTACCAGTGTTTGACCCGGGTACGCACCGTTGCGTTCAATGTCATTTTGCGAATGTTGTTCAATTTCTTTCTGGCCAGCGGTCCGACCTATAAGCGACAGTCGATGTCGTCTCCGGACGCGATGGCGGCCCTGTCGCGCCAGCTATTTGAGCAGGCCGGCCAGTTCCACCGCCGTTTTCACCTGCATTTTGTCGAAGATGTGGGCGCGGTGCACCTCCACCGTGCGCATGCTGATGCCGAGCTGGTCGGCGACGACCTTGTTCATCTTGCCAGCCAGGATCAGGTCCAGCACTTCGCGTTCGCGCGCCGACAGGCTGGCCAGGCGCGCCTGCACCAGCGCGCTAGCGCCCGCCTGGCGCGACATCGCCAGCGCTTCCTCGACCCGGTCCATCAGGCGGTTGCCGTCGAAGGGCTTTTCGAAAAAATCGAAGGCGCCGCGTTTCAGGCTGTCGACCGCCATCGGCACGTCGCCGTGGCCGGTCAGGAAGATCACGGGCAGGCGCGCGATGAGGCCGCGCGCGACCAGCTGGTCGAACACGGCCACGCCGTTCAGGTCGGGCATGCGCACGTCGAGCAGCAGGCAGTCGCCCTGCGCATCGAAGCGGGCCGCGGCCTGTTCCAGGAAAAGGCGGGCGCTGGCGTGCCCGCAGGCGTCAATCCCGCGGGAGCGCGCCAGCCAGACGAGGGAGTCGCGCAGGACGTCCTCGTCATCGACGATATGCAACATGGGAGTCTCCGGTTTTTTCGCGTAGTCTACTCCAGCGGCGCCGCTTGCGCCGGCAAGCTGAAGCTGAAGATGGTGCCGCCGTCCGGATTCGCGGCGTGTTTCAGGCTGCCGCCGTGAAATTCGACGGCGCTGCGGCAGACCGACAAACCCATCCCCATGCCTTCGGGCTTGGTCGAGAAAAACCGCGAAAACAGGCGCTCGGCCACCTCGGGCGCGATGCCGTGGCCCTGGTCGGTCACCGCCACGCAGACCTGGCCCTGCTCGTGGGTGGCGCTGATGCGCAGCAGGCGCCGGTCGGGGGCGATGTCTTGCATCGCTTCGATGCCGTTGCGCGTCAGGTTCAGCAAGACTTGTTCGAGCATCATGCGGTCGGCGCTCACGCACGGCAGGTCGGGCGCGATATGGGTTTCCAGCACCACGTAAAACTTGAGCGCCTGCAGTTCGATCAGGGCGTAAATGCCCTCGACCAGGGCCTGGATGCCGATCTGCTGGCGCTGCGGTTCGCGCTTTTTGACGAACTCGTGCACGCTGCGGATGATCTGTCCGGCGCGCTGGGCTTGCAGGCTGGCCTGTTCCAGCGCCGGCTGCAGCAGGCCGGCGTCGACCGCCTGGCCGCGCTCCCGGGCCCGTCCCAGCACGTTCAGGGCGCCGGTGGTGTAGCTGGCAATCGCCGCCAGCGGCTGGTTCAGCTCGTGCGCCAGCATCGATGAAATCTCGCCCATGGTGGCCAGGCGCGCGCTGGCCTGCAGCTTTTCCTGCTGCTGGCGGTTGAGTTCCTCGACCCGCTTCAAATCCGAAATGTCGAGAATCGAACTCATCCAGCCGGTGTGGCGCCCGTCGCTGTCGACCAGCGGGGCCTCGAAAATGAGGACCGGCACGCGCACGCCATCCTTGCGCTGGAAAATGGTTTCGAACTGCTGGGTTGCCTGGCCCGCCAGCACGGCGGCGAAGCGCTGCTGGTAGACCGCCATCGCTTCCGGCGCCCAGTAGGGCATGGGCGGGGTCTTGCCCAGCAATTCCCCGGGCGGCAGGCCGACCATCTGGCAAAAGGCCGGGTTGACGTAGGTGACCCGCCCTTCCAGGTCGCGCGCGCGCAGGCCGGTGACCAGGGAATTTTCCATGGCCGTGCGAAACGCCATCTGCTGGCGCAGCGCGCCTTCGGCCGCCAGCCGGCGCGCGATGTGGCGCCACAGCGCCGTCAGGCTGGCCACCAGCCCGAGCGCCAGCAGCACCACCGAGCCGACCAGCAGGTTGGGCAGCAGGCGCGGTTCGCTCTTGACGCTGTCGGTGGCCAGCATGACCGACGCGCCCGCCAGGTCGAGGGCGCGCTTGTGGGTGTACACCCCGCGCCCGGGACCGGCGGCGGCGCGCTTGGCCAGCAGGGCGTCGTCGCGGTCGAGCAGGGAGATCGCGTTGTCCTGGGCGAACCACCAGGGCACGGTTTCGTCGAGCAGGATCCGGAGGTCGACCGTGGCCACCAGGCTGCCCAGGTAGCGCCCGTCGCGAAACAGCGGCAGGTGGTAGTCGAGCAGGCGCTGGGCCGGCAAGGCGCCGGCATACGGTTCGGCGTAGCGCCCCAGGCGGCTGGCGCGTGCCATCTCGGCGGCGTCGCGCGCCGGCGCGCGCAGTACCTGGGCGCCGGGCTCCGCGCTCGACGCGAGCAGGCGCGCATCGGCGTCGAACCAGCGCACCTGCTCCAGTTCGTGGCCGAGCTTGAGCATGGTGGCCAGGCGCGCCTGCAAGGCCGCGCCGCCCAGCTTGCCCGCCGCCAGCTCGGCGCCGAGCGCGGCCAGCGCTTCCTCGTTGCGGGTCAGCTCGAAGCGGATGGTTTGTTCGACCCACAGGGTGTCGGCGATCAATTGTTCCTGGCGTTCGGTGGTTTCCATCTGGCGCGCCTGCCACGGCAGCCAGAACAGCACCGCCAGAAACAGCAGCACCAGCAGCACTGGCAGCAGCCAGCGCCAGGGGCCGCCGAGCACGAAAGGAGGACGCACTGGCTTGGAAGTGGAATTCATGGCACAAAGTGTCCGTAAAAGTAGGTCTTGGCTATTGTGGTTATCCACAGTTGCAGTGCAGAATGGTGGTCGGCAGACTGCCTTGCAGTAAAGAAACGTTGGTTTTCGTTAATATGGAGACAAGTATGCACATCAAATCGCTCGTCGTCGCGCTCGCCGCGGCCGTCAGTATCAATGCATGGGCGCAAGCCCCGATCGTCATCAAGTTCAGCCATGTCGTCGCCACCGACACCCCCAAGGGGCAGGCTGCCGAACGTTTCAAGGCGCTGGCCGAAAAAGCCACCAATGGCCGGGTGAAAGTCGAAGTCTACCCGAACAGCCAGCTGTACAAGGACAAGGAAGAGCTGGAAGCCTTGCAGCTGGGCGCGGTGCAGATGCTGGCTCCCTCCTTGGCCAAATTCGGCCCGCTTGGTGTGAAGGAATTCGAAGCCTTCGACCTGCCGTATATTTTCCCGAGCAAGATGGCGTTGTACAGCGTGACCGAAGGTCCGATCGGCAAGGGTTTGCTGAAAAAACTCGAACCGAAGGGCATTACCGGCCTCGCCTACTGGGATAACGGCTTCAAGGTGATGTCGGCCAACAAGCCGCTGCACGCACCGGCCGATTTCCGCGGCCAGAAGCTGCGCATCCAGTCATCCAAGGTGCTCGACGCGCAAATGCGCGCGCTCGGCGCCAATCCGCAAGTGCTGGCGTTCTCCGAGGTCTACCAGGCGCTCCAGACCGGCGTGGTTGACGGCACCGAGAATCCGCCGTCGAACATGTTCACGCAAAAGATGCACGAAGTGCAGAAGCACGTGACCCTGTCCAACCACGGCTACCTGGGCTATGCCGTTATCGTCAACAAGAAGTTCTGGGATGGCTTGCCGGCCGATATACGCACCAGCCTGGAAAAGGCGATGGCCGAGGCCACCACGTTCGAGAAAGCCATCGCCCAGCGCGATAACGACCTGGCGCTCGAAGCGATCAGGAAAACCGGCAAGACCGCCATCTACACCTTGACCGCCGCCGAGCAGGCCGAATGGCGCAAGGTATTGCTGCCGGTGCAAAAGCAGATGGAAAGCCGCATCGGCGCGGAGTTGATCGGGTCGATCAACAAGACGGCCGCGGCAGCGAAGTAAGACGCCAGCGGCGGCGCCGCGCCCGGGCGGCGGGCGCCGCCCATTTCCCCTTTCCTTGCTGAAGGATTCGACATGAAATTTCTCGACCATCTGGAAGAGTGGATCATTGCGAGCCTGATGGGCGCAGCCACGCTCGTTGTGTTCGTCGCGGTGGTCCACCGCTATCTGTCCGGCCTGCCGATTCCCGGCCTGCAGGATTGGCTGATTCAAATTAACACGAGCTGGGCCCAGGAACTGTGCATCTATATGTTCGTCTGGATGGCGAAATTCGGCGCGGCGTATGGCGTGCGCACCGGCATCCACGTCGGCGTCGACGTGCTGATCAACCGCCTGGACGAGCGCTGGCGCAATATGTTCATCGTGTTCGGCCTGCTGGCCGGCGCCACGTTTACCGCCATCGTCGGCACCCTGGGCGCCAATTTCGTGTGGCATATGGCGCACACCGACCAGACCTCGGCCGATCTCGAAGTGCCGATGTGGCTGGTCTACCTGGCGGTGCCGCTCGGCTCCTACCTGATGTGCTTCCGCTTCCTGCAGGTGGCCGTGCACTTCATCCGCACCGGGCAATTGCCCAAGCACGACCATGCGCATGTCGAAGGCCTCGAAGACGAGATCGCCGCCGCGAAAGGCGGTGCCGCATGAACGCCCTCATCATCTTCGTCCTGCTGATGGTGCTGATGCTGACCGGCATGCCGATCTCGATTTCGCTCGGCCTGACGGTGCTGACCTTCCTGTTCACCATGACCGACGTGCCGATCCAGTCGGTTGCGCTGAAACTGTTTACCGGCATCGAGAAGTTCGAGATCATGGCGATTCCGTTCTTCATTTTGGCGGGCAATTTCCTCACCCACGGCGGGGTGGCGCGGCGCATGATCAACTTCGCCACCTCGATGGTCGGCCACTGGCACGGCGGGCTGGCCCTGGCCGGGGTGCTCGCTTGCGCGCTGTTCGCGGCGGTGTCCGGTTCCAGCCCGGCCACGGTGGTGGCGATCGGTTCGATCATCCTGCCGGCCATGGTGCGCCAAGGCTATCCGAAGGGTTTCGGCGCCGGCGTGATCACCACCTCGGGCGCGCTCGGGATCCTGATTCCACCCTCGATCGTGATGGTGATGTATTCGGTGACCACCAATACCTCGGTCGGCCAGCTGTTCATGGCCGGCGTGGTGCCGGGCATCATGCTGGCCAGCCTGCTGGGCCTGACCACCTGGTTCCTGGCGCGCAAGCACGACTATCCGCGCATGCCGAAGGCAAGCTGGGGCGAGCGCTGGGTGGCTTTCCGCAAGAGCGCCTGGGGCTTGCTGCTGATCGTCATCGTCATGGGCGGGATTTATTCGGGCAAGTTCACTCCGACCGAAGCGGCCGCGATGGCGGCGGTGTACGCTTTCTTCATCGCCGTGTTCGTGTACAAGGACTTGAAGATCAAGCAGGTCGCCAAGGTGCTGCTCGATTCGGCGTCGATGTCGGCCATGCTGCTGTACATCATCACCAACGCGATGCTGTTTTCTTTCCTGATGACCAGCGAAGGCATTCCGCAAGCGATGGCCAACTGGATCACCGGCCAAGGTCTTGGGGTGGTGACCTTCCTGCTGGTGGTCAACGTGCTGCTGCTGTTGGCGGGCAACGTGATGGAACCGTCCTCGATCGTGCTGATCATGGCGCCCATCCTGTTCCCGGTGGCGATGAAACTGGGCATCGACCCAGTCCACTTCGGCATCCTGATCGTGGTCAACATGGAAGTGGGCATGTGCCATCCGCCGGTCGGCCTGAACCTGTATGTGGCCTCGGGCATTACCAAGATGGGCATCTCGGAATTGACGGTGGCGGTGATGCCGTGGCTGCTGACGATGCTGGGCTTCCTGATGATCGTGACGTACATACCACAGATCTCGCTGTGGCTGCCTAACTTAATTTACAAGTGAAATATATTTTCCCCCACCGTGAAAAAAAAGCCACATTTTCTGAAATTAAATAAGTTATGATGAGCACCGATTCAGCACCATACTGGTGCGGATGGGGCGAACGGATTGCAGGTTTGGGGGAGTGGGAAGATAGAAGAAACGGTAGTCCATACCGGAGAAATATCGAGGAGACACGCGTTTTACAGAATGCTGTTGGCATGACCAAACGGCCGGGAACGTGAATAAAATTTGGAACGCACCGCAAGGTGCGTTTTTTTTCGTCTGCCGGAAAGCGCGCCGGATTGGTTTGGCGCCGTCGCTGCGCTACACTGCGTACATGAACAATCCTGCAGC
This sequence comes from Massilia antarctica, assembly GCF_015689335.1. Classification (GTDB taxonomy): domain Bacteria; phylum Pseudomonadota; class Gammaproteobacteria; order Burkholderiales; family Burkholderiaceae_D; genus Telluria_A; species Telluria_A antarctica. The sequence continues at coordinate 631,182 of NZ_CP065053.1, read as the reverse complement.
GGACATCTTCTCGGCCATCGTGGCAGCGCCGTTCGGCGGCATCGGCATCCGCACCGAGGCCGGGCGCGTGCGCGAACTGGTTTATCTACCGCCCCATTTTGGTGAAAAAAATCCGCTCGATCCCGTCGCCGAACTGGCCGCGCGGCAGGTCGGCCAGTACCTGCTCGACCCCGATTTCCACTTCGACTTGCCGCTGCTGGAAGCGGGCAGCGTCTTCCAGCGCAAGGTGTGGGAAGCGATCGTCGCGATCCCGCGCGGCACCGTGCGCACCTACGGACAGGTGGCGAAACATATCGGCTCGGCGCCGCGCGCGGTGGGGCAGGCGTGCGGCGCCAACTGGTTCCCGATCATCATTCCCTGCCACCGGGTCACCGCCGCCGGCGGGCTGGGCGGTTTTTCGAACCATGACGATGAAAATGGTTTCCACCTGAGCGTCAAGCGCTGGCTGCTTGCGCATGAAGGGGCTGGCAAGGGACCATGGCAACAGCAGTCAATCTTCAACTGATCGACGCCTTTTGCGACCAGCTGTGGCTGGAGCAGGGGCTGGCGAAGAACTCGATCGACGCTTACCGGCGCGACCTGCGTCTGTTCGCGCGCTGGCTGCAGGTGAAGAGTCCGGCGCTGGCCAGCCTGCACGCGGTGGGCCCGAGCGACCTGGAAGCGTATTTTTCCGACCGCCATGCCGAGTCCAAGCCCAGCACGGCCAACCGGCGCCTGTCGGTGCTCAAGCGCTTTTACCAGCTGGCGCTGCGCAACAAGGAAGTGACGGCCGATCCCTGCCTGCAGATGGCCTCGGCCAAGCAGCCGCAGCGGTTCGTGCACACCTTGACCGAGGCCCAGGTGGAAGCCTTGCTGGCCGCTCCCGACGTGAGCACGCCGCTGGGCCTGCGCGAGCGCACCATGCTCGAACTGATGTATGCGAGCGGCTTGCGCGTGTCCGAGCTGGTGACGCTCAAGGTCATGGAGCTGAGCCTGAACGATGGCGTGCTGCGCATCACCGGCAAGGGCAGCAAGACGCGCCTGGTGCCGTTCGGGCAGGTAGCGCGCCAGTGGATTGAACGCTACCTGAAAGACGCGCGTGGGATCATCCTCAATGGCCAGATGGACGATGCCTTGTTCGTGACCGCGCGCGGGGGACCGATGACGCGCCAGATGTTCTGGATCCTGATCAAAAAGCATGCGGGCAGCGCGGGGATCACGGCGCCCCTGTCGCCGCATACTTTACGGCACGCGTTTGCCACGCATTTGCTGAACCACGGCGCCGACTTGCGCGTCGTGCAACTGTTGCTGGGGCACGCCGATATTTCGACTACACAAATTTACACGCATGTTGCGCGCGAGCGCATGAAGCGCCTGCATGCGGAGCATCATCCACGTGGTTAATTCAAATGCCGATGGCATAACTGCGTCATAATGCTGTCTTACTACCCCCTTTCTTTTATAACCCAAGAGGTGATCCATGGCTAAAACTAATTTCCAGTACGAAAAGCGGCAGAGGGAATTAGAAAAAAAGAAAAAGGCGGACGAGAAGGCCAGGCGCAAGCTGGAAGCCAAGACCACGCCTGGCGGTGAAGAAAACGAGACACCGGATGAGGATGACGCTGAGGAAGCGAAGCCGGAATAAATTGCGCTGGCTGGGATCTTGGCCACAAGCCTGTAAACCGTCGTTCCCGCGCAGGCGGGAACCCAAGGTCGTGCCGTAGCTACTGGCTGCGCAGATAACTTGGGTTCCCGCCTCCGCGGGAACGACGGTTTTGCGTTTAGGGCACCAAGGATGCGCTGTCGGTCGGTTGCGAACTCAGCGCGTATGCATGCCTTCCGCCGCCTGCCGCCTTGGCGCGGGGAGTCGTTTCTGGCAGTGCCAGGAAGTCGGTTCTGGCAGTGCCAGATAGTCGTATCTGGCAGTGCCAGGTACGACGGTTTTGCGTTCAGGTATCATGGATGTGCTGTCGGTCGATTTGCGAACCCAGCGGGAACGCAGGCGTTCCGCTGAGTACCGGCTTGGCGACGGTAACTCGTCAAGCGCCCACGACAACCTTCTCGTCCTCATGCTCTTCCACCTTCTCATTGCCCTTGAACCAGCGCGCCACGCGCTTGCCCAGGCTGTCCAGGTAGGTGTACGCCACCGGCACCACCACCAGGGTCAGCAGGGTTGAGGTAATCACCCCGCCGATCACCGCCCGTCCCATCGGCGCCTGCGATTCGCCGCCGTCGCCCATGCCGATCGCCATTGGCAGCATGCCGAAGATCATCGCCAGGGTCGTCATCAGGATCGGCCGCAGGCGCACCTGGCCGGCCTCCAGGATCGCATCGTGCTGGCTCTTGCCTTCGCGCTGGCCGTGATTGGTAAAGTCCACCAGCAAGATCGCGTTCTTGGTCACCAGCCCCATCAGCATCACGATCCCGATCACCGAGAAGATATTCAGGGTGCTGCCCGTGACCAGCAAGGCGATCAGCACCCCGATCATCGACAGCGGCAAGGACACCATGATGGCGATCGGCTGCAAAAAGCTGCCGAACTGCGACGCCAGCACCAGGTAGATGAAGATCACCGCGATCCCCAGCGCGGTACCGGCCGCGCCCATGGTTTCAGCCATCTGCTCGGCGTCGCCGCCGACGTCGAAGCGCACACCCTCGGGCAGTTCGATGCTCTTCATGGCCAGCTTGACGTCGCCGTCGACGTCGCCGGTCGGACGCCCTTCGGCGCTGGCGTAGAGCGCCACCCGCCGTTCCAGCGCCTGGCGCTTGAGTACCTGCGGGCTGGTGGAAGGAACGAATTCGACCACCTGGCGCAGCGGCACCATCACCGGATTGCCGTCGGCATCGCGCTTGCTCGACGCCAGCGACAGGTCGGCCAGGTCGGCCACCTTTTGCCGGCCCGACTTGGGCAGCTGCACGTTGACGTCGTAATTCTGCCCGTCCGGCGCCAGCCAGCGGCTGATCTGGTCGCCCGCCACGAAGGGCCGCAGCGCCAGCCCGATCTGCTGGGTCGACAGCCCCAGGTCGCTCGCCAGCTCGTTGTTGATCTTGACGATGGTGGCCGGGCTGGCGCCTTCCTGGCTGTATTCCAGGTCGGCGATGCCCTTGATCTTGCGCATCTTGTCCATCAACTGGTGCGCCACGGCGTCCAGCTTGGCCTCGTCCTGGCCCAGGATGGCGATGAAGATCGGCTTCCAGCCCACCGACATGGTGATCCCGGCGATCGACTGCAGGCGCTCGCGGATCAGGCGTTCGACTTCCTTCTGCGAGCGGCGCCCGGTCTTGTGGGCATCGGTCAGCTTCAGGTTCATCTGGGCCGCGTGACGCCCGTTGTCGGTGCCGACGGTGGTGATCGCGCTGTCGATTTCCTTGAACGGTTTGAGCGCCGCCTCGACCTGCTGCATCTTCTGGTCGGTGTATTCCAGGCTCGATCCGACCGGCGCCTTGAATTCCATGTGGATGTAGCCGTCGTCCGTTTCCGGGAACATCTCGCCGCCGATCATCGGCATCAGGGCCAGGCTGCCGACGAACAGCGCCAGGGCCAGGGCCAGGGTCGATTTGCGCCAGCGCAGCGCCAGTTCCAGCACCTTGCCGTACCAGAGGTGCAGGCGCTCGATGCCGTGCTCGATTTTCTCCATGCCGCGTCCCAGCCACGGCACGTACTTGAAGCGGTCCCTGACCGGATCGCGCCACACCGACGAGAGCATCGGGTCGAGCGTGAAGCTGACGAACAGCGATACCATCACCGCCACCGCCACCGTGATCCCGAACTGCAGGAAGAAGCGTCCGATGATGCCTTCCATGAAAGCGACCGGCACGAACACGGCGACGATGGCAAACGTGGTGGCCATCACCGCCAGCCCGATTTCATTGGTGCCGTCGTTGGCGGCCTGGATGTGGCTCTTGCCCATGCCGAGGTGGCGCACGATATTTTCGCGCACCACGATGGCGTCATCGATCAACAGGCCAATGCACAGCGACAGCGCCATCAGGGTCAGGAAGTTGAGCGTGAAGCCGAAGAACTTCATGGCGATGAAACTGGCCATCACCGAAATCGGCAGGGTCAGGCCGGTGATGATGGTGCTGCGCCACGAGTGCAGGAACAGGAACACGATCAGCATGGTCAGCAGCGCGCCTTCCATGATGGTGCTCTTGACGTTGTCGAGCTGTTTTTGCACGCGGTCGGACTGGTCTTCCAGGATCGAAAGATGGATGTCGGCCGGCAGGGTGGTGCCCATGGCGCTCACCGCTTTCTTGATGCCGGTGCCGACCTCGACCACGTTGGCGTCTTGGACCTTGGTCACTTCGAGCGTGATGGCGCGCTTGCCGTTGATGCGCGAGATCGAGGTTTCTTCCTGCTCGCCATCGATCACGTCGGCCACCTGGTCGAGGTAGACCGGGCCGCTGGCGCGGCGCGCCACGATGATCTTGTTGAAGCCGCGCGCATCCTTGATCTTGCCTTCGATGCGCACCAGGCGCTCGGCCGCGCCGTAGGCGATATTCCCGGCCGGCAGATTGGTATTGGTGCTCTGGATCGCGCGCAGCACTTCATCGACGCCGATGTTCTGGCTGGTCAGGCCGTCGGGTCGGATATGCACCAGGATCTGGCGGTTGGTGGTGCCGTGCACGCGCACCTGACCCACGCCGGCCACGCCCTGCAGGCGCTTGGTGATGACCTGCTCGGACAGGGTGGACAGCTCGCGCAGGCTGCGCGTGTCCGACATGAGCGACAGTTCCACGATGGCGCGGCTGTTGTCGCCTTCTTCACGGGCGATGAACGGTTCCTTGGCCTCCTTGGGAAAGCCGGGGCGCGCGAGGCCGATCTTGTCGCGCATGTCCGTCATGGCCTTGTCCATATTGGTCGAGAGCTGGAATTCGACCTGCACGCCGGCCCGGCCTTCCCAGGAATTGCTGCGGATTTTCTTCACGCCGCTGACGGTGTTGATGGCGTCTTCGAGCGGGCGGGTGATGTCGTTTTCCACCTGTTCGGGCGAGGCGCCCGGGTAGTTCACCTGCACGTAGGCGACCGGAATGGCAACGTTGGGCATGCTCTCCACGCCAAGGCGGCGGTATGAGAACAGGCCGAGCACGACCAGGGCGACCATCACCATGGTGGCGAACACGGGATTCTTGATACTGGTTGTCGTGATCCACATGGCTCAGCCTTTCGGTGCGGCGGGGGCGGCCGGCACGGCGCTGACCTTGGCCGGCGGCTCGCTCAGCTTGACCTGGCTGCCGGGCTTGACGGCGTCGAGGCGGGCGGTGATCACCCGCGCGCCGTGTTCCAGGCCGCCGGTCACTTCGACCATGCCTTCATCGTCGTTGCGCAAGCCCAGGGTGACCGGGCGCGACACCACCTTGCCCGCTTCGACCACATAGACCACGTCGATCTCCTTGTCCTTGCGCAGGGCGGCCAGCGGCAGCAGCGGATGGGACGCCGATTTTTGGGTGGTGATACTGCCCTTGGCGAACATGCCGCCGCGCAGGGCGCTGTCGGCATTGTCGACACTGATATACACCAGCATGCCGCGCGAACCGGTTTCGGTGGTGGGGTTGATGCGCGCCACCTTGCCCAGGAAGCTGCGGCCCGGGTAGCCGTCGACCCGGAAACGCACTTCCTGGCCGACCTTCACGCGCGGGATGTCCGAGGCCGGCACCTGCGCTTCGAGCGTGAGCTGGTGCAGGTTGACGATGGAAAACGCCGGCATGTCGGGCGAGAGCTTGTCGCCGGCCTGCACGTGGCGCTTGCTGACCACACCGGCCAGCGGCGCCCGGATCAGCGTGTCGTTGACGGCGATGCGCGCCAGTTCCACCTGGGCCTGGGCGGCGCGCACGCTGGCGCGTGCCAGTGCCACGCTGTTGTCGGTGGTGTCGTAAGCGTTTTGCGAAATGAATTTTTGCGCCAGCAAGGCGGCGCTGTTGGCATTGTTCTTGATGGCCATCGCCAGGCGCGCATTGGCTTCGTCGAGGGCGGCCTGCTGCTGCGCCAGGCGGGCTTTCTGGTCGGCCTGGTCGAGCCGCGCCAGCACCTGGCCGGCGGCCACGTTCATGCCTTCCTGCGCGCTCGTTTCCAGCACCTGGCCCGAGACCTTGGACTTGACGGTGGCCTGGGTCAGCGGCGCCAGCGAACCGGACAGCGGCATATTGATGCTCAGCTCGCCGGCGGCGATCGCGGCCACGTCGGCGCGCGCCAGTTCATAGACGGGCGGCGCCTTTTTGGCATCCGGGCCCTGGGCCGTGGGGGCGGACGCGGCGGCCGGCTGGCGCGCCTGCAGGGCGAACCAGGCGCCGCCGCCGAGCGCGACGATCAGCACGCCGAGCGCGGGGGCGCGCCAGCGTGGCTTGCGGAGGGTGGGCTGGGCCGGCGCGCTGGGCAAGGTCTCGAGTTTCATGGTGGCTTGGTCTTCTTCTGGTCGGGCGGGTGGCTGGGGTCAATCCGGAGCGCCGGTGCGCCGTCCTGGGGGCAGGATGGCGTCACGGGCGCATGTTGCCACTATAGAAAACCGGCGGCCCGGCCGCACCTCGAATGCGACAGACCGCCGTTCCGGCACGACGAACTGCAAAAAAACCCGACAAAGCGCAAATTTTTCCGATTGGAAATAATTCTCCCGGCCCCCGCTTTGCGTGCGCGCAAACGGAACCGAACCCGCGTGGTCAGAATAGGTCTAAGAAAATATGGCCGGCTTGCCGGCGGCCTGTGTCACAACGAGATGAAAGGGACCATCGTGAGTGCTGACAAACCTGCCGATACCGGCAGCGTCGAGCCGGAAGGACCGGGGCGCGAGGCGCTCGACGTTCTGTACCGCTTCGTCGCTGCCCTCGAACTGGCGCCGACGGTGGCTGTGCACAGCACCGACCGCAACGGCATCGTGCGTTACTGGAACCATACCTGTGCCGAGGTATTCGGCCTCTTCTCGGCCGACGCGGTCGGGCGTCCCCTGACCAGCCTGGTCTCGCACCTCGACCGCGAGGACGACTTCCGCAATACACTCGAAACGGTGTGGAAGACCGGCCGCACGGCGCCCCCGCGCGACTGGCGCATCCGGCGCCAGGATGGCGCCGAACGCTGGTTGTACTCGACCTATTTCCCGGTATTGCGCGACGGCGTGACGCAGCAATTATTTTGCATGGAAGTGGACGTCAGCAAGCGCAGGGTCGACGAGGCCGCACTGATCGAGGCGGGCACCAACTTCCGCCAACTGTTCGAGCGCTCGACCGACGCCATCGTGCTGATCAAGGGCAACGACATCGTCGACCTCAACCCGGCCGCCGTGGCGCTGTTCCGCTGCGCGGACAAGCAAGAACTCGTGGGCAAGACCCTGCTCGATTTTTCGCCCGAGGTGCAAGCCACCGGCGAAACCTCGATCGTGGCGGACGCCGCCGTGAAGGCGCGCGCCTTCATCGACGGCAACCACCGCTACGAGTGGGAATTCTGCTTGGCCGACCGCACCCATATCTGGAGCGAGGTGCTGCTCACCTCGGTGACCCTGGACCACGAATTCCTGTCCTACGCGGTCCTGCGCGACATTTCCCCGCGCAAGGCGGCCGAGCACGCGCTGGCCATGGCCGCGCGCGTGTTCGAACATTCGCGCGACGCCATCGTCATCACCGACCGCCACTACCTGGTCATTGCCGTCAACCAGGCGTTTACCGATCTGACCGGGGTGACCGTGGTCGATGTCATGGGCGGCGAAGTGCCGGGCTTGCGCTCGGGCATGCACGAACCCACGTTCTACCAGCAGATCTGGGATTACGTGGCGGTGCACGACCATTGGGAAGGCGAAGTGTGCTGCGTGCAGCGCGGCGACGAGGAGTTTCCCGTGTGGGTGGCGGTCACGGCCATTCGCGACAGCGCCGAGCAAGTCTCGAACTACATGGCGATCATGACCGACATCACCGCGCGCAAGCGCGCCGAGGAACAGACCCGCTACCTGGCCGAGCACGACTTCCTGACCGACCTGCCGAACCGCATGCTGTTCCTCGACCGCCTGCGGCAGGCGCTGGTATCGGCGCGGCGCCAGCACACCAAGGTCGGTGTCCTGTTCCTCGACCTGGACCGCTTCAAGGGCATCAACGACAGCTTCGGCCACCACGTGGGCGACGCCGTGCTCAAGGAAGTGGCCATCCGCCTCTCCGGCTGCGTGCGCGGGGTCGATACCGTCAGCCGCCAGGGCGGCGATGAGTTCGTGGTGATCCTGGCCGATATCGGCGGGGTCGACCAGGCCGCCCACGTGGCCACCAGCGTCATGCACGCGGTGGCGCAGCCGGTGCGCAGCGATAGTCACACGATCAGCCTGTCGGTATCGATCGGGATCGCCATCGGCCCGGACGACGGCCTCGACGTCGATACCCTGCTGAAAAACGCCGACGTGGCCATGTACCACGCCAAGCAGAACGGGCGCAACGCCTTCAGCTTCTTCAATGCCGACATGAATGCCCATGTCATCGAACGGGTGCAGATCGAGAACGAATTGCGGCATGCCTTGGCGAACCAGGAGTTCGTGCTCGAATACCTGCCCGAAATTAACATCGCCAGCGGCCGGACCATCGCGGTCGAGGCGCTGCTGCGCTGGCGCCATCCGCAGCGCGGCCTGCTCCTGCCGCACCAGTTCATTGGCGTGGCCGAGGAGTGCGGGCTGATGGTGCAGATCGGCGACTGGGTGCTACAACAAGCCTGCGCGCGCGCGCGCGCGTGGCGCGACGAGGGCTGTCCGGTGGTGGTGGCGGTCAATCTGTCGGGCGCGCAGTTCATCGACGGCGACCTGGTGCACAGCGTCGAGGAAGCCTTGCGGCTGTCCGGGCTGGCGCCCGAATTGCTCGACCTCCAGATCACCGAAAGCGTCATCATGCGCGGCGACGAGGCCACCATGGCCACCATCGCCACCCTGCGCGCGCGCGGGGTGCAGCTGACCATCGACGACTTCGGCACCGGCTATTCGAGCCTGAGCTTCCTGCGCCGCTATCCGCTGACCAAGCTAAAAATCGACCGCTCGTTCGTGGAAGACATCCCGCAGTCCGACGCGGTCACGAACGCACCGGCCAATTTGATTCCGGCCATCATTGCTGTTGCGCGCAGCCTCAAGCTGCGCGTGATCGCCGAAGGTGTCGAGACGGCCGAGCAGCTGCTGTTTTTACAGCAGCACGGCTGCGACGATTACCAGGGGTATTACGCCAGCATGGCGTCGAGCGACCTGGACTTCAAACCCCGGCCTCGCTGAGCCCGCCCGGGCCATCGAAGAGGCGGATGCGCGCCAGCACCTGGCCATGGTCTGACGCCTCGGGCAACTCCAGCACCACGTGGTCGTTCAGGTAGACCACGTCGACCACTTCGCCGAGCGAATCGGGCAGGGCCGCATTGAATTGTTCCGACACCAGGATGTGGTCGATGGTCGTGTACTGGTTGTCGTGCACGATGGAAAAGCCCACGTGGCGCAAATGGTCTTGCCGCTGTTGCAGCTGGTAGGCGTCGAACATGCGCTCGCCCAGGGTATTGCCGTTGCCCAGCACGATCATGGTGGTCACGGCATCGGCCACATCGTTGAAGTCGCCCAGCACCACGCGCGCACGCTGGTGTTCCCTGGCCAGCTTGCTCAGGAATACACGCAGGGCCACCGCCTCGGTGCCGCGCCGGATCAGCGAGCGCAGGCAGGCCAGCGCGTACAGTTGCGGGTCTTCGCTGCTGTCGCCGTTGCGGTAGTCGGGGCGCTTGGACTTAAGATGCACCACCACCACGTCGACCGTGCAGTCGGGCGAAACGATCACCGGCGCATGGATCACGGCGCGCGAAAAGCGGTCCGCCTCGCGGCTGCCGGGCGGCAGCGCCACCCCCTCGGGAAACTGCAGGTGGGCCACGCCGGGCGCGGCCAGCGGCAGGCGCGAGACCAGCGCCACGCTGGGCGTGAGGCGTTCGGCACGAGGATCGGGGTCGAAGCCGACGTGGATGGCATCGCGGTAGCGGCGGGTGCGCGCGAGCGCCTCGCGCAGGGCGGCCTGGGAAAAAATCTCCTGGAAACCGATTACGTCGGCGTCCAGCAAATCGATCTGGCGCGCCGTCCAGTTCAGCTTAGCCTCGTATTCTTCCGGCGTTGACGGCAAGAGATTGTCGTACAGCTTGACCCCGGGTGGGGCGAGGTTGTACACATTGAAGGTGGCAAAGCGAATTTCTTGCTGCATAATAAGAAACTCCTCATTGAACGTTTAGCGTATCACGCATGGCCAAAAAAGAGCACATTTCCGAAACACCGGCGACGCAGTTCCTGCGCAAGCACGGTATCGCTTTCAGCGAACATCCTTATCCCTACGAAGAGCATGGGGGCACCTCGGTGTCGGCGCGCGCGCTGGGCGTGCCCGAGCACCACGTCGTCAAGACCTTGGTGATGCAGGATGAAGCGGCCAAGCCGCTGATCGTGCTGATGCATGGTGACTGCAAGGTGTCGACCAAGAACCTGGCGCGCGCGATTGCCTGCAAGTCGGTCGAGCCGTGCAAGCCCGAGGTGGCGCAGCGCCATTCCGGGTTCCAGATCGGCGGCACCTCGCCGTTCGGCACGCGCAAGACGCTGCCGGTGTATGTGGAAGAGAGCATCCTGGCGCTGGAAACGATTTATATCAACGGTGGCCGGCGCGGCTATCTGGTCGGCATCGCCCCGCGCGTGCTGGTCGAGCTGCTCGGCGCGCGTCCGGTGCGTTGCGCGCTGGAAGAATAGGCGTCCCGTACGGGCGTCCGTACAGGCGTCCGCTGCCCCGGCACCGGCCTGGCCTGCGCTGCAAATAATTGCACAATGGAAAATATTCGTGGTGCTCAGCCGCCTCGCATGCCCTGGCGCGGCATCGCGCGTGGTTTTGTTGCGAATATCCCATGGAATTTTGACTAATAGTCTTAACAAAAGTTTACTTTGGCGGGGCGGTCAGGATAATGGCTACCGTAATTGCATAAAGATAAATCCCTGAAACGCAGAACCGGAGTTGAAATGAGACGTTTGTTGAAATACCTGGCAGTCATTGCCTTAAGCAGCGGGGTGTTGACCGCCTGCGGCGATAACACCGGCGCATCGGGCGCCCCGCGCGCAGCCAGCGCGGATGCTCCGCCACCTGCCGCTAGTCCGGCCGACGTCAATGGCGCCCAGGTCGGCGTCATCACCGGCGGCGGCGCCAACGCCGGCAGTGCCGCCGAGGCCGGCACCACTGGCATCGCCGCCCCGATGGCCAACGCCACCACCATGGGCGTGGCCGCCGCCGCATCGACCACGCAATGGACGTTTTGCGCTAACGAAAATAGCCATTGCGTGTTCACCGGCTACCAGACCGTACGCTACGGCGCGGGCGATCGCTTCGTCAGCAAATCGCTTGGCTGGAACGCCGCTTGCAACAACGCCACCTTCGGCGATCCAGCGCCTGGCGTGGCCAAGCATTGCGAAATCACCAGCACCTGGGAAGCGTGCGGCGTCGAGGGCGGCCAGTGCGCTTTCGCCGACACGCGCACCGTGCGCTTCGGTTCCGGTACCAGCTTCATGACCAAGACGGGCACCGGCGGCCTGGCTTGCAACAGCAATGTGTTCGGCGATCCGACGCCGGGCATCGCCAAGCATTGCGACAAGGCTCCCGTCACGTGGACCTTGTGCGCCACCGAAGGCGGCCGCTGCAATTTCAGCGGCACCAATGCCGTGCTGTTCGGCGCGGCGGGCAAGTTTTACACCTATACCAAGACCGATGGCGTCGATTGCACCGTGGCCGCCATGGCCAACCCGGCCCCGGGCCTGGTGAAGAACTGCTATGTTCCCGGCGCGCCGATTGCCGACGCCATCCCACCGGTCAGCGGCGATCCACGCATCGGCAGCAT